>NZ_CP095071.1:1800473-2400631 GCF_022919575.1 Gracilibacillus salinarum | reverse complement strand
CCGTTAGAGGATCAGTACTCTGTATTTATGAGTTGTGGTACATGGGTATTGATGGGAGTGCCTGTGGAGCGACCGGTTATCAGTGAGGACGTGATGGAATCAGGGTTTACCAATGAAGGAACGATAGATGGCAAATATCGGTTGCAAAAAAATAATATGGGTATGTGGTTGCTGCAGCAATGTCGTGTCAGCTGGGAAAGGGAAGGCATTGCAACGGATTTTAATAAGGAGAATCAGCTATTTGAAGAAGCACCAGCCTTTCGATCGTTTATTAATCCGGATGATCAGCGATTTTTTAATCCTTTAAATATGATGACAGAAATTCAAGGCTATTGTAAAGAAACGCAGCAACCGGTTCCAGCAACTCAAGGTGAAATGATCCGCTGTATTCTGGAGAGCCTGGCTTTAAAATATGGCTGGCTGCTTCATCGTTTAGAAAAATTAACAGGAAAATATTTAAAGCGCATTCATATGGGTGGGGGTGCGATTCGCAATCAAACGTTATGTCAATTAACAGCGAATGCGACTGGAAGAGAGGTAGTTGCAGGACCAATTGAAGCGAGTGCGATTGGTAATGCTATTGGTCAGTGGATTGCATTAGGAGAAGTAAAGGATTTGAAGCAAGCAAGACAGCTTGTGAGAGAATCATTTCCTCTCCAATATTACCAGCCACAAGATCAAATCAAATGGCAAGAGGCTTACCAGCGATTTGAACGATATACAGGACTATAATACGAGGGGGAAATAATATGACAACTAATCAACGATTTATAGGAGATATGCCGAAAATAGGGATTCGTCCAACCATTGATGGCCGTAGAAAAGGTGTAAGAGAATCCTTAGAAGTGAAAACAATGAATATGGCAAAGTCTGTAGCAAATCTGTTAGCAGAGAGTGTGCGTTATCCTAATGGACAACATGTCGAAACCGTAATAGCTGATACTTGTATCGGCGGGGTAGCAGAAGCAGCGATGGCGAAAAATAAATTTGACAAAGAAAATGTTGGTGTAACGATAACAGTGACTCCGTGCTGGTGTTATGGATCAGAAACAATGGATATGAATCCGCAAAGGCCCAATGCAATATGGGGATTTAACGGAACAGAGCGCCCAGGTGCCGTTTATTTAGCTGCGGTGCTGGCAGCGCATAACCAAAAAGGATTGCCGGCATTTGGGATTTACGGTGAGGATGTGCAAGATATCGATGATGATGCCATCCCATCTGATGTTCAAGAAAAAATAACTCGTTTTGCAAGAGCAGGGCTGACGGTTGCTATGCTCAAGGATAAATCTTACTTGTCTATTGGCTCGGTATCAATGGGGATAGCTGGAAGCATGGTGGATGAAAGCTTCTTCCAAGAGTATTTAGGTATGCGCAATGAATATGTAGATATGACAGAATTAACGCGGAGGATCAATGAGGAGATTTATGATAAAGAAGAATTTGCCGTTGCTTACCAATGGATAAAAGAAAATGGTATCTTTGGATCTGATATAAATAAAGCGGCAAATCAACGAAATACAGTCCAGAAAGAGGAAGACTTAAAAACGAATATAAAAATGACGATGATCACTAGAGATTTGATGCAAGGCAATGCTAAGTTAACAGAGTTAGGGTATGAAGAGGAGGCAATGGGACGCAATGCCATTGCTTCAGGGTTTCAGGGGCAGCGTCAGTGGACTGATCATTTTCCTAATGGCGATTTCATGGAGGCAATCCTGAATTCTTCTTTTGATTGGAATGGGATACGCGCACCATATATTGTAGCAACTGAAAATGATACGTTAAATGCTGCTACAATGCTATTCGGTCATTTGTTAACGAATACTGCGCAAGTATTTGCCGATGTAAGAACGTATTGGAGTCCATCCGCTGTCGAGCGTGTGACCAAACATCAGCTTGAAGGCAGAGCAAGTAATGGTATTATTCATTTATTAAACTCAGGGTCTGCAGCGCTTGATGGTACAGGGGAACAAGAGCGACATGGCAAACCAGTGATGAAGCCTTTCTGGGAAGTGACGAAAGAAGAAGCCGCCAATTGCTTGCAGGCAACAGAATGGAGACCAGCAAATACCGAATATTTCAGAGGTGGCGGCTTATCGAGTAACTTCAAAACACGCGGAGATATGCCAGTCACCATTGCACGTATTAATTTAATTAAAGGTCTTGGTCCGGTACTGCAACTTGCAGAAGGGTACACAGTGGAGCTTCCGGAGCATATACATGGAGTACTGAATGATCGCACAGATCCGACATGGCCGACCACCTGGTTTGTCCCCAATCTAACAGGTCATGGGGCCTTTCAAGATGTCTACTCGGTGATGAATAACTGGGGCGCAAACCACTGTGCGATGAGCTATGGTCATATCGGTGCCGATCTTATCACGCTAGCATCGATGCTGCGGATTCCTGTAAACATGCATAATGTTGCAGAAGAAAATATTTTTCGTCCAACTGCCTGGAATATGTTTGGTACCGGTGATAAAGAAGGAGCAGATTTCCGAGCCTGTCAGGTGTATGGACCATTATATAAATAAGATAACTTCTTAATCATAACAACAACCGGGCGGAACACGTATCCAACAAAAATACGTGTTCCGCTCGATTGTCTACATTTGTAGTACGAACATTCGTCTAAATAATATCTAATCAAATCGTGAAAAAGCGCGAGTCAATCAATAAGAAAA
Organism: Gracilibacillus salinarum; assembly: GCF_022919575.1. NCBI lineage: Bacteria > Bacillati > Bacillota > Bacilli > Caryophanales > Bacillaceae > Gracilibacillus > Gracilibacillus salinarum. The sequence goes on along the minus strand of NZ_CP095071.1, from coordinate 2,397,944 downwards.
CATTATGTTGACATATGCAAAGCTCCGAAATAGGCTCCTCAGTTGTTTTTATCACGACGCTAATCGTCCGTAATACACGACTGTTTGAAGTCTCATTTTATTATCCTGTTCTTGGCTAAAAACTAAGCACTTCTTTATTCGTTCGCGCCAGCAATTCTTTATAAAAAGGATCCTTGCCAATGGTTATTATACGATCACATAGTGCGGTAATCTCATCCATGTCATGAGAAGTGTAGAGTATCATCTTTTGGTGCGTCTTAGCTTGGTTACGTAAATAGGCGCCAATCTCTTTTCGAGACTTTAAATCAATTCCTGCTGTCGGTTCATCTAATAGCAGGAGGCCAGGGTCATGAATCAGGCTGATAGCCAGGTTTAATTTTCGTTTCATCCCGCCAGATAAATTCTTTACCGGCGTTTTCCAACGGTCCAAATTCATATCAAGACAAAGTTGTTCGAGCTGAGCTTTCGTTTTTTTCTTCCAGGATAGTTTCTCGAAAAATACCATGTTTTCTTCTACTGTTTGCTGTTCCCATATCGCAATATCTTGTGGTACAAAACCAATGTGCTGCCGTATTTGTTTTATGTGTTTATGGTAACTGGAGTCATACAAAGAAATCTCACCTGCTGTCGACTTCATTGTGGTAGCGAGTATTTGAAGCAGTGTAGACTTTCCAGCACCGTTTTCGCCAACAAGACCAACTATCTCACCTGGATAAACAGTAAAGGAAAGCTGATCTAAAACATGTTTTCTTTTAAAATGTTTTTGTAGATCTTCCACTTTAAGCATTATTTTTCTCCTCTCGTTTAAACCAGATTACGATGCCGATAAGGCAGACAACGAACCAGCCAATTGTCCATTCACCTGATAGAAATCGATCTAATGGATTAAGGAAGGATAGCCATATATGCAGGTTCCCGATCCAAGGAATGTTGCTGATGGCAATTAATACTATAATCCAAGTAATCGCTGCAACATACATGAAATAGACGTTTTTCCAAACGGTTACAAACAAAAAGGCAACGAAACAGATTGTCAATCTGAATGTCAGCAACGTAATTAGGGAAATCTCTGCTCCATATTGTAAGGACAGTACAATAGCCGTTACCCCATCCGTGATAAGAAATAAAATCAGGTATACGAATACGTTATATAATATATATGCCGGATAGGAAACCTTCATAAACTGAAAGCGAACACGCACATTTTGCTGACGCTCTTTGATTATCCAGTCGAAAACAAAAATGGTAATCAACATGGTTGAAAAAGCCCAGATCATCCAAGGGTTTAATGACCTTCTGCTATTGTCTGCGGCCGCTTTCTCTCCTTGGTATTGAAATTGATGGATCAGCAAATTTTCTGTTGTTTGTATTTGTTTCGACTTGGCTATCACTTCATTGATCGACCAATCTTCTGCACCATTTAATTGCTGTTCTAATTGAATAACAGTGTTAGCGGCATGTACCCGTCCGGTCTCTTGTTGAAGAATCGATACAATAGATTCTTTTACAATATCATAGGCAAAGGAGCGATCGGAATAATATCCTTCCAGCAAATTGTTTCTGTTTCCTTCTTGCAAGGCGTTTTGATAACCTTCCTTTATCACAAATACACTATCAAGTTCATGCCTTTCTAATTGTCGAAGTGCTTTCCGTTCTGACATTACAGTAGCCGTAACAAGCGATGTGTTATTTAGTTCGTTGTATAAGGCGAGAGAAGAATTGGTTTCTTCTTCTAAGACAATACCTATTGGTACAGTAAAGTCTTCTTGTACCGACTCAGTCACAGAGAGAATGGCAATGGTGATCAAGAGTGGCAGAAACAACCAGATGCAAAGACTGAACGATTGTTTTTTTACTAGTAACCAGCGTGTGTACAGAATGTCTTTCATTTATAAACACGCCCTTTCCATGAGGACACAATGAGAAGGACAATCCAACCGATCAAAACCGTCCACATCAGGCTCTTCATTTCAGCATAAAATCGTCCATTCAGCATAATTTGTTCAATCCAATAAAAGGATTGATGAGCAAAGCTGTATGAAAATAGATTTTCCAGATAAATAGGAAAATAAATTTTGGGAATAATAGCGCCGCTGAACAGGATGACAATGGCGGTGAAGATTGTCAGCATTAATAATGTAACTTTTTGAGATTTTAGCAGCCATCCAATCAATGTAAAGCTTTGCAGAACAATCATACTATGCAATAGCAGTAAACAAGCTATTCGGATGGCATTTTCTGTCATAATCGTTATATCTTCAAAGAAATAAAGGTATGATAAGAAAGTAACGGTTGCCATTATAGCTGTTACGAACAAGGTAGTGATGATGGCAGCAGCTGCTTGTTGAAAGTCTGTCACTCCATACAATTGGACGCGCTCTTTCATTTTTGTACTGATGTCCTTTTGCAACATTGTGTAAATAATCACTAACCAGATTGTTACTATCGTGAACCATCCAGCCAAACTGAAATATTCAGTAGGGGAGGAGGTTGCGTTATTGGTCAGTTTCTCCTCGGTTACCACTCTGTCACTGCCCAGAACATAAAAAAAGTAATCAGTGAATTGTTCCAGCAGTAGTGCGTTTCTTTCTTGATCGTTCATTTCTAATTGTGTGGCGTAGTGATTGATGGTTAGAATGTTAGCCTGTGAACTACGAATGTGACGTGTAAGGGTTTCGATTAATTCATTAATTATTTGGCTTTGCAGCGGTTTTTCGGGATTCCCAATAATAGAAACTCGCGATGCTTCTCCATTCATCAGTTTTTGAAAAAAGTTCTCCGGAAAAATGACGTAAGAACTTAAATTATTGCTGGTTATACCTTGCTTTGCTTGTGTCTCTTCCATTTCTTGCATGGATAATACATCACCAAGCTGGGAAGAGTCCTCTAATAATTCAATAATCAATTTCGTTTCCTCTGATTGATCAAAATCGACTAGTCCTACCGTGAGGGATTCTGTTTCAGCAACATCCATCATGGATACAAGCGAAAAGGCAAGAAGGCCAGTAATAATTATCGGTACCAGTAAAATAAGAGGAAGTGATACCCACTTCCTCCTTAGTTGGATTAAATTGCTTTTTGTAAACAAGTAAATATGTTTCAAAGATTTCATCTATGACACCTACTTTAAACGCTAATGTTAAAAGCCGCCGGTTCCCATTCCACCCATCATATTACTCATCCACACTTGAAATTGTTGCATAACGTCTGTTTCAACGTATTCTGTAATTTCTTCACCGCTCATGTCGCTTAAGTTTTTCACTTGATCTGTGTCTGGGGTTTCTACCTCACTGATAGTAGTACCTTCTTGCGAGAGTTTGATGGACAAGCTGTCTTGATTGAGTGTCGCGCCATCTTCCGCGAAAAGCGTATGATCCACCGTCATTTGATCCTCTTCATACGTTCCTTCACCAATCCAGTGAAGGCTCATTAATTGTGTACCTTGCTGTGAAAAAGAAAAAATATGTTCAAATGATTTATCTGTCTCATTTTGCTCTGTCTGATTGGACTCAATCGTAAAGTTTGCATCAGGAACAGATAAGGTAATGACATCGTTGGTTGTTCCGTCTTGTTGAGACAGATCAGCATTCATATTCATTGTCTCTTCTGTATTACCATCATCTACCGTGAAGTTATAATCCAATACTTGAGTAGAATCAGTGATGGCATTCGTTCCGTCGACCCGAACTGTTGCTGTTGTTCCAGCATCTTCAATTGTAGCGGAAAGTTCCCTTTTTACGATAATATCGTCTTGCACCCAAATCACGGATTCAAAACCGTCTGGAAGTTTAATGGCGTCTACATTTGCTGAAGCATCCTCCATTGTTGATACGAAGTCTTCTTCAAATGCAGTGATTTCTTCATTAGCTACTTCTACATTAGCGTAGTCGAGATAAAAGGTTTGATTAACGAGGATTTCTCGAAGTTTTTCATCGGCTGCCATTTTGTCGAACAGACCCTTTAGTATATTTTGTACTTCTTCCTCTGATAAGGAAAAGGTAATTTTTTCAGCGTTCACACTATTATCGCCAAGCGTAATGTCCTCTGATGTTGATTCAAATGCCTCATCGGGAATTTGGTCATATAGATACATCATGTATTCTTCGTTAATGTAAGTAAAGTCTTCTGTCATGAATGGATTTTCGTTATACAATGTACTGAAGTCTATATTTTCCTCTCCAGAAAAGGTTTCAGGATCGAGTTCCTGCAGAATTCTTCCGAGATCGTCTCCATTTACTTGAATGATGTTATCCAGAAACGGTAAACCTACGTATAAGTCATTATTGTCGAGTGTTGCTTCCATACCATTCAGTTCAATACCAGCCATACCCGCTGAAATAGTAACGGACGACATGTTTTCCTGTCTATCCATTGCGGATTCTATCGTAATATTGGCGTTATTAATAATTTGGTCATATCCCATCCCCGCCATGCTGGGAACGTTCATTTGACCAGTTATTTCTGTTACAGATTCAATGGCATTTTCATCGGTGTGTTCTTTCCAGGCTATTTCCTGCTCGAACCTTGATTCGAAGGTTTCCTGCAATTGCTCAATCGATTTCTTCTCAGCTAAGAAATAATCTTCTTTAGCCGATGTAAGTATAAAGGCTTGAACAGATATGATTCCTGCGATTAATATAGCCGCAACTGCCACCGCAATGATAATCCATTTTGTTCTCTTTTTCTGTTGTTTGGGTTGTTCTTGCTGAATCGCTTCTTCCATAGATTAGTCCTCCCCTAAATTCAAATGGCTTACAATGATTCCCCATATATTCTCTATTTGTTATGATAGGTATAAAGACGTGATGTTCGTGGATAAAGATGGAAAATCACACATAGTTGCCATAATATCATGAGTCATTAAAATCATCTATACTTTCGACAATTAAAGACAAGAAAGTCGAAAAATATACCGAAAATGGACAGGAGAGAGCAGATCCCATGAAATACGAACATGGTTATAAAAGATATATTCCGAAAGCAAAGCACTATTTTCAAGATAAGGAAAAATCGAAACAGTTATTAAAACAGGCAGAAATAAAAGCAAATGATAAAAAAGGTAAGTTAGAAGAAGTGTGGGGAAAGCTGCAATTATTATTTGAAGCACTTCGGGCATGGATTCAAGGCGAGTATAAAGAAATTCCGAAGGGATCTATTGTGATGATCCTGGCAGCAATTATTTATTTCGTTACTCCGATAGATATCGTTCCTGATTTTTTAGTTGGGTTAGGTTTGTTTGATGATGCGGCTGTGCTTGGGTTTGTCATCAGACAAGTAAGTGAAGATTTAGATCGGTTTAAGGTGTGGCAGGAGAGCCATGGTGAGGAAAAGCCATCTGTGGAGGAAGGCTGATTCTCCAAGATGACTAGTTCGTTAATTATTCTTTAGCTGATCACTGTTTACGCTGGGGTGATATCCGAGCTCTTTTATAGCGTTTGAGATATCCCAAGGCTTATCGGTGTTATTCGATACACCATAATAGGTACCATGCTTTGTGTTTGTTTCGATGGCAGAGATAAATAAATGGATTAAGTCATGTTGAGAAAGTAATGTGCGTGATACTCGATCATTTTCAAGTAATGCCTTCTTTTCATCCTTAGGTACTGAACCGATTCTGATATTAATAACGGATAAATCCGTATGTAATGAAAAAATAAAGCCTGCTTCCTCTGAGGTTACTTTTAGCACACCATATAAGCCTTTAGGATAAGGATAATCCTTGGTAGTAATTTCTCTTCCTAATTGAGAGTATCCATTTTCCTCATAATAATCAGAGGCATGATTACTGCTCGCATAAATCACTTTATCTATGTGATACTCCTTGGCAATCAGCATGAGATAATAACTCGCCTTAAAGAATACATCTGTCATTTGATCAAATGCCTCTACGTCTTCAATCGCTCGACTCGTTTCTATACGTAATAAATTGATCATGACGTCGGTGTCTTTTGGGATTTTTTTAAGCATATCATGATAGTTTGTTGCATCCATTTGTTTATGCGTAGCGGTTTCGTTTTTAACCATTTTATCGAAAACCAGCACATGATAGTCAGGTGATAAATGTTTGTATAATATCTCTCCAACGGTTCCTGCTCCGCCAATGATGATGACTTTTTTCAATTGGAAAACACCCCTTTAATCGTTCTAGGCATTAGTCTGGCTTATTTAGGTGAGGACATTCATCTTGTAAGCAAAGAAAGTACAAAAGTGCAGTCACAGCAGTAATCTTATGGAACATAAAACGGACTTCCTATAATATGGATTATGTCAACTGGAAATGTCTGACATGGAGTTAATTATGATAGTTTTCATCTGCTTAGCAAAGCTCCGGAAATAGGCTCCGCGTCCTGTGGGCACGGCTTCAGCTAACTTATGAAAGAAAATTCTTTTCTTTCATAAGTGGATCTTCAGCTCGCGCTGATTCCACGGGAGTCTCCGCCTATTTCCTACGCTTGAGGGAAGTACTACAACGTTTGAAATAGCTGTGAGCAGTGGTGCTAGGCATTATAAATTATAAAAATGGTGACTGATTTATGTAGATAGCAATCGATATCCTTCCTATGACATCAGTTGTAGAGCAATCATCCTAGCGTAGGCCAACCACGGAGACTCCCGCGGGATTGTGCAGGTGCTGGAGATCCACTTTGTGAAGCGCCCTTCTTCACAAAGTTAGCTTCAGCCGTGCCCCGCAGGACGCGGAGTGGTTGGACGGAGCGGTATCCTAGCACTTGAAACATTTCAAAATTACCGTACCGCTAAGCAGTTAGTTTACATAATCCATATTATAGGAAGTTGTTTATTAATGAAGTCAATTAGGACCGGGTGGTTTATGCTCGGTTTTTATAATGAATCTATCAATTAAAAAACTTTTGTAATTCCCCATACAAGAACACTTATAGCGAATAGGATATATAGTATATGGAAAAATGTCCATTTTTTTGTGCCGTCTTTAAGAGAGCGATATAAATCGTAAAAACCTTGAAAAATATAAGCGGCAAATATAAGTAGAATACTGATACTATCATTATAATAATGATTATCGAAAATCATTATACCAGCCCCTGTAAGCAAGGTGGCGACTATAGCGTAGTAGCCAAATTTTATTGCTTTTCCATTGTCAACTCCCATTTTATCACCTTTCATCATTTTTTGCTTTTGAATATACTAACATAAACAGCGAGTTATTTTTCGTAAAAAAGAGTGTGATAGACTTAACTATCAGCACTCCGTTGTTTTAACGATGTTTTTTCATTTTTCGGTGTTGTGTAGCCTGGTGACGATAGTGTTTTGTCTTTTCGATTTTGTCCCGCATGTATGCCGTTGAATTCTCAATAAAAGCTGTTTCTCTCAGCAACTTTAAATAACTGTGATACCGTGCTTCAGTTATTATTCCGTCCTCTATTGCTTTTTGAATCGCGCAGCCTGGTTCTGATTCGTGCTGGCAATCACGGAATTTGCATGCGTTTTCTAACCCTTTAATATCTTGAAAAGTGTTGGATACCGCTTCCTCTGTGTTCCATAATTGTAACTCTCTTAAGCCGGGTGTATCCAGAATCAAGCCTTTATCAAATACTAACAGATCCCTTGAAGTAGTAGTATGTCGTCCTTTGTCGTCATTTCGGATAGCATGGACCGCTTGTTGTTCTTTCTCCGATAATATATTTGATAACGTTGATTTACCAACACCAGATGAACCAAGCAACGCGATGGTTGTTCCTGACTGCAAATATTTGTTCAAGTCCTCTATCCCCTGATGGGTAATCGAGCTTGTTACATGGATGGGAACGCCGATCGCTACTTCTTCCACTTCAAGTACTTTTGCATCGATGTCGTCAGATAAATCAGCCTTTGTGAGTACAATCACCGGACTTGCTCCTGATTCCCAAGCTAATGTCACATATCTTTCAATTCGCCGAATATTAAAGTCATTATTCAAGGCGCTAACTAGAAAGACCGTATCAATATTACTGGCGATTAGTTGTTCTTCCATATTATTGCCGGCTACTTTCCTTGAAAAAACACTTTTCTCTCTAAATTACCGTGAATGATGGCAAATTGGTCACCGTCTTCATGAGCGAAGACAACCCAGTCACCTACAGCAGGTAACTGCGACGATACTTCTGCTTCGAATAACAGCTTGCCGGCTATTTTCGCGTTCATATCACCTTGTTTTGTCGCTAATTTATAAATGTTTTTCCCTTGGCCTACAACTCGACCAACCTGCCATTCATTCGAAAATCTCCGTTGAAAATCTGTTTCAAAAAATGCAGACCATCCTAATCTCTCTAAATTCACCGTTTTTTCCTCCCAAAGAATGTAGTGGTGGGAGAAAATCTCTGGGTTAAGCCGTTAGAAATCCTCCCATTTTAACAAAAACTCCTGTATATACACTCATCAACAACACGTCCTTTCCTTAATATTACATTAAGATTAATGTGAGTTTGCCTGTTAGTCAAGCAAATATGAGATGTGTATGAAATAAAACAGTAGGGGAGAATGAAGGACAGTACAAATAGAGTGGGGAGTATAGAAAGCGGACGCTAGCATTCAATTCAAGCAGCGAAAATAAGCAATAATTATGGATTTAGAAGATTAACCTGACTGTGCCTACTGCAAATCCGGATTGTGTAATGTGCTTTGTAGACATTTTTGAAATGGTACGTGTGCTGAAATAACTTCTGCTAACGACTTCGCGTCCTGCGAGACACGGCTGAAGCTAGGCTACTACCCGAAATACTTCTTTGCTGCCTCAGCACATGGCAGTACAGAAGCAGTTTAAGTTGTAACCTAGCTAACCCGATCGATACAGGACGCGGAGCAATTTTTAGGGGCTTTGCTAGTACCTTTAAAATATCAAAATAACCTCATAGATAATGCGGTTCCACTTGACTTAATCCATAATTTGGCAAAGTGATATAAGACAGTGAGGGTTTTTATACTAAACTTCCTCTACTTTGTTAAATCAACAACAACCTTGACAGTATCTTTTGCTTCGATTGCTTTATCAAAAGCTTCCTGGATCTTGTCTAATGGATAGACTTGTGTAACCATAGTGGAAATATTAGTCTTCTTTTGGTTCAAATGGTCAATTACACGGGTAATGTTATCGTGAGTATATCCGCTCGCACCGATGATTTTTACTTCTTTACTCATGATTTGAGCAAGGCTTACAGGCACCTCGTTTTTATACACAGCGATGATAGCAATACGAGCCTGTGGTTTAACGATCTGCATAACTTGTTCAAATAATGGGGGAGCACCAGCAGCATCAACAAAACCATGTACATTTGGAACATTGATTCCGTAAACATTCTCTTCGCCAAAATGGTTGATCAATCCTTCTGCAAGGCTTTCATTTTTGGTGTTAACGGTTCGTGCACCTAATTCTTTAGCCTTGTTCAGGCGGAAATCATCGATATCTACAACGCAGACATTAGTAATTCCTTCTCCGATCAGACCGGCTGCAGCAGACAGTCCAATTGGTCCTGCTCCAAGCACAACAATGTTTTCGTCTTTTTTCGGTTCGATGCTGAAGGCACCGTGAAAGCCTACGCTCATTGGCTCCATTAACACAGCTTCTTCTGGTGTTACCGAATCATTCATCTCATATAAATTATAGTTAAGTTCAGCATCTTCAATTAGCACATATTGGCTGAATGCTCCACATTCTAATGAAAATCTGCGACCTGCACGTTTTGCTGTAATCGGATTGATACCAACACGCATTCCTTTAGAGATGGCTGAAGGGACATCTTTTCCAAGTTCGACTACTTCGCCAAACAATTCATGTCCAAATTCAGCACCAAATCGTATCCCCATTTCATTTCCTGCTTTTACGATATTGATATCGGTTCCACAGATGCCCCCACGCAACGTTTTAATTAATACATCCTTAGCGCCGACAGAAGGGATCTCGCGTTCTTCAATCTTCACATCATTTTGTCCATGATAAATACCAACTTTCATACGCCACACTCCTTACATTAGTAGTACTTTAATCGTAATCTGTTTGGATGAGAAAGACAATGAACAAAAAAATGAATGATGGTGACTAATCAACAAAGGAAGCATGATTGTTGATTATTGATAAGAAGTGTGGAAATAAGAGGGGAATAAAAGATAGCTTATTTATCATTCTTAATAGTGCTGTAGATGACAAAGAAGAACAAGGAAAAAATTACAACACCGACACCAATAAACAGGCTGATTAATTGGTCCATTAAAATTTCCTCCTTATAAAGGTAATGGTATGTATCCTATGCAAAAGCACCCGGTAATATGAACGACTTTCATCGTACGGATCACCTGGGTGCTAAATAAATTAAATATAATTTTTAGCTTCTAAGAATGCCAAGATGTCTTCAACGGCTTCTTCAACTGACTTTTCCTCAGTGTCTACAACGAGCTCTGGCGCGACTGGTTCTTCGTAAGGCGCATCAATGCCAGTAAAACCTTTGATCTCACCTGCGCGAGCTTTTTGATACAAGCCTTTTGGATCACGAGCTTCACAGCTTTCAAGACTGCACTTTACATACACTTCGATAAATTCACCATCGTTTAACAATTCGCGGACATTATCACGGTCTTCACGATAGGGAGAAATAAACGCGGTCAATGTAAATAAGCCAGCGTCATTTAAGAGCTTGGAAACTTCACCGATCCGACGTATGTTTTCTTTACGATCATCTGGACTGAAGCCTAGATTATTGTTAAGGCCGTGACGGATGTTATCACCGTCAAGTCGGTAGGAGCGAATGCCACGATCGAACAGTGCTTTTTCTAATGCCACCGTAATGGTAGATTTGCCTGAACCTGAAAGTCCGGTGAACCATAGTACAGGACTTTGATGCTGATTTTGTTTGATACGATCCTGCTTTGTTACTGCTGAATCGTGCCAGACAATATTTTTTGTCTCTGCCATTAGTTTGAACCCCTTTGTAATCCTTTAATTAATACCTCTGCCACTTCCGGTCTCGAGAACTGTCGTGGTAAAGCTTCACCGTTACGAAGCTTCTCGCGGACCTTTGTGCCACTTAAATGAACGTGCTCAGACTTGTCGTGTGGGCATGTTTTTTGTGATGCCATATTTTCGCATTTCTTGCAGTAGAAGGCATGCTCAAATTTGAAAATTTGAATGCCAAGCTCTGCTTCATATTCAGCTATTAAATCTTGTGCCTCGTACGTACCATAATAATCACCGACACCGGCATGGTCACGACCGACGATGAAGTGGGTACAGCCATAATTTTTACGGACGAGGGCATGCAGAATAGCTTCACGTGGACCTGCATAACGCATTGCGGCCGGATAAATTACTAAACGAGTACGATTTTTCGGATAGTAGTGTTTTAGAATAACTTGATAGCTTTCCATACGAATGTCAGCGGGGATATCGTCAGATTTGGTTTCACCAACTAATGGATTTAATAATAAGCCATCAACCGATTCCAGTGCGCATTTCTGAATGTATTCGTGCGCGCGATGGACTGGATTTCTCGTTTGGAATCCGACCACTGTTTTCCAGCCAAGATCCTGAAATAGTTGTCTTGTCTCAACAGGATCGAGATAAAAATCTTTAAATTGATCATGGTTTGGGCGATTTAATAAAGAGATAGGACCTGCTAAATATACATTGCCTTTCTCATACAATTTCTTTACTCCTGGGTGTGCTTCCTCTGTTGTGCCATAGACCAATTGTGCTTCTTTCTCTTGATCATAGCTGTACTTCTCGGTAAGCTCCAATGTACCGTATAATACATCGTCTTCACCATAGAGGGCAATATGTTCACCAATCTCTAATTCATTTGCTTCAGCTTCTGTTACCGCAAGATTAATTGGGATACTCCATACAGTGCCGTCTGCGAGATGCAAATTCTCGACGACTTCCTGGTAGTCCTTCTCACCGAGAAAACCAGTCAATGGGCTGAATCCACCAATTCCGATTAATTCCAGATCAGAAATGCTCCATGCATTAATGGTAATTCTCTTGAATTGTTCTGCTTTGTTAAGTAATTGTTCTCTTTCGGCACCTGTTACTTCGCGATTTACTAATTTACCGCCATGTGCTTCAATTGTTTCGTTTGCTTTCTTCTCGATTACTGCCATTATAAAACTCCTTTCTGCTCACGGTGAAACTTTCTGCCATCATTCACTTCATCCACATATTCTTTGCGGACGACGAAGTCACCAAAGTGTTCCTTTTCATTTCGATTGGTTGCGTAATCATGAAAAATTTCTTTCAATGTTGCCAATATTTCCTCTTCGCCAATATTTTCACGATATAACTGGTTCAAGCGGTCACCGATAAAACTTCCACCAAGATAGAAATTATATTTACCAGGTGCTTTTCCAATAAAGGCGATCTCGGCAAGACCAGGACGTGCACAACCATTAGGACAGCCGGTCATTCGGATCACGATTTCTTGCTCTTTCAGTCCTTCTGCTTCTAACAATCCCTCGATTTTATCAATGAGAGAAGGGAGGTAGCGTTCAGATTCTGCCATAGCTAGGCCACAAGTTGGGAAGGCAACACATGCCATGGAATTTCGGCGCAACCCTGAATAATTTTTTCCTTCTGTAATGCCATAAGCTTCAATAATTTCATTGATTTGCTTTTTCTTTTGGGCGGTTACGTTGGCAATTACTAGATTTTGGTTCGGTGTCAAACGGAAATCACCAGTGTGCACGTTCGCGATTTCTCGTAGTGCTGTCAATAACTGATAATCGTCGGTGTCTTTCACTCTGCCATTTTGGACAAAAAGCGTAAAATGCCATCTGTTATGGCCTTTTACCCAGCCATAGCGATCGCCATTGTGGTCGAAATGATAGGGTTTCGCTTGCTGTAATTCGAATCCTAGACGTTCGTTCAGTTCTTCTTTAAACCAATCCAGTCCATAGCGATCGATAGTGTATTTAAAGCGTGCATTTTTTCGGTCAGAACGATTACCGTAATCCCGTTGAATCGTCACCACTTTTTCCGCAACGTCAATAGCATCTTCTTTGTTACAGTACCCGGCGATTTTTCCGACTTGCGGATAGGTGTCGGTATTTCCATGCGTAGAACCCATACCGCCTCCTACTACTACGTTAAAGCCTTGAACTTCATTATCTTCAATGATGGCAATAAAGCCTAAGTCTTGAGAGAAGACGTCGACATCATTGGATGGGGGAGCTGCTATCCCGATTTTAAACTTTCGTGGCAAATAAGTTTTGCCATAAATAGGCTCATCTTCTTCTTTGGAATCAATAATTTTTTCTCTATCTAACCATATTTCATGATAAGCTCCGGTTTTTGGTGAGAGATGATCGCTGATTTTTTGCGCCCAATCTTGAATTTCTTGGTGAATGTCCGATTGATAAGGGTTCGGATTACACATTACATTCCGGTTAACATCCCCACAGGCTGCAATGGTTGTCATCAATTCATCGTTGATTGTTTTTATTGTATCTTTCAAGTTCCATTTCAATATCCCGTGCAATTGAAATGCTTGACGGGTGGTTAATTTGATTGTCTGATCACCATATCGTTGTGATAAGTCATCAATAGAAAGCCATTGCTTAGGAGTGGCTACACCGCCAGGAATGGCAACACGAAGCATAAATTGATAAGCAGGTTCAAGTTTTTGCTTACGTCTCTCATCTCGGATATCACGATCATCCTGCTGGTAACTTCCGTGGAACTTCAGTAACTTTGTATCGTCTTCGGAAATGGCTGAAGTGATAGGATCTTGCAGGCCTTCTTCAATCGTACCTCGTAAATAGCGACTTTCGACTTTCAATTTTTCCATTGGATCTAGATTATTAGAATTGTTTCCCATTGTATTTTCCCCCCTAATACACGTCTCGTTGATATCTCTTCTCTTGTTTTAATTTATTGATGTATTCTGTCGCCTGTTCTTGTGACAGCTTCCCTTGTTCACTGACAATGGCGAGCAGTGCCTCATGAACATCTTTAGCCATTCGTTTCTCATCCCCGCATACGAAGAAATAAGCCCCTGCTTCTAGCCATTCATACAATTGTTGAGCATTTTCCTTCATGCGGTGCTGTACGTAAACTTTCTCCTCAGTATCTCTTGAGAAGGCTACATCCATTTTGCTTAAAAAGCCTTTGTTCAGCCAATTTTGCCAATCAACTTGATAAAGGAAATCAGAGCGGAAATGCTGATCGCCAAAGAATAGCCATGTTTTTCCTTTTAGTTCTAATTCTTCACGTTCTTCAATATAACCTCTAAAAGGCGCAACTCCAGTACCTGGTCCCACCATAATTACCGGTGTTTCTTCATCAAATGGGAATTTGAAATTTGGATTTTTGTGTACATAGACATTTAACTGATCACCTGGCTTGATTCTGTCTGCTATTTCTCCGGAACAAACACCATTGCGATCACGTCCATGTGTATTGTATCGAACTGTTGCAATAGTTAAATGCACTTCATCCTCATTTGCTTTGTAGCTGCTTGAAATCGAATATTGTCTCGCTGGAATCTTACGTAAAATCTGCATAAGTAAAGATGGTTCAAATGGTGCAGGTGGATAATCGATAATTAGATCAAATAAGTCGCGGCCATCGATATACGATTTTACTTGCTCTGGTTCAGCGAGAAGCTTGGTCAGCTTTTCGTTCTCAAAATGTGCTGCCGCTTTCTCCAGCAAGCCTTTCGTTAATCTAGTAATCTCAAATATAGAAGTTAACGCTTCCTGTACAGATCGTATTTCTCCTTGTTTATTAATCGGAATTGTTTGTTCAGGATTCCATTTAAACTCGTTTATAATTTGCTGTACGAGTGTTGGATCATTTTTCGGATAGATAGCTAAGCAATCACCTGGTTCATAGCTTAAATTGGAACCATCTAACGCAATTTCTATATGTCTTGTCTCTTTGTTAGATCCTTGACCGCTAAGTTTAATATTATCTAATACTTCTGCAGTATAAGGATTACTCTTTGAATATATCGGTTGTTCTGCTGGGGTTGGCTCCGTAACGGTAGCATTAGCTCCTGACTCGTTTTCTTGTTTCATGTAGTCGAGTACACCTGCAAACCATTCCTCAGCTAGTTCTTCATAATCGACATCACAATCCACGCGTGGGTGGATTCGTGTAGCTCCTAGCTCCTCGAGTCGTTTGTCAAAATCTTTACCAGTTTGACAGAAATGCTCATAGGATTCGTCCCCTAATGATAAGACGGCAAAGTTCACGTTATCCAATTTTGGCGCTTTTCGACCATGGAGAAATTCATGGAATTGAATCGCATTATCAGGCGGATCTCCTTCGCCGTGGGTTGCTGTAACAATGAATAAGTCTTCTGCTTCTTTTAATTTTTTTGGTTTATAATCGTCCATACAGGAGATGGTAACATCCCTTTGGATTGATTTGAGTTGCCCCGATAATTTCTCCGCAAGCTCTTGGCTGTTACCTGTTTCGGATCCGTAAAGAATCGTTGCCGTTCTCGTTGCCACTGGCTGGGTGGCAGTTTGTTCGGGAGCAGGTGCCGCCTGGCTAGCGTTAGCCTGAGAGGCGGCTAAATATCCTGCTAGCCAATTCTTCTGTGCATCTGTCAATGTTGGGAGCAGCTGATTTAAGATTTCGGTCTGTTTCTGATCAAAGGGACTATTTACTACTTGTAATGTCAACGCGTTCACCTCTTTAAATAATTAATCCGATAGATTTACTTTGTTATAGCCATAAAAAAATAGTTATTTTGCCGACTGCGGAGCAACGTGAAGTCCGCATTCTGTTTTATTGAAATTGGCCCATCTGCCTGCACGTTCATCTTCGTTATCCAATACTTTGGACGTACAAGGTATACAGCCAATGCTCGGATAGTTCTCATCATGAAGTGAGTTGTAAGGTAATTGATGATCTTTAATGTAGTTCCAAACATCATCCCAAGTCCAATGAATTAATGGACATACCTTTACAGATTCGAACCTGTCATCTTTATTAATAAAGTCGGTATTAGCTCTTGAAGGTGATTGAGCTCTTCTCAGACCAGATATCCAGGCTGTCGCTCCACTCAGCACTTCTTCAAGCGGTTTTATCTTACGAATGTAGCAGCATTGATTAGGATCGCGGCTCCATAGGGCGGAACCATATTGTTCCCGCTGTTCGTCGACTGTAAGAGAAGGTTCTTTCATGACGATATCCAGTTTTGGATATTTTTCCTTCACTTCGTCGATTAAATCATAGGTTTCTTGGAAATGGAGACCAGTATCTAAAAATACCAATTTGGCATCTGGTTTCACATTCGCAATCAAATCTATCATTACCATACTCTCAGCACCAAAACTACAAGCATAGACAAGTGAGTCACCATACGTCTGATAAGCCCAATTAAGGATACCTTGTGCACCTTTGGTTGGGTCCGATGCAGATGGTTCCTCATGATTTAAAGGACTGTCGCTATAGTTTGCGTAAGTCAACATGATTGCATCCTCCTTATTAAAAAAACCTTCCTATCGGTCTGTGATAAGAAGGTTGTCAGTGTATCAGCATTCCTTCTTATCTTCCGGTTGCAACATATTCGTTACACCGCAGGATTTGGCACAGTGTTTATTCCATACAACCTGTTGCCGAGATTTCATTGGGCCTGCCCCTCCATCTCTCTGGATAAGAATTCCATTCATTTTCATTTAATAACATAGTAAATGTTATAGCGCTAAATGTCAATACAGATACATGTAAAAATTGTAAAAATCATCATTTGTTTTTGCTTATTCGATCTGTTTCGTGGACTGCTGCAGTTTCTGGAAACTTGTAATACCAGTTTGTATTAAGCTCTATCAGGGTGTTTGATTAATGATTCCAAGGCATCTTTAACAGTTTGAAATACTTGTTTATTTTTTAATTTTTCACTAAGCAATGAGGAGTGCATGGCTGATTGACTTCTTATTCCAGTAAATATTATCGTCAAACCAATTAGCTCCATCAGTTGTACCGTATAAAAAAGGTTATAGATACCAGAGTCGGTTACAGTTTTTATCCCAGTAAAATCAAAAATCACGTAATCCATTTTCGTTTCTGCAATGTGATGGATAGTAGTGTTGATTAAAAGTATTGTCTTGTTATCATCCAGTGTACCAATTAACGGACAAATATCAATATCATCGTCCACTTTTATAATAGGTACGGGAAGGTCTTGTGCATGTTTATTGTCTGAACGAGGAGGCAGAGATTCCTGGTGAGAATCAAGATAGCCATGGATAAACCCTGCATTGTAAAACAAAATGATTTCATCTATTGTTTTTCTTATGCCATCATATTCGTAATTGGGGAATTTGTGCAACATTTTCTCCTCCAATAAGTGCTGAATAATATGGGCGCTAATATAAGGAAAACAATCGATCATCTGCAGGAAAATACGTTGATCTGTTATAACATGCCCTTTTTTATATCCGATTTCTTTTATATTGTCTAAAACAGCTTCCCCTGTCGTAATAGGTAACTTCTTACTGATTAAGTAGATTAGACTTTGCAACAGAACAGTCAGCTGTTCTGATTGTTGATGATCGTTAAGTGACGAGACAATTAGTTGCCTCTTATCTTTCATCCAGTTTGAAACCTGTTCTTTTGATACGGGTGAGGTCACATATTGCACTCCTTTCTGTAGAAACGTGCGTTTGGTTTTGTATTGGTAAACGGCGACAAAACGTTGTCTATCCTAAAAAAAATAGCATCACTTACTAGTTTATAAGATTAAAAGAATATTTAAAGTGGTATATTTATATATACCTTATAAGGAGCGATAGATGATGAATCAGAACTTGGAGAGTATAAAGGTGACTTTAGATGTTGTTTGTGGAAAATGGAAAGCAGTTATTTTGTTAACCCTTTATGAGGAAGGTACTTTACGTTTTGGTGAATTAAAGAAGCAGATCCCGTTAATCAATCATCAGACGTTGATCAAACAGCTAAAAGAATTAGAAAACGATAGGTTAATCAAGAAGAAGTCCTATCAGGTTGTACCTCCCAAAGTAGAATATTCATTAACAGACTATGGACAAAGTATCAAAGGTTTATTATATAAAATGATAGAATGGGGGGAGCAGCACAGCGAGCAGAACAAAACACCTTCCTGAGGAATAATGTCGACATTCCCATTTATGTAATCTAACAAAATGAGTGATCAAGATAAATGTAACAATTTATAAGTAATACAGCGTAGAAGCAAACTGCGCAGCAACTTTAGCGATAGATCATTTTGAAATAGATAATGTGCAGGGATACCGCTCCGTCCAACCACTCCGCGTCCTGCGGGGCACGGCTGGAGCTAGGCAACTACCCGAATTACTTCACTGCTGCCTTGCACCGAGAAAGCCTACTTCGAAGCGTTACTAGTAGACGCAGGTGCAGACGTAGTGGATCTCCAGCACCTGCACAATCCCGCGGGAGTCTCCGTGGTTGGCCTACGCTAATATTTAGGCTCTACAACTGATGTAGGTTGTAGTATTTTTGAGTGTTATTCATAAACGTTCATCCTACACTACTACTAGAATAATGCCTAGAACTGTTGCTTTTGATTATTGCAATCGTTGTAGCACTTCCCTTAAGCGTAGGAAATAGGCGGAGACTCCTCATGCCTCAGCGCGAGCTGAAGATCCACTTGGTAAAGAAAAGAATTTTCTTTACCAAGTTAGCTGAAGCCGTGCCCACAGGACGCGGAGCCTATTTCCGGAGCTTTGCCAAGCACATTAAAAATATCAAAATGACCAAATCGAAATAAAATGTTTTCCTATTCATATGATCACGCTTTTTCTAGATCTGTTTTAGAACTTACTTCGCAGTATATCCATACTACATAAATGCAAAGCCGAGTGTAATACGAACAAATGAGAATTCGTGTTACACTCGGCTTTTGTTGTGTCTGGAATTTTTCTCCCGACTCTATTTGTCTACTTATCTATTGCAGGATTTCTTCTACTTTTGCCAATGCCTCCGGTGATAGTTCGATGCCAGACGCTTGCACATTCTCTTCAATTTGTTCTGGTCGGCTTGCCCCTATTAATGCGCTGGATACGTTCGGTTGGCGAAGAATCCATGCAATAGCTAATTGGGCAAGTGATAGGTTTTCGTTGGCTGCGACATTTTTTAACGCTTCGACACGCTCTAAGTTATCATCCGTCAACTTACGAGATAGATTTATGTTGTCCTGCGCGGCTCGGCTATCGGACGGGATAGACGCTCCTTTTTTGTATTTGCCGGTTAAGATCCCCTGCGCTAAAGGAGAAAAAACGACTTGGCCGATGCCGTGCTTTTCACTGACCGGAATAATTTCTTGTTCAATATTACGGTGGAGCATACTGTAATTTGGCTGGTTGACCACAATACGATCTAAAAGTTTCTGATCAGCCAAATGGATGGCTTCTGTCATTTGCTCTGCTGTCCATTCACTGACGCCAATATATAAAACCTTACCTTGCCGTATCAAATCATCCAATGCTCGTAATGTCTCTTCAATCGGTGTGTCTGGATGATAGCGATGACAATAGTAAAGGTCGACGTAATCCAAACCTAATCGCTGCAAACTGGCATCGCATTGCTCCATAATGTGTTTACGTGACAAGCCTTGATCATTGGGACCATCTCCCATTTTCCCAAATACTTTGGTTGCAAGAACATAGGAACTGCGCGGGTATTTACGTAATGCTCTCCCTACGACTTTTTCTGCCTCTCCCCGCATGTAAACATTGGCAGTATCAAAGAAATTGATCCCGAGTTCATACGCCTTATCAATAGATGCCTCGGCATTCTTTTCAGCTACATAACCCCCGTATGTAAGCCAGCTGCCTAAACTTATTTCACTCACCTTCAGTCCAGTATTGCCTAAATGTCGATATTGCATGGAAATACCTCCTAATATTAAGCGTTTACATTATTATAAAAGATAGTTGAATAAGTTGCGAATAATCTGATCCTTTACTTGAAATTATTTTATTAATAATAATTTCATATAATCCTGTAATTTCCAATCGTTTATGATATATTTAGCTTGAATATATAGTGATCACGGAGGTTTTTTAGTGGGATTCTGGATATGGTTTCTGCTTTGGATATTAACTTGGTCTGGTGCGATTTGGCTGGAATGGTGGCATGGATCGGTTGCTATCACATATTTGCTATTAATGATGGCGTTGTTTTTTGCTGTTTTTTTCTTTACCTCTATGGGCGAAAGAGTTTTCGGGGTTCTCTGGTTTGTTCTGATTGTAATTGTTTCAGTTGCGTTTATATGGCCGGTTAATGCCGTTTTTAATCCTTTTGTCTTACTAATGTTCTGTTTCATTCTAGCTATTATGATAAGGCGAGCAGAGGGCTGGTCCTTATACTTATTGGTTGCCGCGTGGTTACTGGCGTTATTTGGCCTGCATATACAATATAGTTCAACATCTATTATTCTATTTTTCTTATTATTGAGTACGTCTTTATTCCTCTTTGTTTATTATTACAAACAACATGTAGTGGATCAACATGACATATCTTTACGTTATCAAGCATTGCTGCAAACGTATCGACAACTAAAGCGTGACTCTGTTGCGAAAGAACAATGGACTCGACAGCAGGAAAGGGTCTTTATTGGCAGGGAGATTCATGATCGTGTCGGGCACACCCTTACAAATCTGTTAATGCAAATTGAAATATTACGTTTGCAAAATGATAACAAAGATTTAGAGCAACTAAAACAATTAACTCAAGAAAGTTTATCTGAAACAAGGAAAGCAGTAAGGGCATTGCAAGATGATAATGAGACCGGCTTAGCAGCTATTCTTCATCTTATTCGGAAGTTAGAGGCAGAGCAATACATATCGATACAATTCTCCATGAAACAAAACGTTCTTTCCGTTGTATTAAATCCGGATCAGGCTGTTGTATTATATCGGGCGATTCAGGAAGCTTTAACAAATGTGATGCGACATAGTTCAGATAAAGAAGCGGTAATTGTATTGGAAGTACCTGGTTTGTCCATTTTTCGGTTTGAGGTGATTAGTCCAATAGAACAGCAGACAGAAATAAAAAAAGGATTTGGCCTGAACGCGATGAGTGAGAGACTTGCGCAAATTAATGGTTCACTCGAAATACAACAATTTGATCAGCAATTTATCATTAGAGGACAATTTCCGTTAGAGGAGGTTACGAGATGACCGATATATTACTAGCTGAAGATCAGGCGATTGTAAGGCAAGGTATAAAGATGATGTTAGAGACGGAACGTACATTTACAGTTAAAGGAGAAGCGAAAAATGGAAAAGAAGCGTTGGCATTACGTGAGAAATACCATTTTGATTTGGCGCTGTTAGATATACGGATGCCTGAAATGGATGGTCTGCAAACAGCAAAAGAGTTATTAAGACGATTTCCTAAAATGAAAGTTTTAATTCTGACTACATTTAACGATCAGGACTATGCTATACAAGCTTTACGAATAGGAGTACATGGATATTTACTAAAAGATGCGGAGGCAGACCAGCTCATTCACGCAATTAAGGATTGTATCGCGGGAGGCTTACAGTTGCCTGGATTGGTTGCGCAAAAAGTAGTACCGGAATTATTAGAAAGACATGAAAAGAAAGCCGTAGAAGTAGCTGGCCATTTAACGAAACGGGAGATGGATATCCTTTCGTTATTAGGCGAAGGAAAAAGCAATAAAGAGATTGCTGCAGCACTATCGTTATCTGTAGGCACAATCAAAAATCATATTACTCATCTGTTGGATAAATTAGGATTGAGGGATCGTACCCAACTAGCCATTTATGCGATTCGAAATGGTCTGGTATAAAAAGTGACGGAGGTCACGATTAGGGTGAGAAGTGATGACGGAGGTCAGTGTTCGCGCTGTCCTTTTTTACGTAGAATGAAAAGAAAGATTGAAAGGAGGAATACGGCATGCTTGAAACAGATTCGTTACGTAAGGAATACAAAGGCAAAACGGCGGTTGATAATGTTAATCTCTATTTAAAACAAGGAGAATCAGTTGGTTTGCTTGGTCCCAATGGTGCAGGTAAATCAACTTTAATTTCGATGATGGCAACTTTGTTAAAGCCATCCTCTGGAACAGTAACGTGGAATGGTGAAGATATACTGAAAAATACAAACGTGATTCGTCCCATTTTAGGAATGGTGCCACAGGGAATTGCACTTTATCAAGAATTATCGGCTTATGAGAATGTGAAATTTTTCGGGAAAATATATGGACTGAAAGGCAAACAACTTGAAGAACGAACACAGGCAGTCTTGGAATTAGTTGGCCTTGCTGATCGTCAGAAAGAAATAGTCAGAACATATTCTGGTGGTATGCAGCGCCGCATCAATATTGCGGTCGCTTTACTGCATGAACCAGCGATTATCATTATGGATGAGCCGACAGTAGGAATTGATCCTCAATCACGATTTTATATTCTGGATATGGTGAAGAAGCTTCAGGAAGAACAAGGGATGACCGTTCTGTATACGTCGCATTACATGGAAGAAGTGGAGAAGTTATGTGATCGGATTTATATCATGGATCATGGTAAAGTGATTGCAACTGGTTCAAAGGAAGAGCTGATCAGTATTTTGTCTTCAGAAGAAATGATTAAGCTGGAATTAGATCAGGTAAGTGTTACGTTTAAACAAGCGCTTCAAGCTCAAGAACACATATTAAAAGTAAATGATTGGGAAAAAGGAATCCAATTAGTTGTCTCCAAAAACAACAGAAAGCTGGCGACTATTTTTCGGTTGGCGGAGGAGCATCAAGTTGCTGTTCATAGTGTGCATGTTGCTGTGCCATCATTGGAAGATGTATTCCTTCATTTAACCGGAAGAAAGCTACGTGATTAGGAGGTAGAGTCATGCTGGATTTTATCAAGAAAGATTTAAAACTCCTGTTACGAGACCGAACCGAGTTAATGGTGATGATCTTAATGCCGTTTATATTAATGGTTATTTTAGGATTTGCATTAGGTGGAGTCATGGGGATGAACAGCACTGGTACGGATATTCATGTTGGTTTAATTGATAAAGACAACGAAGAACAAGGTCAGAAGCAGTTTATGAATCAGATACAATCATCACCGGCATCAAAGGCATTAGAGACCGCAGCAAAAATAGTAGCTCCTAAAACCATCCTGACAGAAGTATTGAAGGAAGATTTGAAAGGGGTTGTAACGGTTCAAACGATGACAGAGGCAGACGCTGAAGAAGCGATGGCATCGCAAGAGATAGATGCCTTGATCGTCATTCCGGAGAATTTTACTTATCAGACCCTGATGAATATGCTGTTAGCTGAAAAAGTGACAAGTACGTTGGTAGTAAAAAAAACAGAGCATGCGCACTTTGAAGGAGATATTTTTCAAACGATCTTAGAACAGTTTACACATAGAATGAATGTAGAAGCAGCTATCGGGCAGGTAACACAAGGGAATGCCGTTGCATTAGAGGTCGAGAATGTTGGACAACACGAAACGGTAACCGATAAAGGACCAATATCGGCAATGGAGTATTATACCACTGGTATGGCTGTAATGTTTGCTTTGTATGTTGCGTCAACGATTGCTGCGATGGCCTATCACGAAAAGAACCAGCAAGTGGTAGAACGGATTTTATTGTCCGGTAAGCCTCCGTTATATTTTTTATTAGGTAAAACATTCACGACAATTGTGATTGTCTTTTTTCAAATATGGATTTTATTAGCGATGTCTTCGATCCTGTTGCAATCTTTTCAACCTTACGATGTGGAATTAATTGTAAACGCGCTGTTAATTTCTATGTTTTATGCAATTGCTGTTGGATCTATGGCAAGTTTGCTCGTCGCTTTAACGGTTCGTTACAATGAACCATCGATTGCTGGCATTTTCTCGAGTGGGATTGTCAGTGTCATGGCATTATTGGGAGGAAGTATGATACCTGCTAACAGTTTTCCGGAGGTGATCCAAGCGGTAGGGGACTGGACTCCGAATGGAATGGCGATGAAGGCTTTTATGCTGGTGAATCAAGGAATGTCAGTACAAGATGTATTCCCTTATCTAACACGTTTATTACTTGTGACAATGATTGTTTTGTTGATCAGCTTGCTTATTTTTCCTAAAAGGAGGGTGCAATCATGAGACATATCTTTGTTTTACAGTGCCAACGATTAAGACGGAAACCTTTTATGACCATATCGATGATTGCTCTTACTTTTATTTTTATCATGTTCGTTGGTGGTGCCAATGCTGGGCAACAAACAATTGCAATTCCTGTTCACTTCTCAGAAGATGTCTCGAAAGAAACAGAATTATGGTTAATCGATAAATTGGAAGAACTAGACGGTTTTTCATTTGAAGATACGGAATTGGGCCAGATGAGAGAAGATGTAGCGTTAGGAAATGTCAGCTTAGGTATTACATTGGCAGAGGGTCAATATACCATTATAGCCAGTACCGAAAATCAAAATCAAATGCTTATCGATAATCATCTTCAACTTGTTTACTGGGAAAAACTGAAGCTTGATCAAATTGCAGTTGAGGACCATATAGCAGTGGAAGAGGCATTACAGCAACCTCCTATTGAAGTGGAAAGTTCTTTGAATGAAACAAGCAGCGATGTCCCGCTGTTTGATAATAATTTGCAGGCGTTATTTGGAATGACCTTATTCTTTGCTATTTATACCATAGTTTTCAGTTTGAGTGAAGTAGCAGAAGAAAAACAGCGGGGCAGCTGGGATCGTCTGATTTTGTCTCCTGTTCGCAAATGGCAAATTTATATCGGCTATCTAAGCTATGCATTTGTGATAGGAATGGTGCAAATGATGCTAGTGTTTATTATGTTTGATCGTCTGTTTGACTTTGACATTGGTGACAGCTGGCTGGCTATTATTGTGGTTTGCAGTTTCTATACGTTTGCGATTGTAGCACTTGGTATGCTGTTAATTGGTCTGGTAAACCGATCGTCACAATTAAATGCGGTGGTTCCAACTATTGCGGTAAGTATGGCGATGCTTGGCGGGGCATACTGGCCAAGTGAAATTGTGGATAATCAAGTGGTTGAATTCGCTGCGCAACTGATTCCTGTAACATATGCGATGGATGCTTTAAAGGGAGTGGCAATCTATGGGCATCCATTACAGGACATTACGCAATCAGTCGTCATCCTGTTTTTAATGGGAGTGTTTTTTATGGGAATCGGTATTAACCTGATGGAGAGGCGATAATCGCAGCTGGTACACGCTCCATTTCAGTTTGTTAAACCAGAGTCTATAATCATTGGCTTACAGAAATGCTTAAGCCAACCGTTATTCGTCTTGAGGGAATCGGAATGGTTGGCTTAAGTTGCAGGATTGAAAGTCGAATATTGAACGGAGCATTTATTTTAATGATTACCACCTATTTGTATTCCTTTTCTTATACTGTATATGATGGTGACGATCACTAGCACAATGGCACAGGCATAGGCTGTTACGGCGACGTTCATATAATCTGATTGATTCTTCACACCAATTCCGATAAAAGCCCAAATAAACACTAGCACATAGAAAATATCCTTTTGGCTCCAAAGAAAAAAATAAGCTAATAATGTAGCGACGATAATCATTACCATCGTCCAAAAAACCGCATGCTGATCCCATCCAATAAATACTAGATAATAGCTAATATTAGCAATAGTCGCAACACTGATCCATCCTAAATAAATAGAAAAGGGTAAGATGTCAAAGGTTGATCCTTTCACTTGTCGCGCACGTAAGTACAGTGTAATTAGGGTTAGCAACAGACCGATCATCAAGATGGTGCTCAGCCAGAAGATCTGATAATGCCAGCAAAGTAACCAGGCCACATTAAGAATGGAACTAATCCAGAATAATTCGCTGCATGCTTGATACACAGGAGCATTTCGTCTGTTGCTAGGTAACTGCGCAAATACCCAGATAGCCAGTAATAGATAAATCAGTCCCCAAATACTAAAAACATAACCTGCAGGAGTAAATAAAACAGTTAGTTGATTAGATATTTCTCCAGTTGTCATGCCGTTTATCGGGATGATATTTGCTAAGGCATTAACAACTACAACGAGTAATAAAGCGGTCAAGTTTACCCAAAAATTTCTCAATGGTTACGTTCCTCCTTTTTAAGTTGCTGGAAAGTCTCCAACGCACGTTCTCTGGCGTATTGGTGTTCAATAATTGGATGTGGATAGTCTTTACCTAGCGTTATACCTGCATCTTGCAATACTTCCTCCGGTGCTTTCTGAGGAAAGTGGAGGTGTTCGATAGGTAGATCTCGTAATTCTGGCAGCCATTTTTGTATATACGTTCCATCTGGATCGAATTTCTCTGCTTGTTTCACAGGGTTGAAAATTCGAAAGAAAGGGGAGGAGTCAAATCCTGTTCCAGCTACCCATTGCCACCCCATCGTATTATTAGCTAAGTCATGATCCACTAACAGCCGTGAAAACCAGGCCTGTCCTTCCAGCCAGTGAATTAACAGATGTTTAACTAAAAATGAACCGGTAACCATACGCACACGATTATGCATGTAACCTGTTTCAAGAAGCTGACGCATACCAGCATCGACCAAGGGATAACCAGTTAGTCCTTTTTTCCAGCTCTCAAGTAGCATAGGATCCGGCTTCTGCCATTGAAATGCTTGAAACTTTGTCTGAAGTGGCTGATCGATAATGTGAGGAAAAAATGTTAGCTGATGATAGGCGAATTCACGCCAAACAAGCTGTTTCAAAAAAGTTTCCGTGCTTTCTTCCATTGTATGTTGTAATCGATTTTCGATGCTGGTTATTTCTAATGCATCCTTAGCTTCATGCCAGATCAGCTTTGGACTAATCTCGCCATGTGATAAATGATGAGATAAGCGAGAGGTAGCATCAACTCCTGGAAAATCGCGATATTCCTGGTAGTCGTCGATTTGATCATGCAGAAATCGACGCCATTTGTATAGCGCTTGTTGCTCACCTGCTTGCCAGTACATGTTTAATTGCGAATTTTTGGTATGTGGGACTGTCGATGCTTTGCCGTTATACCAATCCACTTTATGCGGTACTGGATAAGGTTTGGCTATTGGTAAGGAACGCAAGCTTTTCCAAAAGGATGTAAACACTTTGTATGGCTTTTGTTGTTTATTTAAAATAGTGCCAGGTTCGGTAAGCACGTTCCCGTGGAATCGTCTGACTGGAACTGATAAGCAGTCCATTAGTTGTTCGTCTTGTTTGCGGCTCTCTGGTCCGTATTGATAATGATAATACACCGCATCCGCATTAAATGCTTGGACAACCTCTTGTATGATTTGAACAGGATTTCCTTGTTTGATAACTAAAGTGGCACCTTTGTCTTGTAGTTGCTGCTGAAAGGCAGTAATAGCCTGCAGGCGGTACCATTCACTGTTGGTATCTTCAGTTTCATTATGTATATAAAGGGGTATCACTTTACCATCCATAGCGGCGTGGTACAGAGCCGGATGATCCAAAATGCGTAAGTCATCTTTGAACCAGACAATTATTGTTTTATTCATTGTAGGCACCTCACTATTCTATTTGTAGTATACCCGTTATTACTTCTGATGAACGTAAAAATGTAAGGAGATGACGATGAACCAACTTCAATTTAACTATTACAGAAAAATGTTGATGACTGAAATTGCTGATAACGCGACACAGGCAAATCTTGTTGCTTTTCAAACAAGACATAAATATCTGCTAATGGCACTAGCGCCAGCTACACAAAAAGAAATAGGACGAGTGATTGCTAATCATCAACAGCTAGAAATAACAAAGATAGGTAAAGAAGTGCAAGGAAGGATTGCATTAATAAGTGACATTCCTTCTCGTGGAGTGGTAGCAAATGCTGTCAGTCATATGTTTGGGTATTTTCGAGAGGAGTTAACCGTAGAGGAGAAAGATCAATTTTTATGGAAACTTACAAAATATCGTGAAGGGAGTATACAGCTGCCAGAGATTTTGCATCAAATAGCAGAGTGGGCATGGCTTTTTCAGAAAAAGTATGTGCAAGTCCAATCGATTCTTTCTGGATAGTAAAGAAAGCATAAAAGTGCAGTCACAGCAGTGATCATATGGAATATGAAGTGGAGTTCCTATAATATGGATTATGTCAACTAACCCATCGCTAGCCAAGCATTCATATTGATATATTTAATGTGCTGGGATACCGCTTCGGCCAACCACTTCGCGTCCTGCGGGGCACGGCTGGAGCTAACTTTGTGAAGAAGAACGCTTCACAAAGTGGATCTCCAGCACCTGCACAATCCCGCGGGAGTCTCCGTGGTTGGCCTCCGCTGATGTGTAGCTCCACAATTTATTCGACAGCTAGGATATGAAGCACTATCTGCAAGATTCATACCATAATTGATGAAATACATTGCTAAGCACCACTGCTTCTAGCTGTTCCAATCGTTGTAGTACTTCCCATTAGCGTAGGAAATAGGCGGAGACTCCCGTGGAATCAGCGCGAGCTGAAGATCCAATTAGGAAAGAAAAGTATTTTCTTTCCTAATTTAGCTGAAGCCGTGCCCACAGGACGCGGAGCCTATTTCCGGAGCTTTGCTAAGCAGATAAAATATTTCAAAATGACCATTCAGCAATACAGCCTATGTGTTGACATAATCCATATTATAGGAAGTTATATATATAATTTATTTCAATAAAACCGGGCGGGGTTGCTCGGTTTTTCTCTATTAGATGAGAATAGATGATAGAAAAAAGGAAACAGCACTAAATGATTGGCTGCTTCCTTCTTGTTGCTTAGTTTTGGATATATTTTTCAAATACTTCGCCGAAATCTTTACGAGTATTCTCGTTGTAAGTAGCCTGAAACCAGTCATAGGCAAAATGGGTTGCTTTCTCAAATTCGGTTGCGATATTTCCATCATGGAATCGGTTGTCGGTAAAAAGAGACTGTGAAGCTTGTAAACTGTCTTTAGCAAAATCTTTCATTCGTGACTCTTCATCCTGAATGTGTGAGATTTTTACTAATGATTTATATAAGTCTGCGATTGCTTCGCCTTCTTTTTTGTCAATATCGACGGAAAGGGCTTGGTTGCCAATCGAAAATTTAATTTCCAAATCTAAATCGATTGTTCCAGCTGTCTCAACGGAAACATGACGAATTTGATGCTGATAGTAATCGTAACGGAAGATGTTTCGTTTACTGCTGGAAGCTTTTTCACCGTCGAGGTGGATCAAAGCGCGATTAGTAAAGCAATATTCATCTGATTTTGATTTGATTAGAAAATGAATCTTTTCCCCATCTTCATGTAATACATAATCATCAGAGTCTGTTTTGTCAAAATCTTCTGGAAGAATGATCTTACCAATATCACTTAATCCTAAAGCGTCACTTGCAATTTTTTTAAACATATAACTCCTCCTCAATGTTTAGATACATGTATATCTTAACGTATTTTTCCCCATACAAGAAGTAATTCACGAACGAATCTTATTCTTTTTTCTAGTGCGCCAAAGAATTCCTCCGAGAAGCGCGGCAAAATAAATAATTAAAGCTAGCATCGTATACACATACATAATTGGTTGATTTTGTACATATCCAACTACTGGAATGTTTAAAATAAGTAATAACGGAAAACCGAAAAGTAATGCTGTCCCGCTACCCATCACAAGATTGTCTGTTGTATTGGAACGGAATTTTGGGTCCACAGCTTTGACCAGCGCCATTCCCGTTGAAATCGTTCCTGTCTGCATGCCGTAGAATCCAAGAATGTTCGGTAATACGTCCTCAGGATACACTCTTGGAATAATCCATACAAAGAATAAAATGGTAATAAGACCGCCAGCCGTGGTAATGATCACTACTGGTAATAAGTAATCCTGTAAGGCATAAATCGAAATGGCAGTAATCGCAGCTGCAATCATATAATCAAAAGAGAAACCAGCAATACGCTGCAATAAATAGTTATTCGGTGTGTGTTCTAATTTGAAACCACGATTTTTAAGTTTATTTAAGATGATACGGAATAGTACAGCATACAGACTTCCGATAATGAAGTGGAAGCCGATTAACAACTGTCCTAAGGTTTCTCCGAACGCTCCAATAGGGGAGAGTAAATCACTTAAGCCATAAATGGTGATATACGTAATGAAATAAATAGTCCCGATTAAGGCTACCTGGAACGTCAGTTTGTCAATAGCATCTCCGAGCGGAATTTCATCTGGTTCCATTTTTTCTACTAATTTGTCATGTGTTGTATCTTGTTTGGATTTAGAAGCGGTGCGATATCGTTTCGCTAATAGATTCATAAAAATGATACCAACTAATGTTGCCCAAATAAATCCGATTCCAGCGATCGTCAGTCCGAGGTTGCCTCCACCTGTTACACCAAGCTCTTGCCACTGTGTACCAATGGAAAAAGCCTGACCAGGTCCTTGACCAAAGCCTAGTGGTAACAACAGACCGATACCGGGGAAGAAATCTGGATAGATTGTTTCTACTAATAACAGAAACAAACCAAAACCAATAATCCCTTGTAGAACATAGCCCGTAACAATTAGCATACCCGCGTTCATGACACCTGGCGTATTTTCCATATTACGCTCCTTGAGAGAAAGAGCAATAAAGCCGATTGCCATTAAATGATAGACAAGATTACCGAGCATATCCTGATCAAATGGAATAATTCCTAATAGTTCTTCTCCTAACAGAAGACCGATAAATCCGGCAATCATGGAAGTGGGGATGATTAATTTATTTAAGATCGGAATTCTTGTTTTAAACACAGTCGCAATTGCTAAGATAATAGATATATAAATAAAGTCGAGGACAAAATCCCATGTACCTGTCATGAAGTCTGCTCCTTTTCTAACAGATTCTGCTGCAGCCGCTGGATCATTTGTAACCATTGATAGCAAGAGGAACGAGGACTGGTAAAAATCACTTCGTATAGATGATCATCATGAAAGAAGCTTAGCTTATGATGAAAGTGGATATTAACAGCTTCCATATCATCTAAAAAGAAGGTCTGTCTCGCACCATCTTCTGCTGCAAACGTAATTGTATTTTCCTTTAAATGAATCGTACCTTCTAATAGTTTCTCGAAAGGCTTCTGATCTATTGAACGATATAAGGTAACGATATCTTCCATTTGTGGTGGATCAAGAATGATTTGATTCAACGCTTGTAATTGCCAGTCGCTCCACTGATGTGGTGTGTCGAATCTGGATGATTCCCCAGCGAAGAAGCCTTGTTCTGTATACGTAACCTGATAATGACAGGATGTACAGGAAAAGGTATCATGATCAGAATGCATGGAGCCTACGGACTCGCAGGCTGGACATACAAATAGAAGCCTCTCCAGATAATGCGCATTATGCTTACCTCGGAAGCGATAGCCTTTTTCTTTTTGCCATTCCATTTCATCATGATATAGGGAAGTTGTCAGTGTTTGATGAATCTCTGCAACAGAGAGATTGCTTACTTCTTCTGTGTCCCATATCTTTTGATAACTTATTTCAATTGTACCTTTTCGATCACCGTCGCCCCAACGTGGATGCGTTAAATAGCCACCTTTAATTTTGGCCGCAACTACCGGAATTTTTAGCAATTTTACTAATTTAGCTGTTGAATAGATAACAGGCTCTGTCACACCATCCCAATTCCTGTTTCCCTCAGGAAAAAGTCCAATAACTCGGCCGTGATTTTTCGCTTTGATTGCATTGCGGATTGTACTGGTGTCATTTTTGAACTTCGTTTTACGGATAGCGCCTGTATAATCTAATACTCTTTTTAGTAATGGTTTGCGAAAAAGTGGTTCACCTGCGATAAATGAAATCGGCTCATCTACAAAAAGATTAATATATAATGGATCCCAGTTGTTAACATGGTTACTGACGATTAAATACGGAGGCTGTATGTCTTTTGTATCATTTCTTGTTACCTTAAAGGTT
This sequence comes from Gracilibacillus salinarum, assembly GCF_022919575.1. NCBI lineage: Bacteria > Bacillati > Bacillota > Bacilli > Caryophanales > Bacillaceae > Gracilibacillus > Gracilibacillus salinarum. Next base: position 2,366,080 of record NZ_CP095071.1, on the reverse strand, counting down.
GTCGTTCTCCTTAAATAGAGATGTATACTTGATAATAGGAAGTTCTTTACCCATTTACTTGGTTTTTTCTCGATGCTCATTGCAGTACCTCGCTTTCCTTTTTATTTCCAGTAACTATAAGCAGTAGTACGCTATTATTATATTACATGATTACTAAGAGATAGTGAATATGAGAATACTGGATATTGTTCGTTAATTTGAGTAAAAAGTCCTGAGGTATCCAAATGACAAAAAAGCAACTGGAGTGTCATTTGTGACAAAACAGTTGCTTTCTTCAAGGTATTTTGCTTCTAAGCGTTCTTATAAAAAAGGATATGCCCTGCTTCAGCTAACCAATTCGCTTCCTCATTATTTACATGTACGAGAAAGGGAAGGGGGGGGACGTAATTCCGGTCATACCACTCCTTGTTCTACCATAGCATCGGCAACTTTTTCAAAACCTGCAATGTTAGCGCCCATGACGAGGTTGCCGGCATGCCCATATTCTGTTGCTGCATTTACACAACGTTTGTATATGTTCGCCATGATTTTTTGAAGCTGATCATCCACTTCCTTGAAGTCCCAAGAAAGTCTTAGACTGTTCTGTGACATTTCTAAAGCAGAGACAGCTACACCACCAGCATTTGCAGCCTTACCAGGAGCAAATAATATACCATGATTCATAAACGTTTCGATCGCATCTGCAGTACAAGGCATATTGGCACCTTCACCGACAGCTTGTACGCCATTTTCCACTAATCTCTTTGCCGCATCTTTGTCTAATTCATTTTGTGTGGCACATGGCAGTGCAATATCACAGGCAATATCCCAAATGGCAGAAGAATTAGAGATGAATTCTGCATCTTGGTGTTGGTTCACATATTCTTTAATTCGTTTCTCTTCCACTTGCTTGATTTGTTTCACAGTATCAATATTAATACCATTTTTGTCATAGATATAGCCATCTGAATCACTGCATGCTACCACTTTGGCGCCTAATTCCTTGGCTTTTTCCATCGCATAAGTTGCGACGTTACCGCTGCCGGAAACGACTACTGTCTTATTCTCGAAATTATCTTGCTGATCTTGCAGCATTTCTTTTACAAAATAGACAGCTCCGAAACCAGTCGCCTCTTTTCGTGCCAAACTGCCTCCATAGTTTAAGCCTTTTCCGGTTAACACACCTGCTTCGTATTGACCGCGCATTTTTTTGTATTGACCAAAGAGATAGCCGACTTCGCGAGAACCGACACCGATATCTCCAGCAGGGACATCTTTGTCAGGACCGATGTGCTTGAATAATTCACTCATGAAGCTCTGACAGAAGCGCATGATTTCAACGTCTGATTTCCCTTTTGGATCAAAATCAGCGCCACCTTTACCGCCACCAATCGGCAAACCGGTCAATGAATTTTTGAAAATCTGTTCGAATCCAAGAAATTTAACAATACTTAAATTGACAGAAGGGTGAAAACGAACTCCTCCTTTATAAGGGCCGATCGTATTGTTAAATTGAATGCGATAACCGCGATTGACCTGAATTACTCCATCATCGTCTACCCAGGGTACACGAAAACTGATAGCACGGTCTGGTTCGACGATGCGCTCTAATATATTATGTTCCATATAAACGGCTTTTTTCTCAAAGACAGGAACAAGTGAATGGAAAATTTCGCTGACCGCCTGAAGAAATTCATCTTCATTTGGATTTCGCTTTTTTACTGTTTCGAATACTTGATTTACGTAATTTGTTGCAGACTGTTTTGCGTTTGCCATCGTCACTAATTCTCTCCTTGTTCTGGTTAAAGTTTTTCATCTACAGAATGTTGTTCCCTATACCCGATTGACTCAAACGGTACTTCTCCCTGATGTTGAAGCATTTGATTGTTCGAATTTTTTATCTGATGGTACGAAATAAAGAATGATCATTCCACATACAAACAGGATGATTAAGCTTAATATTCCTGCATTAGATTTCCCGGTTATTTGAGCGGTAACGCCAAGTAACAATGGTCCAGTAATAGAGGCGAACTTCCCAAAAATGTTGTAAAAACCAAAGAATTCGTTTGCATTGTTTTTTGGAATTAATTTGGCAAAGTAAGACCTGCTTAATGCTTGCAAACCGCCTTGTGAAGTGGCGACCAGCATGGCAAGTACCCAGAAATCAAATGCTGTTTCTAAGAAATATCCATAAATACAAACGACCATATATATAATAATACCAACATTTAACATGCTTTTTGCAGAAAAACGATCCGCTAATCTACCGTACAAAATTGCGAATGGAGCAGCAACGACCTGAGTAACGAATAATACTACTAACAATACTGTAGAACTAAGACCGACATCTGTTCCATATGCGGTAGACATTGAAATAATCGTACCTACACCATCGATATAAAAGAAATAAGCTATTAAAAATAAAGTTAAATATTTATATTGTTTAATATTGCGGATGGTGCGAAATAATCTTTTGAAACTTTGGCTGACTGGCTTAGGATCTCTTTCTATATAATGCACCTGTTGGACATTTTTTATAATGGGTATAGCAAAAATCGCCCACCATGAACACGTAATCAGAAAGGCTACTTTACTTGCGGTGGTACTGGTATTGGGGAGGACTCCTTGCTGGGCAAGTAAAATGATAGCAATACTAAGAACAAAAGGAATGGCACTACCGATATAACCGAGAGCAAATCCACGAGAAGAAACTTTATTCATCCGTTTATCGTCTGTTACATCTACAAGGAAGGCATCATAAAAAACATTTGCACCAGTAGATCCTAAAGATGCCAATGTGTAAAACACTAACAGCAGCAGCCATTCTCCTTCGGGAACAAAAATAAGTGCAAAGGTGGAGAAAATACCTAAACAGATGAAGCTGACAAAAAATCTTTTTTTCAAGCCTTTATAATCAGCGATAGTTCCTAGTATAGGTCCTAGCATTGCCAATATAAAGGTGAAAATGGAAATGGTATATCCTAAATATGCCGTGGAATCAGCTGCTTCGATCCCTACTGCACTTGCTTGTGCTTTGTAAAAGATGGGGAAAATAGCTGTTGTTATAATAATGGAATATGCAGAGCTTCCCCAGTCATAAAAAACCCAACTTTTTTCATGTTTTGTTAACTTGTCCATTACGTCACCATCCTTGATTGTTTAGGTGTATGGTACTCTCTGTTTTATTTTACTAAAGATTTTGGCTAAAAACTCAGTAGATCAAAAAAAATTTACATAAAGTTTATTTTTTTTGGAAACGGGTACATTATAATCAGTACATCATTAAAATGAGAGGATGAGAGTAATGTATAAACCATTACAAGCTTTCTTTAAGACGGAAAATGATGCAGAGTCTGTAAAGGCAGATTTAAATAAGTTGAAGACCAATGATATTCGTGTGGATCAATTACCTGATGCTGACCATACGCTGATTCTGACCCCGTTAACTTATTCAGGTAACAATACTTCTGGAATGGGAGCAGGCGGTGGTATTGTGGCAGCCTTCAGACAAGATGATGAAGGGTTAGAAGTAGATAATGACCCGAGAGAGTACACGTTAGAGTGTGAAGTGTCTGAGGATGATTTTCAAGAGGCATTAAGAATTATTATGGATAATGAGGGATATGTTGACCAGGAGTCTTTCAATAAATAACAAAAAAAGCGGAATCGTCCAAACGGTTCCGCTTTTTTACATATTAGGAAAACATAAAATTTTAGAATGTACCAATAATAGGAAAAACAAGAAAAGCCCACCCGGTTCAAACTAACAGAATAATGTACAACTTCCTATAATATGGATTATGTAAACTAGCCGCTTTATGCTTAGTGGTAATTTTGAAATGATTCATGTGCTGGGATACCGCTCCGTCCAACCACTCCGCGTCCTGCGGGGCACGGCTGAAGCTAACTTTGTGAAGAAGGGCGCTTCACAAAGTGGATCTTCAGCGCCTGCATAATCCCGCGGGAGTCTACGTGGTTGGCCTACGCTAGGATTTTGGCTCTACAAATTCTGGAATTGCTAGCATATTGATTGCACCATAAATATCAGATTTTAAATAACATAATACCGAGAACCACTGCTTTTAGCTGCACCGTAAGTTGTAGCACTTCCCTTAAGCGCAGGAAATAGGCGGAGACTCCCGTGGAATCAGTGCGAGCTGAAGATCCACTTATATTTGTGCCTGTGTCTGCAAGTATCGCTTCGAAGTGAGCTTCCTCGGCACAATGCAGCACAGATGCTGTTCAAGTAGTAGCCTAGCTGAAGCCGTGCCCACAGGACGCGGAGCCTATTTCCGGAGCTTTGCAACGCAGATAAAATATATCAAAATGATCATTCTGCAATACAGCCTTAGTTTACATAATCCATATTATAAGAACCAAACGTGATGTTCAGCATGATTTGTTCTATTGCTGTACTTATATATTTTTTTGCTGATAGGAAAAACTCGGCATTTGCTTATGAAGAGGCGAATGCCGAGTTTCTTTGAGAATACTCACCGAAGTGGGAAGATAGGTGATACAATATTGTTTTATTCATCCTTGCTAGTCTTACCAGAAGAAAAGTGGCAGGAACGCAATTGTTGCGATGGCGCCAAGAGCGATACCTAAACCAAATCCTCCTCGGCCGTAACCACCATATCCACCACCGTAATAGCCAATACCATATCCACCCATTCGGTTATTTCCGCCAAATGGCTCTAGAAAAACCTTCGAGCGATTAACATTTCGGATAACGCCTCTGTGTATTTCACCATTATGTGTCACGATTCGTACCGGACGTCCCATATTATTACAACAAAAATCATAGTGTGACATGACCAAGCTCCTTTCCATTAGCAATTACCTCTAACTTTTACTAGCATATGCCAGTTAATAGGAAGGGAGTGGTCAGTTGTACGTCGGCACATTCATTAATTTTCAGTAGAAAGAAAGCTGACTTCATTTAGAATCTTTTTGTTATTGGTATGCAATAATGCGGTAGCTGTACATTTTTTACTTTTCATGAAGCGGTGAACGACATTAAAGCCAATCATATAACCAAGATTTTTTGGGGCACCACGCAAGCCATACATAATAATGTCATGTTTGGCATTTCCTCTTGTTACCTGCTGATTTGGTTCTATCCATTTCTTCCACAACCTTGCTAATTCTTTATCAGATACCGTAGTAACGCGCTTATTGCCATAGGATGGACCAACCATCTTTCGGACTAGCCATTCAGCGATGCCTTCAAGCATAATGGCATCTTCTAATGTATAATCTTGCTCTGGTTTAGGAAAACGTTGGAGGCGGCAAATATGGCTGTATTCATGGATGACCAGCGCTGCAACTTCACGCTTGGCTGCACCTTTTTGCAAAAACAAAAAAAGTTTATCAGGAAAACTTAATCCTGCATTGCCGTTAAACCATTCCTTTAACTCTGGGATGGACTCGTTAGAAGGAAAAATAAAAATATCTGTGTCAGGCCCTTTCCAGCTTTGTTTACACTTCTGATACATTTTATTAACTGCTTGTTCGTAGGATTGCTGTTTCCACTCTTGCCAATCTTCTTGACTGATGTCTGCAGCGAACAGACCATGTTGTAATAAATGCTGGTGAATGGCAGAAGATTCAACTGCAGGAAAGGAATCACCTAAGTATTTGGAGATCATCGATTGCTGCAGGCGGAACGCTTCTTTTTTAGATTTTGCTTCTTTCTTTTCAATGAAGGTGTCAATCCACTTAGTAGTAGGGTGAATAGTCACGTCCGATCCCCCGTTTTCCCACGATAAATAAGTACGTATGCAAGAAGTCGTTATACTTATCATTTAATTGATAATGGTGAAAGAGTGTATCGATTGCTTCGTCGGATATGGAGGAAGGTAAGGCAGGCGGTGTATGCGATATCTTTGTGAGCTGATCTGCAGTAATAACATCGAGAGATTGCTTTTCGAATTGCAGGAGCCATTCTTGCTTTGAAAACAGTTGTGGCAGCTGGTAGAAGGATTTAATTTCCTCTTCTTCTTCTGGACGAAGCTGATCAGACTTAACCATTTCTACAAGAACGATCTGACCATCAGGCTTTAATAAATCAGTTAAAAATTCGAGGTTTTCTGAAATCGGTGTGAAAGCAAGAACTGATTCCGATACAATCAGATCAAAGAAGTCATGCATAAATAGTAGCTCCTCGATCCGTTGCTGCATAATTTCGATCAATGGCATTTGTAACGTTTCTTTTTTGGCGATTTGTACCATTTCATTGGATTGATCAATTCCATACAGAAAAGCTTCAGTATGGTCTCGTAATTGTTTCAATGTTTGGCCAGTACCACAGCCGATTTCTAAGATGTGTTTCATTTGATCGAAATGAATCTGTTGTATCCACTGCTTGGTAGTGGCTTTTCCGCCCGGATGTGCATAGGCTATTTTTAACTGATTCAGGAGGTCTTGATAGCTGAACATTGGTTTCAGTCCTTTCTGGATTTAGGTTTGCTTTCTATATGGTTTATATTTAAATTTAATTGTAGTATTATTAACTATTAGAAAGATAAATCACAGTTGTATTTAGTGTATACACAACTTCTAAAGAAGGTGAATCAATTGGAACAAAAAGAAATTGAATTATTGAAATTATTAGAAAAAAACGGTCGAATGGATAATGAAACGATTAGTAAAATGCTAGATGTTCCATCAGCAGAAGTGGAAGAGATGATTCAAAAACTAGAAAAAGAACATGCCATCCTTGGATATTCCACGTTGGTTGATTGGTCTAGTGTTTATGAATATGAAGGTGTCGCAGCGTTAATAGATGTAAAAGTAACACCTGTTCGCGGCTTGGGTTTTGACAAAATCGCATCCAGAATTTACCGTTTCCCAGAAGTGAAAGCTGTTTATCTAATGTCAGGCGCTTATGATCTAAGTGTATCGGTAGAAGGAAAGACAATGATGGAAGTAAGTCGCTTTGTTTCCGATAAACTTTCGACGTTGGATACCGTTTTGTCTACTACTACTCACTTTATTTTGAAAAAATACAAACATGACGGAATTATATTTGATGATGGCGACGATGATGACAAACGCATCATGGTGACTCCATGACACGTTCATACTTAGCAAAGCAAGTACAAGATATTAAACCATCCGGTATTCGTAAATTCTTTGATCTAGCTTCGAAAATGGATAATGTGATATCACTAGGTGTAGGGGAACCAGATTTCGTAACTCCCTGGAATGTGATCGAAGCTAGCTATCATTCGCTTGAACAAGGTTATACAGCATATACAGCAAATGCAGGTTTGTTAGAACTTCGTGAAGAAATTAGTAAATACTTATATGAAACATTTAATGTATCTTATAATCCGGAAAATCAATTGCTAGTTACTGTTGGGGCGAGTCAGGCGATTGACGTTGCTTTACGAACGATATTAGATCAAGGCGATGAAGTAATTATCGTTGAGCCTTGTTTTGTTTCATATGGACCAGCTGTTTCTTTGGCAGGTGGTGTACCTGTATCTGTTAGTGCAACAGCGGATAATGCGTTTAAGATCACACCGGAGCAAGTGGAAGCAGCAATTACGCCACGTACAAAAGCGATTGTACTGTGCAGTCCTAATAATCCAACGGGTGCTGTTTTAAGTAAAGAAGAATTAACAGCTGTTGCAAAAGTCATCGAAAAGCACGATTTAGTCGTTCTCTCGGATGAAATATACGCAGAGCTTTCTTATGATGAACTTGCAAGCAGTATGGCAGCGATTGAAGGAATGAAAGAACGTACGATTGTTATTTCCGGTTTCTCCAAAGCCTTCGCGATGACTGGTTGGCGATTGGGTTATGTGGCTGGTCCTGTTGAGATTTTGGCTGCCATGACCAAAATACATCAATATACCATTATGTGTGCGCCAACTATGGCTCAGCATGGTGCACTAGAGGCATTGCGTAACGGTAATGACAGCGTGAGAGAGATGAAAACGAGCTATCGACAACGTCGTAATTTTGTTGTTAAAGCATTGAATGAAATGGGCTTATCCTGCCATTTGCCAGGAGGAGCATTTTATGTATTTCCTTCGATCCAATCGACTGGGTTCAGTTCTGAAGAATTTGCTCAAAAGTTGTTGGAAGAAGAAAGAGTAGCGGTAGTTCCAGGCCATGTGTTTGGAGAGAGTGGAGAAGGATATATTCGCTGCTCCTATGCAACTTCTATTAAACAATTGGATGAAGCGATGAAACGAATGGAACGTTTTGTTAATCGTCATAGTAAAATGGATGAACCAACAGTTTAATTAACTGTTGGTTTTTATTTTTTAAAATTAGTATTTAGTCAATTTGATAAACTAATATATTGATAGTGTTAATCCTCTCGTTTATAATGAAAAGGAAGAATGTAGAGAGGATGTCAAACATGGAAATAAAGCGGATACATGACGTGATGATCAGTATTGATAAGGGTGCGGATCTTTCGTTGCCGGAACAAGTCCTTGTTGATCTGGATCGGAAATTAACAGCACCATTTCCTGTTAAGTGGAATGATGTAAATATTAACGAACTTGAAAGTAAAGGAAATACGGAAGTAGAAGGCGAAATTGAACATATTGATTATTCAAAACCGTTTATAGAGCAAAGAGCAGATCCATATTTATATAAACATACAGATGGATATTATTATTTCACAGGGTCATATCCGTTATATGACCGAATTGTTTTAAGAAGGTCGAAAACTATCGAAGGCTTACCAGAAGCAGAAGAAAAGGTTATATGGTGGAAGCATGAATCAGGTATTATGTCAGAACATATATGGGCGCCGGAAATTCACTATATTGATGGTAAGTGGTACATGCATTTCGCTGCTGGTGAAAAAGAGGATGTCTGGGCAATCAGACCTTATGTATTAGAATGTGATGCAGAGAATCCATTAGAAGGCGAATGGATTGAAAAAGGACAAATCAATACCTCTTTTCAAAGTTTTTCACTAGATGCTACTACATTTGAGCATCAAAGTAAACGGTATTTAGTATGGGCTCAAAAAGTCGAGAATGATACGATTTCTAATCTGTATATTGCAGAGATGGAAAATCCGTGGACGATCAAGCAACAAGTTTTACTTTCAACACCTGAATATGATTGGGAAGTAATCGGATTTGATGTGAATGAAGGTCCTGCTATGATTAAAAATGATCAACGCATTTTTATTGCATTTTCAGCTAGTGCAACCGATGAGAACTATGCAGTTGGTCTACTGCATGCAGATGTAGGCAGTGATTTATTGGATCCGTCTTCCTGGACAAAGGAGAAGAATCCGGTACTTGTATCCAGTGACGAAACAAAGAAATATGGACCAGGCCATAATAGCTTTAGTGTCGATGAGAATGGGAATGATATTCTCATCTACCATGCGAGACCATATAAAGGATTTAATACGGAGAATCCATTATACGATCATAATCGCCATGCTCATATTCAAAGACTATTCTGGACAGAAGACGGATTCCCGTACTTCGGTCAGCCAGGTTATAAGTTAGATTTCTCCAATCACAAAGCAAAGGCGTATATAACACTGAACTAATCTAAAGCAGCAAAGAGGACAAATGACAGTTCTCCTTGTTGCTTTTTTGTATGATGAAAATTCAGGTTAAGATTGGGGGGATAAGTGTAGTTCTGATCATACATATGTCTACTAAGGTTGTATTGCAAGATGGTCATTTTGAAATATTTTATCTACTTAGTAAAGCTCCCGGAAATATGCTTCAAGTCCAGTGAGCACGGCAGTCTGCCAGGCTACTACTTGTGCTGCCTTGTGCCGAGGAAGACCACTTCAAAGCGATACTTGCAGATGCAGGCACAGACAAAGTGGATCTTCAGCTCGCGGTGAGGCATGAGGAGTCTCGGCATATTTTCTAAGCTTAAGCAATGGTTTCTAGATATCGTAACGGTAAGAGTGCGTGGGGCTACTGATCATGGAATATTACTCTACAATATACTCAATTTCATCATATTTACGTGAATATTTAATGTGAAGATTTTTTTGGTCAAAATACCAAATATCGGACTCTTCAACGAAAAATTGAATGCCTTCTTCTGTAATCTCTGCGCCAAGATTATTGGGTTCTGCTTTTTCGAGTGCCAGGGAGAAGCCCTTATGTACGCCGCCAAATCCGCCGTATCTAGCGAAAAAACGGATTGAATCGCCCTCTGTTAACTCTAATTCGTTGATGAACCATTTTGCTGCAGGCTTTGTAATGGACATTTCCATCATCATTCCTCCTTCCTTCTCTATACTAACGAATTTAGAGGTATGTAGCTAGCAAAAAAGAATAAAATTATTATTGTTATATTATCTAACAAAAGTTTGTGCAACTGTAAACTATAATTGTATAATTCTAGTAAGGTCACGTTACAACGGAAACGCAATAGGTGGTGTATCACATGGCAGAAAGTCAAAGTCCTTCGTACAAGGAACGTAAGGTGATAACGATAGGCGTGGTAAGTGAACTGACGGGGCTTTCAGAACGTCAAATTCGTTATTACGAGGAAAGAAAGCTTGTTTTTCCAGAACGTTCGGCAAAAGGCAATAGAAAATACTCTTTTGCGGATGTAGAATTACTGATCGATATTGCGAATAAGCGTGAAGAAGGTGTCCAAACCTACGAGATTAGACAAGATATGATACGGGCAGAGAAAAAGAAAGAGAAAAAATTACGCAAAGAACTACTTCGAGGGGAAATCAACGCACGTTTCGGTATCCAAAAAGAAAGATAAAAAAAGAGATAAGGAGAAGCCTAATGAAGACCAGGCTCCTCCTTATCTTTTTTTGGATTAAAACGTGTGAATTTCATTGCACTCTGTTTCTCGAATTCTACACAGAATTTCTCATAATCATGTACGATTTCACTTATAGGTTTGTTATAGAGGTCTTGATCATCTTTATCCACAATACCATTGGCCACCAACTGCTGAATCAGATACACTTTCTGCTTCTCAACTGCTTCGCGCAAAAAAGCCATGAGATTAACCTCCTAATAATGATAAATGCAATATGCATCCTTTTATAAGAAAAGTATTACCATTTCTGTTATATGTTATACAAAAAAACTTCATGTCACTTTCACAGAATTGTGTCTAAATTGTAGTAAAATTGTAATATGGAATAAAAAAATCGAATGATTTCGTAGATTACAACGGCTGTAATATAATGATTGAAGGAAATAGTAATGGGCTAGTAGATTAAAAGTAGGATATGTCTTTACTATATGCCATTATTTTAACTTTGTCATGGCGAATGTCAATAAAGTTTACATACAATTTAATTATTCTTAGTGAGGGGTTTACAAATGTCCAATCCTAAAGTGTCTGTCCTGATCACGACTTACAATCGTCATGTTGCACTAGCAGAACTACTAGCCGCTCTTATAGAGCAAACTTTCCAGGATTTTGAGGTTATTATTATTAATGATGCTGGTAAACCGGTCGATCATGTAGTCGCTTTATATCCAGAGCTTCAGATCAGTGTTATCCAATTATCGGAAAATCATTACCACGTTTATGCACGTAATCAAGGATTGAGAGTTGCTAGGGGGAAATTTATTATGCTGATGGATGATGATGATTTGCCGTTGTCTACTCATCTGGAAACAATGATACAGCATATAGAGCGTGTCGATCTAGTTTATTCAGATGTTGAAATTGTCAACTATCACAAAGGAGATAAGAGTAGAACACCACTAAATCATCAGCTCTTTGCATATGATTTTAATCTTGCAGCTATGCGTACATTTTCGACATATGTTCCTTCGGGCAGTTTGTACCGTAAATCACTTCACAAAGATATCGGCCTATTTGATGAGGAAGTTCGGAATTATTGGGACTGGGATTTCTTTTTGCGTATAGCAGAAAAACATCGAATCAAACGTGTGGCGGTCGCAAGTATACTATATGAATTTTCCGAGTATGGTCAGAATCAGTCCAAGAAACTAGATAGTATGCGATTATATTTAGATCGATTATCAGAAAAACATCAGTTAGGCAGCTTGCCAACTAAAAACTTCTTTCTGCTATTAGATGAACCAGAAGTAAAAAAGAGGCAAGCAGAGAGCCAGCGAGTCTGGGACGGGAAAACAATGCCCAAATCCAGGTTGAACAGCTAGGAGGAAATGTGTTGAGTAGACATCGTGATTTTACAAAAGGGAATATATGGATGGACTTATTTTATTTTTCTTCCCCTATTATGTTTGCCCAATTATTACAAGTATCCTATCAATTTGTCGACAGTATCTGGGTGGGGAATTTAATTGGGGCAAATGCTTTGGGAGCGGTTAACATAGCAGGAACTGTCATCTTCACAGTGTTATCGTTTATCATAGGTATCAATAATACAACGCTGACAGTCCTTTCCCAACAGAAGGGGAAAGGAGATGAACATGGTGTAGCGCGGTATGTAAATGCCTTCGTCGTTACCTTAACAGTATTAGGTATCATTATGGGGACTGTTGGATTTATTTTTGCAGAACCAGTTTTGAAGCTGTTGGACACCCCTTCCTCAATGCTTGATTCCTCCGTTGTGTATTTACAGATCAATGCGATTGGGATTTTATTTTTAGTTGGTTATAACTTTATCAGTACGGCATTGCGGGCGGTTGGTGATAGCAAGACGCCGTTAAAATTTGTCACAGTTGCGGTACTGCTTAATATTGTTCTCGATCCATTGTTTATCTCTGTATTTCATCTAGGGGTACAAGGGGCTGCGGTTGCCACGATTTTATCTCAAGGATTTGCATTTATATATGGAGTTGTGTATGTTGTCAGGAAGAAAATTATTCCGTTAAAGTGGCCGCTTATACCGCAATTATCAGAAGTGAAGCTGATCCTGAATCTAGGTATACCGTCTGGATTACAGATGGCGGTGATTTCTGCAGGTGCAGCCGCAATAATCAGTGTGGTGGCAGGGCATGGAGAAGCTGCTGTAGCAGGATATAGTGCTGCACAACGGTTGGATAGTTTGTTTTTGTTGCCGGCGCATGCGTTAAGTGCGACTGTCAATAGCATGGCTGGTCAAAATATTGGAGTGGGAAAATGGAATCGGGTGAAAAAAATTGCTACATATGGCGTCATCTATAATTTAGCTGTCATGCTTGTTGTCGCTGTTATCATTTCCTTGTTTGCTGAGTTTGGAGTCCGCTTGTTTATTCAGGAAGAGGATGCGGTACAATTTGGTGCAAGTTACTTAATGATCGTTGCCTTTTTCTACCCTTTTCTGGGCATTAACTTTGTCTTGAATGGTATTGTCAGGGCTTCTGGTGCAATGTATCAGGTGTTAGTGCTGAATCTTCTATCCTTTTGGGTGCTTCGTTATCCTCTTTCCTATCTTTTTTCTAAAATAATGGGTGAAGATGGTATTGGATATGGAATTGGTGTAAGCTTTTTGATAAGTAGTATTTTCGCCTTTTTGTATTACAAATACGGTAATTGGCGTCAGAAGAAAATATTTGTATCGTAAATCTTCCTGCTTCGGCAGGGGGGGCAATCATTTGGAAACGTTTAATTTGAAGGGAGAGGTAATTTTGTTACGTATTGGATTTATCGGAACTGGTGGATTTACCAAACATCACGTCCAAGTATTACAGGATCTGGAAAATGTAGAAGTGGCAGGGTTCGTAGGTTCAAGCCTTGAAAAAGCAGAACAGTTTGCAGCTCAATATACAGGTGCTGTCGGGTATTCTCAATTGGAAACGATGTTGGAGCAAGAGAAGCTCGATGCGGTTTATATTTGTGTACCACCGATGGCACATGAGAATTATGAGGCATTGTTAATTGACTACGGCATCCCTTTTTTAGTAGAAAAGCCTTTAGGAATAGACGCTCAGCAAGTGCGAAAGGTAAAAGAAAAAGTAGAACAGCATCATCATTTGACTGCAGTTGGTTACCACTTGCGTTACTCCGATACCATCGCCAAAGTGCAGGAAATCCTCGAAAATGCGGAGACGGCAATGGCCGCGGGGAAATGGATGGGCTCTATGCCAGGTGTATACTGGTGGCGGAATCAGCAGCAGTCTGGTGGGCAATTTAACGAGCAGACAACACACATAACAGACCTTATTCGCTATTTGTTTGGTAAGGTAAAGTCCGTGTATGCACAAGAAACCAATCAATTAACAAACAAAAATGATTCCTCTGTAACAGTTGCAGATGTAGGTCTTTTTACATTAACGATGGAATCAGGTATGCTAGTGCAAATCATGAATACGTCCGCATTGCCAGATGGCACAGGAGATGTAGGAATTGAAATATACACGAATCAAGGCATTATCGATTGGAAAATGGGACATGTCGATTGGAGAAAACCGGGGAAACAAGAGCGGTATGAGCAACAGCAAAACCCTTATAAACGGGAAACTGAAGCATTTTTGCATGCTGTTACGACAGGTGACCGTTCCAAAATATTATCTACGTATGAAGATGGTTGGCATTCTTTTAAAGTAACAGCTGCTGCAACAAAATCGCTCAAGGAAAAAAGAGTCGTTGATGTAGATGAGATAGAATAAGTAAAGCGTCTTTGGTGCATAGTAAGCCTACAGGGATAAAAACTACCTAGAGGTGATAATATGTACAAACAGATGACGATATTGTTATTGTTCGTCGCCTTTTTACTTGGCGCATGTAATGAAAGTTCTTTAGAACCAGAAAATGAAGATATTCAGCCAGAGAATGTGAGCTTTGGTGGCAACAATAACGATGATGGTCAACCGGCAACTGATAATCCTGATGAGGTCCCTGTCAATCCAGGCAGAGAACAGAATATTTTTGAGAAAGCGAACCCTAATCAATGGTTTCGTGGCTCTGATGGAAATGTCAACAATGAACAAAACGAAACAACGGATCAGACAACACCCTCCAATGATGGAGAGTCATTAGACGCTGTCCGCCAACAAGTAGTTGATTTAACGAATGATGCTCGGAACAGGAATGGGGTACCTCCATTAGAAATAGATTATGAAGTAGCAGATGTAGCACAAAAGAAAGCGGACGATATGTCGCAAAATGATTATTTCTCGCATACTTCACCAACGTATGGTTCCCCTTTTGATATGCTAAAGCAGTTTGGCGTCTCATACTCAAAGGCATCAGAGAATATTGCAGCAGGACAGCAATCTCCTGAACAAGTCGTTGAAGGCTGGTTAAACAGCGAAGGTCACCGACGAAATATGCTGGATCGAGAAGTTACGCACATTGGTGTAGGTTACACATCAGATGGCAATTACTGGACGCAGCTGTTTATCAAAAAATAGGGTGAAGAAGACTAGCCTAATGGCTAGTCTTTTTTTGTCAGTAAAGAAAATTGCAGTTACAGCAGTAATCATAATGAACATGAATTTGAGTTCCTATAATATGGATTATGTCAACTAGCCATCACTGCCAAGCATCCATATTGAGATATTTAATGTGCTGGGATACCGCTTCGGCCAACCACTCCGCGTCCTGCGGGGCACGGCTGAAGCTAACTTTGTGAAGAAGGGCGCTTCACAAAGTGGATCTTCAGCACCTGCACAATCCCGCGGGAGTCTCCGTGGTTGGCCTACGCTGATGTATAGCTCCACAATTTATTCGACAGCTAGGATATGAAGCACTATCTGCAAAATTCACACCATAATTGATGAAATACATTGCTAAGCAGTTGACATAATCCATATTATAGAAAGTTGTACGTTATTCTGTTAGTTTCAACCGGGTGGACTTTTTCTGGTTATTCTTATTAAGAAGGAATATAAATTTTAGATATAAAACATCTGAATATTTGCATTGCTTTATGTTAAGGAAGACTTGCTGGATAGTGATAACCAGAAATTGAGTTGCTGTGTTCAATCTGTTCGAATGCTAACCGTTCTTAGACGGATTTTGCAGTTTTTCTTCTCTTGTTATGATCTGCTCTTCTTTCCCCTCTTTAAAATACCCTTTCTTTTATCTCAAATAAACACTATAATTAGAACTTATTAGTACAACTTGAGAAGGGAGCTTTGTACTTGTTATTTCGGGGAGAATCAACGATACCATTAAAGATGCTCTTATTTTGTTTTCATGCGGCCAATACAGTTATTGTCAGCTTTTTACCACTAAGCCTCCAAGATAAAGGGCTGAACGGGACGGAGATAGGCTGGGTAATGGCGGTGGGTCCGCTTGTTTCGATATTTGCCCAACCATTTTGGGGTTATACAAGTGATAAGCGACAAACGGTCAAAAAAATACTTATGCTATGCTTAGTTGGTATTATGATCATGAGTCTATTCTTTTTGCAGATGGAAACCGTACCGTTGTTATTAATAAGTGGCGCCACTTTCTTTTTCTTCGCCTCACCAATTGGGGCGCTTGGTGATAGTTTATCGCAACGACGGGCAGATCAATTGGGGGTTAGCTTCGGTTCCATTCGTACATGGGGATCGATTGGTTTTGCCACATCTTCGTTGCTGGTAGGTGAAATCCTCACACATACAGGAATCCAATATATCGCATGGCCATATTTTATTTTAGCAACAGCTGGTTTTATAGTAAGTACGCAACTAGTAGATGTAAAGGTGGACACACCTCCTATTCAGTTTAAAGATATTGGTATTCTGCTGAAAAAGAAGCCATTTATAATTTTTTTGGTCTTAATTGTATTTATTACGATTGCACATCGGGCTAATGACAGTTTTATTGGTCTATATATTGCTTCGCTGGGTGGCTCGGAGGATTTAATTGGAGTTGCCTGGTTTGCTGGAGTAGCGAGTGAGGCGATTGTCTTTGCGACAGCAGGATTTTGGTTTCGTAAATATCATCCGCTTATTTTTATTATCGCTGCGGGTCTGCTTTATTCGATTCGCTGGTTTTTGTATGCTGTTTTCGATGATCCGATGTTAATTGTTGCACTGCAATTTTTACACGGTTTAACATTCGGTGTATTTTATTTAACGGCTTTTCAGTATGTCTCAAGATTAATCCCTAAAATGCTGCAATCGACAGGGCATTTAGTATTTGTATCTACCTTCTTTGGTTTGTCTGGTATTATAGGCTCACTGTTGGGTGGTTTTATGATGGACAACTTAGGCGGTTCTTCGCTCTATGCTTATATGGGAGTTTTGACTTCAGCAGGGACGGTGATGATGCTATTGTATCATCTGCTGCCATTCGGAAAATCATAACAGAAATGGTGTGATAAGATGGAATTTATCGGTGTGTTGATCCCGATATTTAGTATTTTTGCAATCGGTTATATAGGAATTAAGTTTCTTCCAATAGATATTAAATCGATATCAACGATGACCCTTTATTTGATGTCACCGTTTTTGGCGTTTCGGACATTTTACCAAAATGAACTGAATATGGATTATGTTTATTTAGGTGCATTCTTATTAGTATTGTGTATCATTAGTCTGTTGTTCAGTTATCTGGTAGGATATGTACGAAAATGGGACCAACAGGTGAAAAGTGGGTTTGTTCTTTCCAGTGTTTTTATGAATAATGGGAACTATGGTGTTCCGCTTATTTTACTCGTGTTTGGAGAGGAAGGTTTTCACTACGCGATTATATTAATGGTATTGCAGACGCTAATTATGTGTACAATTGGTATCTATTTTGCGGCAAAAGGTGGAGCGGAAGGAAGAAGGATCAAGATTTCGCCATTAAAAGATGTCGTGAGAGTACCAATAGTGTATGGTGCCATACTTGGTATTTTATTAAATTTGTTTCATTTACCAGTTAATGATCAAATGATGACAGCAATTGATATGGTAGCGGATGCGACGATTCCGACCATTATGGTTGTATTAGGTATGCAATTGGCTAAAATTAAACTTGGAGATCTGGAGTTTGGTCGTGTAAGCTTGGCGGTTGTGTTTCGCTTGCTGCTGGCGCCGATTATTGCATATTTTCTAACCATTCCTTTACCGGTGGATGAGATGGTGAAAGATATTTTGATCATTACTGCAGCGATGCCTACAGCGGCAAATACAACAATGTACGCTTTGCAATTTGGTTCAAGACCTGGCTTTGTTTCGAGCGTAACGCTCATTACCACACTGTTGAGTCTGATCACTTTGCCACTACTATTGACGATTTTAGTATAACCAGAAAGGGGGGGCAAAATAATATCGCTCCCCTTCTGCCAATGTAATAATTATGCAAAAATTCAGAATTGTTAAAATAAACAAACTTTGCAAAAACCTATTGATTTTAAGAATGAATTACTTTATGATATTCGTTATGAAATGTATAAATAATAACTGGAGTGAATATTTATGAATAGATGGATAAAAGGTTTTGCCGTTTTGTTACTCGCTGTTTTAGTGGCGTGCGGTACTGACGATAGTGCAGATCAAAATAACGGAAGTGATAAGCCAACCTTAAAAGTAGTGACAGAGGCAGGATTTATGCCATTTACTTATTTAGATAAAGGTGAAGTGGTTGGTTTCGACATTGATTTACTTGCCGCTGTTATGGAAGAAGCAGGCTATAATTATGAGCTTGAGAATGTTGGCTGGGACGCGATGTTACTATCAGTTGAACAAGGAGATGCTGACCTTGCGATTGCCGGTGTGACGGTGAACGAAGAGCGTAAACAATCCTATGATTTCTCATCTCCATATTTTGAATCAACACATAAAATCATTTTCCGATCAGGTGAAAATATTACAAGTGGACAAGACATAAAAGATTTGAAAGTCGGTGTACAATCAGGAACGACTGGTGCAGAAGCAGTGGAAAAGATTCTTGGCAAAAACGCTGACAATATTTCCAAATATGATTCCAATACACTTGCATTAACCTCTCTGCAATCAGGAGATGTCGATGCAGTTGTAACAGATAACGTTGTTGCGGACGAATATGTAGCAAATAACCCGGAAGCTGACGTTGAAATGATTTCAGATCCAGACACGTTTGAATCTGAGTACTACGGCATTATGTTCCCGAAAGGCAGTGACATTAAAGAAGATATTGATGCAGCGCTTCAAACGCTTATTGAAAATGGAACATATGCTGAGATTTATAAAGAGTGGTTCGGAGTTGAACCAGACACTGCTGCGTTAGAACAATAATTTCAGATCCTACGAAAAGCGTAGCGGACCCGTTGCGCTTTTCGTTTTGTTTGGTTTATGCAAGTATAAAAAAGGGAAACAAAAGCAAAGTAAAGATAGAAAGGAGATCACAACATGGATTTCAGGTTTGATATCATCGTAGAATACTTCCCCTTCTTCATGAAAGGTATGGGGCTTACTATCCTAATGTCTGTAATTGGTGTTTTAATGGGTTGTATTCTCGGTTTTTTTATAGCGTTAGGAAAGATGTCCTCTGTCTGGATCGTACGATTACCATTTGTCTGGTACATTAACTTTTTAAGGGGTACGCCATTATTAGTGCAATTGTTTTTATTTCATTATGCTGTTTTACCAACAGTTATTGGGGAAACAACACCTGTTATTTCGGTGATTGTAACGTTGTCACTAAACTCATCTGCTTATGTGGCAGAAATTTTCCGAGCAGGGTTACAGTCCATTGATAAAGGACAAGCGGAAGCTGCGCATTCATTAGGAATGAATAAATTTCAAGTAATGCGTCATGTTCTGCTGCCACAAGCATTCAAACGCTCTATTCCGCCATTAGGAAATGAATTTATTGTCTTATTAAAGGACTCTTCTTTAGGTGCTATGATTGCAGCTCAAGAAATTCTGTATTGGGGAAGAGCCGCATCTGGACAATATTTAAGAGTGTGGGAGCCTTACTTAATGGTAGCACTGCTTTATTTAATTTTAACACTTGGTCTTACGTATTTATTAAACTATATAGAAAGAAGGTTTGATGTGAAATGATTTCGGTTAGAAACTTAAAAAAATCCTTTGGTGATTTAGAAGTATTAAAGGATATCAGTGTTGACATTGATCAACAGGAAGTTGTTGTTGTCATCGGACCTTCTGGATCAGGTAAATCGACATTTCTCCGTTGCCTTAACTTAATTGAATCCGTTACGGATGGAACAGTGACAATTGATGGACAGGAATTAACCGGGAAAGGTGTCGATATTAATAAACTACGTGCAGAAGTTGGAATGGTGTTTCAGCAGTTTAACCTTTTCCCTCATAAGACGGTATTAGACAACATCACGCTCCCGATTATGACTGTAAAAAAATGGGGCAAACAGGAAGCAGAAAAAAAGGCGAAGGACTTGCTGCAAAAAGTCGGTTTGTTAGATAAGGCAACGGTTTATCCAGAGTCATTATCAGGCGGACAAAAACAGCGTGTCGCTATTGCAAGAGCATTGGGAATGGAACCGAAAGTAATGTTATTCGATGAACCGACATCTGCATTGGACCCGGAAATGGTCGGAGAAGTATTAGGGGTCATGAAGCAGCTTGCAGAAGAAGGCATGACCATGGTTGTCGTTACGCACGAAATGGGCTTTGCCCGTGAAGTCGGCGATCGTGTTATCTTCATGGATGAGGGTTACGTAATCGAAGAAAACGAACCAAAGCAAATCTTCGAGAACCCACAGCATGATCGTACGAAAGCATTTTTGAGTAAAGTATTGTAGAATAAAGTCGCAGTATATAGATGCAGCATAAAAAAGCCGAACCTAGCATGACCGTTGATTAATCAATGTTTATGTTAGGTTCGGCTTTTGTTTTATTAGTTAGAGAGTATATAAGTGCAGTCATAGCTGATATGAAGTTTCGTTCCTATAATATGGATTATATAAAGTGGAACTGTCTGATATTGTGGTAATTTTGATATAATTTATCTGCTTAGCAAAGCTACGGAAATAGGCTCCGCGTCCTGTGAGCCTAGCTTCAGCTGTGCCCCGCAGGACGCGAAGTGGTTGGACGGAGCGGTATTCTAGCACATTAAATAGCTCAATATGGATGCTTGGCTAGCGATGGCTAGTTAACATAATCCATATTAAAGGTAGTTGTATATAATTGATGTCAATTAAAACCGGGGAGGTTACGCCAGATTTTTCTTAGTTTTAAATTTTTTGCCCAAGACTCCATTTAGATGACCAGTAAATATAATCTATTTACTTCTGTTCACTTTGATAAACCCTTCTACCAGTTCCAAAATTAGTCCAATGACCATCAATATAAAAATGAATAAAGTGGCATTTTCCCAAATAGAACTTACCGTTTGATAGGCATCGCTTCCTTCATTAAGCAAGCCTGCCTGTGTTAATTCAACCATGAAATCTGGATTCCAAAAGTCCAGTCCGATGATCATCAGCATCACTGCTGCTAATTGTACAAGGTTGAGTAGTAATATAGACGTTGCTAATTTTGATGTCCATTTTCCGAATACGAGTTTTAAGGACTCCTTTATGATTCCTAATCCTAAATAAATGATGATTAGTATCAGTTGAAAGGCATACGTTTCTGTGTTTAAAAATGGTACCACTCCAGAGAAACCATTATCAAAAATCCAAACGCCTAGATATTCACTTGAAAATATAAAGGCGATGATCAATATGGCTAAAAAAGCAATGCTTACAATTGGTTCATGCTGCTTGATGCGGCCTTTTTCGTCTGGAACGGGGGCTAATTGTGACGGGTGCCATTCCTTGCTGAACTCTAAGTCTTTCGGGTTAATTTCCTCCATATATTCTGCAATACCAAATCCGAAAGCAGTCCAGCCAAACGCTGCAGGAAGGATGGTTACTAGAGAAACGATAAATCCGACGAAATGATCCAAAATTGAAATTGGATTTATAATGGACTTAGCGATAAAAACAACAAAAATAGCCAAAGCTGTTGAAATTAATGTGATTTTTAATACCAGCATGAAGGAATCAAATAACTCAGGTCCTATAAAGTATTTTTTTGAACCACGATAATTCCTTGCTAATTCTTTCGGGTTACCTAACTCAAGCAATACTTCTTCTACATCTTTTTTTGTTGCCTCTTCACCATGGCCTCGTTCTGCCAGCATATCCTCAATCAGACCACGAAGCTCCATCTCGATATCTTTCTGTTGCGATTGTGGCAGCCTTTGGGTAACAGCATAAATATAACGGTCAATCATCTCCATTTTCTCTTTCTCCTTTCTCTTCTATCACGTGATTTAGACTCTGGACAATATGTTCCCATTCTGCAATAAGGAGGTCATAGACTTCTTTGCCTGTTTCACTTAAAAAATAATACTTCCGTGGCCGTGATTCATTGGTATCCCATTCTTGTTCGAGCAAACCTTGTTTTTCTAATCTTCTTAAGAGGGGGTACAGTGTACCAGGTTCAACGTGAATTCCTTTTTCTCCAAGCATACTAACGAGTGAGTATCCATATTGCGGTTCGGATAACTGGCTTAATACTCCGATAGTAATGGTTCCGCGACGTAATTCTTGTATTAGTTTATCCATATAATCTTTTGCTTCACTCATATATTATCAGCTCCTGTTCACAGTATAGTGTATGACACACACTATTGTAAAGTGCATAATAATAAATTATATTTATCATGATGTTATTCAACATAATGAATCGTGTTTTAATTAGAGGTAAATAAAGAAGCTGGATGATAAAATTTAAAAATATCCTTAGAAATTTTTATTAGTAAATGAAGACACTAATAGGTTCATAAGGGTTCCATTCTATTTCATGTATTTCGTGTTGACACCAAGCGACAAATTGAACAAATTAGGTGTGCTATAATAAAAAATAAATGGGAGGGAGATAGAGATGAAATTAGTACGCTATCGATTCAAATATCCGTATGCCCAAAGCAGAATGGGAATTATAGAGGGAGATCGTGTGCTTGATATTAGCGAGTTACAACAAGAGTTAATCGCTCAAGGAGTGTTGGATGCTGCCACTTATTTGATTCCGTCCGATCCGCAAGTCTTTTATCAACAAGCCCAATTTCATATCGAGGAAACAGAAAAATTACTTATGCATAGGAATGCAGCTTCATTGCCTATGCATAAGCGGGCAGATGTTATACTCGAATCACCAGTACCAAATCCTTCAAAAATTATTTGTACTGGTATTAACTACGCCGACCATGTAAAGGAAATGGGCAGTGACATACCAAGCTATCCAGTTTTGTTTTCTAAATTTAATAATGCCATAATCGGCCCTGAAGATGATATTCATCATCCACAAACTACCAAAAAACTAGATTATGAAGTAGAACTCGTTGTTGTTATTGGAAAAAAAGCCTCGCATGTAAAAAAAGAAGACGCTCTTACATATGTTGCTGGTTATACGATTGCTAACGATGTGTCAGCGCGTGATTTGCAAAAAAGAACACCACAATGGTTGCAAGGGAAGTCATTGGATCACACAACACCGATTGGTCCATGGCTGGTAACACGATCTGAACTGTCTGATCCTAGTAATCTTGCTATTACTTCCTATGTAAATAAGGAAGTAAGACAATCATCGAATACCAAGCATCTGATATTCGATATAGAATATTTAATAAGTTTTATCTCGAGCCTGATGACATTAGAACCTGGAGATATCATTTTCACTGGTACCCCGGATGGAGTAGGTCTGGCTATGAGTCCGCCACAATTTTTGCAAGCTGGTGATACGGTTACACTTGAAATAGAAAAAGTCGGAACACTAACAAATCGAGTGATTGACCAATAAAAGCACAGCATCCACAGTTAAGAAATTGTGGGTGCTGTTTCTATCAGATAAGTAATAGGCATTGTCTTATTTCAATTATTCTCGCAAGCGAGTTATAGCTATAGTGTGAAGGTTGAGTTTTTTTCGCTAATGTTCGTGCATATTTCAATTGCTGCACACAAGATCATTGTACTTAGTGTATATTTATACAAAGTAGTGTATAAGGTTGTTTATGTGATATGCAAGAATGGGCATAAGCTATTTTGATGATTTTAGATAGATAATTAGACACATAGCTATTTAAATGTTTATTTTTAAAAGTTTTTTATAAATAACATTGCATGAAAATACAAAATGCAGTATAATTATAAACTAATCAGACACGGAAATTAGGGGGAACTGTTGTGGATGTAGCGATAATAGGTGGAACAGGTTATGGTGCGGTAGAATTATTACGATTTTTGCATAACCATCCACATGTAAATATAAAAAAAGTAATTTCACATTCAAATAGTGGGAGGGATTTAGCGGATGTATATCCTCATCTTACAGAGGTAGCAGATATTCAAATGTCTGCGTTGGAAGTGGATACGCTTGCCGAGGAAGTAGAGCTTGTTTTCTTTGCGACACCATCGAATGTCAGTAAGAACGTTATCCCATCTTTAGTAGAAAAAGGCGTACGTTGTATTGACTTGTCTGGAGATTTTCGCTTGCGGGATGGTGATAAGTATCAGGAAT
Organism: Gracilibacillus salinarum; assembly: GCF_022919575.1. Lineage (NCBI taxonomy): Bacteria > Bacillati > Bacillota > Bacilli > Caryophanales > Bacillaceae > Gracilibacillus > Gracilibacillus salinarum. Next base: position 2,341,814 of record NZ_CP095071.1, on the reverse strand, counting down.
ATTACGGTGAAGAAATGGCATCTCAGCAATATATTGATAAAGCAGTTTACGGGTTGCCCGAGATAAATAAAGAAAGTATTAAAGAAGCTAGTATTCTAGCAAATCCGGGATGTTATCCGACGGCAACGGCATTAGGTTTAATCCCAGCTGTCGAACAAGGAATTATTGATAAAAAATCGATTATTATTGATGCAAAAACAGGGGTATCTGGCGCAGGAAGAAGTCTTTCTTTAAATGTTCATTTTTCGGAAATGAATGAGAATTTCAAAGCATATAAAATTGGCGTGCATAAACACATACCCGAAATTGAGCAAATGATATCTGAGCGGGCAGAAGAAGAATTGCAAGTTATCTTTACTCCTCACATTGTGCCTATGACAAGGGGAATCATGAGTACGATCTATGTGGATTTAAATGACCAATACTCTACGAAACAGCTATTGGATATCTACCAGTCATACTACAAAGATCATCCTTTCGTAAGAGTCCGACCTGAAGGTGTGATCCCGGCTACGAAAGAAGTCTATGGAAGTAATTATTGTGATATTGGTTTATACGCGGATGAAAGGACCGGTAAGCTAATTATTGTCTCTGTTATTGACAATCTAGTAAAAGGTGCTTCCGGCCAAGCGATTCAAAATATGAATATTATGTATGGATGGGATGAGATGACAGGCTTAGACCAGTTACCTATCTTTCCTTAAGGAGTGAACAAAGTGGTATTTACGGATCAACAAGACACATTTAAGCTATTAAAAAACGGAAATATTGCATCTGCAAAAGGTTTTCAGGCAGGTGGTTTACATTGTGGACTAAGAAAGAAGAAAATCGATCTAGGCTGGGTATACTCTGATGTACCAGCACAGGCAGCTGGTGTTTATACAACCAATGTGTTTCAAGCTGCGCCGTTAAAAGTGACACAGGAAAGTATTGCTAAGGAGAATCAATTGCAAGGAATTATAGTTAACTCAGCGATTGCCAATGCTTGTACAGGTGAACAGGGGCTGCAGGATGCGTACGATATGCGTAAGCAATTTGCTGAAACGGTTGGTATCGAAGAACATATGGCAGCTGTAGCATCTACTGGGTTAATCGGAGAATTATTACCAATGGATCGTTTGCAAAAAGGAATCAGCCAGATTAATCAAGAAGAACATCTCGGCGCAGAAAAATTTGAGACGGCGATTTTGACTACCGATACAAAAGAGAAAGGGATCGCAATTGAATTAGAAATTGATGGTCAACCGGTCACAATCGGCGGAGCGGCAAAGGGCTCTGGAATGATCCATCCTAACATGGCGACAATGCTCAGTTTTGTGACAACAGATGCGAACATTGCTGCTGATCAATTACATGGCACACTCAAATCAATCACAAATAAATCATTTAACATGATTACAGTCGACGGTGATACTAGTACGAACGATATGGTATTAGTGTTGGCGAACGGTAAAGCAGGAAATCAGCCATTAACTGCTCAGCATCCGCAATGGAACGATTTTTATCAGGCATTACAGTTTGTCTGTGAGTATCTAGCAAAAGAAATTGCCAGAGATGGTGAAGGAGCTACACGCTTGGTAGAAGTGCAGGTAGATGGTGCCTTCACAGATGAAAGTGCAACGGCGATCGCAAAATCAATCATTTCTTCCAATCTGGTGAAGACAGCTATACATGGGGCAGATGCGAACTGGGGGCGGATCATCACGGCAATCGGCTATAGTGGTCAGTCATTAGATCCAGACAAAGTCAGTGTATACCTCGGCGACATTTTAGTTGTAGAGAACGGTGTACCTGCTCCATTTAATGAAGAGCAAGCAAAGGAATACTTATTAGAGGATGAAGTGAAAATTATCGCCAAATTAGGTGATGCTAATGGAAAAGCAACAGCATGGGGCTGTGATCTTTCCTATGAGTATGTAAGAATTAATGCTTCTTATCGTACGTGAGGAGGAAGTTTAATGAATTATGTCGTAATCAAATGTGGTGGTAGTGTTTTCGAACAACTGCCTCCTTCTTTTTATCAGGATATCGTTACAATTCAACAACAAGGGGACTGGCAGCCAATTATCGTCCATGGTGGTGGTCCGCTAATCTCCCATCTATTACAACAAACAGGTGTGGAAACGCAATTTGTTAATGGTTTGCGTGTCACGACGAATGAAGTGTTGGATGTCGTCGAAATGGCACTGAGCGGCTCCATTAACAAAGGCATTGTACGTAAGTTATCGGAAGCCAAAGGGAAGGCGATCGGTGTAAGTGGCGTGGATGGCACCTTGTTTGAAGCGAAGCCTGTTGAGGAAGCTGATTCTCTTGGATTTGTTGGGGAAGTAACGAATGTTAATACTAGTTTATTGGAATCGTTTGTTACACAAGGGCTGATTCCGGTAGTCTCACCTCTAGGTATTGATACATCTGGTCAACGCTATAACATCAATGCTGACATGGCAGCTTCTGCTGTAGCACAGGCATTAGGAGCGAAATTATGCTTTATCAGTGACATACCAGGCATTTATCACGAAGTAAACGGGGAAAAACAGGTCTTTCATCAGTTGGACGAAGGAAAGATTGAAGAATTAATTGACCAAAAAATCATCCATGGTGGAATGATACCAAAAGTTCAGTCAGCTTTATCTGCATTATATCGTAATGTAATGGAAGTATCGATTGTGGACGGGACGAAAGAGCACGGATTTATCGATTTTATGCAAGGGAAGCAAATTGGTACAAGAATTGCACTAACTCAGGAGGTGCCATATGTCTAATCAAACAGAAATACTTCAACCAGTCATGCAAACATACGGAAGGTTCCCGATTACGTTGGTAGAGGGAAAAGGGAGTTACGTATGGGATGATCAAGGAACGAAATATTTAGATTATACGTCAGGAATTGCGACGTGTAATTTAGGGCATGTACCAGAACCGGTTGAAAAAGCTGTAAGTGAACAATTAACCAAGCTGTGGCATTGTTCCAATTTATTTCATATTCCAGTTCAGGAACAATTGGCCAAAGGATTAACAGACAATAGCTGTGGAGATCAGGTTTTTTTCTGTAACAGTGGAGCAGAGGCGAATGAAGCGGCTATTAAAATTGCAAAAAAATATGGTCACGATGTATTAAAACAAGATAATCCACTTATTATAACTTTTCAGAACTCCTTCCACGGTAGAACGATGGCAACCTTGTCTGCTACAGGTCAGCAAAAAATTCAGGATGGATTCGCACCTTTGACACCAGGTTTTGAATATTTACCTTATAACGACCAAGAAGCACTCCAGCAATTAAGTGAACGGAAGCCTGCAGCTGTTTTGTTAGAGCTAGTACAAGGAGAAGGTGGCGTCATTCCGGTTGATCCTGATTGGATTAAAAAATTATCAGCTAGCTGTAAAGAAAATAATATTTTGTTGATGGTGGATGAAATTCAAACAGGTATTGGCCGAACTGGTAAGTTATTTGCTTATGAGCATTACCAAATAGAACCAGATGTGTTCACCCTTGCAAAAGGACTTGGATCTGGCTTTGCTATTGGCGCTATGGTAGCAAAAGAACATGTAGCAAAAGTATTTACTCCAGGTACACACGGAAGTACATTTGGTGGTAATCCAATGGCAGCAACTGCTGGTCTTGCTACAATTAAGCAGGTAACAGAAAACGATGTCTTAGAGAAAGCGAATGAAGCAGCAGATATTATTTGGTCAAATCTTGAAGAATTAGTTAGTAAGAAATCAGAGATCAAATCTGTAAGAGGTCAAGGACTTTTAATTGGTTTAGAGGTGGAGGGGAATGCGATCGACTATGTGAACAAAGCGCGTGAAGAACAGCAACTGTTAATCGTAGTAGCTGGTCCTTCGATTGTAAGAATTTTACCTCCGTTAACAACAACAAAATCAGAAGTGGAACAGTTTATTGCAAAAATGGACCAGGTTTTTTCGTAGAATACTTGACCCAACTGTATAAGATGGTAAAGTAATAAAGGATAACAGTATAAAGAGGGATCAAGATGAAAAGCTATATAGCGGAAAAACTGGAAACATTTAAAAAAAATAATAAGAATAGAGCGAGACTGTTAATTAACTGTGCGGACCAGCCAGGTATTGTAGCGACAGTATCACAGTTTCTGTATGATCATCAGGCAAACATACTCGAATCTAATCAATATTCTACCGATCCAAATGGAGGCGGTGAATTTTTTATTCGTATTGAATTTGAAATCGAGGACCTGAAAAATAAAATTGATCAACTGGAAAAAGATTTTGAGGAAATTAAAGATCGATTTCAGTTGGAAGCTACGTTTAAATACGTCGATCAAATAAAAAAAGTGGCGATTTTCGTATCGAAAGAGCCGCATTGCCTGTTGGAGCTGCTATGGGAATGGCAGAGTGGCGATTTGATGGCAGATATCAGCCTTGTTATCAGTAATCATGACACGTCACGTGAGTTTGTGGAGCCATTGGGAATTCCGTATTATCATATACCAGCCAATAAAGACATCCGTAAACAAGTAGAGGAAAAGCAGATTGCATTGCTTAAAGAGCATGATGTTGATGTGATTGTCCTGGCTCGATATATGCAAATTTTAACACCACATTTCGTGGAGACTTTTAAGAATAAGATTATTAATATTCACCATTCGTTTTTGCCGGCATTTATAGGTGCGAAACCGTATGAGCGGGCATATCAACGTGGTGTCAAATTAATCGGGGCTACTTCTCATTATGTTACCAATGACCTTGATGAAGGCCCGATCATTGAACAAGACATTAGTCGCGTCGATCACCGTGATAATGCTGAAGCAATGAAAAAGATCGGTCAATCGGTTGAAAGAAGCGTCTTAGCACGAGCGGTCAAATGGCAGTTGGACGACAGAATTATCGTGTACGGCAACAAAACAATCGTATTTTAACCAAAAAGCATTCCCGGCGTTACGAAAACGTTGGGAATGCTTTTTTCTTCAGTCAAGAAAAGTGCAGTCACAGCAGTAATCATATGGAACATGAAGCTGAGTTCCTATAATATGGATTATGTAAACTAGGCGCTTTATGCTTAGTGGTAATTTTGAAATGATTCATGTGCTGGGATACCGCTCCGTCCAACCACTCCGCGTCCTGCGGGGCACGGCTGAAGCTAACTTTGTGTAGAAAGGCACTTCACAAAGTGGATCTTCAGCGCCTGCCTGTCCCGCGGGAGTCTCCGTGGTTGGCCTACGCTGATTTATAGCTCCACAATTTATGCGACAGTTAGGATATGAAGCACTAACTGCAAGATTTAAGCCTTAATTGATAAAATAAATTGCTTAGCACCACTGCTTCTAGCTGTTCCAATCGTTGTAGTACTTCCCATTAGCGTAGGAAATAGGTGGAGACTCCCGTGGAATCAGCACGAGCTGAAGATCCACTTAGGAAAGAAAAGATTTTTCTTTCCTAAGTTAGCTGAAGCCGTGCCCACAGGACGCGGAGCCTATTTCCGGAGCTTTGCTAAGCAGATAATCTATATCAAAATGACTATTTGGCAATAAAGCCTTAGTTAACATAATCCATATTATAGGAAGTTGTTTATTAATTAAGTCAATGAGGACCGGGTGGGTTATGCGCGGTTTTTCTTAATAAGTGTATAAGTCAAATTGCGAGCCGCTTTTAAATAGCAAGATCTTACGTATCGATCAGAAATTCTATATCTTGATGCTGATAGATGAGTTCAAAATCATCATTTTCTAATAACTGATGATACATATCCTCCGGTGAAAACCATAAATAATCATTCTCAAATGTATAATCAGCTCCAAAATGGTAGCAAAGCCAAACCAATTTAGAACAATATATTTCTTCCCACGGATCCTCCAAATCTTGCGAAAGATTAAATGAAAATGTCGGCTTAAGTAATCCTTTTTTTAAATTATCATGATAGTCTTGTAAATAGTTCATTGCATAATCTGCCGCATTCTTTGCGATTTTCGATTGTTTGGGGCGAAATTGTGCATGCAACGGGTGTTTTACAAGGAATTGCTGAATCGAATCCTTTACAATTGCTGGTTCACCGCCTGGTGCTTCGATTAAGAACTTCTCATTCATCACAATAGCTGCATGCCCCATATAGCCAGATAATTCTGCCTTGATATTATCACTTGCTACCAATATATCACCCGCTTCGAATGTCCGATCCTTTGTGGCATAGTACTGTCTTAACGGATATTGCTCTCTTTGTAATGTATCATTTACAACATACTCAATGGTGATCAAGGTAGAGGGAGTTGGCTTCTGCAATGTTAAATAGGCTTCGCGTGAATGACTGTTTGCAGCCAGGCGCCTATTATTCTCATATACTTTAAAAGCCAGGTCAGGGAATAGTGGTCTAACCCATATCAGGTCACCTTGAATATTAACATCAAACATACGCATCCAGTATCACCTCACCATAACATATGCCGAAAACTAGGCGTTGGCGACTAAGGAAGGCGTCTAGTTTTATTTCAATAATATCCATGTCCTAAATCACGCTACTAAAAAATGCACATTAATGATAGGGTTTTACATAAGTAATAAAGCTCCGGAAATATGATGGGGTTATGTGGGTTTAATCAGGTAACGGACACAAAAAGGTACCTTTTACAAGTTGTAGAATCAGACCATTGTGCAGCCAACCACGTAGACTTTCAGAGGAAGTGAAGTGGTTGGCAGGAGCGGTAACACATCCGCCCAATTGATGCTTTTGTAGGAAATTTTATAAAAATAGGATTTTATTATTGAATGTACGTACGAATTGTATTATTATGAAAGTAATTCGTTTTACACATACGTACAAGAAAGAGATGAATAGCGAAAGGGTGTTAGCAAAGCATGCTTGAATCATTGAAAGAGCAAGTAGTGGAAGCAAATCGCGATTTACCGAAGTATGGATTAGTAACCTTTACTTGGGGCAATGTAAGCGGTTTCGACAAAGAGTCAGGATTAATGGTTATTAAGCCTAGTGGTGTACCATACGAAGAGTTAAAACCAGAAGACCTCGTTGTCTTAGATTTAGATGGAAATATTGTTGAAGGTGATCTGAAGCCATCTTCAGATACACCAACACACCGATTGTTATATAAGAAATTCCCTGGTATTGGCGGAATTGTGCATACACATTCCCCTTGGGCTACAAGCTGGGCTCAGGCCGGTAAAGGGATTCCTGCCCTTGGTACTACTCAGGCTGATTATTTCTATGGCACCATTCCATGTACAAGAAGAATGACAAAGGAAGAAGTACAGGGTGAATATGAATGGGAAACAGGCAATGTAATTGTCGAAGCTTTTCAAGATCAAGATATTGATCCATTGCAAGTGCCGGGAGTGCTGGTCCACAGTCATGCACCATTTAACTGGGGTAAAGACCCACACGAAGCAATTCATAATGCCGTTGTACTGGAAGAAGTGGCAAAAATGGCACTACACACTTATCAAATCAATCCTAACACAGAAGACATGGATTCGTTTCTGCTAGACAAGCACTATTTAAGAAAACATGGTGCCAATGCTTACTATGGTCAAGATAAAAAATAAGTAAAAAAGGTGTAAATATGAGGAGGAAACTATATGTTAAAAGTACGTCCGTACACATTTTGGTTTGTAACAGGAAGTCAACATTTATATGGTGAAGAAACAATACAGGAAGTAGCAGATAATTCAAAGAAAATCGTTGCTGGGTTAAATGAAAAAGGCGACTTACCTTACCAGGTAGAATTTAAAGAAGTATTAACAACTTCGACGGATATTCATCGTCTATTTCAACAAGCAAATTCTGATGAAGGCTGTGCAGGTGTGATTACTTGGATGCACACATTCTCTCCGGCAAAAATGTGGATTGCTGGTCTGAAATCACTGCAAAAACCGTTATTACATTTACACACGCAGTTTAACCGGGATATTCCATGGGAAAGCATTGACATGGATTTCATGAACACAAACCAAGCGGCACATGGTGATCGTGAATACGGTTTTATTGGAACTAGAATGGATGTTTCCCGTAAAGTAGTCGTTGGACATTGGGAAAATCCAGAAGTAACAGGCAAAGTGTCTGACTGGATGAAGACAGCTGTTGCTGTATCAGAAGGCAGTAATATTCGCGTAGCACGCTTCGGAGATAACATGCGTAATGTTGCTGTTACGGATGGAGATAAAGTAGAAGCACAAATTAAATTTGGCTGGGTTGTTGACTATTATGGTATTGGTGACCTTGTTGAAGAGATGGATAAAGTAACGGATGCACAATTGGATGCTTTATATAAAGAGTATCAAGAACTTTATGAACTTCCTGCAGAAGCTAGTGAGCCAGGACCAGTTCGTGACTCCATTTTATACCAAGGTAAAATTGAGCTAGGGTTAAAATCTTTCTTAGAAAAAGGGAATTATTCAGCATTTACAACAAACTTCGAAGATCTTCATGGAATGAAGCAATTACCAGGACTTGCCGCACAACGTTTGATGGCAGAAGGTTATGGTTTTGCTGGTGAAGGTGACTGGAGAACCGCTGCATTATTACGTATGATGAAAATCATTTCAGATAATGAGGGAACTTCTTTCATGGAAGATTATACGTATCACTTAGAGCCGGGTAATGAAATGATTTTAGGTTCTCACATGTTGGAAATATGTCCAACTGTTACTGCTACAAAGCCTAAAATTGTCGTGAATCCATTAGGTATCGGTGGAAAAGAAGATCCGGCGAGACTTGTATTTGATGGCCGCGGTGGCGATGCTGTCAATGCATCACTTGTAGAAATGGGTGGACGCTATCGTCTTGTCATCAATGAAGTGAAAGCAGAACAGCCAAAAATCGAAACGCCAAATCTGCCAGTAGCAAAAGTGTTGTGGAAACCACAGCCATCTTTAAGTGAAGCGACAGAAGCTTGGATTTATGCAGGTGGTGCACACCATACAGTTTTCTCTTTTGATGTGACAACAGAGCAATTATATGATTTCGCCAATATGGCAAAAATCGAATGTGTTGTTATCGATGAGGACACGAAATTACGTCAATTCCGAAATGAATTAAAATGGAATGAAGCAATTTACCGTTAAGTTGATTAGCAGAGGCCTTATTCAAGGCCTCTGCCTTCTTATTAAGGACCAAACCTTGACAGTTGCGATGAATCCTATATGCTTGAATAAGGGAAAATGATGAATAGTATGAATTTGTAGGATTATTGGGGTGTAAATGAGATGCAAACAAAGTACAGTATTGTGAAACAAGCAATCAAATCAAAAATATTAGACGGTACCTTTCAACCACATGAAAAAATCAGTTCAGAAAGTGAATTAATGAAGCAGTTCGGCGTCAGCAGACATACTGTTCGTCTAGCAATTGGTGATCTCGTCAATCAAGGCTGGCTTTATCGTGAACAAGGTGCGGGTACTTTTTGTGCAGATCGTTCGAAAGAGGACATAGCGGCAACTATTCCACAAAAAAATATAGCAATCATCACGACGTATATATCGGATTATATCTTTCCTTCTATTATTAGAGGCGCTGAATCTCATTTAAGCGAACAAGGCTATCAAGTCAGCTTGTTCAGTACAAATAATGACCATGATAATGAACGAAAATTCTTGGAAAAAATTCTGACCCAGCACTTTGATGGTGTCATTATTGAACCAACCAGAAGTGCGATTACCAACCCGAATATCAATTATTATTTAAATTTGGAAAGACAAAATATTCCATACTTAATGATTAATGCATTCTATGATGAATTGGAACCATTTCGTATTGTAATGGATGATGAAAAGGGTGGATTTGTACAAGCTGAACATTTACTGGAACTTGGACACCGAAATATTGTAGGATTCTTTAAGAATGATGATATCCAAGGTTCAAAACGGATGAAAGGATATTTAAAGGCGCATCGGAAACATCAAATCGATATTATGCCTAATAATATTGTTACGTACAACACAGAAGAAAAAAACAGCAAACCGGCAGAAACATTGCGAAAAATGTTAGAGCAGCCGAAAGAAAAACGACCGACAGCAATTGTCTGCTATAACGATGAATTAGCTATCAAACTACTGGATGTAATTCGAGAAGCTCAATTGAAAGTACCTGAAGATCTCTCCATTGTCGGGTTTGATGATTCTTTTATGGCGGAAGTAACAGAAGTGAAACTGACAACAGTGGCTCATCCGCAAAGTGAAATGGGAGAGCTGGCAGCCAAAGTGATATTAGATATGGTTAAACAAGAACGTCCTACAAGTAAAGAGAAGCATATGGAAAAAGATCTTATACGATTCGATCCAGAGCTAATCATCCGGAGTTCGACAACTGCGATAAAAAATTAGGTTGCTATTTTAAATTGGACTATCTAATAAGAACGACAACTAAATAGAATAAAAGCTGAAAACTGTAGTGAGCAAGGATACTGCAGTTTTTTTAATGAGCAAAATGAGTAAATCGAACATATAAGTACAGTCACACCATTAATCATATTGGGCAAAAAGTGGAGTAGTATCATACCACACATAATTTTTCAAAATGAACACTAAGCTGCTGCATGACATAATCCATATTATAGGTAGTTATATATTGTTTTGTTATTTAGTTCCAGTGGATTATTTGTATTATACATATCTAAGTTAGAGAAGAAAGAGTGTATTCTTCATTTTTCTCACTACAAGTTATTAGAATAATCCGACAACACATGTTATTAATTAAAATGTTGTTGGAAAACAAATAATAACAAATTAAATTAATAAAAAAGTATTGAAAATTTATTGATGATTAGATATACTTAAATAAATTATTTCATACGTACATATTTTGGGGGTTACCAATATGGCATGGGGAATATGGGATAGTTACAATGAATTTGTGATAATAGCTTGTCACGCTTAGGAGGTCGATTAATGTAAGCGTTTGTTCTTGTGATAATTAAATGTAGGGGAGTATTATTTTAAATTAACGGAGGATTAATTATGAAAAAAACATTAACTTTTTTGTTAATTTCTATGATGGCTATTTTTCTATCAGCTTGTGGAGGGGATGATCCTAATACAATAGAATTCTGGACCCCTTTAACAGGTGATGATGGCGCATACATGGATCAATTGGTTGAGGACTATAATGCAACAGAACCAGAATTTAAAGTGAAGCATGTCGTTACTTCAGATATGTACACAAAAATGTATACGGTTTTAAATTCAGGTAATGGTGTTCCAGATTTATCAATTATACACGCTGATCGTGTTCCTAGTTTTGTTAGTCAAGATTTATTAGAGCCAATGAGTTCAGTAATGGAAGCGCAACCAGATCTAAACCAGGAAAATTACCTGTCAGAAGCTTGGAATGCTGGGAATATTGACGATACACAATATACGATTCCACTAGATATTCACGGTAGTGCCATGTACTACAATAAAGATCTACTAGCAAAATATGGAGTGGAAAATTGGTTAGATGACAATGTAGTAACGTTTGATGAAATGTTATCTCTGCAAGGTGAACTAGAAGAAGGGGATTATGTTCTGAATGATGCTCTTCTAAGCTGGGTATTATTAGCTCAAATCCAAAATCTTGGTGGAGATATTCAAGAAAATGGTGAGCCCGCAGTAAATACAGAAGAAATGCGACAGTCAATTGAAGCAGTTAAAGAACTGGCTGATGCCGACTTAATGACACCATACGGTGAAGACGGTTACTTAATGTTCCAATCAGGAAATGTATTATTTTCAACAGATGGTACATGGAGTTCCACAGGACACGCTCAAGTTGAAGGTTTGAATTTTGGTGTCACCAATATCTATTCATTTGAGCCAACTGTCTTCCATAATCGCTCTTCTTCTCACTTATTCTCTATGCTGAAAAATGAAGAAAGAACGGATGAAAAAGAACAAGGTATCGCAGACTTTTTGGAATATGTTCGACAACACTCTATTGAATGGGCAGAAGCAGGACAGATTGTAGCTAGTGTTGACGTAATTGAAAGCCCAGATTATGAGCAATATATGCAGTCGTTCTTTACATCTACGGAAGAGGAAAAAGAATCTCTATACATTTATACGTATGAGCATTATCCATATATTGCAGAAGCAATGGATAACTATGTAGCAGATCTTGTTCATGGTGAAATGGATATTGACCAAGGATTAGAAGAGATGCAGAAATTCGTAGAAGATAAAGTGGAAGAAGGTTCATTAGATATCGAGAATGCAGAAACGGAAGAAGCTGCAGAAGAATAAAAAATGAAAGTAATGTGCCAGCTCTTGTTTGGCACATTACTTTTCCATGAAGGAGGTCAAAACAGTGAATAAAAATAAAGTGATTGCTCCTCTCCTTTTTGTTGGACCACATATCATCTTATTTGTCGTTTTTATTCTAATACCATCTATTTATGGTATTTACGCTTCATTTACAAATTGGAATTTGATAGGAGATCCTCAGTGGGTAGGGTTAGATAACTATAAAACCATTTTAACCGATACGGATTCTACATTTTACAGTCAATTCTTTAATGGGATGAAAAATACACTAATATTTGTATTGTTAAGCGTACCTTTAATGATTATTATTCCATTAATAATTGCTGTGTCACTCGAACATAAAGATGTGAAATTCACCAGTCTATTTCAAACATTGCTATATATTCCTGGTTTAGTGTCGATCTCGGCAGCAGCACTAATTTGGTCTTTGATCTTCAATAAACAATTAGGTGTCGTGAACAATTTATTCGATTCAGATGTTGTATGGCAAGCAAATCAGCCGTATGCTTGGATCATTATCATAGTAATTACAGTTTGGGCTGGTATTGGTGGTAATATGATTATTTATCGTGCTGGTATTAACGGTGTGTCAAAAGATTTATATGAATCGGCAGAAATTGATGGTGCTGGCCCGATCCGGAAATTTTGGAATGTCACTTTGCCATCTATTAAATTCCCTTTAATTTATACGATGGTTATGACAACAGCTGGTGCGTTTAATGTCTTTGCTCAGCCGCTAATGATGACGGATGGTGGACCAAGAGAAGGAACTACGGTTTTGATGATGTATATTAGAAATTTAGCTTTTAGTCATGGTGAATCAATAGCAGGGATTGCGTCTGCTATGGCCGTGTTGTTAGGTATTGTTATTCTGATCATCTCAGCGATTCAATATTATATTATGAATAAGAATGCCACGACGTAAGTGTAATGGAGATTTCATTAATAGGGGTGAAAACATGTTGAAGAAAATAAAGTTTTCTAAATACTTAGCATATTTGTTTTTAATTATTATTAGTGCGATATGGACTATCCCGGTCATTTTTGGTATTGTGACATCTTTTCGATCACAAACAGAAATAGTGAATGAAGGATTTAGATTGTTACCGGTTAACTGGATTGTCGAGAATTATGTCGCAATATTGGAGAATACTTCCACAGCACCTATTCTTCAATGGCTTTGGAATTCGGTTTTTATCGCAACATTGCATACCTTCCTGGTTATAGTAGTGATTTCACTAACTGGCTATGGGTATTCGAGAATGAAATTTAAAGGAAGAGATTTATTGTTCTTTACATTACTAGGAATTTCTTTCTTCCCAAATGTTGTTAACCTTATTCCTTCATACAAAATTATCGATATATTAGGATGGGTTAATACACCTTGGGCGATGATAGTTCCTGGTCTGGCAGGGATGGGGAATATATTCCTGGTGAGACAGTTCATGAAAGGTATACCAATGGAATTAGATGAATCCGCAAGAGTAGATGGCGCAAGTGATTTTATGATTTTTTCGCGCATCATTATGCCACTGATAAAGCCAGTGTTAATCGTATGTGCCCTGTTCTCTTTTACAGGTTCTTGGAACGACTTCCTCTGGCCGGTAATTGTGTATACGGATGTAGATAAAATGCCTGTAACAGCTGGTTTATTGTTACTTCAAGATGTCTATGGTAACTATAGAATGATTGGACAACTAATGGGATCAGCGATGTTAGCGATTATCCCTACATTATTGTTGTTCTTCTTCGCTCAAAAACACTTTGTTTCCGGTATCAATTTAAATTCTGGTATTAAAGGCTAAAAATATGAAAGAAAATGAGGTAAGTAAATGAAACGAAGATTAGAAAGAATTTTATTATTCATTGGTGCCACTTGGAATGTGATTACAGCTATGTTAACGATATTCAGTTATAATACATGGTTTAGCAGAGAAGGCAGTAAGCAACTGGAAAATGCAGAAATGGATACGATGATTGCAGGGTCACAAATGATAAATAACATCTCTAGTATTATTTTCTTGTTTGGTTTATTTACATTGATTGGTGCTATAGTTAATTACTATTTAGCAATTAGGCTTAAAGATAACGAGATACAAAAAGGGTTACTTACTTGGATAGGAATATGGACGGTTGTCCAGCTAGGTTCAATGGATATAATAGGATTTGTTATATACATGTTTGCTTTTATATTCTATTTAGCTAGAAATAAAGCTATCAAACTATCGAATAAGCAATTAAGGAGTGCAGTAAATAATTAGGTGATGTATAAAAATGCGATCCCTACAGAAAATGACAAAAGAGCAATGGTATAGCGAAGAGGATAAGAAAACACGAAGTTGATAGTTATCCTTCACTTAGTAATGAGGAATTCAATAGTATGTTATATATTATAATGAAAAGCTATTACTGATAAACATACAAGTAATAGCTTTTCATTGTACCATGAGACAGGAAGTTATCGTCCGATTAACCCCCACTCAGCTTCTCGTTTATCTCCCGAGTCTTGAGTGGCGGTATTACGGACGGTTAGCGCCGTGATAAAACACGGCGTAGTTGCAGGTGTAAGTTAAATGGATTGCGATATAATCCGTAATCGAATACAGAATGGCAGTATTGTAAATATCAGGTTTTTTGTTATACTAATAGTACGTACCATTTCATAAATGAATTTATTAACTTGTTAATGATTTGTAAACGTTATCAACAACTTGAGATAAATGGCATAAAATGTATATCGTTTTTCGGTAGAGGGGACGATCGGAAGGTGATGAAGGGGGTTAAATGGATGGAAGCGAAATATAAAAAAATCAAACAATCGATTAAATCAAAAATTCTCGAAGGCTTGATTATACCACATGAAAAAATCAGCTCTGAAACAGTCCTGATGGAAAAGTTTAAAGTTAGCCGTCATACTGTTCGTCTTGCCTTAGGGGAGTTAGTGAATGAAGGTTGGCTTTATCGTGAGCAAGGAGCGGGTACTTTTTGTGCTGATCGATCTTCTATTCAGAAAAGGTCTACATATGAACTGCCAGCGAAGAACATTGCAATTATAACAACGTATATTTCAGAGTATATATTTCCTTCAATTATTCGGGGGGCAGAGTCTTTTTTAAGTGAAAAAGGTTACCATGTCAGCATATTTAATACTAACAATAAGCATGACCAGGAACAAAGAGTATTGGAAAAAATAATAAACGGCAATTATGACGGGGTAATTCTTGAACCAACCAATAGTGCATCAGCCAATCCTAATTTACGATATTATTTGATGATGGAAAAAGAGCTAATACCGTATGTGATGATTAATGCTGATTACGATGAGTTGGAGCCTGTTTCATTTATGCTGGACGACGTACGAGGTGGTTATTTACAGACCAAACATCTGTTAGAACTTGGACATTCTGATATTGCTTGTATGTACAAAACGGATGATGCACAAGGTCGCAAGCGCTTAAAAGGGTATATTCGAGCGCATCGGGAATTGCAGGTAGCTATCAATCCGAAGAACATTATTTCCTATCACACAGAAAATATGAATAGTAAACCATTTGATGCCCTAAAGATGATAATGGATGCAAAAAACAATGCACCAACAGCAATTGTGTGCTATAACGATCAGCTTGTTTTGCGATTAATGGATATGTTAAGAGAAGATAATATTGCAATTCCTGAGCATATGTCATTTGTTGGTTATGATGATTCGATGCTTGCTGAGATTTCCGAAGTGAAACTGACTTCTATTGTTCATCCGAAAAGTCAGATGGGAATAGATGCAGCAAAAGCGATGATAAGTATGATAGAGAAAAAGAGTCAATACCATAACCAAGATTTATCTATTTTATATGAACCAGCATTAAAAGTACGACAATCTACAGTTTCGGTAAAAAAAGGAGCAGATATCTCCTAAATCGTAGGTGTGATATCAATATGTACGGATCTTTTTTTGTAAGTTAGAAAAAATAAAAAATGCTAACAATGAAGAAGCTCGCTTTAGCGTGTGCCAAGTGTACGAATTGATGTGACATATGCTAAAAGATGAAGTGGTTTTCTAGTTTTTTGAATGTTGCAGTTAAGTCATGATAATTTAACAATGTAAGCCTTGACAAATAGAACGTAATTTCATAATCTTAATATACGTACAATTAACTAATTTCTTATAAAAAAGGAGAAATCGTACGATCAAGTTAATGAAAATGCTATTGTTGTAAGCGGTTCACTTATTGTTGGTAATTATCAATGTTATAAATGAAAGGATGATATCAATGGCAAATGAAACAGTAAAAGCAAAAATGGTTGTAGACAAAGAATTTCAGATAGCAGAAATTGATCCACGGGTCTATGGTTCTTTTATAGAGCATTTAGGTCGAGCTGTTTATGGAGGGATCTATGAACCGGAACATCCAACTGCTGATGAGCATGGTTTCCGCCAAGATGTTCTGGAGCTTGTCAAAGAGTTGCAAGTGCCAATCGTCAGATACCCAGGCGGTAATATGGTTTCCGCATATAATTGGGAAGATGGAGTTGGTCCAAAAGGCGATCGTCCCAGTCGTTTGGAATTGGCATGGCGAGTAACAGAAACAAATCAGGTAGGTACCAATGAGTTCGTTGATTGGGCAAAAGCAGCCAATACGGACGTGATGATGGCTGTCAACCTAGGAACAAGAGGAATTGATGCTGCTAGAAACTTGCTTGAATATTGTAATCACTCAGGTGGTACATATTGGAGTGATCTTCGTAAGTCACATGGTTATGAAAACCCTCACAATATTAAAACATGGTGTTTAGGTAATGAAATGGATGGTCCATGGCAAGTCGGTCAGAAGACGGCTCAGGAATATGGTCGTTTGGCATATGAAACAGGGAAAGCAATGCGACTGGTAGATCCGGAGATTGAACTGGTAAGCTGCGGAAGTTCTAATTCTAACATGCCAACATTCCCTAGCTGGGAAGCAGAGACGCTTGAACATACGTATGAAGTAGCAGATTTTATCTCGCTTCACCAATATTATGGAAACCGTAGTGGTGATACAGCTAATTTCCTGGCAAAATCAATGGATATGGAAAATTTCATTCAAACAGTCATTGCAACGTGTGATTATATCAAAGCGAAGAAACGAAGTAAGAAGAAAATGTTCTTAAGTTTCGACGAATGGAATGTTTGGTTCCATTCAAATGAACAAGATAAAGAAATCGAGCCGTGGACGATTGCACCACCACAATTGGAAGATGTCTATACTTTCGAAGATGCATTGCTGGTAGGCAGTATGCTAAATACAATGCTTCGCCATTCCGATCGTGTGAAGATTGCTTGTATGGCACAGCTTGTTAACGTAATTGCACCTATTATGACGGAAAATGGCGGTGCAGCATGGAAACAAACGATCTTCTATCCATATTATTATACTTCTGTTTATGGACGCGGAGTGGCGCTTAACCCAGTAGTAAGTTCTCCGAAATACGACAGTAAGGACTTTACAGACGTACCATACTTGGACCCTTCTGTCGTATACAATGAAGAAAAAGAAGAACTGGTTATTTTTGCAACAAACCGCCACTTAGAAAAAACACTAGAAGTTGATATAGACGTTCGTGCATTTGAAGGATATGAAGTGATCGAACATATCGTGTTAGAGAACGAAGATGCAAAAGCAGTGAATCTAGCAGGTCAGGAAAATGTTAAACCACATAATAATGGCGAATCATATCTTGATAACGGAAAATTAACAGGTATTTTCCCTAAGTTCTCTTGGAATATGATCCGACTGCAAAAGAAACATTCATAAAATAGTTAACAGGATAGGAGAAGTAGATTGTGAGCTTCTCCTTCTTTATAGGGTAAGAAAGCAATAAAATGTTGATTCTGCGTAGTGTAATGGAGAGTGTTCCGAGTAGAAGGGGAAGTAAGGTGCTCGCTAATAGACGAAGCGAATGTCGGGTTTTATAAATAGACAATGAAAGAAGGGTGAACTTCTGATTATGAAACACCATCAATATGCATTAACACCGCCAATGGGATGGAACAGCTGGGATTGTTATGGGGCAACGGTTCGCGAGGAAGAAGTGAAAGGAAATGCTGACTATATGGCCAAGCACCTGAAGGATTATGGCTGGGAATACATTGTTGTAGATATTCAATGGTCAGAGTCTGGAGCTGTTTCATCAGCATATCGCCCATTCATCCCATTGGAAATGGATGAATATTCACGATTAATTCCTGCCGAGAATCGATTCCCTTCCTCTAAAAATAATCAAGGCTTTAAGCCATTGGCGGAGTATGTCCACCAGTTAGGATTGAAATTCGGTATACATATCATGCGTGGTATTCCGAGACAAGCGGTTCATCAAAATACAAAAATATTAGGTACTGAAATAAGAGCGCGTGATATTGCGAAGCCAAATTCTATTTGTCCATGGAATACAGATATGTATGGAATAGACCATAATAAAACAGGAGCACAAGCATATTATGACTCTCTTTTTCAGTTGTATGCCGAGTGGGGCGTTGATTTTATAAAGGTCGATGATATTGCTGATTCTAAATTGTATGGTACACATGCAGAAGAAATAGAAATGATTCGCAAGGCGATTGATAAGTGTGGCAGACCAATGGTGTTAAGCTTATCACCAGGACCTGCACCGTTAGAACGTGCAAGTTTGTTAGAAGAGAATGCTAATATGTGGCGGATGACAGATGACTTTTGGGATATTTGGGAATTACTTTATGACATGTTCGAACGCTGCTATAAATGGAGTAAAAATATCGGACCGGGATTTTGGCCCGATGCGGATATGCTGCCACTAGGACATATCGGAATTCGTTCAGTGGATGGTGGTGGATCGGATCGCTATACTCGTTTTACGAAAGATGAACAAGTTACCATGATGACCCTTTGGTCGATCTTCCGCTCGCCACTCATGTTTGGTGGGGAATTACGTGATAATGACGAATGGACGTATGCTCTCTTAACAAATCCAGAAGTGCTGGAGGTACATCAAACAGGGTTCGGCGCACGTCAGGTTTACCGTGATCAGGATCGGGTAGTCTGGAGTTCCAATGGATTAGACGGCTCCATGTACGTCGCGTTGTTTAATTTGTCAGATCAATCACAATTAGTTGAGGTTAATTTAGCGGAGTTGAACAATCAGACAGAAGAGGTAATAATTCGCGATTTGTGGAAAAGGAAAGACGAAGTATCGCAACAGGGTACAATAGGTTATGAATTAAACCCGCATGCAGCTAAATTTATTAAGCTGGAAACTGTGAAACTATCAGGATAATCTTAAATTTTAAATGAGGTGAAAAGATGACAAGAAAAATAGTAGTAAATGCAGATGTAGGTAAAGGGAAAATTAACAAAAATATTTATGGTCATTTTGCTGAACACTTAGGAAGATGTATTTATGAAGGTTTTTGGGTAGGAGAAGATTCTGATATACCGAATACAAATGGAATCAGAAATGATGTAGTGGAGGCACTAAAGAACATTAACATTCCAATATTGCGTTGGCCAGGTGGATGTTTCGCAGATGAATACCACTGGAAAGATGGTGTTGGCCCAAGAGAGAATCGTAAACGTATGGTAAATACGCACTGGGGTGGCGTCATCGAGAATAATCACTTTGGTACGCATGAATTCTATCAGTTGTGTGAATTACTAGAAACAGAACCGTACATTAACGGGAATGTTGGTAGCGGAACAGTTCAAGAAATGTCTGAATGGGTAGAATATATGACGTTCGACGGTGAATCACCGATGGCTAACTGGCGTCGTGAGCATGGTAAAGAAGAGCCATGGGCACTTAAATATTTTGGTGTTGGTAATGAGAACTGGGGTTGCGGTGGAAATATGCGTCCACAGTATTATGCAGATCTTTATCGTCGTTTCCAAACATACGTAAGAGACTATGGAGATAATAAGATTTTCCGTATTGCTGGTGGTGCTAATGTAGATGACTATAACTGGACAGAAGTATTAATGAGAGAAGCAGCACCTTTCATGGACGGCCTGAGCTTACACTATTATGTGCATCCAGGTGGTTTCTGGAATAAAGGGCCAGCAACTGGATTCGCAGAAGATGTATGGGATATTACAATGGAGAAAACCGTGCATATTGAAGAGTTAATTGAAAAGCATAGTACGATAATGGATAAATATGATCCTGAAAAACGTATCGCGATGATTATTGATGAGTGGGGTGCGTGGTATGATGTAGAGCCAGGTACAAATCCAGGATTCCTTTATCAGCAGAATACGATTCGTGATGCGCTTGTAGCTGGTGTTTCCTTAAATATCTTTAACGACCATAATGATCGAGTTCAAATGGCGAATATTGCGCAAACAATTAATGTTATCCAATCGATGATTTTAACGGATAAAGAAAAAATGATTCTAACGCCAACGTATCATGTATTTGAAATGTATAAAGCGCACCAGGATGCAGAGCGTTTAGATTTAAGTATCGAGAGTGGATCGATTAAAGTAGGAGATAAAGAAATCCCTCAAGTATCAGCATCTGCATCTAAAGCAAAAGATGGTGTTGTAACGATTACACTTTGTAACCTGGATAAAGCTGAAGCGGTAGATCTATCTACTGATTTACGTGGTCTGGATTTCGAGAACGTGTCAGGACGTATCATCACTGCAGATGAAATGGACGCGCACAATACATTCGAACAACCAGACAACGTGAAGCCGGTACAATTTGACCAATTCCAAGTAACAGGTAATGAACTTACTCTCACATTACCATCGAAATCTGTATTGAGCTTAACAATTAAATAATAAGACTAATAGAAAAGCTGGTAAGTGTGAATACTTGCCAGCTTTTTTTATTATAAGCAAAGAAAGTATATAAGTACAGTCGTAGAAGTAATCATGCAGAATAGGAAGATAGGTTCCTGTAATATGGATTATGTCAACTAAGCATTACTAGCCAAGTATCCATATTGAGATTTTTTATGTGATAGAATACCGCTCCGTCCAACCACTTCGCGTCCTGCGGGGCACGGCTGAAGCTAACTTTGTGAAGAAGGGCACTTCACAAAGTGGATCTTCAGCGCCTGCCTGTCCCGCGGGAGTATAACACAAAATATGTAGGATTAGACGTATCGAAAGAGAAAATTGCAGTAGCCGTTGCGGATGAAGGGCGTTCTAAACCAAGGTATATTGGGATGATTGACTATACGGTAGGAGCCATTGATAAGATAATGAAGAAATTAGGAGAATCCGCAGAGCTTCAAGTTTGTTATGAGGCCGGAGCTGTTGGGTATGGACTCTATCGATTACTTACACATTTGGATATCCCTTGCGAAGTTATTGCGCCATCCTTAATCCCTCAGAAACCTGGTGATAAGGTGAAGACCGATAAGCGAGATGCTTTAAATCTGGCAACCCTTTATCGCGCAGGGGAATTAACACCGATTTTTGTCCCCACGGAAGATGATGAGGCTTTACGTGATTTAGTTCGGGGACGTGAAGATGTGAAGGAAGATGAAAAAAGAGCCAAACATAGAGTGAACCATTTTCTTCTTAGAAATGGAAGAAAAGAACCGGAAGGAGTCAGAAAATGGAGTGTGAGATATTGGGAATGGCTTCACACCTTAACATTTAAACGATTAACATCAAGGAGCATATTCCAAGAATATGTGCAACAACTTAGGGAATCTCAACAACGATTAAAGCGATTAGAAAAGATTATTAAAGAAGAAGCCGAAAATGGTGTACATGCCCCATGATTCAAAAACTTATGTCACTTCGAGGTGTAGCCTTAATCACCGCAACTAGTTTAGTGGCAGAAGTCGGTTCATTTGAACGCTTTCAAAAAGCCAGCCAATTTATGGCCTACACAGGTTTGGTGCCGATGGAAAGTTCCAGCGGGTATATACGGAAGCAAGGTAATATAACGAGAACAGGAAATAGACATGTTCGAAGGCTTTTGATTGAGGCTGCATGGAGTTATCGTTATTCACCTGCCGTGAAAGGAGAGTTGGCAAAGAGACAAAAAGGACAACCAGCTAATGTTACAACTATTTCGTGGAATGCCCAACAACGCTTGCATAAGAAGTATTTCCGACTAATGCAACGAGGAAAAGAAAGTGGTAAAGTTATCACAGCTATTGGGAGAGAGTTGGCAGGTTTCATATGGGCAATTGCCAACGAACCAACTAATGAATTTACGTAATCATTAAAGTAGGCATGCGCGAATAAAAGGAAGAAGTGATCTGTAATAAAAGGAAATGAATATAGGGCTTGAAGGCAAAGATAAAAACCGTAAAGGATAACGCACGACGTAGACTTGTGCTAGCTATGTTTTAATAGTGAACGCACGCCAGGAGTTCGTGACAGATCCTGAAACGGAAAGATAAAATGTGAGAACCCACGGATATCAGTATGCCAATCGGAGCAGAGAATTTTTGCCTTCATGCCGTGTGTTCACCTCCTTTATAACTGAAAAGGAAGGGTGAATCCCATTATTTCTTAGCTTTGCATAAGTGTCTCTCCTATCAAAAGGATCGTCAAGGAGAACACTTGACAATCCTTTTGATAGGAGAGGAGAAGTTGGTAAGCTAAGAAGAAGGAGATATTCTGCATATCTCTGCTTATTGAATAGTATTTAAAAAAAGAGCCAACATAGACTCTTAGCTTAAGGTTGCCCAAAATTAGAAACTTTCCATTGTTTGCGAGAGGGACTTGACAGTTTCGTTCATATCAGTCTACGTGGTTGGCCTACGCTATGGCTTTGCTCTACAACTAATAATACAGCTAGTATTTTGAGCGGTATCCTTTAGTGTCTATACCTCATCTTTAATATGGATAATGCCTAGAACTGCTGCTTTTCACTGTTTCATACGTTGTAGCACTTCCCTTATGCGTAGGAAATAGGCGGAGACTCCAGTGGAATAGCTGAAGATCCACTTATCTGTGCCTGTGTCTGCCAGTATTGCTTCGAAGTGGGCTTCCTCGGCACAAGGCAGCACAGATGCTATTCAAGTAGTAGCCTAGCTGAAGCCGTGCCCCATAGCCGTCAAGCTAAGGAAAAGAGAGCTTAAACTGTCTTACATGTTCGGCCTATCATATAATCCTTTCTTATGGACAGTTGAAAAGAAAAGAGCAAAAGTTGTCCATAAGAATCAAAAATATGACCATTCAAGGATATCAAAAGGACTCTTATCACTTTTCTTTTTAAAAGCATTACCTTGACTTGACGGCTATGAGCCGTGCCCACAGGACGCGGAGCTTATTTCCGGAGCTTTGCAACGCAGATAAAATATTTCAAAATGACCGTTTTGCCATATAGCCTTAGTTGACATAATCCATATTATAGGAAGTTGTTAACTAGTGTTGCGCCCACTTTGATATATTATAAGTGCTAGGATACCTCCTACCAATCACTTCGCATACTGCGGGGGTGGAAAAGCATTAAGGGGCTATGCGGTTTAGTCAATGAATTTTACATAAACGTATCATAATAAAAACCAACCATTATCTCGTTAGATAAAAGCAAATCAACGAAAATAAACATAAAGGATAAATAAATACAAAAACCCTAGATGAAAATGAATTAAAAAGTTTAAAAATATAGAGTTTTTTTCTATAAAATGATTGAAAAAACTTATGCAGTTATATATAATATAATCATACATTACTTATACGTACGTTTCGGTGATAAGGAAAGAATTGGTTACCGGAGCAAATATTACAGAAAGAACTGAGTGAAAGCACGCAACCATTGAAAGCGTATTCAAAAAATGAGGAGGGGTTATGTTGGCAACAAATCAAACAGCTGAAACAGCAAGCGCAAATAAAAGGTCAAACCCATTATTGAATTTTTTAAATTCCAAAAAAGTTGTACCTTACATTTTCGTATCACCATTTATCATTTCATTTATCGTTCTAACTTTATATCCAGCCATACGCGGTATTATGATGAGTTTTCAAAGTGTTTTACCGGGACAGGTAGAGTTTATTGGATTAGCTAATTATGAAAGGGTTTTTAATCCAACTTTTTACAAAGCTTTAATGAACACTTCGATTTATGTTGTGCTAACCGTTGTGATTCTGACTATCTTACCAATTATTTTTGCCGTTATATTAGATTCTAAGTTAGTAAAATTGAAAACGCTATTTCGAGCATCATTATTTATGCCGACTTTAGCATCTACCATCGTAGCCGGTATGATTTTCAGATTAATGTTTGGAGAGACAGATAGCGGGGCAGCAAACCAAATCATTAGCTTATTTGGACTTGATCCAGTTAATTGGCGCTACCATGCGTGGTCAGGTATGTTTTTGATGGTATTGCTTTGTGTATGGCGCTGGCTAGGTGTCAATATCTTATATTTCTTAGCAGCATTACAAAATGTGCCTAATGAACTTTATGAAGCAGCAGATATTGATGGCGCAAGTATTTTTCAGAAATTCCGATTTGTTACTTTACCATTTTTGAAACCGGTAACGATCTTTGTGGTAACAATATCAATTATTAATGGATTTAGAATGTTTGAAGAAAGTTTCGTTTTCTGGGAAGCTGGTTCACCAAACAATATTGGTTTAACCGTTGTGGGTTATATTTATCAGCAGGGTATACAGCAAAATGACATGGGCTTCGGCGCTGCGATTGGTGTTATCCTAATGATTATTATTTTTATCATCAGCTTCATTCAATTAATCCTAACAGGTGCGTTTAAACGAGGTGATCAATAATGAATAAAAGAGGAACAAGCAACGCGTTAAAGTGGTTTACTAATATTGGAATGGCAATTGTTTGTTTAATAGCACTATTCCCAGTCATTATGTTGTTGATTTCATCTTTTAGACCGTCAACAGAATTAATGCGTACAGGAATTAGCTTGAACTTTGACTGGAGCATGCTCAATCTTGATAACTATACGTACATCTTTACACAATCAGCAGAATATTGGACATGGTATACAAACAGTTTAGTTATCTCGGCAATTACGATCGTGCTATCATTGTTTTTCTCGTCAATGGTAGGGTATGCACTTGCCGTATATGATTTTAAAGGAAAACATTTATTCTTTACTTTTGTTGTATTCATTTTGATGGTTCCGTTTGAGATATTAATGCTTCCTTTATTCCAGATGATGATATCATTTCAGTTAGTCAATTCTTATTTGGGTGTTATTATACCGATGATTGTTGCACCTATTGCGGTTTTCTTCTTTAGACAATATGCATTAGGGTTACCAGTACAATTAATGGATGCTGCACGTATAGATGGTGCAACAGAATACGGTATTTTCTTCAAAATTATGTTGCCGTTAATGGCGCCTTCATTAGGGGCGATGGCAATATTACAAGGTTTAGGAAGCTGGAATAACTTCTTATGGCCATTAATCGTACTTCGTTCTAATGATATGTTCACATTACCAATTGGTTTAGCAACACTATTAACACCTTACGGAAATAATTATGATGTGTTAATTGCGGGCTCTGTAATGACGATTGTACCGATTATTATCTTATTTATATTTTTCCAACGTTACTTTGTTGCTGGTTTAACAACAGGCGGTGTCAAAGGATAATAGCTAAACATTAGGATGTGACAATACATGTTTGGAAAACAAATAGTTAACTCATTCGATCAATTTCTACATGTGATCATAAGAATAGCATGGCTTAATTTTTTATGGATCCTTTTTACACTTATAGGGGTAGTGGCAGGAGGGATTTTCCCTGCTACTACAGCTTCTATTAGTGTTGCAAGGAAATGGATTCAGAAAAAAGAAGTGAAATCTGTCTATCAAGCATTTAAGCAAGCCTATAGACAAGAATTTATTCGTGCTAATATGATCGGATATATTCTTGTTGCAATAGCGGCAATCCTTTTTGTGAATTATCAGGCGATATTGCAACTAGGTGATCAGATTCCAGTATTTGTTGTGTTTGCTTATTATTTTGTCATCTTTCTTTTCAGTATCTTAGCTTTGTGGATCTTTCCGTTACTAAGTCATTACAAGACGACTGTAAAAGAGTATTTTAAAAATGCACTAATTATTGGTATTACGAAAATGCCGGTCACTATTACAATGGCGTTAGTTTTGTTTATCATTTTGTATGTTTCATTAGAGTTACCAACGATGTTGTTATTTTGTACAGTGAGTTTAATAGCAGTTGCAATAGCATATTTGTCTGTGCAGGTTTTTGAAAAGATAGATAAGGAACAGACTAATTGAGAAAGGTACGTACTATTTATGATCGTTTTAAATAAACAAAAAAATTAATCATACAACTTATTTTTAAACTAAGAAAACTTATTGACAATTTAAATGTAAAATGATATCGTTTACTTAACAACAAGATAAACTTAATGGAATCGAATAAGAAAAATATTTCGTTCTTGCTTCTAAGAGTGCGAAACACTTGAAAGCGGTTACTATTTATTGAATTAATAAATATTTTAGGGGGTTTAGTAATGAATAAAAAGAGTTTGTTAGTTTTATTATTTGGTATGCTGGCAATAGTACTTGTTGCTTGTGGAGGTAGTGATTCTGCATCAGAAGCAACAGATGTATCTACCACGGGTAGCGATATTGAAGGCTCTACACCGTTGAAAATGTGGGTGTTTGCTGCACAGCACGTTGATTTTTATATTGATGCTGCTGAAAGATGGAACGAGGAAAACCCTGACAACGCCATTGAATTATCTGTCGAAACGTATCCATTGGATCAAATGCATAATAATTTATTGCTAGCTTTACAATCAGGTAATGGAGCACCTGATCTTGCGGACATTGAGATTGGTCGTTTTCCTAACTTCCTGGAAGGGGAGCCACAGTTACTACCAATGAATGAATATGTAGAACCAGAATTAGAAAACTTCGTACAAGGTCGCTTTGAAATTTACGCGAAAGATGGACAATATTACGGTATGCCAACACACGTAGGTGCTTCTGTAATGTACTATAATACAGAAATTATGGAACAAGCTGGAGTCGATATCGATTCGATTCAAACATGGGATGACTTTAAAGAAGCTGGTCAAAAAGTAGTAGATAATACAGATGCATTTATGATTAACTCATTTCCTGGTGACTTCCTACCATTCTGGAGTAGAGTATCTCAACAAAACTCCGATTTAATGGATGAAAATGGAGAATTAACAATTAATACACCAGAAAGTGTGCAAGCACTTAATGTAATGAAAGATTTACAAGATGCTGAGATTGCAGAAGTGGCTCCAGGTGGTGCACCACATGCGGAAGAATTCTATTCTTACATGAATGACGGTGGTGCGGCAGCTATCTCTATGCCAATCTGGTATATGGGACGTTTCACGGACAGCATGCCAGATCTTGAAGGTAAAATGACAATCCGTCCAATGCCGGTATTTGATGAAGATGATAACCGCTCTGCAGGTATGGGTGGTACTGGTACTGTTGTTACAAACCAATCAGAGAATCCAGAATTGGCACAAGAATTCTTAGCATATGCTAAGCTTACGAAAGAATCTAATATTAAGCTTTGGACGATCTTAGGTTTTGATCCTCCTCGTCACGATGTTTGGGATGATCCAGCATTACGAGAAGAAAACAAGTATACGAACTACTTTGGCAATGACATTTTCGACGTACTTTTAGGCATTAAAGATGAGATTGCACCACTTCAAATCTCACCAGCCACACCTGATATTGCCAATGAATTGAATACAACCACCTTGAATACAGTATTGAGAGATGGAGCGAAAACAGCAGAAGAAGCGCTTGCAGAAGCACAAGAAGCTGTGCAATCACAACAGAGCGAATAACTAATAAGAAGCCCTATCCGTTAGAAAGCAAACGGATAGGGCTTTTCCTTTCTCGTCAGTCGAGAAAGTATAAAAGTGCAGTCACAGCAGTAATCATATGGAACATGAAGCTGAGTTCCTATAATATGGATTATGTCAACTAGCCATCGCTGCCAAGCATCCATATTGAGATATTTAATGTGCTGGGATACCGCTCCGTCCAACCACTCCGTGCCCACAGGACGCGGAGCCTATTTCCGGAGCTTTGCTAAGCAGATAAAAACTATCATAATTAACTCCATGTCAGACAGTTCCAGTTTACATAATCCATATTATAGGAAGTTGTTTATTAATGAAGTCAACTAGGACCGGGTGGTTTATGCCAGGTTTTTCTTATAAGTCAAGAAAGTATAAATTTTGGGCTATATGATGTTCGCTGACAGAACGGCCACGTCCGGCTCCAGCGCCCAGAGACTAGGCGACTTCGCGAAATCGCCCTACGATAAGTCATCATCGATTCGCAAGCTCACCGTGATTCCTTTATCTCAGTTGATTCGCTCCACTCGCTACGTCTCTAAACGGGCGCTTGCGCCTTTGTTCTTTCTTAATAATATAACCGATTATTCTCGAATCTAGGTTTCTTTTATCGCGGCGCTAATGTCTGTAATACCCCCACTTTAATTAATAAGAAGCTAAGTGGGGTGATCCCCGCTGATAACTTCCTGATAAATTTCGCTAGCAATCAGAGGGATCACCCCCTGATTAAAGTCACGCTTCATCTGTTAACCGATTTAGTCTTCTCCGATTACGACACGTAATACATTAGGGTGATCTTTGAATGTTTTGGTGCCTGCACCGTAGCCTATTTTGTCTACTCGCATTGTTGGTAACGTCGAGAATGCATCAACTTGAGTCTTTATAATGGCCGCGCCTGTCGGTGTAGTTAATTCTCCCTTTATACTGCTTTTCGCCAATGGAATGCCTTTTAAGACTTCTAAAGTTGCTGGTGCGGGAACGGGATAGACCCCATGGTCAATATGAATATGTCCTGAGCCAACTGGAACTGGAGCGGCTATCATTCGATCCACAGCTAGTTCCTCAAGCAAAATCGCAGTTCCTACAATATCAATGATCGAATCAATCGCCCCGACTTCATGGAAATGTACTTGCGCAATATCCATTCCATGAATTTTTGCTTCTGCCTCACCAATAACACGAAACATTTCAAGTGACCTGCTTTTTACTTTATCATCTAGTTCACTATTGTCTATTAATTTCACGATATCCTGATAGGTTCGATGGTGATGGCTGTGTGAATGGTTATCGTGATGATGATGATGGTGATCTTCAGGCTCTCCATGATGATGGGAATGCTGGTGTGTATGTTCTTCCTTCAACATCACATGAAACTTATTGCTGTGAATTCCATTCTTCATTACCTTTTCTATAGACAGCTGATACTCTTGTTCGAGTTGCAACAACGCCAATTGACTTTCTAGCGAATGAAATGAAGCACCAGCGTCTAATAAGGCGCCGATCGTCATATCACCACTGATTCCTGAAAAACAATCTACATACAGTATTCGCATAATGCAAGCTCCTCTATCATCTATTTACTCTATTAATTATAAAGTATTCAATCGCTAATTCCTATGTATCTTCATTTTACAACGAAGAATAGTCTTCGTAAATCACACATTTGTCTGAAAATACAAACAGTTTTTCTGGCTTTCATTGCATGTATTAGAACGTTTTAATAGCTTTAATCGATTAATTTTTTATGGTTTACGTGCTAAATGTGTTTTATATTGTTTTATCTTTTCTTTAATGCACTTAATCCTCCATATATTTCGAGTAAGAAATCATAAAATAATTCCTCTGTTGGCAGGAGTTTGCGTTGTGTCGGGAAAATAACACCAACTGTTCTGCTAACCGTCCGATCGGAAAGAGGTACGACAACGGTTGAGATTGGGGTATTATCTACGAGCGTCATTTCGGGCATTAACGCAACACCTAAACCTGCTGAAACTAATCCTTTCAGTGCATCAATATCTTTTCCTTCGAATGCTACCTGTGGAGAGAAACCTGCTTTATTACATGCTTCAATGACTTGGTCACGGAATACGAATCCTTCAGGCAAGACAACAAAAGGATCATTACTTAATTCTTCAAGTGTGATGGATTTTCTTTTAGCAAACGGGTGATTAAGTGGAACAAGGGCAACGATACTCTCGGTAAATAGTGTCGTACCGTTAATTTTGTCATTCCCTTTGTCTGGCATTGGTGCAATCATTGCCAAGTTGAAATTACCATCCGCTACACCGTCGATCAGGTCATAATAAAGAGCATTGCTCATTTGAAATTGTGCTTCAGGGTGACGTTGGCGGAATGCGTAGATTATAGATGGCAGTGTGTGTGCAGCCATGCTGATAGGAAAAGCAATCCGTACGGTCCCTTTTTCCGGATCTAAATATTCTTGTACTTCTCTTTTTGCTTCTTCCATCATATAAGTAGCCTGTTTCATTCTCTCGAAGAATATCTTTCCTAACGGCGTCAGCTTCACACTTCTGCCTTCACGAATGAATAAGTCTACGCCTAATTCATTCTCTAAGTTATATATTTGTCTGCTGACAGATGATTGTGCCACATGTAAATGTACGGCTGCCTCTGTCATATGTTCTCTTTTGGCTACTTCCATGAAATATTGAATTTGTCTAATTTCCAAATAAAACACCTCATTTTCCATGCGCAAAACGCATTAATGTCATCGTTTATTAGTATTGAAGCTATCACTCCCAAAATTATAAAATGAAACCACACCAAAAAGAAAGAGTTTTAATTCAAATTTTAGATAAATAGGAGTGGACGTAATGAAAACCCTTGAAGAAGTGCAAGATATCCATATGGAATCTGCTAAAGTCTATGTAGATGAATTATTTGAAAAAGTTCAACAACGCAATCCGAATGAAGCAGAATTTCATCAGGCAGTTAAGGAAGTATTCGAATCGTTAATTCCAGTATTGGCAAAAAATCCTGAATATATCGAACAATCAGTATTAGATAGAATGGTTGAGCCTGAAAGAATGATTATCTTCCGTGTACCATGGGTAGATGATCAAGGGAAAACACAAGTAAACAGAGGTTTCCGTGTACAGTTCAACAGTGCAATCGGTCCTTACAAAGGTGGATTACGATTCCATCCTTCAGTTAACGGAAGTATCGTTAAATTCCTTGGTTTTGAACAAATCTTTAAAAATTCGTTAACAGGTCAACCAATTGGCGGAGGGAAAGGTGGATCAGACTTTGATCCAAAAGGGAAATCAGACGTTGAAATTATGCGTTTCTGCCAAAGCTTTATGGCTGAGCTCAGCAAACATATCGGACCTTACACAGATGTACCTGCAGGTGATATTGGAGTAGGGGCTAGAGAGATTGGTTATTTATTTGGAGAATACAAAAAAATCCGTGGTACATTTGAGGCGGGTGTATTAACTGGTAAAGCTATTGGTTATGGTGGTAGTCTCGGTCGTAAAGAGGCAACTGGCTATGGTACTGTTTACTTCGTCGATGAAATGCTCAAAGCTCAGAAGGAAAGCTTTGACGGATCAACTGTTGTTGTCTCTGGCTCTGGTAACGTATCAATTTATGCGATGGAAAAGGCGACACAGCTTGGAGCTAAAGTTGTTGCATGCAGTGATTCCAGTGGTTATATCTATGACGAAAACGGAATCGATATAGATCTAGTGAAGCAATTAAAAGAAGTCGAAAGCAAACGAATTCATGAATATGTTGAAACACATCCAGAAGCAGTGTTCGTCGCGAATCACGCTGACATCTGGTCAGTCGCTTGTGATATTGCCTTACCATGTGCAACACAAAATGAGATTGATAAGGAAGCTGCTGAGCAATTAGTTGCGAATGGTGTGAAAGCTGTTGGAGAAGGTGCCAATATGCCTTCTACATTAGATGCTATTGATGTATTCCTTAAAAACAATGTGTTGTTTGCGCCTGCTAAAGCAGCCAACGCTGGCGGTGTTGCAGTTTCTGCATTAGAAATGGCACAGAACTCAGCAAGACTTTCATGGACATTTGAAGAAGTGGACGTGAAATTGCAAAATATCATGCGTGATATTTATCAAAATAGTATGGAAGCATCGGTAGAGTACGGAGCTCCTGGCAACTTAGTAGTTGGAGCAAACATTGCCGGTTTCACTAAAGTGGCAGATGCGATGGTATCGCAAGGAGTTATCTAAACCACTATTATGTCTATAATAAATAAACCCCTATTAAAAAACACCAGAGCAGCAAAATAGCGCTCTGGTGTTTTTTTATGGTATAAAATCTCAAGTTTTCGTCGTGTTTTATAATAGGAACAGCCAAGTTCACGCTGGCGCCTAAAAACAAGGGAACTTTCTGCATCCTCCTAAGATAAAGAAGAAGTTTATTTCCTATAATATGGATTATGTCAAGTTAAGCTATCTCACTTTGTGGCTATCTAGATAGTTATTATGTGCATAGCAAAGCTCCGGAAATAGGCTCCGCGACCTGTGGGCACGGCGGTCTGCAAGGCTACTACTTGAAATAACATCTGAGCTGCCTTGTGCCGAGGAAGCTTACCTCGAAGCGATACTTGAAGACACAGGCACAAATGAAGTGGATCTTCAGCTCGCGCTGAGGCATGAGGAGTCTCCGCCTATTTCCTACGCTTATGGGAAGTGCTACAACTTACGGTGCAACTAAAAGCAGTGGTTATTTGCATTATGAAACATCCTAGCTTCGGCCAACCACGTAGACTCCCGCAGGACGCGGAGTGGTTGGCCGAAGCGGTATCCCTGCACATTAATTATCTCAATATGGCTGCTTGGCTAGCGATGGCTAGCATTACATACTCCATATTAAGGGAAGTTGTATTTACTTTAGTTAAAGCAGGGTTGTGTGTATGCCCGATTCTCTTATTAAGCTTCTTTGCTTTTGTATTGTGCACGGTATTTGCCTGGTGTAATTTCCTCCATTTTTCGGAAGGATCGAATGAAATTCTGTGAATTGTTGTATTGTAACTGTTCGGCAATTTCTTTGACAGACATATTCGTTGTGGTTAACCAGTCTTTTGCTTTATTCAACCGATACCTTAACAGATATTCACTAAAGGAATAGCCGGTTTCTTTTTGAAAGATACTGCTTAAGTAGTTAGGGTTATAATGTAATTCAGCAGCAATCAGGTCTAGTGAAATATCTTTATTAAAATTATCACGGACAAATCGAATCATTTTATCAGAGATTTTCTTGTTCTTTGAATCATCGCGCGCATCGATATTTTCGATGAGTGGTAGAATAATGTCTTCTTTTACCCATTCATGGATCGCCTCTAATGACCTTAAATTTTGGAAATTAGTAATCATTTCTGTTGATTGGAATCTCTCTACATTCACACCTAGCATTTCCTTTAATTCGTAAAGTTCATATAGAAAACGCGATATGATGATTTCTAACTGCTGGTGATTCATATCATGTCGATTTACATAATTAAAAAATTTAGTTAACTCATTTAAAGCTTGTTCTTGATCTGTCAGTTTAATCGCATCAATGATTTTATTCTTAAGCTGGGTCGGGTAGGGGGCGACACTTGAATAACGTCTATTTAGGTTTTCATAGAAAATGATTGACGCTTCGCCCATTTTTAACCGGTATTTAAGTGCTTCTTTACTTTCTTTGAATGCGATACTTGCATCTTCTAACGTTTGATAGCGCTGGCTGATACCGATACTGATGGATAAATGTAATAATTCTTTAATTTTGGCTTGAATTAATTTTACCCGCTCATTAATCGCCTGCATGTAGGCGGCGGAATCTTCTTCATCAGTTAGGATGATTGTTGATTGTGTATCATTACTAACGACAGGAGTTAATCTCTCGTTAGAAGGGATCAAATCTTCTATTAAATTATTAATTGCGAATAAAATAAGATCCTGATCATTTTTATTAAATTTTTTCTGGTCTATTTCGTCAATTTTTAAAGAAAAGACCGTAAGTGAATTCCACTGATCGTTATAATTAAAGGATTTAACTTTTAATGGAATTTCACTCGATGACACTTTTCCTTGTAACAGGCGGATCATAAAGAGCTGCTTCAATTGTGTGATTTGACTTTGTACACGTTTCTCCAATTGATCGTTTTGGTTCAACAGTTTTTCAATGTGTGTTTCAATAAGGTCAAATTCATTTCCGGAATTTGAAGGGAATGATTCCTCATTCATGCTAATGGCACTTTTTAGTTTTTTGACTGGACGATATAAAAATCTGCTGCCTATAAACGCAAAGCAAGATGATATGATTAATAAAATCGTAACAATAAGAGCAGTTAACCAGCCAATCGAGCTTGATTTTGTGTGTAAATCACTTAATTTTACTAAAGATAAATAAGTCCAGTTGTTGTAATCGGATGATTGATACGAAATTTTATAATCCGTCCCATTAATAGTGTATTCAAATTGTCCTTCTAATTCATCTCTGTCAATTTTGTCGTAAAGTCCATTGGGAATGTAGCCATCATCACCTGTATATTCGGAATTACTATGCGCAATTATTTGATTATTCTTATCTAAAATAACAAATGATTCATTATCATTGCTTTGAGCCATAATGTCGTTCAATTCACAGGTAGGGATGATGACAGAGATCAATCCATCAGGGTTGGAAGATAAGACAGGCAACCTTTTAATCAGGTTAATGTATTGTGGGCAACTATTGGTTGTAGCATTCGGTAAGTTAATATCTTCTGCATCTTCCATTAACCACATAGACTTCCTCGGCAAGTTCAAGTAATCTAGGTTGATTTGTTCATAGGTCGGGTTATCAAGATGAACTAAGCCATCATTATTAATCAACCATCTCTTGTCAAGACTGACAAGAATGATGTCTTCGATCCCTGTTTCCAACGTTTGAAGATGGTTTAAATCTTTCCGTAAACTCTGAAAATCATTGAAGGCCATTCCGTTCATTTCTTCATCCAGAAGTGATTTCGTCTGAGCAGAACGTACAAAAT
Organism: Gracilibacillus salinarum; assembly: GCF_022919575.1. Classification (NCBI taxonomy): domain Bacteria; kingdom Bacillati; phylum Bacillota; class Bacilli; order Caryophanales; family Bacillaceae; genus Gracilibacillus; species Gracilibacillus salinarum. Next base: position 2,306,797 of record NZ_CP095071.1, on the reverse strand, counting down.
AAGTCGTGGATAAATCAATATAACGGAGCACCTGCTCTACGTTCGTTTGAATTTGAAAAATGTTTTGTTTCTTTTCATCGTTTGAATAATCAACAATCGCCTGTGAGGATTGCCAATAAGATAAAACACCTGTAATGATAACGGGAACGGTGCTTAGAATGATGAGTACAGATATTATTTTGAAATAATGTTTATCAGAAAATTTTTTCATAGGCAATCTTCCTTAATCGTGAAATTTAGTACGACCGGCAATTTGCTATGAAGCAGACACCGTTGTCTGATCTAATTGTTCCTGCTGTTTTTTGAATAGCTGTCTAAAGCCGATGTGCACAACAAACATTGTCACATATGCACTGATGCTAAATGTGAAAAACAACGTAACACCAGGGTATTTTAATGAAAGATAGTAAATCCCTGCCAAAACAGTCAATGCACATATAGAGTAATGTAAGTTTACAGCACCGATAGAGACGGCATATCGAATGTATTGCCAGAAGGACAGCTGGTAATGTACATAGACGGGACCTATATACAATACAAGCATGACATAAAGAAAAGCAGCAATAATAAAAATCCCTAATAATACAGGGTATACACTGCTATCACTCATTAGTCCTGTATATTTTAAGAATACAGACAAAAAGTAGCCAATAATATATAAGATGAGACCAAATAAGTTAGCACGAACGAAATTTTTCTTATATGCGTGCCAAAAAGTTTCTGCGACAGCGGTGTCATATTCTTTTAAAACCCATTTGCGGACAACGGTAAACATTGCAATAGTTGCTGGCATGATGCCGAAGAATACGAGACCAAGCAGGGTGAAACAGATCCACAAAATATTTAACCATGCGAAACGTGTAATCCAAACACTGATCCGGTAGAATCCACCCCAAAGTCCTGACATTTCCATCATTGTTATCACCTGTTTCCTAAATAAATGTTAATATATATAAGGATAACTTTTTTTCCTTAAATAGTAAATAGTACTATTGAAGCGCTTCCAAAAGTAATCATATGATAAGGGGGAAAGAACACTTGTGGTTAAAGGGTTTGATGAACAAATATAAGTAAAAATAATCATTATCTTATATGTTTCTTAAGTCTCATAAAATAATGATTATTTACTAAAAAAGATACGTTGATAGGTAAGCGTTTACACAAACTCTGTAAAAGTGATTATATACAAAATGGTAGCGCTTCCGTACTATTAATGGTGTACACAGCGAATGGCTGTGATACCAAAAAACAATTTTTTGGAGGGTGGTTAATTTGAGTAAGTGGAAAAAATTATTAGGTATTATGCTATTGCTTTTATTGCTTGCGTTAACAGCATGTAATAGTGATAGTGCATCTGAAGATGATGGATCCACAGAAGGTGATGATACTTCTGAAGAATCAGGAGATAGTGGTGAAGAAGGTTCTGATGAGCCTTATGCATTTACTATGATGGCAAACTTACACACACCAGAAGTTCCAAATGAAAAAGTATTAACAGAAATAGAATCAGCAACCAATACAGACATTGAAATTCAATGGGTTCCGGATAACAACTATGAAGACAGATTAAATACCGCATTTGCAACGAATTCATTACCAGAAGCAGTGTTCCTGAAGAACCAGACTTCTTTCATTCAATTCCGTGATGCGATGGAAGATGAGCAGTTCTGGGAAGTTGGTCAATATTTAGAAGAATTTGAAAACTTATCTAAATTGAAAGAGAATGTATTAGACAATACACGCGTAAATGGGAACTTATACACCTTATATCAAGGACGTCCTCTTTCAAGACAAGGTCTTATTTATCGTAAAGACTGGGCAGATAATTTAGGATTAGAAGCTCCTACAACAACAGAAGAATTTATGGAGATGGCTAGAGCATTTACAGAAGATGATCCAGACGGAAACGGTAAAGACGATACATTCGGTGTAACAGATCGAAGCGATTTAGTATATGGTGCATTTAAAACAGTTTCCTCATGGTTTGGTACGCCAAACAACTGGGGTGAACAAGACGGTCAATTATTACCAGAGTTTATGTTCGATGAATACAAAGAAACAATGGATTTTTTTAGAGAAATGCACGAGAACGAATATATTAACCAAGACTTTCCTGTAACAAGTAAACCAGATCAGCAAGAATTCTTCAAAAATGGTACAGCAGGTATGTATGTAGGTTCAATGGGCGATGTTGGCAGCTTGCACAATGATGCGGTAGCGATTAACCCTGACGTTGAATTTGATGTGCATAATAATATTGCTGGTCCGGATGGCGAATTTGGTATCTGGGCTATTCCAGGCTACGGAAGTTTAGTAATGTTTCCGAAAAGCTCTGTAGAAACAGAGGAAGAGTTAAAGAAAATCTTAGGTTTCTTTGACCAAATGATGACCCCTGAGGTAATTAATATTGCGTATTGGGGTATAGAAGGTGAGCACTATAATGTAAAAGAAGGAAAAGCATTGCCTGTTGAGGATCAAGATTTAACTGATCGTGAAGTAAAACCATATCAAGCAATCGAAATTGGTGAGCCTGAAACAAACGGGCGTTATGAAGGGTTCTTCGATTATGATGTGAAAGCAAAATCTGAAGAGTTATTTAAAGATAACGAGAACCATTTAATCGAAGATCCAACTGTACCTCTTTACTCTGAAACATACGTAAATGATGGTGCTAGATTACAAGAAATCATTACAGATGCGACTTATCAGTACATTCTTGGTCAAACTGACGAAGCTGGCTTTGATGAAGCTGTAGAGAAATGGAAATCTGAAGGTGGAGATGCCATTATCGAGGAATATAACGCATCTAAATAACTTATTCATGGAGCTGTCTCTCTCAGGCAGCTCCATATCTATCAATCAGCAGAATCAGAGGAGATGATCATTATGTTATGTTAGTTGCTTTAATTGATTAACAAACAAGCGAAACCCTTGAATGACAGCTGTTTCAGCAACTCGTAAGATAATGATTATTTACGTTATACCTGATTGTAGCGTACGATTTTGATAACACATTAATCGTGTTCAAAAAAAAGGACAAGAAGCTTTTTGAACATCCACTAATAGACAAGAAATTTTAAAAGAAAGGATACTGCTTATGGAAACAACAGCACTAACTGCAAAAGAAAATGCGAAACAGGCAAAAAAAATGAAACGCTCCGAAACTTGGAGAAGAATCAAACGAAACAAGATGATCTACTTAATGATTCTTCCCGGAATTATTTACTTTCTCATTTATAAATATTTACCAATGTATGGTCTGATTATCTCGTTTCAGGATTATAAACCGTACAAAGGGATTATGGGTAGTGAATGGGTTGGCTTTGAGCATTTCCAACGTTTATTTGAAAGTACTGAATTTTGGATGATTTTTAAGAACACGCTAGTATTGTTTGGATTACAGATCTTTATCTTTTTTCCGATTCCAATTATTATCTCTTTAATGTTAAATGAAGTGAGACACAGTTTCTTTAAACGAGGTGTCCAGACGCTTATTTATATTCCACACTTTATGTCATGGGTAGTTATCGTATCTATTAGTTATGTGATGCTTACACTTGATGGTGGTATTGTAAACGCTATCTTAGAAACGCTCGGTTTTGAAAAAATAAACTTCCTGTTGAATGAAGACTGGTTCAGGCCGATGTACATTCTTCAAGTTATCTGGCGTGAAGCCGGCTGGGGAACCATTATTTTCTTAGCGGCAATTACAGCTGTAGATCCTCAGCTGTACGAAGCTGCTCGAATGGATGGTGCCAATCGTTTCCGTCAAATGTGGCATATTACAATTCCGGCAATTCGTAACGTTATCATCGTTCTTCTTATTTTGAAAATTGGTGATGTATTAGAGCTTGGTTTTGAACACGTTTACTTATTATTGAATTCTTCTAACCGAAGTGTCGCGGAAATCTTTGATACGTATGTATATGTTGCTGGTCTGCAGCAAGGTCAGTTCAGTTACAGTACGGCAGTAGGCTTCTTTAAAGGTGGCGTCGGCCTTGCAATGGTAGTATTTGCAAACTGGTTAGCTCAAAAATTCGATGAAGAAGGTATTTACTAAGATAAACAACAATTGGCGAGGTGATAATATGGCAAAACAACGAATCTCTGCAGGCAGTAAAGTATTTGACTTTTTTAATTACTTCCTGCTCGCACTATTAGGTATCATTACCATACTTCCATTTATACACGTAGTAGGGAGCTCCTTCGCTACGAGTGCGGAAGTAGCAAACACAAAATTTTTACTTTTTCCAACTGAATTTTCAATAAAAGCTTATGAGTATATTTTCTCTACAGATACGATCTTTCGTGCATTAGGGGTATCCATACTTGTTACAGTCGGTGGGACGTTATGGAGTATGTTATTTTCTACTCTCACTGCATACGGCTTATCAAGAAGAGATCTTGTCGGCAGACGTGCTATTAACTTTATGATCGTATTCACCTTATTATTTAATGGTGGGATGATCCCGACTTTCTTGGTAGTTCAACAAACTGGGTTACTGAATTCTTTATGGGCTTTAATTATTCCTGTAACGATTAATGCCTTTAACATGATTATTTTACGAAGCTTCTTTATGAATCTGCCAGCAGGTTTAGAAGAATCAGCCAAAATTGATGGTGCTAATGATTTCAGCATTTTATTCCGAATTGTATTGCCGATCTCTTTACCGGCAATTGCGACCATTTCGCTATTTTATGCTGTAACTTACTGGAACACATATATGCACGCAATTCTTTATTTAGCTGATGCAGATAAGTGGCCGGTGCAAGTATTACTGCGACAAATCGTTGTACTGGCTAGTGGAATGAACTATGATGCAGAGACATATACAGATGTGCCACCACCAGAAGTTACTGTAAAAATGGCAACGATCGTTGTAGCTACTGTTCCTGTTCTGTTAGTTTATCCGTTCTTACAGAAATACTTTGCAAAAGGTGCATTGCTAGGATCTGTTAAGGGATAATCAACCTTGGCATAAGCCAATTTATATGTAACAGAGGCATTCTCTTTTTATAAGAAATGCCTCTTGCTTTTAACCAAAAATTTGAATAAGACCACCCTGCAATTACAGTAAATGAAAAAGAAGAAAGAAGTGTACATCTTGACACAAAAGAAAGGAAATAAAGAGAAGCGGTTATCCTCTCATGCGGTGCAGATTTTAATCAACCATGCCCTTTTTCAATTTGGAGGTTCCTTGTCGATCATTTTCGTTAATTTATATTTATGGCGTCTGACAAATAGTTTATGGATCAATGGGATGTATAACTTGTTTGCCATTTTTTCTCAGGCTGCCACTACCTTTTTGATTGGCAGGGTATCAAAGAAAAAAGGCAGAACAATTATTTATCGCTATGGGATATTGATGACTGCCGTGTTTTATTTAATGATTGTCATTGTTCAGGAAGCAATTGTTGATTATTTCTATATCTTTGCTTTATTACGCGGCATTGCACAGGGCTTGTATTGGGTTGCCTATTTTACGATTGTGCATGAAGTATCATCTGATCAGAATAGGCATCGTTATTTAGGATGGAATCAGATTGTCATGGGATCTACCAAATTGCTGGCACCAGTAATTTCGGGATATATTATTAGTTTATATACTGGTTTAACGGGTTATCTGATCGTTTTTTCAATGGCTTTTTTCATGTTCTTTATTGCAACGATTGGCAGTTTCAGAATAAAAAAAGAATCCATACGACACCGCACTTATTATATGAAATATCTAAGACAAATTATCGAGCGGCAGAAGTCATTTCGAAATGCTTTAATCGGTTGGTTTATTATAGGCTTTCCTCAAGGGATTCTGATGTATGTGCCGCCAATCCTTATCTATAGTATTTTTGAAAAAGAGAGTGTTGTAGGTTATTTGAATGCGGCCTTTCTTGCTGTCTCCATTGTGGCAAGTTACATTATTTCTCGTTTTGCAAAAGTTGGGCATACCACTGCTTATTTATGGGTAGCGGCGATTGGTTTATTCCTTTCCGGAACATTTTTAGCGTGGGAGATTGCAATCTGGAGTGTGGTTTTATTTATGATCACGAAAAATATGTTTAATCCTCTTCAGGCTAATGCTTATGCGGCGTATTATTTTCAATGGATTAATCGTCTTCCGTTAGGTTCAGAATTCCGTGTCGAATCCGTTGTATTAAGAGAAACCATTATTAATACGGGTAGAGGATTAGGTATTATTACGTTTATGATTTTTTCTAATGAAATAGATACGCATACGGTGGCTTATGTCATCATAGCGGCAATGGCGATCCAGGTTTTATTACCATTATTAACAAAAGTAAAGGAGGAAGGATAATGGCAGTGAATGAATGGGAGCAGGCAGAACCTGGTGTTACACGGAAAATTCATCCGCCGGGGGAACAACTGATGATGATGGAAGTAGCGTTTGAAGCAGGTGCAGAGGGTTCCACGCACTCTTACCCCCATGAACAGCTGACCTACTGTTTGGAAGGAAGTCTGATGTTCCATGTTGACGGGCAAGATATTACGATTCAAGCAGGAGAGTCTTTACGAATTCCTTCTAATGCAGTGCACGGGGTGAAAGCATTAATGAATAGTAAACTATTAGATGTCTTTACGCCATTAAGAGAGGATTTATTAAAAAGAGGTGAATAGTGTGAGTATATATAATATTAAAGAATTTGGAGCGGTATCAGGAAAGGATGCCACAGATGCGATTCAAGGCGCGATAGACAGTTGTGAACAACATGGTGGTGGTACGGTCTACATACCAGCAGGGACATATGAAACAGGTCCAATTGAGCTGAAAAGCAATATGACTTTGCATATAGAGAATGGTGCTCGTTTATCTTTTACCGATGACTTTGAGAGGTACCCGGTTGTTGAAACTCGTTGGTCCGGCTATGTATGCCAAGGTTTTATGCCGTTAATTTATGCCAATCAAGTTACGAATGTATCGATAAAAGGCGAGGGTGTGATTGATGGGAATGGTCGTGCTTGGTGGGAGATTAATAGCAGACTGCGTAAGGGAGAAAGCTATCAATCTCCTAGAACGAAAGAAATAGCGGAAGCGAATACGGACTTTACGGAGCCGGCAGATACCAATTTAGTAGAGTGGCCATCGCAATTCTTACGTCCACCGTTACTTCAGTTTTTTCGATCTGAGCATATCAAAATATCTGATGTAACGGTGTGCAATTCACCATTTTGGAATACACACCTTGTATTTTGTAACAATGTTTCAGTTCAACAGGTTCATTTTCAGAATCCTTCTGATACACCTAATGGTGATGGATTGGATATTGATTCATGCCAAAATGTTCGGATTACAGATTGTCATTTTGATGTTGGCGATGATTGTGTCGTGTTGAAATCAGGTATTAATGAAGACGGCAGGAAATATAATGTACCGACAAAGAATGTTACCGTTACCAATTGTACGATGCATCACGGGCATGGCGGGGTCGTGCTTGGCAGTGAAAATTCTGGTGGTATTGAAAATGTTACTGTTTCTAATTGTGTGTTTGATGGGACAGATCGTGGTATCCGAATCAAGACGAACCGAGAAAGGGGCAGCTACATTCGTAATCTGTTAGTACAAAATATTATGATGGATGACGTACTTTGTCCAATTGCGATCAATTCTTTCTACCGTCACGGAGTTAGCAAAAGTAATCCGGAGCTGCTGGATGCTGCACCTGTCGAGTTTTCCGAAAAAACGCCTGTTGTGGAACATATTAAATTATCTAATATTATTGCGAAGAATTGCCGGGCAGCAGCAGCGTTTATTTATGGCTTGCCTGAAATGCCTGTGAAACATGTCAGTCTGGAGCATGTCACGCTGGAGATGACAATGGATGAGTCAATACCTGGTGGAGAGCCTGATATGGTACGTGAAGGGATAGATATGGCTGGTGAAGGCATGTTCGCAAAATATGTTGAGAATTTATCTCTGCATCATGTCAAGGTACAGCCTCGCACTGGACCCGGATTACGATTAAGTCACGCAAATCATGTCGATATTGAAGCACTTTCCTATGTACAACGAGATGAGCAGGAAACACCTGTCATACTATATGAAGAAACAAGCGAATTGAATGTAAAAGATACTGCAGAAGCTCAAAATTTCATTCAAAAAGTAGGTGTAACAAAATGAAAATGTTTAAAAACCCAATCATACCAGGATTTTATCCAGATCCCTCGATCTGCAGAGTAGAAGATGATTATTATTTAGTCACGTCAAGCTTTGAATATTTTCCGGGAGTTCCTATTTTCCATAGTAAAGATTTAGTCAATTGGAAACAGATTGGCCATGTGTTAGATCGGCCAGAACAGCTAAATCTTGATCAGACTCCTAATTCAAGAGGTATTTATGCTCCGACGATTCGTTATCATCAAGGTACTTTTTATATGATTACGACTTTTGTTGTCAGTCAGACAGGTGCTCGTCGTAATTTTTATGTAACAGCAACAGACCCAGCAGGTCCATGGTCTGATCCGATTTGGCTGGAAGGCGCACCAGGGATTGATCCTTCCCTGTTATTCGATGATGATGGCAAGGTATATTATACCGGAAATCGCAAGCCGCCATCCGGGCAGCAATATAAGAAGCACAACGAGATCTGGCTGCAGGAGCTTGATTTAGAGAAGCAACAATTAGTAGGACCAACATATAGTTTGTGGGATGGTGCTTTAAAAAATGCCCACGCTCAAGAGGCACCCCATTTATATAAGATAGGGGATTGGTATTACTTAATTATTGCGGAAGGTGGAACAGGACATACGCATGCTGTCACTATTGCGAGAAGTAAGCATGTGACAGGACCATATGAGATGACAGAAACGAATCCAATTTTAACGCACAGGCATTTAGGCAGGAATTATCCGATTGTCAATGTCGGTCATGCTGATATCGTTCAAACACAAGATGGTGACTGGTGGATGGTTTGTCTTGCCTCGAGGCCATACGGTGGCTATTATCGTAATTTAGGGCGTGAAACGTTTCTCGTACCGTTTGTCTGGGAAGACGGCTGGCCAATTGTAAATCCAGGTCAAGGGAAAATAGAGACGGAGATGCCTTTTCCCAATTTAGAAGAGCATAAGTGGCCAGCATTGCCTGCGTGTGATTCATTTGAAGCGCAACAATTAGATGACAGGTGGAATTTCTTGCGAACACCTAGAGGAGCGTTCTGGTCCGTAACGAATCGCCCAGGCTACTTGCGCTTAAAGGCGAAGAAAGAAACCATTATGGAGGAAGAAAACCCAGCGTTTATTGGCAGAAGGCAACAGCATATTGATTTCTTTGCACAAACTGTTATGGAATTCGAGCCGAAAGCTGCGAATGAGTCTGCTGGACTTGTACTTCTGCAAAACCATGATTATCAGTTCCGTTTAGAAGTATTATTAGAGGGTGAGCAACAGGTTATTCAGCTTATTCGCCGTGAAGCGGGAGATGATCAAGTGCTCGCTAAAGAACCAATGGATCATTACCGTGTGTTCTTAAAGGTGGAAGCAGTTGGGCAGAATTATTCCTTTTTCTATGCGACAGAGCCGTTCGAGTGGCGTGAGCTGGCAATAGATGCAGATGGAAGAATCTTAAGTACAGACTTGGCTGGCGGGTTTATTGGATCTTATATCGGTCTGTATTGTTCAGGTAATGGGCAGGAAAGTGACCGTTATGCTGACTTTGATTGGTTTGAATATCAGGGAACAGAAACTGAATAAAAAATAAGAAAAGAGTGATAACATGCCAACTCGTTTATTTTTGGCAGGGGATTCTACGATGGCGGAAGCGGAGGATTTTAAATATCCACAGATGGGCTGGGGGCAGACGCTTCAACAATACTTTACGGAGGATCTAATTGTGAAAAATCATGCCTCATCCGGCCGCAGTACGAAGTCTTTTATAGATGAGGGACGTTGGGATGCTATCGAAAGAGAGTTCCAGGCTGGTGACTATGTCTTGATTCAGTTTGGTCACAATGATCAGAAGCCGGATGAAGAACGAGCAACAAAACCGTTTACCACCTATCAGGATAACTTGCGATTTTTTGTTCAGCGTGCCCGTTCTTATCAGGTGACACCTATATTATTGACTTCGATTGCCAGAAGACATTTCGATGAGTCTGGTGGGCTTAAAGCGACACACGGGGATTATCCAGAAGCGATGCGGGAACTAGCCGTTGCCGAGCAGGCAGATTGTATCGATATGCTGCTGCGAACTCGTGAAGCTCTGCAGCAGATGGGGGATGCAGATTCCAAACAATGGTTTATGCAATTAGCGCCAGGTGAGTATGACGCATATCCGAATGGTGAACAAGATGATACGCATTTGCACGAAAGGGGCGCACATCAGCATTGTCAGCTGTTTGCTCAGGAAATCCTACGCTTGGAACATCCCCTTGCCACTTATGTGCAGCAGCATGCGATAAAGGGATAAGTTCTGTTTACAGGTAGTAGAAGGCGGCCAGGATTTTTACTTATACAAGCATACTTTTTCTATAAAGAGAAGAAACTAACGATAATCGTTAACGTTTCTTCTCTTTATTTTTGTGAAATTATTTAGCTTGAAACTTTTAGTGTAGAGAATTCTTATAAGTCATAAGATCCGTAAGATAATGTTTGCTGTTGCAAATGCATATAAGCTATTCGTTTTACTTTGCTGATAGCGTACTGTATAATCACCAAAGGAAGTTAAATCCGACTAACATACTGGGGGTTTGAACAACATGAAGAAATTTCATCTCGTACTTATATTGATGCTGTTTATTAGTATTCTTACAGCATGTGGTACTTCTTCTGATGAAGAGAATGCAAGTAGTGGACAAGAGGAAGAATCCTCTAATTTATATGAAGAAATTCAGGAAAAAGGCGTCATAACGGTAGGCACAGAGGGAACGTATCCACCCTTTTCATTCCATAATGATAAGGATGAACTAACGGGGTACGATGTCGAAGTAATGTGTGAAGTAGCTTCCCGTCTCGGGTTAGAAGTAGAGTTCAATGAAACACAATGGGATTCAATGTTTGCCGGCTTGAATGCAGAGCGTTTTGACGTTATTGCCAATCAAGTAGGGATCAATGATGAACGATTAGAAAAGTATAATTTTTCTGATCCATATACGTATACAGGAGCGGTGCTGGTTGTACCATCTTCAAATGAAGAAATCACTGCCTTTGAAGATTTAGAAGGCAAAAAGTCAGCCCAGTCCTTAACTAGTAATTTTAAAGAGATTGCAACAGAATATGGAGCAGAGGTTGTTGGTGTAGAGGGAATGGCACAGGCTGTTGAAAATATTAAATTAGGTCGTGTGGATGTAACGGTGAACGATAAATTAGCTGTCTTACAATATATGAATGAAACAAACAATGAAGATGTCAAGATTGCAGCGGAATTAGACGATGTATCTGAAACGGCGTTTACCTTCCGCAAAGGAAATGAAGAGCTTGTAAATGCATTTAATGACGAATTAGCGGAAATGAAAGAGGATGGAACATTAGCAGAAATTTCGAAAGAATGGTTTGGTGAAGATGTTTCTGTCAAATAATTTAATTATGACGGTGACAAGTGGTGCAGAAGCATGGGATTTAATTTCCCGTGCTTTTGGTCCTATGGTCGAAGGAGCAATTAAATATACCATTCCGCTAACACTTATTTCCTTTGCAATCGGACTTCTTATCGCTTTATTGACAGCTGTGATGCGCTTATCTTCCTTGAAAATTGTTAGGGCGCCGGCTGTTTTTTACGTTTCGGCTGTGAGAGGAACCCCGTTACTTGTTCAATTATTTATTGTGTTTTACGGGCTTCCTTCTATTGGTCTAACGATTGATCCATTGCCGAGCGCTGTCATTGCTTTTTCATTAAATGTTGGGGCATATGCATCTGAAATTATTCGGGCCTCCATTTCTTCAATTCCTAAAGGACAATGGGAAGCGGGCTATACGATCGGGATGGGGTATGGAACGACATTAAGAAGAATAATTCTTCCCCAGGCAACAAGAGTATCGATACCACCACTTTCCAATACATTTATTAGTCTAGTAAAAGATACATCTTTAGCATCGATGATCTTAGTAACAGAATTATTCCGTGAAGCGCAGGAAATCGCATCTTCTACGTATGAGTTTATGATCTTGTATGTGGAAGCAGCTGTTCTGTATTGGGTTATATGCTTCATTTTATCGCTCATACAAGAAGTGGTCGAACGCAGGCTGGAGCGATATATTGCTAAATAAGGGGGGATATGATGCTGTTATCGATCAAGCAACTACAGAAAAGTTTTGGTTCATTAGATGTATTGAAAGATATATCCATTGATATTAATAAAGGGAAAGTTGTAACCATTATGGGGCCATCAGGGTCAGGGAAAACAACATTACTTCGTTGCTTAAATGGTCTGGAGATTCCTGACCATGGCCACTATCAATTCGACGATGGTTTTTCACTTGATTTTAGTGGCAAGCGTAGTAAAAAAGACATGCTGACTTTAAGAAGGAAAGCTGGCATGGTTTTTCAATCTTATAATTTGTTCCCTCATAAGACAGCTTTAGAGAATGTTACAGAAGGACCAGTTGTTGTGCAAGGTAAGGATAAACAAACAGCAGAAAAAGAGGCCAAGCATTTATTAGATAAAGTCGGTCTGGCTGATAAAATTGACTTGTATCCATATCAGTTGTCAGGTGGCCAGCAACAGCGGGTAGGCATTGCGCGTGCGCTTGCTATTGAACCGGAGTTAATGCTGTTTGATGAGCCGACCTCTGCATTGGATCCTGAGTTAATTGGCGATGTATTAGGTGTTATTAAAGAGCTAGCCAATGAAGGATGGACGATGGTAGTGGTCACACATGAAGTTTCTTTCGCGAAAGAAGTTTCCGATCATGTCCTGTTTATGGATGATGGTTACATTGTTGAACAAGGTACACCACGAGATGTTTTGGAAAATCCGAAAGAGCCAAGAACGAAGCAATTCCTGCAACGGATTTTACCTCACGTCTAATCTATGCTATTAATAGAGTATTCAATATGCAATAGGAGATCGCGTAAAGAACTTTAAGGTGAGGCAGCAATTAGAAATTCCACGCGGTTTATTTTGTACATCTTCTAAGGTTAGAGGTGAATCGAATGAGCAAGCACCCACCAGATCAAGAACACATTGATGAGAATATGATGAAGGTAGAAGTCAATTTAGATGATACACCTGGTGAATGGCTTGGTTACGTAATGGATAAGCTGTTCGATGCTGGTGCAAATGACGTATACTACACACCAATTTATATGAAAAAAAACAGACCTGCTGTACAACTTCAGCTATTGTGCAGTGAAGATCGCTTTGCGGAAATGAAAGATATTGTGCTTGCTGAGACGACGACACTTGGCATTCGCTACTACCCTATCTCCGTCTACCGAATGGAACGACAGATTCGAGAAGTAGATACTAAATGGGGACCGGTCACCGTTAAAGAAGGTTTGTTAAGAGATCGGGTTGTGAAAGCAGCGCCCGAATATGAACACTGTAAGGCATTAGCAGAGCAGCACCATGTTCCATTAAAGGATGTTTATCATGAAGTGTGGAAGCAATTAAAATAAGGGGAGGAATCGATGATTCTCCCCTTATTTTTTTATGATTAGATGGGATCGCGAATAAAAAGTGAAAGTCGCGAATAAATCGGCGGAATCGCGAATAAAAGGTGAAAGTCGCGAATAAATCGGCAGAATCGCGAATAAAAGATGAAAGTCGCGAATAAATCGGCGGAATCGCGAATAAAAGGTGAAAGTCGCGAATAAATTGGCAAAATCAAGAATAAATCGATGAAGTTGCGATTATTGGCAATCAGTTGGGGCAAAACCCCCACTGATTAAAGGCTCACTTTATGATTGTGGTGCAGGTCCAGCACTTTTTCTTTCGGTAAGTGATGGCGTTAACTTTTTAATGAATTCATCGCTTCCTTCTGATTCAATGTGGTGAATGATGGTAGAGACAATTTCTTCTGCAAGTAAATCGACAGGTACACCTATACAGGTCATAGGAATTTCCATCGTTTCCATCTGTGGAATATTATCATAGCTGACGACGGACATATCATTAGGAATGCTTACACCTTTTTCATGCAGTGAACGGACGATCCCGCCGCTAATGTCATAGCTCCCGCCAATAATAGCAGTAGGCTGGTGAGGCAGTTGTATGATCTCCTCTACTGCTAAGTAACCGTCATACCAATCCAATCCGCTGGTATCGATACTCTGTTGCTTCAGGTTGCGTTTTTTTATCGCCTTTTGATAACCTTCAGCTTTCTCTCGTTGCAGAGCATCCTCGGTATCCAAATGCCCAACGTATGCAATATGATGGTGACCTAAATCTGCTAAGTATTGAACGGCTTGTTCCATTGCTTGCTCGTGGTTGGCATCAATAATCGGATACGCTACTTTCCTTTTTCCAGAAACACCATACGCGACAAGCGGAATTGTGTCTTCAGGTACCATTTGATGAGATTCGGCAAAAACGATCATGCCATCGACCTGAAATTTTTTAAACGTATCCAGAGAAGTTTCCGCCGAGTCTACAGAGAGAATCATCGAATATTTGGTTGCTTCAAAGGCTTTGCTGATGTTCGTCACAAGGGTAGCGAGCACAATCCGTTCAATGGTTGGCCAGATTAAACCGATTACTTCGGTTTTTTTACGAACGAGCTGTTTGGCAGCCAGGTTTGGTTCGTAGCCCATTTCTTTGGCAACTCTTAATATTTTTTGTTTGGTTACTTCTTTAACTAAAGGACTATTATTTAATGCCTTAGAAACAGTGGAATAGCTGACATTCGCTTCTTTGGCAATATCTTTAATTGTTACACCCATGATTGCTCTCCTTTTTCTTTCGGTAAATTTTGTGTTTATTGTTGTGTTCTATTTTTAAATAGTATATCATAAAAATAACAACGTTGTTATAAAAACAAGAAAATGTTTTGAAACCGTTAACAAAAAAGGAGAGGATATCGGTGGAACAAGTGAAAACTGTAGAATTAAAAAATGTAGTGGAAGCATTAGGTGCAGGTAAATTACCGGAATCATCTGATACGGTTCATGTTTATGATCAGTCTTTTGAGCAGGTGGATGGATCATCTGTCGTGATGGTGAAAACAGGAACGGAAAAGTTTCTAGTTGTAGCAGGTGATGGTGCTTTATTTGATTCCTTACAAGGGGACGAAGTAGAGAATGGGAAAGTATGTCCGCTCACACATGAAAATGGTAGAGTATTGAACGAATTTTTTGTTTACACAAAACCACAAGCATTTGGGACAGAAATTGCCACAATGGGACTTGGTGACCGACTTGGTGTTGCCTCTCCAGGACATATTGAAACCGTTAAAGGTCGGAAAGTTAAACCGATTTTGGCACAGCAAAGTGTGCGTGAATTAACATTATTAAATCGTACGATGACAGATATTCTCGATGCAGCAACTTTTGCTGTTTTTCAAGAAGGATATAAGGATGGTTTCGGCGCAGATGCCGATCATATTAAATTAGAACGAGACATTGAGTATGCACTTGGATTGGGCTTTTCCTTTTTGACACTGGATTGTTCCGAGCAAATTCGCAATGATATCGAAGGGGCAACAGCGGAAGCGATTGAGAAGGAATTCGCTGATTTACCAGTTGATCGCAAGGAATATTTCCAAAGTCATTATTTAAATAAATCATTCGATGTGCAAGGTGTAACAGTCGCATTTGACGAAGCCAGCCTTCACAAAAATGTGCTTGTTTACGGAGAAGCAATTGATTTCATGGAACATGTGTATAACGAATATATCCAAAAGGCAGACAAAGCAATCGACTTCGAGATCTCGATTGATGAAACAGAGACTGTAACTGCACCGGAGGCTCATTTCTTTGTTGCTGAAGAATTGCGCAGAAGAGGCGTTACCGTTCAAAGTCTGGCACCACGATTCTGTGGAGAATTCCAGAAAGGGATCGACTACATCGGTGATCTGGCGCAATTTGAAAAAGAATTGCATGAGCATGCAGAAATTGCAAAATATTTTGGTTACAAATTAAGTATTCACTCCGGAAGTGATAAATTCAGTGTATTCCCGATCATCGGTAAATATACAGAAGGCTTATTGCATATCAAAACAGCGGGTACAAACTGGCTAGAAGCGGTTCGCGTGATCGCACAGGTTAATCCTGATTTATACCGTAGTATGCATGTGTATGCGGAAGACCATTTTGAAGAAACATTGAAGTACTATCATGTTACACCGGACTTGACCAGTTATGCACCGTTAGATGATACGTCTGACCAAGACTTGCCGTTATATATGGATAATGATGCATCACGTCAATTATTCCATGTGACCTACGGGATTTTGTTAACGGCAAAAGACCAAGCAGGAGAAGATCTTTTCCGAACAGAATTCTTCGATACATTAATGAACAATGAAGATACCTATCGAAATGGCTTAGTCAAACATATCGGTCGTCACTTAGATTTATTAGGTTTATAAAAAAGATAGAAAGTAGGGATAGGATATGATAGAGAGTAAACAAAAGAAGGCATTTATGGATGAAAACTTTGTATTGCATAACGAAACAGCAGAAAAGCTGTATCATAACTATGCCAAGGACCTGCCAATCATCGATTATCACTGCCACCTAAGCCCGCAGGAAATCTATGAAAATACGCAGTTTGAAAACATTACAAAGGTTTGGCTGTACGGTGATCACTACAAATGGCGTGCGATGCGTGCCAACGGAATTGAAGAGAAATTTGTAACAGGTGATGCCAGTGATTATGATAAGTTTCTGGCATGGGCAAAAACTGTCCCGCAATTGATCGGGAATCCGCTCTATCACTGGACACACTTGGAATTAAAGCGTTATTTCGGAGTAGAAGAACCGTTAAATGAGAAGTCTGCTCCTGCAATTTGGGAACAAGTAAATGAGTTATTAAACAGTGGAGAATGGAATGTACGTGATTTTATTGTGAAGTCTGGTGTCGAAGTCGTGTGTACAACAGATGATCCGACTGACTCACTGGCATATCATGAAAAAATCAAAGCCGATCCAGATTTTGATGTAAAAGTATTGCCTAGTTACCGACCGGATAAAGGATTGGAAATCAATCGGGACGGATTTACCGATTGGGTTGGAAAACTAGCGGATGTATCAGGCGTATCCATTGATTCCTATGATGCTTTTCTGCAGGCATTGAAGCAGCGGATTGATTTCTTTCATTCTATCGGTGGACGCGTGTCTGACCATGCGTTAGATACGGTGATGTATGAAGAAGCAACGAAAGATGAAGTAGCAGCCATATTTGCTAAGGCGATCAAGGGTGAAAAAGTAACACTGGAAGAAGAGAAAAAATATAAGTCCCACACGCTTACCTTTTTAGGAACAGCCTATCACGCCAAAGGTTGGGCAATGCAATATCATATTAATGCCCATCGTAATAACAATGCTCGCATGTTTAATGAGCTTGGCCCTGATACAGGATATGATTCGATGAATGACAGCTTACTGGCACAGCCGTTAGTGAAATTATTGGATTCACTCGATCAGGCAGATGCCTTGCCGAAAACAATTCTTTATTCATTAAACCCGCGTGATAACGTCACGATTGCTACTATTATCGGTAGCTTCCAAGGTGGAGGCGTACCTGGTAAAATGCAATTCGGTACTGCATGGTGGTTTAACGACACAAGATTAGGCATGATCAATCAAATGGAAACATTAGCAGATATCGGGGTATTCAGCCGTTTCATCGGTATGCTGACCGACTCGCGGAGTTTCTTATCTTACACAAGACACGAGTATTTCCGCCGCATCATGTGTAATTTAATAGGAGAATGGGTGGAAAACGGAGAATATCCGAATGATGAAGAGACATTAGCCAACATCGTGCAAAACATTTCGTACTACAATGCGAAGGAATATTTCGATTTCTAAACGGGAGAGAGCACTCAGCTGTTTTAATATAGCTGGGTGCTTTTGTTGTGAGTAGGATGTGAAGGGAATGTCTGTAAGAATGGATCTGGTGGACAAAATATAGAGAATGAAGCAAAAGTTGTCCATAAAACTTCTTTACAAAACAAAATTACTATTATTTGGAATTATCTAATAAATAATCTGAAAATTATGGTAATATAAGAAGGAATAAAGGAGTACAGGAGGCGGAAGTATGTTGATTTTTACCGTAATTGCGTATTCTTCTCTGATCATTGCCATTGTCTCGGTATTATTTGCTATCAAGGGCAGGTATTTCTTTTATTGGATTTCGGCAATAGCCATTTATGTTTTTAGTTATATAGCGGGTTTTTCAATAGGACAACTGACTGTCGGTTTAACTTTTATACCTTTAACCTTGGCTGTCGGGCATTCCTTTGGCTGGATTAAAAACAACATTCATAGCTTTATGTTTCTTTGCTTAGGAATGATTGTTGGTGGTTTACTAGTTTTATACATTGATAATTATTGGTTGTTTTTTCCTTTTTGGATATTTAGTTAAATGGAGGTGAAAACAATGGAAAAAAGTTTAATAGAACAATTAAGAGAATTAGAGGAAAGTCATATTCAATTAGAAGTACGTCAAAGTCGTGAAAAACTAGACAGCATTCTTGCGGATGATTTTTTTGAGATTGGAAGTTCAGGTAGAATATTGGACAAAAAGGATTGTCTGGGAGGTGTAGTATTAACAGAAATGTCTCTCCATAATTATCAAATAAAATCATTAGCGGAAGGTGTTATTCTAGCTACATACTATATAGCCGATAAGACTCGAAACCGAAACACACTGCGAAGCTCTATATGGAAACACATTGATGGCAGGTGGCAGCTTTCTTTTCATCAGGGTACGATCACAGATTTGCAGGTAAGTGAGATCTTGAAATAAAGGGGGATTATATGAAGATAAGGCTTGCGGAAGCGAGAGACATAGAACAATTAATAAAAATGAGATGGGATTTTACCATTGAATTTGATGAAAATAAGAAAGAGGAGGCATACGATACTTTTGAAAAAGAATGCCAGACCTTTTTAGAGAATGCACTGAAGGATCTTAACTGGTTTATTTGGGTTGCAGAGGAAAATAATCAGGTCATCTCTCATATTTATATAAAATTAATAGAGAAGGTCCCGCGCCCTGGTAGAATAACATATCCCTTTGCCTATATGACAAATGTATATACAATTCCTGCGAATAGAAATAAAGGTGTAGGAAGTAGATTGTTAAGTGCCGTGAATGACTGGACAGAAGAAAATAATTATGAATTTGTAATTGTCTGGCCAAGTGATGATTCTATCAATTACTATAAGAAAAATGATTATGTCCCATGTAAAGAGCCGATGGAATATTTTCCTCTTCAAAAAAGTAGAGATACTTAAAGTAATAAGGAGTGTTAAAATGATACAGGAAAAGATTACAGCGTTCCTATTTAACCACAAAAAATATAAATTTGAAAAATTCGGATTGACACTTGTTTTTTGGTTCATTGCTTTGTTTTTGCTTTCGTTAATGAGTTTTTCTGAGATCTTTAAATTCTGGTTTGCACCTGTGTTAGCGACCTTATTTGTTTTGTCTATTGTAAAGATTTTATGGTATAACAAGACAAACAATATCAAGCCAACTGTTATAGACATGATAACGCCGTTTTTTTTGATTTTAGTCCTAATTGGCTGTTTCTATATCGATTAGAGAGGAGTGTTAAAATGGCAATAAAAGGACTCAATCATTTATTGTTTTCGGTTTCAGACCTGGAGCGTTCCATTTCATTTTACACCAACGTATTTGAAGCTAAGTTATTAGCAAAAGGCAGGACCACCGCCTATTTTGACTTGAACGGCATCTGGCTGGCACTCAATGTTGAAAAAGATGTTCCTCGTAACGAGATCAGACAATCCTATACTCATATTGCTTTTTCCATAGATGAGGGTGATATGAACGAAATGTATGAAAAACTATCTCGTTTAAATGTGAACATTCTATCAGGTCGTCAGCGGAATGAACGAGATAAACAGTCGATATATTTTACTGACCCGGATGGTCATAAGTTTGAGTTTCATACAGGGACATTACAAGATCGATTGGATTATTACAAAGAGGAGAAGTCACATATGAATTTCTTTACATAAATATTATCAACAATCTATTGAATAGAGCAGGGAAGGGAGAGGCATTGCCACAATGGAATCAACATTAATCATTCTAAGAGGAAACTCCGCCAGTGGAAAAACGACAACGGCTAAACATCTCCAGCAACATTTCGGTCGCGGAACGCTTTTGGTTTCTCAAGATATCGTTCGTCGTGAAATGCTGAAGGTCCATGATAGAGATGGGAACCTCTCGATAGATTTAATTCGCCAGATTGCGGAATATGGTAAAGGTAATTGTGAATGGGTTATTGTCGAGGGGATTTTGTATACACAACGTTACGGTGACATGCTGAAAGATTTAATTCAATTCTATCATCAACAAGTCTACACCTTTTATTTTGATTTACCATTTGAAGAAACCGTAAGACGTCACAATACCAGTTCCAAAAGAGATGAATTCGGTGAAGATGCATTACGGAATTGGTGGAAGCCGCAAGATTACCTTGGTGTCGACGGTGAAGTGATATTGACGGAGGGTATGTCGCAGGTTGATGTAATGGAAACTATCATAAATAAAGTGAAAGAACGAAAATAGGATACTTAGTTAGTATTGGGAAAGGTGATCTTATGACTCTCGCCGTTTTAAGCAGTATAGCTGTAACATTGATTATTTCATCTATTTGTTGTCTGTCAATCTACACGAGGAAAAAGAATAAATGGTTAAGTCTAATGATTGCTATAGCAGTAAATACTTTAATTCTCACTGCCACAGCAATTATTTTGTATAAAGTAGACAGATCGTATTTTCATAAGCATGCAAGTGGGGTGTTTGAAAGTTTAGGTATTCTTGCCTTTCCTTTTTTTATACCATTTGTAACGTCTATTAATCTCTTGATCCTCGAGTTATATAAAATAGTTCATATGAAAAGTATAAAGTGAAGCTATACTATCAATATGATCAGCACACTTTCAAAAATAGTGGAGCATATACATACACATACAGCTTCGATTCGAATAAAGGTTTGCAATACCGTCCTATTTTTAATAGCAGCCATCTGTCTGGCAACCTTCACATGGAAAGGTATAAAAAATAAAGAGGACAGGATTCCGCTTGTAAGTGAAATGAAAAAGTGAACGATCACTACACTGGAAGTAATCGTTGAAACAAAGTTACCCACTATAAAAACGGGAATACCTGCCCAGATAAAAAAGGTTAGTGTCATTAAAACGGCTGCCATCACAATCAACATAAAGTTGGATTTTAACGCATATTTGCTTTGAGTAAAATATAAATGCATCCTATCCCGCCTTAAAGAAACAATACCATATGCTCTGCATCATGATAAGTATTTCCATCTTTTAATGAGCGCTTCTCTGTTCCGCAAGTCTCAAATCCTAAAGACGTATATAACTGTTTCGCGATAGCATTGGTATCGACTACGGTTAAATAGATTTGCTCCAGTCCTTCTATACTTCTTGCTTTTTCCATTGCTTTAAGTAAAAGTGCCTTTCCTATTCCTTTTCCGCGCTGATCCGGTTTTACATACATCGCTACTAATTTCGAACGGTGACGTAACTTGAACAAAGGTTCCTTTACTAAAGTGATTACGCCAACTAGCTCGGTATTTTCAAATGCGCCAAAAGTAAAGGAAGCTTTTGGTGAGGCAAATCGTTTTTGGTATTTCTCAGCAGTATGCTTCTTTTCCTCCTCATAACTGGAAGCAAATCCGGCAGGGCTGTTTTGTAAACCTTCCAGTCTTATCTTTAAGTAGATTTCTGCATCTTTATATTGTAATTGCCTGACTTCCATATCATTTTCTCCTCATATGAATCACTATTTATCACGGCGCTAACCGTCCGTAATACCCCAACTGATTTAAGTCATACTTTATCTGTTTTTTTCTAAGAGCTGAATCATTTTTTTGTTTTGTTCCACCTGTAAATCACTAGTCTTTATAATTTGGTATAGCTATTTTAACAGAAAAAATACAGCTATTGGTATGCCGATTACTCTTAGCAAAACAATAAAGGCCTTAAAACGTCTTTCCTATTCCCTGATACATACTGATAATTCTTAACCGGTTACATACGTTATCCCCACGATTATAAGGATAACGAATAAGTTAGGAAGAGCTATAGCTAATAGATTCTTTATCCATCGATTTTTTTCGGTCCTTTTTTCTTTTGATTCTGTAAGAAAAATAGAATGCATTCTGTCCCCGCTAACTAATGCCCCTGAAAAAATGACTGCCAATAAGATTGGTACGATAAACGCAATGCCGGAGATGGTTAATACCAGCTCCAAATTACGAGAAAAAAGCCCAATGGTCACTGAAATGACAGCAACGCTAATTCCAATCCACCAGCTAAATTTAGTCATTTGCATAGCCACCTTTCAAATAAAAGCCAGATTCAAGTCATTTTATTTTAACATAAATATCCAGTCGATACGAGTGGAGATTAGGATTGGTAAGGGGATTAATGATATACTGTGACTATCATTTTATACGATGCCTGCCCATGCTGACTTGGAATACTTCTCACCAATAAAGTTTTGATTCATAGAAAGGTTGAACGTCATGTTCGAGCAATATAGTAAAAACATCGCAGCCATAGCGGTCGGTGCTGCTCTTGGTGCGTTAGGACGTTATGGTATAAATCTCTTCGTTGATTCGTCATTTCCACTTGGAACTGTAATAGAAAATTTAACAGGTAGCTTAGTATTAGGCTTTCTCACTGCTTTTTTTCTGGTGAAAATTCCAAAAGAATGGTTAAAAGCGGGGCTTGGCGTAGGACTTTGCGGCGGATTTACGACGATGTCAACATTCGCAGCAGATACCGTTATGCTCTTAACTGATTCATTGTTAAAAGCGACCCTTTATATTTGTATATCTTCATTCGGGGGAGTGCTGCTGGCATTAGGTGGGTATACCATCGGCAATCGGATAGCTGCCTCAATGGTGGAGGTGGAGAGCAAATGAATAGCTTATTACTTGCAACAGGTGCAGCTGTTGGAGCAGTCTTCAGATATATATTAGGACTTATTTTTATGAATAAATTCCCGTCACCACCTTTTCCAGTAGCCATGCTTACCGTAAATTTAATCGGTTCGTTTGGTCTGGGTGCATTCTACGGCATTGCTTATCACGGATTCCCGACTGATGCCTATCAAGATACGCTCTATTTGGCAGTCGGTCTCGGTTTCTTTGGTGCATTTACTACCTTTTCTACTTTTAGTATGGAGACCATTCAATTGTATCAAGCTAAGAAGTGGGGGAGTCTAACCACGTATGTCAGTCTCAGTATTATCGGTTCAGTCTTGCTGTTTAGTGCAGCATTATGGCTGTTTAATTAGGTGTCATCCTTAAAAAGGGGATAAACGAACCGAAAGTATAAGCGTGCTGTTCGTTTATCCCTGCTATCCTTTACACGGACAATATTTACGAGATTGAAGTTAATATAATTCCCAATCCATTAAAGATTCCATGAATAATAATGGCTGGAATAATAGAATTGGTTTTTTCATATGTCCATGCAAATATTAATCCTGAAATGAAATTTACGGGAAGTGTGTTATACGTCGGTATGTGAACAAGTGTGAAGATCAAAGAACTGAATAGTAAGCCAGCACCGACACCCCATTTCACCCTGAACCATTTATAAAGAAATCCACGGTAAAATATCTCCTCATAAACAGGTGAAATAATAGCGGCTGAAATGAACCCAATACTAAAGGTAAACCATGTTACATGCTGTTTTAAGGATGCTGTTTTACTATTATCAACCCCGATATTAAATGAATCCATTACTATTAAGACCAGTATACTAGCAACGATTAACACCAAACTCCAAACGATAATCCATTTCCAGTAGTGTTTGGAGAAGGAAGTCCATCCTACTTCACTCCAGTTCAGATTGTGTGGCATTAATGCAACAATGTATACCCCAGATGTAAACACAATTGCCATTATCAGTCCTGTCGCTGTACCTGCGTACAAATTGTTCTCAAATACTAAGTACAATAGATCGTTTACTACAATCTCAATGACAACCGGAACAAATGCTAAAGCCAATATTAATAAAATAATTAGTTCCTTATAGTTCCATTTCATCGACAAGTTTTCCTTCAATTTTAATTCCTCCATCTATTTATAAGTGTGATATATTTAGAATAAAGGGTGACGTAACGTAACCTGCAAGAGGTTAGGAGGAATTTTCATGCATTATTTTTTAACAGGAGAAGTAGCCAAAAGATTAAACGTCTCCGTAAGAACAATTCGTTATTATGATGAGATTGGCTTAGTTGTACCGACAAAGAAGGAGGAAAATGGAAAGCGTTTTTATACATCCGAAGATATATTGTTACTTGAAAAAGTTCTTCTTTTGAAATCTACTTCTATGCCTTTAAACGATATTGAAAAAATCATCAACAGGATGTCGACTGAAATGGTGTTAAGTGTTCATAAAGAGCAATTAGTACAAAATATCAGGCAGCTAAATGAATCATTAGATTACACCAACACACTGATAAATACGCTAAAACTTGAAGGAAATATTCAGTGGGAAAGTTTAATACCTTTACTTACGGAAGATCCTGCTTTAAATGAAGCCAGAAAGAATGATACGATGGAAGAATTATTTTCGAAAGAGGAACAAAAAACGTTAAATGAACAATTACCTAAAATGGAGTCAGATTCCAGTGAAATAACCAAATGGATTAACTTGATCAAACGAATAGAATTATGCTTGAAGGAAGGGAAATTACCTGATTCTGAAGAAGGTAAACTGATCGCTGAGGATACATTGATTCTGTCTAATGAAATGTTTAATGGTGATGTTGAATTAGAAAGGAAGTTTTGGGAAGCTCGTAAATCAAAGGATAACTCATCTGATTTAAATTTATATCCTGTCCAGGAAGCGGTTATAACTTTTATGGAAAACGCGATCGTTTGTCAGCAAAAAGACCAAATCAGTTCGTGATTTGGTCTTAAATGATCAATGACAGGATTTTATCCTTCTATTACCTTGACATGAAATTTACGCTGACGCGGACCGTCAAATTCACAGAAATAAATGCCTTGCCAGGTTCCTAACAATAAGTTGCCATTCGATATAATCATGGTTTGATTATGACCGACTGTACTAACCTTTAGATGGGCTGCTGTATTTCCTTCCATATGCAAATCCTTTGGGTGTTCCCATGGATAAACCTCACGCATCCTTCTTAGAAAATCTGTTTTTACATCAGGATCCGCATTTTCGTTAACAGTAATGCCTGCTGTTGTGTGCAACGATGACACGATCGCAATACCATCTTTTACGCCTTGTTCACGGAGATAGCTTGCTACTTCTGCTGTAATATCGATCATTTGGTCATGATGACTTGTTTTTAATTGAAATGTTTTTTCCACTGTGATCATCCTTTTTATAAAAATAGTCTCTTTCTATTCTACTAAAAATCAATTATATGTTAAAATTTTCTGTAAATAGACTAGAAAGGATGCGATAAGCATGGTAAAAGCAATACATACTGACAGAGCACCACAAGCAATTGGGCCATATTCACAAGCGATTGATGTGGGAGATTTGGTCTTTGTTTCGGGCCAAATCCCGCTAAATCCAGAAACGATGGAAGTAGTGGAAGGAGATATCGCTGCACAGACGGACCAAGTCATGAAAAATTTGGATGCAATATTAACGGAAGTGGGATTGACTTTCGCCAATG
The DNA here is from genome assembly GCF_022919575.1 of Gracilibacillus salinarum. Classification (NCBI taxonomy): domain Bacteria; kingdom Bacillati; phylum Bacillota; class Bacilli; order Caryophanales; family Bacillaceae; genus Gracilibacillus; species Gracilibacillus salinarum. Next base: position 2,281,012 of record NZ_CP095071.1, on the reverse strand, counting down.
TAGCGAAGTTCACGATTTATATTACGAATATGGACGATTTTGCTACGATCAACGAAGCATATGCGAAGTTTCTGAAAGAGCCATATCCGGCAAGGGCGACAGTAGAAGTAAGCCAATTACCAAAAGGTGTCGGTGTGGAAATGGATGTCATCGCGAAAAAAGGATAACGAAGAAAAAGCAGAGGGGTTGATTTAGATGCAGCACCTCTGTTTTTTTATTTCAGGTGAGACTGTGAATCATTCCAAACGATGAAGTCATCAAGTATAGGAAAAACAAGGCTTTCCTCAATGCTTGGGAGCTGTTCCAATTTTTAATTGTGTAAAATTGATAGAAAATGACAAAAATTCTTCCCATAATTCGTAAAATCTATCATAATATATAAGGTAAGTATAAAGGTGTAAAGGAGTATTTTACATGAAAAAAATCACGTGGATGCTGGTTGTGCTGGCGATATTGGGACTAGTTGTTTCCCCTTTTGTGTCAGCAAGTGAAGGTGATGAAACGGTTATTGATGAGCGATATGGCAAACCGAAACTAGTACTTGGTGAGGCGTTGTCTGATGATCAAAAAAATAAGGTGCGCAATCTGTTAAGCGCGACAGATGCTGAGCAAGTAGACGAATACATTGTTACTGCAGAAGACCTGGTAAACTACATCGGTGGTGATCCAAGTTCAAATATGTATTCATCTGCCAAAATTACGCGTAAAGAAGATGGATACGGGGTAGTCGTTAATATTGTAAATCCAGATAGTATTACACAAGTAACGAAAGAAATGTACGCCAATGCGCTACTGACTGCAGGTGTGGAGAATGCATTAATTGAAGTAGCTTCCCCGGTGAAAGTTACAGGACATTCGGCATTAACGGGCATTTATAAGGCTTTTAATGTTGATGGAGAAACACTTGATCAAGATCGCATGGAAGTAGCGAATGATGAATTAGATGTTGCAACTGATCTAGCTGAGCAAGCAGGAATAGATCAAGAAAAAGTGAGTGAATTATTAACAGAAATTAAGAAACAAATTTCTGAACAAAATCCAGCTACAAAAGAAGAAGTTGAACAAATCGTCCAGGATCAATTAAATCAATTAAACATTGAGCTAAGTCCAGAAGATCGCCAAATGCTGACGGATTTATTTGAAAGAATGCGTAACTTGGATATTGACTTTGGACAAGTAAGGGATCAGCTCGATTCGATTGTATCCGATTTGCAAGGTAAGTTGGAGGAAGTAACAGGCGGTGATACAGAAGGCTTCTGGCAAGGCGTGAAAAACTTCTTCCAGAATATCGTTGATTCTATTAAAGGGTTGCTTGGATAATAAAATATATTTATCAGACCAAATCATTTGTTGATTTGGTCTTATTTATAAGCAAAGAAAGTATATACGTACAGTCGTAGAAGTAATCATGCTGAATAGGAAGATAGCTTCCTATAATATGGATTATGTCAACTAGCCATCGCTAGCCAAGCATCCATGTTGAGATATTTAGTGTGCTGGGATATCGCTTCGACCAACCACTCCGCGTCCTGCGGGGCACGGCTGAAGCTAACTTTGTGAAGAAGGGCGCTTCACAAAGTGGATCTTCAGCACCTGCTTGATCCCGCGGGAGTCTCCGTGGTTGGCCTACGCTAAAGTCTAGCTCTACAACTAATATCACTGCTAGTATATAAAGTGCTACGCTTTTGTGACTTACCTCATTGTTAGATGTACCATGTTTAGCGCTACTGCTTTTAGCTGTGCCAATCGTTGTAGCACTTCCCTAAAGCGTAGGAAATAGGCGGAGACTCCCGTGGAATCAGCGCGAGCTGAAGATCCACTTGGTCTGTGCCTGTGTCTGCCAGTATTGCTTCGAAGTAGGCTTCCTCGGTACAATGCAGCACAGATGCTTTTCAAGTATTAGCCTAGCTGAAGCCGTGCCCACAGGACGCGGAGCCTATTTCAGGAGCTTTGCAGCGCAGATAAAATGACCATTTTGCAATGAAGTCCCACTTTATAAGCCCCTGGTTTCACATTTTCTTTTTCCCGAACATTAATATTGGAATAAAAAAACAATTGACTTTATACATAAACCGATATATAGTTAACTACATAACTAACTAACCATTTAACATTCATGATGAAGGGGGTATAGTATGCGGGTTGCGTTAGATGATGAGAAACCGATTTTTCTTCAGATAAAAGAAATGATTGAAGACGAGATTGTTAATGGAACCTTACAGGAAGGGGAGCAGGTGCCATCGACCAATCAACTCGTCGCCCATTACAAAATAAATCCAGCAACAGTTTTAAAAGGATTTAACAAGCTGGTGGATGAAGGTGTGTTGTACAAACAAAGAGGCGTTGGAATGTTCGTGATGGAAGGTGCAGTTAAACAGTTGCGCGAAAAAAGAAAGCATCAATTTCGAGACAACTATGTATTAAATCTGCTGTATGAGGCAGAGAAACTGGATATTTCGGTTGAGGAAGTTAAAAAAATGATTAATGAAGCGAAAGGTAGGGATAATTGATGGTCGATCGCATAACAGCCAAACAAGTGACGGTGCAGTTGCAGGATAATACAGTGCTTGATAATATATCGTTTGATTTAGACGGAAAGAAAATTTATGGGTTGCTTGGGCGGAATGGAGCTGGAAAGACCACGCTGCTATCGGTTTTGGCTGCATTTAGAAAGGCGAGTGGCGGAGAAATGTTGGTGGATGGTGAACCTGTATTTGAAAATGCCGATCTTATGGAGCAGGTTATCTTCATTCGAGATGAGAAATGGGATGACGAAACAGACAAAGTGAAAGATTATCTTAAAGGTACAGCTCTCTTCAGACCTAACTTTGACAAGGATTATGCTAAGTATCTAATGAAACGATTTAAATTACCGGAATCTCAAACCATATCCAATCTTTCAAAAGGAATGCAATCAGCGTTGCAAGCTGTCATCGGCTTAGCGAGCAGAGCACCAGTCACCATTTTTGATGAAGTATATTTAGGAATGGATGCCCCTGCAAGAGAAATTTTTTATGAAGAAGTACTGCAAGATTTTATCGAACATCCTAGGATAATGATTTTATCCACTCATTTAATTTCAGAAATGGAGCAGCTTTTCGAAGAAGTAATAATACTGGATGATGGAGAAGTGTTGCTACACGAAGAAGCGGATGAACTGCGCAACAGAGGGGTTACTGTTACAGGACCGAAGGAACAGGTCATGCAATTTGCAGCAGAAAAACAAGTGTTGCATGAACAGGAACTTGGTAATACAAAATCTGTTTCTTTATATGGAAGTATGTCAGATGAAGAGATTGCAGAAGCTAAACGACTTCACCTTGATCTTCATACTATCACGTTACAACAATTATTTATTCATTTGACGAAGGAGGATGGCGAATGAAATCGAAAGCAAGTCTAGTTGGATTGGCCATGTATCAAACGATCGTCACGTGGATGTTATGGTACCTTGGTGTAGCGGTTGCCATCATGATTATAGCAGCAATTGTTGCGGCTCTTGGCGGAGATGTTCAGATTAACTTACCGGTTTTTGAAAAGCACAATACGGATTGGTCGATTGCCTATGCGATTGCTGACACATCAAGAATCTTCTTTCTTATTTGTGGCTTACTGTCTATGGGAGGCTTTATCAAGTATTTTGTGGGAAATGGGGTAACAAGGCTTGCCTATTTTAATGGAGTAATACAGTCAATGGTTGCTTTGGCTTTCACATTCTCTGTTATTATCATCATCCTTTCAGGGGTGGAGTATGGAATCGCCGCAATGACCGGATATAAGGAACCAGTAATAATGCCTGTTTCATTTTATCTTAAATTACTTGCGGATATATTGCTTTATTATATAGTGGGCTGGTTCATATCTGCCGGGTTTTATCAGGAGAAGTGGATGATTGGATTTGGTTGCATTGTATTGGCTCACCCGATCGTCATGGTTCAATCCAGTGTATGGGGTGAAAAAATTAAGCTGCCATTTTATGAACTATTACATTTGTCGGACGCATCTGCATGGTTAAGTTTACTAATAAGTGTCATTATGATTGCTGTCATTACTGGCATTATTCATACGATGACGACGAACGTCCGAATTAAGGTTTAACGAAACGAAATGCTGATCAAATGTGTAAGGGGAACAACAGTTTAACAAGGAATTAAAACGATAGCCGAACGTACACGAATATCCAAGGAAACATTCGTGTCGTTCGGCATCATTTTTTATACGATAGGAAAATGTGAAATTTTAGCAATGCAGACACACGAGATAGTGAAAAATATCTATACGATTTTTCTCCTGATAAAGCCGGAAATCTGATCAATGATCGTAACAGTAATAATGATCACAAGCAAAATCATCCCGACTTCTTCCCAGTTACGATTCATATAAGCGAAAGTGATTAATGTACCAATACCACCAGCACCTACAATACCAAGTACAGACGAAGCACGGACGTCTATTTCAAAACGGTAGATCGCATAGGACAAAAACTCCGGCAGTATTTGCGGCATAATGCCGTAAAAGAGAATTTGCAGTTTGTTTGCACCACTTGCTTCTAATGCTTCGATAACATGCATATCAATTGATTCAATCACTTCCGAGTATAACTTGCCGAGCATGCCTGTCGAGCCTATTGCAATTGCAAGGACCCCGGCAAATGGGTTTGGACCAACTGCGGCTACGAAAATAATTGCGAGAACAATTTCTGGGAATGCCCGGACCGCACCTAGTATCCACATGCCGATATTGTTGAGAACTTTATTTTTGACCATGTTAGATGCACATAAAAAGGCTAGTGGTACAGCAATAATTGCAGCGGCCAACGAACCGGTATAGGCAATGAAAATGGTCTCGATCATTTTTTCGATGATGCTTTCGGTTTCTGCGACGGCCGGCTGGAAAAAGCGCGGGATGATACGGTCAAAATTCTCTAATGTACGACTGCTGAAAATTTTATCCCAGCGAATGTTTATGCTCGAGATTGTCCAAATATAAATAAGTAAAATAATAATCAAAATACTTATTCTTTTGATTAATTTCCATTTGCTTTTAGGTGGTTGAGGAAGGGTATGCTGATCTGTCATTATACTAGTCCCTCCCTTAATTTAGCGCTAATCATGTCGATAATAACGACAACTGCAAAAACAATAATGATAATACTGCTGACAGCTGGATAGTTAAGGAAGTTCATTTCTTTATTCAACAGTTGCCCTATCCCTCCAGCACCAACATAACCTAGCACGAGTGAAGCACGGATATTTAGCTCAAATACATAAAGACTAAAAGAAATAAACTGTGGCAAAACCTGTGGCACGATTGCAAAACTAATAGTCTGTAAACTATTTCCTCCAGAAGCACGAATCGCTTCGGATGGATTCATATCAATTGCCTCAATAACTTCACTCATTAGTTTTACGAGAATTCCGATAGAGAAAATGATTAATGCCATAATACCTGAAAAAGCACCAATCCCAAACAGACCAACAAAAACAACAGCCAAAATAATGTCAGGAATAGTACGGATGAAATTCAGGATCAACCGCATCACTTGATATAATACATTATTTGTTGTCACATTGTTCGCTGTCAAAAGTGAGAACGGAATGCTGACAATAACTGCGACAGTCGAAGCGATAATAGCCATATGTATGGTCTCAAACAATTTTGGCCATATTTGAGTAACATATCCCCAATCAGGAGGAAAAAAGTCACTAATGAGCCCAAATACATTCGGTATTTTTACAAAAATATCAATAATAAACGATTCCGTCTTAATGGAACTGACTAGATAAAAGCCAACGACGACAATTAAGGCAACGGTCATGATCATTTTTGTTTTAAAAGGATAGATACCTTTTGGAATGTAGGTTGATGGCTTATTCATCCTCAACCCCTCCTCGGCGGTCTTCGTCACGGATGGAGCGACCGTAAATCTCTTCAAATGTCTTTTCGGTTACTTCACTGGCCGGTCCATCGAAGACCACTTCACCAGCCCGCATGCCAATAATCCGGTCGGCATATTCCATCGCCATATCAATAAAGTGTAAGTTAACAATCGTGGTAATCTTATCTTCACGATTAATTTGTTTTAAATACTTCATTACCTGGTGAGAAGTAGGTGGGTCCAGACTTGCCACAGGTTCGTCAGCAAGAATTAATTTTGGCTTTTGCGTTAATACGCGTGCAATACTGACGCGCTGCTGCTGACCTCCACTAAGTTCATCTGCACGATTATAAAGCTTCTCTTCAATATTGACTCGCTTTAAATTTTCGTAGGCGAGCAGTTTGTCTTCTTTTGAGAAGATATTTAGGATGCTTTTCAAAGTGCCAGTATAGCCTAAGCGACCAGAAATTACATTTTTCATTACGGTAGATCGTTTTACTAGGTTATAGCTTTGAAAGATCATTCCTATCTTGGTGCGAAGTTTTCTTAAGCCAGCACCTTTTAGTTGAAGAATATCTTCCTCTTCAACCAGTAGTGCTCCTGAGGTAGGAGAGACTAACCGATTTATACTTCGAATAAAGGTAGATTTGCCGGCGCCGGACAACCCAACAATCACGACAAATTCTCCTTCATTTATTTTCAAATTGATATGTTTTAATCCTTCTGTTCCGTTAGGGTATACGAGCGAGACATCTTGAAATTCTATCATGTTTGAACCCCTTTCTTGTATAGAGATTGTTCAAAAAGGAGAGCGTCTTAGCAGGTAAAAGCGCATTTTTGAACTTCCTCTTATAGAGAAACAGGAGAGAGCATGCTCTCTCCTGTTTCGTGCATTCTATTAATCTAAAGAAATACTGTCACCGAATTTTTCGTACGTGCTGCGTACAACATCATACTCACTGTCTTCTGCTTCAATAATAGCATCCCAGTTATACACTTCATTCATAATCGTGATCATTTCTTCATCTTCATTAAAGCCTAAGAATGTGTCTTTAATTTGTTGAACTAAGTCGTCGCTTAATTCCTTTGTAACAGAAATGGTGTCATTCGGAATATCGTCTGTGTAGCCAAGAATTCTCGTCTTCTCCATAATATCCGGATACTCTTCTTCTAAATCGCCGCGAACATCGTCAAATGTTGTTGCGACATCAGCTTCCCCGTTGTATACTGCGATCGCGGAGTTATCGTGTCCACCTGTCTGGAAAGCTTCCGAGAAGAACTCAGTTTCCGGATTTTCTACATCAAACTCATCCATGATCTGTGCAGCAGGGAATAAGTAACCACTTGTAGAAGTTGGGTCGCCATAAGCCCAAACAGCATCTTTTAAGTCTGCTAACTCTTCGTAATCAGAGTCTGCACTGACAATATACTGTGCTTTGTATGTTCCGCTTCCATAACGTTCTGATTTTAAAATAACTTCTACATCATGTTTTTCGTTTGCTAATACATACCCAAAAGCAGGGATAAAACCAATTTGTACTTCATTTGTACCCATTGCTTCCACTAGAGCTGTATAGTTTGTCATTACTTTTCCTTCAACAGGAATACCCAGCTCTTCAGATAACTTGTCCGCTAATGGAGCGACGGTATCTGCAATCGTTTCGGAATCTTGAGAAGGTACAAATCCGACTACTAGTTCTTCTGGCATATCACTTTCTTCACTTGCCTCTGCTTCATCAGAAGAAGTATCTTCACCAGATTCTTCTGTGGAACTGTTACTATCCTCGCTGCCATTCGTTTCATCCCCTGAACCACAAGCAGTGACGACAAGGAATGTTAGCAGCAGCATCAACAACAATAATATTTTTTTCATTGTTTCCTATTCCCCTTGAAATAGATAATGGTGCAAGAATATTATCTAAGTAAACATTTGGAAAATCTACTATATTGGTAAATAGTCTCACAATATTTCCTAATTATTCTTGCATAGATATTATCTATGGTAACTAGTAAAAAAGCCATAGAATTTACCATAACATTACAAATTTATAAATGCGTTAATATTTTTTACAAAGGCTTAATAGTGATAAATGGAGTAAGCGCTTTTTATTCGATATAATAAGGTAAGAAAGATAATGGGGGAAAATGGATGAGACGTATATTAAAATATGCCAATACATACCGAAAAGCGATGGGCATTGCACTGTTTCTAATGATTGTGGAATTAATAGTAGAACTTGTCCAGCCGATTATTATGGCCAAAATGATTGATGATGGGATTCAGGCTGGTAACATGCAAATTATCTACGTGTATGGTGGTGTTTTATTAGGGATTACCATTCTGGCTTTTGCAGCAGGTATTACGAGTTCGTTCTTTGCTGCTGAAGTAAGCCAAGGTGTAGGCTATGACTTACGCAATGATATGTTTGCCCGTATACAGATGTTCTCTGCGATGAAGATGCAACAGTTTGCGACTTCTACTTTATTAACAAGAATGACAAATGATGTGACACAAGTACAAAATCTATTATTTGCCTTTATGCGTATTATGTTGCGAGCACCGCTGTTTTTAATATTTGGTATTGTCATGTCATTTACGCTTAATGTTTCATTAGCCTTGATTTTACTTGCAGCAGTGCCTGTTCTGATGATCGTCATGTTCTTTCTATTAATAAAAGGGATGAAGTTATTTCGTTATGTGCAGCAGCAAATTGATCGAGTTAATAATGTTATCAGAGAGAATTTATTAGGAATTAAACTGGTGAAAGCTTTTCACCGGATGACATTTGAAAATAATCGTTTTGCAGCGGTTAATGCCAAATTAAAGGATCAAAACAGCAAAGCGTTGTGGATCATGGAAATGGTGATGCCAATTGTGATGTTGATTATGAACGTAGCAATGATTGCATTGTTAAGTTTTGGTTATTTGCAGTTGGAAACGGAATCCGCACAAGCGGGTGAAGTGGTTGGTGTCATCAATTATGCGACGAGAATGCTGGCATCTTTAGGAGTGTTTTCCTTTTTGCTAATGAATCTTTCAAGAGGTAGGGCTTCTGCCAATCGAATCGACGAAGTATTGTCTGCGCATGGCGATGATCAAGTTGATGCTGCACAAGAGCGTATACACTTAAATGGAGAGGTGTCATTTGTTGATGTGTCTTTTCAATATCCTAAATCGAATCAAAATGTGCTGGAGCAACTGAATTTCACCGTGAGAGCAGGTGAAAAGGTCGGTATATTAGGGGAAACAGGATCGGGAAAAACAACCCTGTTACATTTAATTCCATACTTGTATCATCCTTCTGGAGGAGAAATTTGGATAGATGGCGTGCCGATTGAACAGATAGGGAACGACGTGAGACATGATATCACGTTAGTTCCCCAAGAAGGGTTCTTGTTCTCAGGTACGATTCTGGACAATATTAGGTGGGGAAACGATCATTTATCGTTGAATGAAGCAAGGAAGGTAGCGAAAGAGGCGCAACTACACGAATTTGTACTGTCCTTGCCGAATCAATATGACACGGTAATCGGTCAACGGGGTGTGAACCTGTCTGGTGGTCAGAAACAACGTCTTTCTATCGCAAGAGCATTAGCTGATAACCCGAAAGTATTGTTATTAGATGACAGTACCAGCGCGCTTGATGCAACAACGGAAGCAAAGGTTTTAGAGGCGATACGCAAACGGAAATGTACTACGTTTCTTGTTTCTCAGAAAATTAGTTCAGTAAGAGATGCGGATCAGATTTTGATCTTGGATAAAGGGAGAATAGCAGGAAAAGGCACACATCAGCAGTTAATGAACACGAATCTGCTTTACCAATCCATTGCTGATTCACAATTAAAGAAAGGGGTGAAGATTGATGACGAATAAAAATCAGCCGATACAGCCGCCATCAAGACATCACCCGCCAATTAGCAAAAAGCCGAAAGTGAAAAATTTACGCGCCACCCTGTTGAGAATTTGGACTTATATGGAGACAGATAAAGCATTATTTTGGCTCGTGCTGGCAATGATTATAGCAAGTGCTGTGCTATCGTTGCTCGGTCCTTATTTTATTGGGGTTGCTGTTGATGTGATGACGGGTGCAACAAGCTCATTTTCCTTTCAAACCATATTAATTATCCTTCTAATTGTTTTTATATTACACTCACTTACATTGGCGCTGCAGAATTACTGGATGATTGATATATCGCAAAACACGGTCTATACGATGCGTCAGGAATTGTTTGATCATGTACTCCGTTTGCCACTGATGAGCTTTCAGAAAACCCAGAGTGGTGACTTAATGAGCCGCCTTACAAATGATATTGAGAATGTCAGCAGAACATTAAATACGGCTGTTATCCAAGTGACAACGAGTGTATTAACTTTAGTTGGTACCCTTGTTGTGATGGTGTTGCTAAGTCCTTTGCTGACACTAATGACCATTACTATTGTACCGCTTATGTATGCAGGGATGAAATGGATAACGAACAGAACAGGCTATTACTTTAAAGAGCAGCAACGCGAATTAGGAGAAATGACAGGATTCCTGGAAGAATCGTTGTCAGGTCACTCGATGGTAAAGCTGTTTCATCAAGAACAACGAGTGATTGACCAGTATCGCAAGCAGAATAAAAAATTGCGCGATGTGGGCTATTGGGCGCAAGTTTACTCTGGATTTATCCCTAAATTAATGAACGGGTTAAATAATTTTGGTTTTGCGATTATTGTCGGCGTCGGGGGCTGGATCGTGTTATACACCAATGCTGAGGTGATTACGATAGGGATAATCGTTACTTTCACTACCTATGCCCGACAGTTTACTCGACCATTAAACGACCTGGCGAATCAGTTTAATACCATTCTTTCAGCCGTAGCCGGTGCAGAGAGGGCATTTGAAGTGATGGATCAGGAAGAAGAAGAAATAAATCAAGGAAAACGAGAATTGGAACAGGTAAAAGGGGAAGTACGGTTTGATCACGTGTCTTTTTCCTATAATGAAGAGGAGCAGGTTTTACGTAATGTTTCATTTCATGCAGAAGCTGGCCAGACAGTTGCGCTCGTTGGACCAACTGGAGCTGGCAAAACAACAATTATTTCCTTATTGGCCCGTTTTTTTATTGAGAAGGAAGGGGAAATATTACTAGATGGTGTTCCGTTGAGTAACACAAGTAATCGCAGCATACGAAAGCATCTCGGAATGGTACTTCAGGATTCCTATCTATTTGATACAACGATAAGGGAAAATATTCGATATGGAAAATTGGACGCAACTGATCAAGAAGTATTGGAAGCGGCTCGTCTTGCGAATGCGGATGCATTTATCCAACAGCTTCCAGAGCAGTATGACACCGTTCTTGAAGGCAATGGCCGAGGAATCAGTCAGGGACAGCGACAACTGATTGCAATTGCACGGGCAATGCTCGCTGATCCGGCTATCTTAATATTGGATGAAGCAACCAGCAGTATTGATACGATTACAGAATTAAGAATTACAGATGCATTACAAACATTAATGAAAGGAAAGACTAGTTTTATCATAGCACATCGCTTGAATACGATTGAAAAGGCTGATATGATACTTGTCTTAAAGGATGGTTCCATCATAGAGAAAGGTGACCATTCATCATTGATGAAAGAAAATGGTTTTTATGCTAATCTAGTCACAACACAAACTACTTATGATTGATACAAGTATAGATAGCATATAATAATGACGACTAGCAGTGTGCGTATATATCTATCTGAAATCACCGTAATGGAGGTGGAATGAGTGTCAGAGGAATGGAATGACCAAGAATGGCAAGAAGAGAAACAAAGAGTGGACGATGTTGTCCATGAAATTAAGAAGAAGATTACTTCTTTACAATCTAAAGCAAAAGATTTAAAGGAAGACGTCATTGATATTAGACGTGATTTCTGGGAAGATGTCACCGTCAATATAGAAGAAATGGATGATAAAATAGAAACAGAAGCTAGTATTAAACAACAGGCAGAATTTTTGTCCGAAAGGGAAAGAAGCCATGGGCAAGTAAGTGAAAAATTAGATATTCTCCGCAGGCTAGAAGACAAACCATATTTCGGCAGAATTGATTTCAAGGAAGAAAATGGTTCAGAAGAGCTGCCAATTTACATTGGCTTAGCTTCTGTGTTAGACGAAGATGAAGATAATTTTCTCGTTTACGACTGGAGAGCCCCTATTTCGAGCATGTACTATGATTATCCACCTGGCCCGGCAAGTTACGACACCGTTCAAGGAAATATTTCCGGGGAAATAACGTTAAAACGACAATATATGATTCAATTTGGCGAATTAAAAGGAATGTTTGATACGGGTCTTACCATTGGTGATCATCTGTTGCAATCCGTCCTTGGTAATCAGGCAAGTACCAAAATGAAAAGTATTGTTTCTACGATACAGCGTGAACAAAATCAAATTATTCGGAATGAAAGAGCGAAAGTGTTGATTGTCCAAGGTGTTGCAGGGAGTGGGAAAACATCCGCAGCCTTACAACGTGTTGCTTACTTGCTCTACCGGTATCGTGAAACGTTGACATCTGAACAGATTGTACTTTTCTCACCGAATCCGTTATTCAACAGTTATGTTGCAACGGTTCTACCGGAATTAGGTGAAGACAATATGCAGCAAATGACGTTCTATCAATATCTACATCGCCAATTAGATGACAGCTTTCAATTGGAAACGCCTTTTGAGCAGATGGAATATTATTTAAATAAGCAGGGGAATGATTATGAAGCAAGGGTAGAATCCATGCATTATAAGGCAAGTCTCGATTATAAAGCACTGATTGATCATTATTTGGAACACTTATCAACCCGAGGCATTGTTTTTCGAAATATTACCTTTAGGGGACAGGTAATTATTCCGAAGCAAATGATAGAGAAATATTTCTATCAGACAGAAGGAAGATTACCGATAGCGGATCGCTTAGAGAAAGTATCGAACTGGATACTGCTGCAATTGAAACGCTTAGAGAAAGTGGAGCGTGAAAAGGACTGGGTATTGGAAGAAAGTGAATTGCTGGAAAAGGCAGATTATGTTGACGTTCATCATATGTTACAGGAAGAGAATCAATTCTCAGAAGATACTTTTGACGACTATGATCGTGAGGAAGAATTATTGCGAAAAAAAGTGGTGGCATGGCGCTTGCGACCTTTAAGAAAAAAAGTAAAGCAGTTAGCATTTGTGGATCCGCTAAGAACCTTCCGTCAATTATTTTCATCAGATCAGTGGATAACTGATGGTAGCTTGATACTACCGGAGCAATGGAAAGAAATTTGTTATACGACAGAAGAACATCTGAAGCAAAAATACCTGACATGGGAAGACGCACCTGCCTTTATTTATTTTGAGAAAAATTTATTAGGCTTTGATGCTCAACGCACCATTCAGCATTTGTTCATTGACGAGGCACAAGACTATACACCTTTCCAATTCGTGCTCATGAAGCAAATGTTTCCTGTCAGCAGCATGACACTGCTTGGTGATATTAATCAAGCGATATACGCACATGCGCTGAGAGATGAAACATTGCTTTCTGAAAAATGGCAGGAACGTCACGAGCGCATTGTGTTAACGCGAAGTTATCGTTCGACTGCTCCGATTGTAGAGTTTACCAAATCTTTCATGCCGAACGGTGATTTGATTGAACCATTTGAACGTGAAGGGGATACGCCAATAGTAATGGAAGTTGAACAGCACGACATGCTAGATCAAAAAATAGTGGAACAAATTGAACTGTATGAACAAAATGGCCATGAAACGATCGCACTCATCGGTAAAACATTGGAAGAATGCCAAACAGTCTATGATCGTCTGAAACACCGAGTAACAGTGGAACTGATGACACAGGAAGCCCATATTTTTAATAAGGGGATTGTTGTCATTCCGGCATATCTTGCCAAAGGAATTGAATTCGATGCAGTGATTATTCTGGATGCATCCGATCATAATTTCCAGGATGAGCTAGAACGTAACTTATTCTATACAGCTTGTACAAGAGCGATGCATGATCTTGCGTTGTTTTCAATTGGTAAACCGACGCATTTTCTACAGGACATACCGAAACAACAATATCGCCATTACAAAGTTCATCAGATCTCACAAAAGTAAGGCAAGGAGCTACCTTGTCTTATTTTTTTGTAAGTCAAGAAAGTATAAATTTTGGGCTATATGATGTTCGCTGACAGAAACGGCCACGTCCGGCTCCAGCGCCCAGAGACTAGACGACTTCGCGAAATCGCCCTACGATAAGTCATCATCGATTCGCAAGCTCACCGTGATTCCTTTATCTCAGTTGATTCGCTCCACTCGCTACGCCTCTAAACGGGCGCTTGCGCCTTTGTTCTGTTGGAAAGAAAAGTGGTTTTTGTAATATGAATTATAAACTGAGACCGTGATGCAAAATGATCATATTGATATAGATTATCTACTTAGCAAAGCTGCGGACATAGGCCCCGCAAGACGCGAAGTGCTAGGGAGGAGCGGGATCCCAGCACTTGAAGCTATAAATATCTAAGGGAACGGCTGGGTTTTGGCTGACTTTTTGACTTTTGCGGTATTCCATTCTATACTGAAGATATAAGGAGGATTATTAAAAAATGACACATTCGATGAGATTACGTTTCCCAGCTTTGAATCAGTAACTGAATACGTTCAAAGACTCTGTTTCTGTTTTTACATGCAGGGTAAACGGGATAAATCTGTCCTTTTTTAATAATCTTTATGAATAATTTATTCAAAAGAAAGGCGGAAGATTGCCTTTCTTTTTTTTACCAAATCATTTTATTCTGTTTTACTCTCGAATCACAGGCAGATTGTCTGTGATTTTTTCATATTTAAAAATATAGAATAAGGAGTGATTCCGAATGATGATGTTATGGTTTTATTGATACGAGCGAGCATTTTTAACGCAGCTCGTATCGATATCCTAGCTATCGATACGAAATTTTAGTATTTCGGGAGGTAGCGAAAATGGAACAAATTAGTTTTGAATTAGAACAGATAGAAATAAACTATTTAGATAAAGAGATAATGAAAGTGGAGCGTTTGGCCGTCCATCAATTTGATCGTATTGGCATCGTCGGTAAAAACGGAGCTGGAAAAAGTACGATATTAAGATTGCTTGCAGGTAAGGTGATGCCAACAAAAGGTACCGTGCATCGCCATGTGAGTGCAGGTTATTTTGAGCAGATGGAAGGGCCAGATACGCATCAGGCTGATCCTAAGTTATTAGGAAAATTACATGTTCCGAATCAATATGGGTTAAGTGGAGGCGAACAAACAAGGCTTAAGCTTGCCCAATTGTTTACGAATTATCATGAGTCCTTATTAATTGATGAGCCAACGACACATTTAGATGAAGACGGAATTAAATATTTATTGTCTGAGTTGCGATATTATTATGGTGCATTAGTACTTATCAGTCATGATCGTGCAGTACTGGATGAACTTGTGACAACCATATGGGAAGTGAATAATGGCAGGGTTAATGTCTATTCAGGCAATTACAGTGACTATATTGCTCAGAAAGAATTAGAACGAGATCAACAAAGGCAAGCTCATGAACAATATTTGAAAGAAAAAAGCCGACTCGAAAAAGCAGCACAGGAAAAGATGAACAAGGCTAGTAAAATCGCCAGGGCAGCTTCGATGCCGAAGAAAGAATCCAAGGCGAAGGCGAACCGAATGTTTGAGACAAAGTCCAAAGCAACCAGTCAGAAAGCATTGCAAAAAGCAGCCAAATCGATTGAACACCGAATGGAGAAGCTGGAGGCTGTAGAGGCAGTTCAAGATGAGAAGCCGATTATGTTTAGACAATCAAAAGTGGTGGAGTTGCATAATAAATTTCCTATTATGGCTGATTGTTTTACCCTTACCGCTAATGGACAGGTATTATTGGAAGAAGTGAATTTCCAATTGCCACTCGGTAAAAAAATTGCCATAACAGGTCCAAATGGCAGTGGTAAAAGTACGTTGTTGCACCATTTTGCTAGCAATCAATCCGGTTTAACCATTTCACCTAAAGCAAAAATCGGTTATTTTCGCCAAATGAGTTATCAATTCAGGACTGATGAAACGGTATGGCAATTCGTGAAAAATCGGTCAGACTATGAAGATGGGCTGTTGCGCAGCGTATTACATGCCATGCAGCTGGTTGGTACAGATCTGCAAAAAAAGGTGAAAGCATTAAGCGGCGGAGAAGCAATTCGGCTCCAGCTAAGTCAGCTTTTTCTGGGAGAATATAATATTTTGTTATTAGATGAACCGACCAACTTCCTAGATATCCATGCCGTTGAAGCTTTAGAACGATTTATAAAAGCCTATCAAGGAACAATCATTTTTGTCACACATGATCAAATGTTTATAAAAAATGTTGCAGATATACAGTTTCAAATCAATGCCAAACAAATAGAACGCTTGTGATGATGAAGCCACCCAGCTATGCTTGGTGGCTTCGTTGTGCCACGATCGTGAGCACAATATTTTAAAATTAGTATTAGAATGTGGCAATATAGGGTAAATGAGATAAAAAGGAGGAATTGAAAATGGTAAACAGTTTACAAGCTACTACGACCTTACATAATGGTGTGAAAATGCCATGGTTTGGACTTGGTGTCTTTCTAGTAGAAGAAGGCGAAGAAGTCTATCAATCTGTTAAATGGGCACTCGAACATGGGTATAAAAGTATTGATACAGCAGCTATTTATGGAAATGAAGAAGGTGTAGGAAAAGCAATAAAAGATTCTGGCATTCCTCGTGAAGAATTATTCATTACATCAAAGCTTTGGAATGGTGACCAAGGTTATGACGAGACATTACAAGCATTTGAAACGACATTAAATAAATTAGGATTAGAGTATCTCGACCTTTATCTTATTCACTGGCCAGTGCCGGATCAGAATAAATACAAAGAAACATGGAAAGCAATGGAGAAACTTTATAACGATGGAAAAATCCGAGCAATTGGTGTAAGTAACTTTAAAGAGCATCACTTAGATGATCTGATAAAAGATGCAGAAATTACACCAATGGTGAACCAGGTTGAATATCATCCACACTTGCAGCAACGCAATTTACATGATTATTGCAAAGAACACAATATCCAATTAGAAGCTTGGTCTCCGCTTAAACAAGGGAAAGTACTGGACGATCCGACTTTGACGGATATCGCAAAACGCCATGGTAAGTCAACGGCACAAGTCATCCTCCGTTGGGATTTACAGCAAGGTGTTGTGACGATTCCGAAATCTGTCAAACAGCATCGTATACATGATAATGCGGATGTGTTTGATTTTGAACTGACAGATGCAGAGATGAAGCTGATCCATGATATGAATAAGGATGAGCGTGTTGGGCCAGATCCTGATACGTTTAGTAAACGGTAAAATAGATAATTTAAAAAACGATCGCAATGAGTGCGATCGTTTTTTATTATCAGCCTGAAAATATATAAGTGAGGTCACATCAGTAATCATATGGAACATGATTAGAGTTCCTATAATATGGATTATGTAAACTAAGCATTACTAGCCAAGTATCCATATTGAGATTTTTTATGTGATAGAATACCGCTCCGTCCAACCACTTCGCGTCCTGCGGGGCACGGCTGAAGCTAACTTTGTGAAGAAGGGCACTTCACAAAGTGGATCTTCAGCGCCTGCCTGTCCCGCGGGAGTCTACGTGGTTGGCCTACGCTATGGCTTTGCTCTACAACTAATAATACAGCTAGTATTTTGAGCGGTATCCTTTAGTGTCTATACCTCATCTTTAATATGGATAATGCCTAGAACTGCTGCTTTTCACTGTTACATCCGTTGTAGCACTTCCCTTAAGCGTAGGAAATAGGCGAAGACTCCCGTGGGATCAGTCGTGTGTGAAGACCCCGCAGTGAGCGATTTTTGCTCGCGAGGAGGCTGAACCCGACCCCACAGGACGCGGAGCCTATTTCCGGAGCTTTGCTAAGCAGATAAACTATATCAAAATGAGCATTTTGCAATACAGCCTTTGTTGACATAATCCATATTATAGGAAGTTGTTTATTAATTAAGTCAGTTAGGACCGGGCGGGTTATGCCCGGTTTTTCTTAAAGCATAAAGTATCTCATTTTTCTAAACAAATAAAGCATTGATTCAACCAAGTATTCTTTATCTGTTTGATACACTTTGACGCATGAGTGGGGCGTCTTTTACTCTTGATATAATAAATAGTCTAATGATAGCCCCGGTTACACTGCTGACAAGGAATCCTGGCAAAAATGCGAATGCGCCAACAGATGATCCCATCAATACTTTAGCATACGGTACAGAAAGCAGAGAGCCAAGGACGCCTGTCCCGACCATTTCACCTATACCAGCGAATGTGCGTTTATTCGTCCATCGATATAAATAACCTGCCAGTAAAGCTCCGACCATTCCACCTGGAAAAGCAAGCAATGTACCAAGCCCTAATAAATTTCGAAGTAAACCAATCATAAAGGCAATGGTAACTGCTGGGATAGGACCTAACGTTACCGCTGCCATCACATTCACCGCGTGCTGAACAGGGTATGCTTTGGCAATACCTGTCGGAAACCAAAGAAATTGCGAACCAAGTGTCCCGATGGCGATAAATACAGCCATTGTGGTTAATAATAATGTACGATTCATATTTTTCCTCCTTTTGTTATCATAAGGGATCACAGCTGAAGGAAAATAAAAAAGCCAGATTCTAATAAAGAACCTGGCTATACGTATCAAGTATATAGCTACTTCCCTACGCTGGTATAAACCAGATCAGGTTCTTAGAGTTAAAAAGCTTATGCGCGCTTTTCTCTCAGCCTATGCTCATAGGCACCCCTAGTAGTGATCACACTTATGTCATTAACAAAAATTTTATCAAAAAATAGAAAAAAGTCAATAAGATAACTATCTTGAATTCGAGATAAAATCACGGTATACTAATTGTAAAGAAATGGAGGAATGCATCATGCAATTAAAAGGAATTCACCATGTTTCCGCGATCACTGCCAACGCGCAAGATAACTTCAATTTCTACACAACTATTTTAGGAATGCGACTTGTAAAAAAGACGGTCAATCAAGATGACACGAGCATGTACCATTTATTTTATGCAGATGAAAAGGGAAGTCCGGGAACCGATTTAACCTTTTTTGAAATAAATAATGCGGGACACACTTATACTGGTAACAATAGTATCTCGACTACCTCATTACGTGTGGCAAGTGGTCAAGCGTTAGCCTATTGGCAGGATCGCTTTGATCAGTATGATATCGTCCATGATGGGATCAGTGAACAATTTGGTCGCCAGGTGTTACCTTTTCAAGATCATGAAGGGCAAAGATTGACATTGGTTTCTGATGAAAAGAATACAGGAGTTGCTGGCGGTGTTCCCTGGGACGGAAATGGAGTGAAAGCGGAGAAAGCTGTGATTGGATTAGGTCCCGTTCACTTTACCATCCCAGACTTAACTCCAACAAAAAAGGTGCTTACGGAAGTGCTGGGGTTCCGTCATGAAGGTAGTTATTCCCTTTTAGATGGTCGTGAAATCAACGTTTTTGCTACAGGAGAAGGCGGAACGGGAGCTGAAGTTCATGTAGAAGTTCGACCAGGATTACAAAAAGAACGGCCTGGCCGCGGCAGTGTACATCACGTTGCTTTTCGTGTTGAAGATGTAGAGGAACTAGAAGCATGGCGAGATGTGATTCGTCAGAAAAGATTACCAAACTCAGGAATTGTTGATCGTTACTATTTTCAATCGTTATATTTCCGTGAACCAAATGGAATTTTGATTGAATTGGCAACAGATGGACCGGGATTTGCAACCGATGAGAATATGGAAGCATTAGGCGAATCCTTGGCATTGCCACCTTTTTTAGCGGATAAACGAGAAGAAATCGAAGCAAACTTAACGCCATTGGAAACGAATAATAAATAAAATATCACCACACGCATATAGCAATAATGCGTGTGGTTTTTATTTAACGTTAGGATAGCCTAATATTTAAAGGTTTCGTACACTTTTTGACAGGAACAGCCAAGTCTAGCGCCCAGGAAATGGCGACATCCTGCATCGTCATCGTCCTCCGATAAAGAAGATGTAGAGGGGTTCCTATAATATGGATTATGTTAACTAACAGCTTAGTGGTTATTTTGAAATATTATGTGTGGTATGATGCCGCTTCGGCCAACCACTTCGCGTCCTGCGGGGCACGGCTGGAGCTAACTTTGTGAAGAATAACGCTTCACAAAGTGGATCTCCAGCACCTGCACAATCCCGCGGGAGTCTCCGTGGTTGGCCTACGCTAGGATGTGGTCTCTACAACTTTTGTAAGACATAGCATATTGATCACTGTATATATATAACAGCAATTGAATGAATAACATAATGCCTAGATCCACTGCTTTTAGCTGTTCCATATGTTGTAGCACTTCCCTCAAGCGTAGGAAATAGGCGGAGACTCCCGTGGAATCAGCGCGAGCTGATGATCCATTTATGAAAGAAAAGCATTTTCTTTCATAAATTAGCTGAAGCCGTGCCCACAGGACGCGGAGCCTATTTCCGGAGCTTTGCTAAGCAGATGAAAACTATCAAAATTAACTACGTGTCAGACAGTTCCAGTTAACATAATCCATATTATAGGAAGTTGTATATCATTTATGTGGGCGGATTATGCTCGGTTTTTCTAATGGTTGGAGCGGGTTCTAGAGGACAAATTTAAGAAGAAACGTAAAAGCTGTCTATATGAGTATCCTCTATTAACACCACGGAAAAATCACAAATTATTTATCTGCCAACCTCATATGTTATACTATTTTCGTTGTTATATGAAAGGGGACAATCACATGAATGAGATAAAAGCTGTCTGTCTGGATATGGACGGAACGATTTTGAACAACCATAATCAATTGGAGCAAAATACGAAAAACGTGATCGAACAAATTCGGCAGCTTGGGGTCAAAGTATTTATTGTCACAGGACGCGCTTATAAAGAAGTACTAGATATTACGGAAGGTAATGTAGAACTTGATGGCATTGTTACGGCGAATGGCATGATTACGTATTTGGACGAGGAGTTATTACGTCAGCACCATTTATCGACAGAAGTTATTGACCGTGTGATTCAGTTAGCCAGGGACCATCAGATTTTTTATGAAGTACATCCGGTTAACGGGAATCGTACTACTCTAAAAATCGACCAGCCTTACATGGAACAAATGATAAAGCAGGACAAGCCAGATGAAGTGGGCCTGCATGAATGGCTGGAAAGAGAAGAAGCGATAAATCAAGCTATCGATTGGGTCGACGAACTGCCTGCTGTTCAATACGCGAAGATCTATTGTTTTGCTGATCGTCATCAGCACATGCAGCAGTGGATCTCTGAATTAGATGAACTCAAGCAGGATACTCCCTTTTCTACTTCTTCCTCATCCCCACATAATGTGGAGGTGATGGTAGCTAATGTGAATAAAGCAACTGGTATCTCAGCATTATTAGAACACTATGATCTTAATCCTGAATCGGTATTAGCTATTGGTGACAGTAATAACGACATTGCAATGATGGAGATAGTCGGTTATCCAGTTGCTATGAAGAATGCGACAGATCAGATCAAGAAAATAACAAGGGTAACAACTGAACAGACGAATGATGAAGAAGGAGTATATCACTTCTTAAAAGATTTCTTTCAACACAAACTGTAAAAGGTTTGTGTTTTTATTTGTATTTGTTTCATTCTGTGATAAAATGATAGCAAACATATTCAAAAATAAACAGTCAAATTGTATGCGGTTACAAAATAGAGATGGAATACGTGTTTGTTTTGTATAGGAAAGAAATAGTTGAATTTTGCTTAGAAATTGCCTATAGTCAGTAATAGAATGTTTGAAGAACGAAGGTAGGAGAATGGTCATGTTAGTTGCCGAAAGACACCAACGTATAGTAGAAGTCGTTAATCAACGAAAAAGTATTCGAGTATCAGAGCTCGCAAGTTTGTTTTCTGTGACGGATGAAACGATTCGCAGGGACTTGGAAAAATTGGAAAAAGAAAAGAAGTTAGCCAGAAGCCATGGTGGCGCAGTCAGTATCGCCAACTCCCAGGATGGACCGGAAATTCCTTTTCAAGAGCGAGAAGTGATGTATGTCGATGAGAAGAAAGCAATTGCCCAGGAGGCAGTAAAACATATTGTCGAAACAGATAAGATTTTACTGGATGCCAGTACGACAGCATGGTATGTAGCGAAGAACCTTCCAAATATACCGATCACTGTCTTAACCAATTCAGTTAATGTCGTACTGGAATTAAGTAAGAAAAATCAAATTACAGTTATTTCAACTGGTGGTACCTTATTACCCAGATCGTTGTCATTTGTTGGACCATTAGCTGTAAGTTCGTTGGATCTGTATCATGTCAATAAAGCTTTTCTTTCCTGTAAAGGCGTCCATCTTGAAAAAGGGATGAGCGAATCGAATGAGCAACAGGCACGGGTTAAACAGAAAATGATTGATATTGCAGATACTACTTATTTACTGGCAAATCATCAAAAGTTCCATATCCGAGCATTTGCTCATGTAGCACCAATCGATAACGTACAGCGAATTATTACGGACAGCAATGCCCCTGAGCAGCAAGTATATGATTTGAAAGAAAACGGAATAGAAGTTATCCAAGCACTTCGTTAATCATTAACGAAGTGCTTTTTTTTTACAAATAAGAAAGTATAGTCATAGAAGTAATCAATGCTAAATATGAAGATGGTTTCTTATAATATGGATTATGTAAAATAAGACTGTATTATAGAATGATAATTTTGATATATTTTATCTGCTTAGCAAAGCTCCGGAAATAGGCTCCGCGTCCTGTGGGGCACGGCTTTAGCTAGGCTACTACTTGAATTACTTCCTTGCTGCCTTGTGCCGAGGAAGCTCACTTCGAAGCGATACTTTCAGACGCAGGCACAAACTAAGTGGATCTTCAGCTCTTGCTGATCCCACGGGAGTCTCCGCCTATTTCCTACGCTTTAAGGAAGTGCTACATCATATGGAACAGCTAAAAGCAGTGGAACTAGGCATTATGTTATTCATTCAATTGCTGTTATATATACAGTGATCAATATGCTAGCTCTTACAAAAGTTGTAGAGTCCATATACTAGCGTAGGCCAACCACGGAGACTCCCGCGGGACAGGCAGGCGCTGAAGATCCACTTTGTGAAGCGATCTTTCTTCACAAAGTTAGCTTCAGCCGTGCCCCGCAGGACGCGGAGTGGTTGGACGGAGCGGTATCCCAGCACTTGAAACATCTCAAAATTACCGTACCGCTAAGCAGTTTACATAATCCATATTATAGGAAGTTGTATATAATTACGTTAATTAAGTGCAGTAGGGGATGCCTTGTTTTCTTAAAAATTTGTTTTTTGTATAATCATTTCATAGTATAATAGTAGCAGACTTTGGTTATCGCATAAACAAAGTATTATGATAGTTTGGAGTGTTTCGCATGATGCAGTATATAAGGAAATGGAATACATTAAGAAATCAACTGCTTGTCGTCTACCTTGTAGTGATGGGTATGGTGTTATTTATTGTCAGTGCTATTACTTTTATTCAAGTGAAAGATTTACTGCAAAACAATGCTGAGGAACAAATGCAGCAAACGGTTTTGGAATCGTCAGGTCGTTATGATTCTTTATTTGAGCAGTTGAATATGGTAACCAAACAAGTGATCACAAATGAACAAGTACAAGATGTGTTACAAAGAGAAGCAAACGGAGAGACCACATCATTTAACGGCAGACAATCTTTGATGAATACGACCAATTTGATTCAGGCAAATACAGATGGTATTTATGCGGTTGAAATTTATAACAGCAACAATCAACGTATTATTCCAATTGATTCTACGGTCTTAACCGATCGTCTTAATCGCAGGTGGATAATGAAAGCGGATGCAAAGGGCGGGCAATTAGTTTGGATGGGAGAAGATCCATTAGATCATAATTACTTTCTTGTAGGAAGACGGATTAATTTAATTGGCGATAACTTTAATCCTGGTGGTTTTATTGTTGCACGGGTAAATCGGAATTATTTTCAATTAAATCCTAATCAATCGGAAGATACAAACGAATACAGCATTCTAGTGGATGAGCAAAAGGAGCAGATTGTAAGTAATTATCCAGACGAAGAATTAGGAGAAATCCTGAATACGGAAGAAGAGACAATTAACATGGACGGGCAGGAATACATGCTTGTCCAGGAAACATCCGAAATCACGGGCTGGACCATGTATAATTTGTCACCTGTTAATCATTTAACAGCAGGTATATCGACTGTACAGGCTGGGATAGTAATTGCAGGACTGATTGGACTGGGCATATTTTTTATTTTCGCTTTCTTTCTGTCGACTTTTATTACAAGACCGATTACCAGATTAACGAAGACGATGAGACAGGCAGGGGAAGGAATGCTGGCCCATAATCCTGTCATTCATTCTACTAATGAAATTAATGAACTTAATCAAACTTATAATCAACTAGCAGAAGAAACCAACTATTTAATCGAAATGGTATATGAAAAAGAAATTATTAAAAATCGTACAGAGCTGAAAGCGATCCAAGCGCAAATCCACCCTCATTTTTTGTTTAATACGTTAGATGCATTGTATTGGTCGTTAGATGAAAAGGAGGAAGAAGAGCTTGCGAATGTCGTCTTGGCAATGTCAGAATTATTCCGTTATACCATTGCAAAGGAACAAGAAGATGATTGGGTGACGATAAAAGAGGAATTAGAGCACATAGACCGTTACATGCAAATTATGAGAATGCGATTTGGTGACCGTTTGAATTGGCGAAAGAATGTGAATGCCGATTGGCTGGATGTACGAATTCCTAAGTTAATGATTCAACCATTAGTAGAGAATGCCATCCTTCACGGTGCAGGAAATGTGACGGGTTCTAGTGTCGTGACAGTTGCAGTAGAGGAAGTAACTAATACAGAAAGGCTACGAATTATAGTATCAGATGATGGTCCTGGTATGAGTGAACAAAAACGTCAGGAGATACAGCGCAGAATAGAGGGAAGCATTGCTGGTGGTAATAAGCGACATGGTTTAGCTTTACAAAATGTACAGCAACGATTACGTATGTTCTTCGAGGAAGATGAAACACGTAAGATTATCATCGAAAGCGAGGAAGGTACAGGTACTAAGGTAAGCTTCGAAATTCCAATATAGAAGGGGTCTGTTAGTATGAATCAAAAAGTAATATTGGTTGTAGATGATGAGCCGAAGAGTCGTCAAGGAATCAAAAAAACAATTGAACGAACCTATATTGATCAATTTCAAGTTATCACGGCAAATGATGCAAAAGAAGCAATGGAACGCATCGATCATCAGAAGGTACATGTATTGATTACTGATATCCGTATGCCCGAGGTGTCAGGGTTAGAGCTGCTCAAGCAGTTAAAGACAAAAGCACAAGAGCCAGTCGTGATCGTAGTATCCGCATATTCAGAGTTTGATTATGCGCATGAAGCACTGGAACTAGGTGTCGTCAATTATTTATTAAAGCCAATTGCAAAAGAAAAGCTGATGAATGCAATTGAAAAAGCAATAGATGTAGAAAAGCAACGAGAAGAAACGGGCATTTTTTCAAAAATGATTGACGGGAAGTTATTAGAAATGCAGCAAAAGAGTAAGTACAGTCCTGGAGTGGAACATGCACTTGACTATATTGAACAGCACTTTGATAAGGAACTGACCTTGAAGCAAGTAGCCAGTGAAGTACATTTGAATGCCAGTTATTTAAGTGCGCTTTTTAAAGAAGAACTCCAGATTACCTTCAGTGAATATGTAACTAGAAAACGAATACAAGAAGCGAAAAAACTACTGTTATCCACTAATCTCACCATTGCAGAAATAGCAGAAAAGACAGGCTATCATACATCTAAATACTTTATTAAGCTATTTAAGCAATATGAGAATTTGACACCGAACAGTTTCCGTAAGCAAAATGTAAGCGATTCCTAAAATAAGTGGTATTTTACCTAATCGTTGTTACCTTACGGATAAATACCCTCGGTGATACACTTAAACAGAACTTAAAAAATATGCTAAATGGGGGTATTCAAAAATGATACATGCGTGGAAAAAGCTTTTGCTGCTTATTGCTTTCGCTACAGTATTAGTGCTTGCTGCATGTGGTGGTGATTCAGATGAAGCAAGTTCTGGTAATAATGAAAGCGGTTCAGATGGTGAGGGTAAAACTATTGAATTTATGCACTTATGGCCAGAAGGAAGCTCTAAACAGCATTACGAAATTGTCGAAGGAATTATCGATGAATATGAATCTAATCATTCAGATGTCAAAGTAGAAGTAGAAATATTAAGCAACGAACAATACAAAGAAAAATTGAAAGTGCTTTCTACATCAAATGAATTGCCCGATGTTGGAATGACTTGGGCAGCAGGCTTTCTGGAGCCTTATGTAAGCGGTAATATGTTTGCTTCTTTAGATGATTTATTAGAAGGACCATTAAAGGATAAATTTGTCCCTGGTACAGCAGAAGCATATGCTATCGATGATACTACTTACGGTTTACCACTAGAGCTGAATATTACACCATTGTTTTACAATAAAGCTATTTTTGAAGAAAATGGCGTAGAAGTTCCAGAAACATTAGAAGAGTTTAAGCAAGTCGTACAAACCTTGGTAGATAACGGTGTGACGCCAATTGCACTAGGAAATAAAGATCGTTGGACTGGATCAATGTGGTATATGTACCTGGCAGACCGGATCGGTGGTCCGCAAAGTTTAAATGATGCCATCAACAGAACTGGCAGTTTCGAAGATCCATCATTAGTTCAAGCTGCAGAAGAACTAAAGAGTTTAGTAGATATGGACGCGTTTCTAAACGGATATAACGGTTTAGGGAACGATGAAGCAAAAGGCTATTTTATTAATGAGCAGGCTGCGATGTATTTAATGGGATCTTGGGACTTACCAGAATGGACAACAAATGAAGATAATCCACAGGAATTCAGAGATTCGATTGGCTATATGAAATTCCCTGTCGTTGAAGGTGGAGAAGGCGATAAAGACAGCTTTGTTGGAGGTCCTGGTGTCGGACTGTTTGTCGCAGAGAATTCGGATGTGAAAGAAGAAGCGAAAGATTTTGTCAGTTTCTTTGTTGAGAAATGGGGCGAGCAATCTGTTGAGAAAGCAGGTGTAATCCCGGCAACAAAAGTAGATACAGAAGGAACTGATCTACCGCAAATGTATGTTGATGTATTAAATGACTTAAATCAGGCTTCTAATATTACGCTATATGCTGACGTACAAATGAGTGCAGCGGTAGCAGAAGTGCATTTGGATATGATTCAGGCATTATTTGGTGATGCTGTTTCTCCAGAAGAATTTGTGAAAGAACAAGAAAATGCACTAGCACAAGAAGAATAAGATTAAGCAACAGAAAAGGATATATTTTATATGAAATATATCCTTTTCTAAATCATCTATATTTTTAACATAAAGGAGCAATAAAACATGAACAAAGTCATGTCAAACAAGGCAGTCATTGCTTTATACGTGCTGCCGGCATTGATCTTAATTGTCGGTCTTATTTACGGGCCAATGCTGTTAACGGGCTATTATGGACTGATGGAATGGAACGGTATGGCTTCAATGACGTTTGTTGGTATTGAAAACTATATCGATTTAATCCAAGATCCAAAATTTTGGGAAAGTGCTAAGCATTCTTTTTTATTGGCATTTTTCTCTACATTAAGTTTGGCAGGTTATTTAATCGTGTCACTTGTTCTGGCAGGTAAGATTAAAGGTTCCGATTTATTTCGGAAAATCTATTTAATTCCAATGCTTTTATCGTCGGTTGCCATCGCACAATTATGGATTAAAATCTATGATCCTAACAATGGTATGCTTAACAGCCTGCTGATGAGCATGGGAGTAGAGACACCCCCTTCTTGGCTTGCCGATACGAATTTAGTTTTATATGCAATTTTTGTAGCGATTCTTTGGCAATATGCTGGTTTCTACATCATTATTTATTATGCAGCGTTGAAAGGTATTCCGGAGTCCTTAGTAGAAGCTGCCAAAATTGATGGTGCCAATCCTATACAAATTGCTTATAAAATTAAAGTACCACTTATCTCCGGTGTAATTAAAGTGACTGTTGTACTAGCCATCGTCGGCTCATTAAAATATTTTGACTTGATATATGTAATGACTGGCGGCGGGCCAAACGGTGCGAGTGAAGTAATCGCTTCTTATATGTACAAGAAAGCATTCGATACGTTCGATTTCGGATATGGAAGTGCGATTGCCTTTTTCTTACTGATTATTACCTTAATCGTGACCTGGTTAACACGCAAATTAACAGCAACAGAAGATGAAGTACAGTATTAACGGAAGGAAGGAATTCATATGGGAGCAGAAATTGCACAGATAAAAAAAGAAGCTGCCGGAGAAACAAGCTTATGGACCAGAATTGGTATGACACTGCTTTATATCGCCTTAATCATTGTAGCGATTTTTCAGATCTATCCATTGGTATGGCTGTTTCAGTTTTCATTAAAAAGTAATGCAGAGGTTTTTGGGATGTCCCCGTTCTCACTGCCTCAAGATCCACGATGGGAAAACTATGTCCGTGTCTGGACAGATGGAAATATCAATCTTTATTTCTTCAATAGTGTCTGGATTACAGTGGCATCGGTGTTGTTAACGATTTTGTTAGCTAGTTTTGTAACCTTTGCGATAACGAGAATGTATTGGAAAGGAAGTAAGCTGGTATTAGGTTTGTTTATGGTCGGTTTAATGGTACCTATTCATTCCGCGCTAATACCGTTATTCTCGTTCTTTTTGAAACTGAATTTAATTGATCATCCCTTGTCATTGGTATTATCGTATACAGCATTTAATTTGCCATTAACCATTATGATTTTGTTAGGTTTTTACTATACATTACCGCGTGAGATTGAAGAAGCGGCAGTAGTGGACGGGTGCTCTGTTCATCGGATCTTTTTTCAGATTACATTGCCAATGACAACACCAGTGCTGGCCACAACGGCTATTATTAATATGATTTATAACTGGAATGAATTTGTGTTTGTTAATACTTTTATCAGCTCGGATAAATTTAAGACATTGACTGTAGGAATTCAGAACTTTATCGGTCAATACTTAACGGATTGGGGCGCAATTGGGGCGACATTAATGATCAGTATCATCCCGATCTTAATAGCTTTCCTTGTCTTAAGTAACCGAATTGTCGAAGGTATTGCGGCAGGATCAATCAAAGGATAAAGGAGTTATCAATATGCCAGAGAATCAGTTTTTTAATGCTCATCATTCACCGATTGGTGCTTTCTCCAGCTTTACATTAGGTTTTCCTGGGGCTGGAGGTGGATTTGATTTAGAGTTAGGCCGTTCTCCTAAGAAAAGTGTATATATCGGAGTAGAAAGTAAAGAGGAAGCTGGTAAGTATCAGGCTTTGCCGTTTTTTGATACTGGTGAAGATGAGAGTAAACGGTATGATGTTGAAAATATCGAGCATAATCCAATTACAGAACAGCTTGTTGAACCTTTTGCAAAAGAAGAGGTAAAGCGCCAGTTCGCTTTAGGGACGGATCAGTGGTCTGCAGGAGATTTAACATTTACTATTTATTCACAAGCAGTGGGAGTGCCAGACCCTGATCTAGCGAAAGGACCAGATATGAAGCGTGCGATTGTCCCTTCCGTTATTGCGGAATTAACGATCGATAATCGAAATAGCGAACGTGACCGTCGAGCTTTTTTTGGCTATGAAGGCAGTGATGTATACAGTGCTATGCGTCGACTCAATGATACGATGGATGGCGTTGAGGGTGTTGGTCAGGGCAGATTAACCGCAATTACGTCAAAGGATCCAGATGTGCAGGCTGCACTGCAATTTAGTATCGAGAAGCTGCTGGTGACGGAGCATGAAGAGAATTGGACATTTGGACTTGGGCCGATTGGGGCACTGGTGATGGATGTTCCGGCAGGAGAAAAAAAGACGTACCAATTTGCGTTAAGCTTTTATCGAGGTGGAATTGCTACAACGGGGCTGGACACGAGTTATTACTATACAAAGTATTTTGCGAATATAGAAGAAGTAGCGGCCTATACGCTAGACCATTTTGAAGAATTAAAGGAAAAAGCCATTAACTCCAATCAACTAGTGGAGGCTGATCACCTATCAGAACATCAGCGCTTTATGATGACGCATGCGATTCGCAGTTATTACGGCTCGACGCAAATGCTCGCAACAACAGATGATGATGTGTTTTGGAATGTGAATGAAGGTGAATACCGGATGATGAACACATTTGATTTAACAGTAGACCAGATGTTCTTTGAGTTAAAACAAAATCCATGGACAGTAAAAAACGAACTTCGCTATTTTATCGAACGCTTTAGCTATACCGATACCGTTCGCTTTCCGAATGATGAAACAGAGTACCCTGGCGGTATCAGCTTTACTCATGATATGGGTGTGGCGAACGCTATCTCCAGACCACAATATTCGTCCTATGAAATGTATGGCTTGGATGATTGTTTTTCCCACATGACTCATGAGCAGCTTGTGAATTTTATTTTAACTGCTTCGGTGTATGTGGAACAAACGGGCGATCAGGCGTGGCTTGCCGATAATATCGGTATTTTAGAGCAGACGTTGCAGAGTATGGTTAACCGGGATCATCCGGATCCAGCCAAACGAAATGGCGTAATGGGGCTCGATTCCTCTCGCGTAAAAGGTGGAGCAGAGATTACTACTTATGATAGTCTGGATGTTTCTCTGGGGCAAGCACGCAATAATATTTATTTAGCAGGGAAAAGCTGGGCAAGTTACCTTGCATTAGAGCAGATTTTTAAGGAACAAGGGCTGGATGATCTTGCTTCAGTAGCAGGTGATCAAGCTGTTAGATGTGCGAATACCATTGTCCAAAACGTAACAGAAGATGGATATGTTCCTGCCGTTATTGGAGAAGGAAACGATTCAAAAATAATTCCCGCAATTGAAGGGTTAGTTTATCCGTATTTTACAAATAATATGTATGCTTTGGATCCAGAAGGACGATTTGGTAAGTATATCAATGTGCTAAAACATCATCTGCAAACTGTTTTAACAGAAGGTGTATGTCTATTTGAGGATGGCGGCTGGAAGATCTCTTCCACAAGCAACAATTCCTGGTTAAGTAAGATTTATTTAAATCAATTTATTACTCGTGAAATTCTGGGATTTGCATGGGATGAACAAGGAGCGAAAGCGGATCAAGCCCACGTAAAATGGTTAACACATCCAACCCTGTCGATCTGGAGCTGGAGTGACCAGATTCTCTCCGGTGAAATCATCGGCAGCAAGTATTATCCACGTGGTGTGACAAGTATTATTTGGCTATATGAATGAAAAGACCGGCAGTGATGCCGGTCTTTTTGCTGCTCATTACGAATATCGTTCATTGTGGAAAGTAACCAAAAAAGAAAGCTAGTGCCCCGTATGACTGGACTAGCTCTCTCGTCATCATTAAAAGCTGTTCAATTAGGATTGCAACTGCTCCTGCTTGGCAGATACTTTCTTAAAGGTATGATAAGTCGTTCCCATGATTATGTAAGCTGGTAAACTGGCGCCGAAGAAAAATAACGAACCAGGAATCAGCCACATTACGTAGAGCACACAGGCAGTTCCAGCTAACATGGCAATGTTATGTAATGGATGAATTAACATGATAAAAAAAGCATTTTTCCATACATCGATAAACCGCACGTCATAATGGACGAATGTTGGTATAATATATAACAAAGTCAAAGAAACTGCTAACATAAACAAGTATAATGGTATCTTAATAATCCCTAACAATCCCTCTTGGTTATATTGGATGAATTGGAAGTTAATAAAGAAGATAATGGCTAAAGCGTAAAAAATGAATCCGAACAAATTACTTTTCCAGAATTCAGCTTTATATGTTTCCCAGAACTGGGGGAAGACAGGCTGATCGGTTTTTCCCATTAGCCATTGACGAATCAGGGTGAACATCGCAACGGTCGCAGGGAATAATCCGAAGATTCCCAATCCAAGTATCGTAAAAACGATCCACAACAAATTCACATAGGCAAACCGTGTGATCCATTCGGTTGCAGCAAATAAAGAATTTCGCATTATTTTTTTCTCCTAAGATAGTGATTTACATTCATTTTACCACACTCTAATCAGTAGAAAAACATTGACGCTTAAACGCTTACAATCGTAATATGAGTAAAACATGTATAAGCTTATGAATAAGGCGTAGGCGTATCTACTTAGCGACCGTAAATCGTTAAACTATATGTGAGGACCTCCTCCATATAGCATGTGAAGAAAGAGAGGAGCCAATATATGAGCAGACAATTATTAAGAAAAGTAGCACTTGGTGAAGAAAAGGCAGATTTAGTTATACAAAATGGGACGTTAGTTAACGTGATGACAAGAGAATTACAGTCAGGCATTGATGTAGCAATAAAATCTGACAGAATCGCATTTGTTGGGAAGGCAGACCATGTTATCGGTGAGGGGACAACAGTTATTGATGCAAATGGAAAATATATTTCCCCTGGACTAATGGACGGACACATGCATGTGGAAAGTACGATGCTGTCTGTTACAGAGTTTGCCAAAGCAGCACTCAGAAAAGGAACAACAGCTGTCTTCATGGATCCGCATGAAATTGCTAACGTGCTTGGATCAGAAGGGGTAAGGATGATGCATGAAGAGGGGAGACAACTGCCTTTAAAGGTTTTTACAACGTTTCCTTCCTGTGTTCCAGCTACTAATGATTTAGAAGATGCCGGAGCAACGCTTGACGAAAAAGATATCGAAAAAGGTTTGACCTGGGACGGCGTTGTTGGTCTTGGAGAAGTTATGAATTTTCCTGGTGTCGTGTATGACGATCCTAAAATGATCAAAGAAATAGAGGCCACAATAGCAGCTAACAAGACAGTTACGGGTCATTTTCCTGATGGAACAAGTGGCATGCTTCAAGCATATATCGCTTCAGGTGTAGATTCTTGTCATGAAACCGTCGCACGGGAGCAGGCACTGGAGAAAGCGCGATTGGGTATGCATATTATGATTCGTGAAGGTTCTGCATGGCATGATGTGAAAGAAGTAATCAAGATTGTTACAGAAGACGGGATTGATCCGACGAATGTGACGTTAGTGACGGATGATGTTTATCCCCAAACGTTAGTCGATAAAGGGCAATTGAATCATGTTGTTCGTCGTGCGATAGAAGAAGGAACAGATCCGGTTATGGCTATTCAGATGGCAACGATTAATGTCGCTCGATATTTTCAAATGGATAAGCAAATGGGAAGTATCACGCCTGGGAAAATAGCGGATCTTATTATAATCGATGATCTTCAGGTGATGGAAGCCTCTACGGTGATCACAGATGGTGAAATCGTTGTGGCAAATGATCAGATCGTTAAAAAAATCCCGGTGTATACCTATCCTGACAATGCCAAAAACACTGTCAAATTAGCGCGCTCCTTATATGCTTCCGACTTTGCTTACGTGACGGATACGGAAGCAAAGCAAGTGAAGGTTAATGGAATTCGTGCCATAGAAAACAGCGCTAGAACAGAACGTATGGAAGCCAGTTTGAAAGTAGCGGATCATGTTATTCAAATGGATTTGGAACAAGATATCATTCAGCTCGCCTGTATCGATCGTCATCATGGAACTGGTCAGGTCTCATTGGCATTTACACAAGGATTCGGATTGCAATCAGGTGCGGTTGCTTCTACCGTGGCACATGATAGTCATAATTTACTCGTCATGGGTGTTGATCGTGAGGATATGGCACTTGCGGGCAATAAATTGGCGGAATCTGGTGGGGGAATGATTGTTGTTAAAGATGGAAAGGTGTTAGCGCATGTTCCCATGCCGATTGCTGGTTTAATGTCGGACCAGCCGCTTGAGACGGTAGTGGAACAGGTAAAACAATTGGAAGCAGCATGGCGAGAATTAGGTTGCAGCATCCATGCACCGTTTATGACATTCTCACTGATTGCTTTGCCAGTTATACCGGAAATCCGTATCTCCAATCGAGGTTTGGTAGACGTTACGAAGTTCGAATTGATCGATGTCATTCAACACCAAAATACGTTTGTAAAATAATCAATAAGAAAAACCGGGCATAAACCACCCGGTCCTAATTGACTTCATTAATAAACAACTTCCTATGATATGGATTATGTATAGCTAGCTATCGCTGCCAAGTATCCATATTGAGATATTTAATGTGCTGGGATACCGCTTCGGCCAACCACTCCGCGTCCTGCGAGGCACGGCTGAAGCTATGCTACTACCCGAAATACTTCTCTGCTGCCTTGCACCGAGGAAGCCTACTTCGAAGCTTTACTAGTAGAAGCAGGTGCAGACGTTGTGGATCTTCAGCGCCTGCATAATCCCGCGGGAGTCTTCGTGGTTGGTCTACGCTAAAATTGGGACTCTACAATTCTTGTAAGAGCTAGCATATTGATCGTATGCATATATAATAGCTATTGAAAAATGCCTAGAACCACTGCTTTTTGCTGTTACATCCGTTGTAGCACTCTCCTTAAGCGTAGGAAATAGGCGGAGACTCCCGTGGAATCAGCGCGAGCTGAAGATCCATTTCATTTGTGCCTGTGTCTTCAAGCATCGCTTCGAAGTGGGCTTCCTCGGCACAAGGCAGCAAAGATGTTGTTCAAGTAGTAGCCTAGCTGAAGCCGTGCCCACAGGACGCGGAGCCTATTTCCGGAGCTTTGCAACGCAGATAAAATATTTCAAAATGACCGTTTTGCCATACAGCCTTAGCATCACAAATCCATATTATAGGAACTCAGCTTCATGTTCCATATAATTACTGCTGTGACTGCTGTTTTATACTTTCTTGACTGACAAAAAAACCATCGGCTTCTTCAAAATGCCGATGGTTTTTCTTATGAGTCAAGAAAGTATAAATTTTGTGCTATATGATGTTCGCTGACAGAAACGGCCAAGTCCGGCTCCAGCGCCCAGAGACTAGGCGACTTCGCGAAATCGCCCTACGATAAGTCATCATCGATTCGCAAGCTCACCGTGATTCCTTTATCTTAGTTGATTCGCTCCACTCGCTACGTCTCTAAACGGGCGCTTGCGCCTTTGTTCTGAAAATTACCCTTTTACAGAACCCATCATACCAGCAACGAAATGTCTTTGCATCAAGAAGAATACAAGTGCGGTTGGAAGGGTTGCAATAACGATTGCTGTCATAATCACGCCGTAATCTGGTGTATAACCAGCTCCCAGGTTCGAAATTAACAGTGGAATCGTTTGTTTTTCTGGCGATTGTAATACTACTAATGGCCAGAGATAGTTATTCCAGCTGTTCATAAAAGCGATAATCGCAGCTGCTGCGTACGTAGTTTTCATCGTTGGAAGATAGATGCGGAAGAAAATCCCGATCTCACTTAGCCCATCAATTCTTCCAGCTTCCACTAAATCTTTAGCAAACATCTTCGTGTTCTGACGGAAGAAGAAGATGAAGAACGCTGTAATAATTGTAGGTAACAGAGCAGCAGCTAATGTATCAAGACCAATTAATGGTGCATCTGCAGACACTTGACCAAACAAGCGGTAAAGCGGAATCATAATAGCTGCAAATGGAATCATCATCGATAAAATTAATACGCTAAAGATGATATCTTTTCCTTTTGAACGGTAAATTTCAAAACCATAACCAGCCATGGAACCAATTAAAAGCGTTAAGACTGTGGTAATAACCGCAATGATAAGGGAATTCCATATGGCTGTACCGATTTGCGTCTGATCCAATAACTTTTGGACATTCTCAACAAGTGCTGAACCAGGCAATAAACGCCCCTTTGTAATGTCGACAGATTGGTTGGTCATACTTACCAGCATCCATAAGAATGGGAATATCGAAACAAACGCGGCTGCACTTAGAAATAAATAAATGAAAAATCGTTTTAATTTTTTCAATCTCGATCACCTGCCACTTTAAATTGAATAAAGGATAGAATTACAACTAGGATCAAGATGACATAAGAAACAGTTGCTGCATATCCAAAGTCTGGCGTATATTCAAACGATAAGTTATAAATATACATAGAAATTGTCATTGTTGCGTTACCAGGACCACCACTTGTAATGTTCATGACTTCATCAAATAGTTGTAACGTACCGATCGTTGATACAATGGAAGTAAATAAGATGATCGGTTTAAGCATAGGTATCGTAATTTGGAAAAATTGTTGTACAGCGGATGCACCATCAATTTTTGCTGCTTCGTAAATGGATTTATCCACGTTTTGCAATGCTGATAGATAGAAAATCATATTGTACCCTGTCCATCTCCAAGTAATGGCGATGATGATCGTTATCTTAGCCCAGAATGGATCAGATAACCATGCGATCGGGTTGGAAATAAGATTTATACTCATGAGAAAGTCATTGACTAACCCATTATTGGCAAATAAATATTTGAAAATAACAGCATAGGCTACCAGTGATGTAACAGCCGGTAAGAAAATAGCTGTACGGAAAAATCCTTTAAATTTCAATGTAGGATCATTTAATAACACGGAAAAAATTAGTGCTAATACAATCATTACAGGAACCTGAACTAACAAATAAAGGACGGTATTTGTCAACGCTGTAATAAAGGTCGGGTCATTAAATAATCTTACATAGTTGTCAAAACCGACAAAATCAAGATTAGCACCCATACCTGATTGTAAGGATAGCAGGAATGCTTGAATCATTGGATAAAAATAAAAGAGACTGATACCTGCTACAGATAACAGGATAAAAAACCAGCCAATATAATTCTTTTTGAGTTTGTGCATCAGTGATGTTTTCGGTTGCTTTGATACAGTATTGGAAGTTTGATTCACGATTTTCCCCCTCCTCATTCATGAGTTTTCTTTGATTCAATAGATTGTGTTTAAATACCCTTTTAAAGGGGAGTCCGCTAATTGACGGAACTCTCCTTTAAGGGCTTTATTTATTATGTTGATTTCTTTATCTCAGTTGATTCGCTCCAGTCGCTACGTTGCTCCCAGCCGCTCTGCGCTTTTCTAGCTGTCTGGCTCCGAGCGTCAGCAACTAGCAAACTTCCCTCGCCTTCGTCCGATAAGTCAACATCGATTCGCTTGTGCTCATCGTGTTTCCTTTATCTCCTACGGCTCAGTCCAGTTTGTACGTTGCTACCCAGCCGCTCTGCGCTTTTCTAGCTGTCTAGCTCCGAGCGTCAGCAACTAGGCGACTTCACGAATCGCCCTCCGATAAGGCATCATCGGTTCGCTAGCTCACCGTGATTTCTTTATCTCAGTTGATTCGCTCCAGTCGCTACGTTGCTCTCAGCCGCTCTGCGCTTTTCTTACTTAAATTGGTTTTCTGCTTGTGCTTGTGCGTCTGCTAGTACGTCTTCTAGAGATTTACCGTTCAAGTATTGCTGGATTTCTGCTGCTAGGATGTCTTCGATTCCGTAAGTGTTCATACCGTAATCAACTTGTGGAATTTCTTCCATCCATTGAGAGAAATCATAGACAACTTGCTGATTGTTAAAGAATTCGTTTTCGAACTGATAAGCGTCACCTTCAGATGCAGGAGTGTATGTTCCAAGTGCGCCTACGTCTTCTACAAGGCTTTGGTAGAAGTCAGCGTTAGAGCCAAATGTTTGGCCTAAAAATTCTGCTGCTGCTTCTTTACCGTCAATGTTTAGTACATACCATGAGCTACCACCTTGGTTAGATGCATTTTTTGCACCTTCCATGTCAAGACGTGGTGTTGGAGCAACTTTCCAATTGCCTGATTGAGATTCTTCAGCTTCGACACTAGCTGCGATCCAGTTACCAGCAGGGACAGATGCTACGTCGCCACTGTTGAACGCTGCTAAGTATTGGCTCCAGTCAGATACTAATTGAACAAGATCATTAGACATTAGTTCTTTGTAATGTGTTAACGCTAATTTTAATGGCTCATTATCCACTAGA
Source organism: Gracilibacillus salinarum (assembly GCF_022919575.1). NCBI lineage: Bacteria > Bacillati > Bacillota > Bacilli > Caryophanales > Bacillaceae > Gracilibacillus > Gracilibacillus salinarum. The sequence continues at coordinate 2,243,077 of NZ_CP095071.1, read as the reverse complement.
TTGATTTCGCCATCTTCATTTGTGTACCAAGTACCAGTTGTTTGCATCATGACACGTAAAATACCTAAATCATTTGGATCAAGTGCTAGCATAGGGTGACCTGTTTTCTCTTTTACATCTTTTGCAATGGTAACGAAATCAGCCCATGTAATATTTGTTAAATCTTCTTCTGTGTAACCAGCTTCTTCAAGGTAATCTGTACGGTAGAAGAAACCAGTAGCACCAGTATCGAATGGAAGACCATATTGTTCACCATCGAAGCTAGTTGGTGCTATTTTATAAGAAGCGAAATCTTCTGTATTGAAATAATCACCGATTGGATAGAATGCATCCGGATAAGACTGTAAAAAGCTTTGTGCACGTTGATCTTCAATTAATACAATGTTTGGCATACCTTTCATCGTACCAGAGCTAAGACCAGTGTTAAGTTTTTGAACGATATCGTCTTGTGCATTTTCGATAACTTCTAATTCAAAACCTTCGGCATCATAATTTTCTTTCGCAAGTTCTAGCGCTGCAATGTTAAAGTTAGGATCCCATGCCCACGCAGTCAGCTGAGAAGTACCTGAAGCATCATCGCCACCTTCAGCATCTCCTTCTGAATCATCCCCACCACATGCTGCTAATACGGTAGCTGTTACAAGCGCTATCATAAGCAACCAGAATTTGTTAGTAATATGTTTACTCATTGCTAAATACCCCCTAAGTATTTTTGTTAGGTACGTTGAAAACGATTTCAACGATGTAACATGATTGTAACAAAAAAATACTAAAGACATCTTGGATGATCTTTAGTAAAAAATAAGATTATTTTTAGAATGGGCAAAACCATAAAATGTTATTCGCAGTTTTTTTAGAAAAAGGTACTTTTTTTAGGTGTTAATTTTACCATTATCCACTTGAGATGGGGAAGGGGGGATCCACCAGCAGGGGGGTAAAACCTGTACTGATGGAGGTCTCCTGTTATTCAGGATGTTCATTTACTGGAAGAACGATAATCACTTTCGTTCCTTTGGCAAGCTCGCTTTCTATTTCGACGCCATAGTCTTTCCCGTACAGTAATTGAATACGCTCGTGTACATTTTTGACACCAATACCACTAAATAATTTTCTTTTTTGTTTCGTTTTGACTGTTTTATTATCGATCTGTTCTTCTCCCATTCCATCGCCGTTATCGACAATTTCACAAACTAATTGATTTTCACGGCGTGCAATTAATATTTGAATAAAGCCGTTTTTCTTTTTGGTAAACGCATGGAAGAACGCATTCTCAATAAAAGGTTGCAGTACAAGCTTCGGCAAGTACAGATCGAGACAATCTGGTGAAATCAGATAATTGACTTTAATCCGGTCGCCATAACGGGCTTGGTTAATTTGTACATAGTTCTTCAGATTTTCTAGCTCTTGTTCCACACTTACTGTCTCATCAACATTACTTAACGAATTTTGAATCAGTGCAATAAAAGAATCCATCGTATTTTCGGCAATTTCTTGCTTTTCCTGTTTAATCATAAATTTGATCGAAGCTAGTGTATTGTATATAAAATGTGGATTGATCTGGTGTTGCAGTGCTTCTAATTCTGCTTTTCTCTGTTTTTCTTGCGTGTTCATAAGCAGCTGTACGTAATCCTGTAACTCATTCAGCATATAATTAAATGCTTCAGCTATTTTTTGCGTTTCATAACCACCTGTCACTTTTAACGGTTTATTGAACTGGTACCTTCCCATATCTGAAATTTGGTTGACTAATTGACTGATGGAGACGGTCATTCTACGTAAAATTAAGAATGCGACCAGTACTGCAATGCCAACAATTGCTACACTTATTAAAATGATGTCACTGGTATCGATGACATTATCGGCTACCACCCTCTGATCGATCAGGTTTACTAGATAAACATCTAGACTGGGAAGATATTGTGAAAGAATCGTATAATCATGATCGAAGACGTTGACTTGACGATATTCTAAATCTTCGTCTTCAAAGCTTTTCGCATAATTTAGTAATTTCTCTGATGTGTCACCAATTCGTTCTTTTAAATTACTGGAAATGATTTTCCCACCGGGGGTAATTAACATTACATTATTGCCAGCACTCGTATAGCTTTCGTAGAACTTCCGCAGATCTCGTTCTGTTAATGAAAAAAACAAATAACCATAAATATAGTCCGATTTCAGACGTAACGCTTTGGAAGCAACGATCATAGGGACTCCATTTGTGACTTCAGAATTCTCGAACTGGTAAACGATATCATTGGAACTTTCCTTAACACGCTTAATTAAATCGGAATTAGCCAGCTTGTTTCCATCTACCGGCCATTTAATATAATTCATATTAAAGACGTGTTGATTGTTACTCATGATGACCATGTTGGCATCGTTAGGGTCTACCTCTGCATAGATTCTATCCATTTCATATTTCATTTCATAATAAAAATTAGATTCATCGACAGTGGTAGGGTGATTTTCTAACAGTGCTTGCTTCATCACACCATTCGTTTCAACTTCTAATGAAGCAGAGACAGTGGATTCCGTGAAGTTGTCGATTCTTTCGGTAATCTGATTCATAATTTTTGAGTTGGTTATGCTGAATGTATCCATAAATAAATTACTCGACATTTGGATACTGCTGTATGTGATGGATAACGATACAGCTATAATACTAATTACCATGACGAGAAAGATTTTGATGAACAAATTATTTGAATGAATAATCTTTAGCATTCTTTTCATTAGTACGTCCTCAATTCATTTACTTATTATCCCGTCGGTACGTGCTTGGAGATACAGATGCTACTTTTTTAAATACTTTAGTGAAGTAACTAGGGTCGGAATAGCCTACTTCCTCACTGATAGCAGAAATCGACAGGTCAGTGCTTCGCAATAGCTTCATTGCATTCTTAATGCGTACATGGTTTAAGTATTCACTAAATCCTTCCTGATGATGTTTACTGAAGTAGCTCGATAAATAGGAAGGATTAAAATGAAAATGGTCAGCCAATGTCTTTAACGTTAAATGTTGCTCATAATGATCATCAATATAATCAAGCAGCAATTGAATATTAGACGTTGTTTCCACATTAGATGGCAGTACTAATAGTTCTACTTTGGCGATAAAGGCATCAAATATAGCAATTGCTTCACGGATATGAAAGGCATCATTAATATCAGAGAAATAGCTGTATTTTTCTGCTTCTAAATCTTTAATTGGATAGTTCATGTTACCAAGCAGCACGATGATATTAAAGATAATATTCTCTAACCAGGATTTGAATTCGAAGGCATCTCGGTCATACTGATGAGAGAGAATGCCGATGTGTTCGTTTAAATAGATAAAGGCTTCCTGGAACTGTTTGCGTTTAAAAAGATAAATTAAGTGATTCAAATCAAAGTCGGGTTGTGTATCATCCTGTGCAGGCAATTGATCATAGGCAAGTAATCTACGATCTGCTAGATAAAAATGATATTGCTGCAGCTTTTTCTGGTTAATTTCATATAGTTCCTTCAATTGATGAATGGAATGGAAAGGTTGTCCGATGATCCACTTTGCAGATGGTGAAGCAGCTGCCCTGCTACCATTCTCTATCGCTGTTCTTACTTGTGGAAGGTCATCCGCATCAAAATTCGCGATAAAAAGGAGACCATGCTCTTGTATAGGGATATCAAAATGAATGACATCCTTCAACTCTTTTTTTAAGAGAGCAGAAATCTGTTGCTTTGACATGTTTGGTGGATGATGTTTACTCCAAAGCGCTTCTATTAAGAGAAAGGTATCGTATGGAAATTGTTCTTGAATAATGTCCATATCACGAATGGATTGATAGCCATCAACCATTTTTCTTAATATACCATGTACAGAAGAATTGCTCGTTTGAATGTTGGGAGACTTCGTTTGTCTTGCTGTGACACGATTTAACGTTTTAATTAACTCTGTTGTGTTTAACTTTGGCTTTAATATATAATCTGCCACACCATTTTGAAAGGTTTGACGAACATAATCAAAATCTTCAAAGCTGCTTAAAACGATAATTTCGGTATCAGGATAGTGTTCTTTCACCCTTTTCACTAATTCAATGCCGTCCATTCCCGGCATGACGATATCCGTAATCATGATCTGTGGCTGATAAGAATCAAGTAATTCTAAAGCCTCTTCACCATTCGAAGCCTCTCCTATAATTTTATAACCTTCTTGTTCCCATTCAATATAATTAATAATGCCTTGTCGTATCAGCATTTCATCATCTACAATTAAAACTTTGTAAAATTCTTTCATTATTCGATTTGTCCTCCTTATCAAGGAAATCCTTTTTCTATTTTATCATGGCATTAACCGTCCGTAATACCCCCACTGATTGAAGTCTTACTTTATCATATCAAATCATGCAGAAGTGTACGATGATAAATAATGGAAGTGGTTTCAAAATCAGAGCGGATTATTTATGTTTTACAGTGGCTCTATGTATAATAGGTGATGAAAACGCAGTCAAATTAAAATGAATGGAGAGGGATTATGCAATATCGTCAATTTGGAAAAACAGATATGAAAATTAGTGAATTAAGCTTTGGTACTTGGGCGGTAGGTGGAGCATGGGGGCAAACAAATGATACAGAAGCACTCAATGGATTAGCAAGAGCAATGGATGCAGGTGTTAATTTCTTTGATACGGCAGATGTCTATGGTGATGGACACAGTGAGGAATTATTAGCAAAAGCAACAAAAGGTAAAGAGGACCAGATTCACATTGCTACGAAATTTTGTCGTGCTGGAGACATTCATGATCCGGCCAATTATTCAGAAGAAGCCGTCACAAATTATGTGGAGAATAGTTTAAGAAGACTGGAGCGCGAGCAACTGGACCTTATTCAAATTCATTGTCCACCAATCGAGATTATAAGAGATGGTGCCGTTTTTGGTGTGTTAGATTCTTTAAAGCGACAGGGGAAAATACGCCACTATGGTGTCAGCGTGGAGACGGTTGAGGAAGGGTTATTAGCGATGGAAAATCCGAATGTTGACGCGCTGCAAGTCATTTTTAACATTTTCCGGCAAAAGCCTGTTACAGAGTTGTTTCCTGTAGCGAAGCAAAAGAATGTTGGAATTCTGGCAAGGGTACCACTGGCAAGCGGGCTATTAACAGGCAAATTCTCAGCTGGCCACCAATTTGAAGAAGATGATCACCGGAAATTTAATCAAAATGGAGAAGCTTTTAATGTAGGAGAAACCTTTGCCGGTTTACCTTTTGATAAAGGGGTGGAATTGAGCAATCAGCTGAACTGGATCAAAGATGGCCGAGGTAATATGACAAGAGCTGCACTGAAGTGGATCTTAAGTCATGATGCTGTTTCCTCCGTAATACCTGGATTTAAGACAATCAAGCAAGTCGATGATAATCTGGCGGCGATGAAAGTACCTGAGTTTACTGAAACCGAGCTTGAACGACTACAAAACTTTTATAAAAATGACGTGCATGATCATATTAGAGGTCCCTATTAATACAATGAGGTATGGAAACTTTCCATACCTTTTATTTTTTTGCGTTTGGAATTAATAAGGAAAAGTGGGGGACGGATATGGCGGAGATTGCATCGGTGATTTTGTTAAGTATGGTTGTGATTATTCTTATTATCCCAGGCATGTTAATGCTATATGCCTTTTTAGTTGACCGAAATCAAAAAAGGCATGCTGTGCTTAAGAATTATCCATTGATCGGCAGAGTTCGTTATTTTTTGGAAAGTATCGGTCCTGAGTTAAGACAGTACTTATTTACGGAGGATAATACCGGAAAGCCTTTTTCGAGGAAAGACTATCAGGATATTGTCCTGCCGGCAAAGTATAAGAGAAGACTAGAGGGATTTGGTTCCAAACGGGATTTTGATCAGCAAGGTTATTATATAAGAAATACGATGTTTCCGAAGTTAAAAGAAGAACTATCTGTTCAGCATGCACCACTTATTGATACCAAAATTTATCACGTTGATAAAGAAAATCTATTCTCACGCAAAGAACATCGTCAATCGCAGCAGGTGTCTCCTTATTTATTAAAAAAGGAACATGAAGTCGTTATTGGCCCGAATGTCAAACATCCTTTTCGTTTGCAAGGACTGATTGGAATGTCTGGAATGAGTTATGGCGCGCTCGGAGATCGAGCCATCAGTGCTTTATCCATTGGCTTAGGCCGTGCAGGCGGTACGTGGATGAACACAGGAGAAGGCGGCTTGTCTGCCTACCACTTCAAAGGAAATGTCGATATCATCATGCAGATCGGTCCTGGTTTATATGGAGTGCGCACCAGCGATGGCAAGATGTCGTGGGAACAATTAAAGCAAAAAGCAGAGATCACACAAATTAAAGCGTTTGAGATTAAATTAGCACAAGGGGCCAAAACAAGAGGTGGTCATTTAGAAGCTGATAAAGTGACAGAAGAAATTGCGCGTAACCGGGGAATTGAACCATTTAAAGCGAATGACAGTCCTAACCGTTTTCATCAGTTTGATAACGTCTACGGCTTATTAGATTTTGTAGAAGAAGTCAGATCGGTATCGGAAAAGCCGGTAGGTATTAAAATCGTTGTCGGACAGGAAGAGGAGATTTATCATTTGGCAGAAGTAATGAAAGAGACCGGCAAGATTCCTGATTTTATTTCCGTTGATGGCGGTGAAGGTGGAACCGGTGCAACTTTTCAGGAGCTGACAGATAGTGTAGGATTACCGATAAAATCAGCGATCCCGATCCTGAATCAGGCGTTAATCAGTGCTGGTGTACGTGAGAAGGTGAAGATTATTGCCTCAGGGAAATTATTCACACCTGACCGGATGGCTTTAGCGTTAGCACTTGGGGCAGACTTAGTGCAGGCGGCTCGTGCTTTTATGATTACAACTGGCTGTATCATGGCTCAAGTCTGTCATACTAATCATTGTCCGGTAGGTGTCGCAACGACTGACCCTAAATTACAGCGGGGCTTGGATATCGAAGAAAAATCTTATCGTGTTACCAATTATGTGCTATCGATCAGGGAAGGTCTATATAATATTGCATCGGCAGCTGGTGTTGAATCACCATCTCAGTTAAATGAACGGCATATTGCATTTAAAGATAGTAACCATGTTGTTCATAAGAATCATTTAATGACACATAAATAATGTGGTATACTTAGTAAAGTATATTAAGAAAGTTGGGGAACATGATGCTGCGCGGAAGCTTTCAATGGATGAAATCATTAAATAAATCAATTATTCTTAATAAAATTCGTACCTCCGGCTCTATTTCACGTGCTCAAATTGCAAAAGAAACGCAATTAACACCACCAACAGTAGGAACGATTGTCAAAGAATTATTAGAGCAGGGCTTAATTAAAGAAAGTCAGCTCGGCGCTTCGCAAGGTGGCCGAAAGCCTACTATGCTGGTGTTAAATACAACCGGATTTTATATTATTGGCATTGATGTCGGACCAGAGGATATTCAATTTGTCATCTCTGATTTGTCGGGTGATATCATTGATGGGCAGGAACAACCTTTAACCACGGGCATTCAAAAGCAGGACTTTTTGCAAATGCTCTTAGATGTCGTTACGCAATTAATTCAAAAGCATAGTTCGTTACAATTTATTGGTATAGGCGTTGCTATGCATGGTGTGGTCGACGCGGATCAAGGGATATCTATTTTTGCGCCTAACCTTAACTTGCGTGATGTAGCAATCAAACAACACTTAGAGGCTCATTTTGATATGGATGTGAAGGTAGAGAATGATGCAAAAGCATTGGCTTTAGGTGAAGCGTGGTTTGAAAATAAAACGACTCACAGCAGCATGATTGCCGTTAATGTTGGCAGGGGGATTGGTGCTGGTATTGTCATTGATGGCAAATTATTTAGTGGCGAGCATGGTATCGCCGGTGAGATAGGTCATATGATGATTGATTTAAAGGGGAAACGATGTACCTGTGGCAATGATGGCTGCTTACAAACGATTGCCTCTGGCCCTGCAATAGGAGAGCGAGCAATGGAGCTGCTGAGACAAGGTAATCCATCACTTCTATCCGAATATCCCGAACCAATCACAGCCGAACTGGTTCATCAGGCGGCAGTCGAAGAGGATCAGCTGGCCAAAGATATTCTAAAGGAAGCTGGAAGTTATTTAGGCATAGCCCTAACCAACCTGATACATGTCTGTAATCCGAGCTCGATTATCATCGGCGGGGGAGTGGCACAAGCCGGGGATTTCATTTTAGACCCGATTGTTCAGACCATTCAGTCAAGAGCGATTTCCAACCAAGCACAACAAACACCCGTGTCCCTTTCTAACCTGGGGCAATACGGATCTGCCTTAGGTGCAGTTGCTTTAATTTTGAGTGAATTATTTGAACCGAATATGAATTGAAATATTGGAGTCGGCTAAATACCAAGGTATGTGTTTAGCCGTATTTTTATTGTCTGATGGCGAAGGAAAGGAATATATTGTTCAGAGATTATATGAATGATTTTTTATCACGGCGCTAACCGTCCGTAATACCCCGGCTGATTGAAGTCACGCTTTATAATACGAATTCTTTAGTCGACGCAGCTTCTGTTTTCCAAATGAATGTCAAAAAGAATTTGGCTCCTCTTCCATATTTCAATTATAATAGAATAAGTAGTTCTATTAGATTATAAGAAGAAAGGGGATAGCTGATGGATGAGAAAAAACGTTTTACTTTTTCTGTATCGGAGAATCCATTGCCCTTGTATATAGAGAGTATTGGGTATAATTCAAATGAATTAGATTTTAATCGTCCTGAAGGATATCCATATTATCATTGGCTGCAAACAGTAAATGGTGAAGGTATTATAGAATTAGGAAGTGAATCTTTTTTCTTACCGCGTGGGAAAGCGATTCTTTTGACACCGTACACTCCACATAAATATTATTCGAATCATGGATCAAATAAAAATTGGGAAACGTACTACATTACTTTTACAGGAGTAGCAATTGATCCTATTTTAAATGCATTAGACATGAACTATTCTGCTTTCTATGAAGAGAATGAAAAGATTTCATTTAGTACACATGTGGAGAAAATCATTGAAAAATTGGAAGAATATCAATCGCCACATCATTTAGCCCACGAGATATCTGCTGATTTATATCAATTTTTAATGCGGTTGAAAAAGTATGGTCAAATGAATAATAGATTGTCAGTCTTGCAATCATTTGAAAAAATCAGGGAGATTGTAGAATGGTTGGAACAAGTGTATCCACAGGACATTGGCCTATTAGAGATATCAGAAAAAGCACGAGTAAGTTCGCAACATTTAAATTCGATGTTTCATGATACATTCGGTATTAGTCCATATTCTTTTCTGGTACAATTGCGGATCAGAGAGGCAAAACGAATCTTACTAACTACACCAGATTTATCTTTGAAAGAGATTGCCAAACAAGTAGGATTCAATGGTGTTAGTCATTTTGTAGCGACATTTAAAAAACGGGAAGGTATAACACCTTCCACTTATCGAAACCTGCATTTATAATAATGCAGGTTTTTTTATCAAACAGAAAGTATGTAAGTACAGTCACAGCAGTAATCATACTGAACATGAATTTGAGTTCCTATAATATGGATTATGTAAACTAAGGCTATATGGAAAAATGGTCATTTTGAAATATTTTATCTGCGTTGCAAAGCTTCGGAAATAGGCTCCGCGTCCTGCGGGCACGGCTTCAGCTAATTTATGAAAGAAAATTCTTTTCTTTCATAAATGGATCTTCAGCTCGCGCTGATTCCACGGGAGTCTCCGCCTATTTCCTACGCTTGAGGGAAGTGCTACAACGTATGGAACAGCAAAAAGCAGTGATTCTAAGCATTTTTCAATAGCTATTATATATGCATACGATCAATATACTAGCTCTTACAAAAATTGTAGAGCCCCCATCCTAGCGTAGGCCAACCACGGAGACTCCCGCGGGATTGTGCAGGTGCTGGAGATCCACTTTGTGAAGCGTTCTTCTTCACAAAGTTAGCTCCAGCCGTGCCCCGCAGGACGCGGAGTGGTTGGACGGAGCGGTATCCTAGCACATTAAATATCTCAATATGGATGCTTGGCAGCGATGGCTAGTTAACATAATCCAATTATGGGTGATTGTGTATTTTTTAATTAATTATGTCTAGGTGAATTTTCCTGTTTTTATTAGTTTTTATAACTGCAATAAAATCAAGGTGGGTACATATTCCTGAAAAGCAAATTACATTATCTGAAACTGATATAGAATATTTTGATATATATTTAAAAATGAAATCGCTTTATAATTAACTTGTATTAATTAATTAAATTTATTAAGGAGGTCAATTAGTTGAAAAAGTTTAAAGTGTTTTTGGGTTTATTATTAGTTATAGCTGTTCTCACATTGGTTGCTTGTGCCCCGGAGCGTGAAGGAGCTTCACAATCTGAAGAAAATAAAGAACAAGGGGAAGAGAACCAAAGCGAAGAGAAACCAGATGAATTAAAAGTATGGGTGAATGATGAAGAAGAAGCGATTGAGGCAGCAGAAGAAATGTTTACGAAATATAAAGAAGAAACAGGAATAGACGTTGTTGTTGAACAGGTTCCAATGCCTGATCAACTGCAGAAACTTAGTTTGGCTGGACCAACAGGTGATGGGCCAGACTTATTCTTCCAGCCGCAGGATAGATTAGGAGATGTGGTTGCTCAAGGGTTAGCAGAACCGTTTGAGTATACTGATGAGGAGTTAAGTGGGTATAGTGAAGCTGCGATAGATGCTTTCACTTATGAAGGACAGTTATATGGATCTCCTGTAACGATCGATACCTATTTTCTCTACTATAACAAAAGTTTAGTAGATTCACCGCCAGAGACAATGGACGAAGTATATGAGATTTCAAAAGAATTGACAGCGCCTGAGAAAGATCAATTTGGATTTTTAATCTCCCCTGAGTTTTATTACTTATATTCCTTTATGAATGCTTACGGTGGTTATATCTTTGGAGAAGAAGACGGAGTATATGATACGTCAGATATCGGTTTAGATAATGAAGGTTCAATTGCTGGCTTGCAAGAATATAAAAAATTCATCGATGAAGGTTTACTGCCTAAAAGTCTGACAGTTGATGTGATTGATGGATTATTTACAGAAGGAAAAGTCGGGATGGCTGTTAGTGGTCCATGGAATATTCCAATTTATCAAGAGGCGCTCGGTGAAGATTTAGGCACTGCTCCTTTACCAAAAATTAATGGAGAGGCTGCTCCTTCATTTGTAGGAGTAAAAGCATGGTTAGTATCTTCTTATTCGGAAAGTCCTGAATGGGCAATGAATTTAGCTAAATACATGACGAATAATGAAAATTCTCAGCTGTATTATGATTTGACAGGAGAAATACCTCCAAGACCAGAAATTCTAGAAAGTATTGAAGATCCTGTGTATGACGGCTATACAGCACAAATTCCAAATGGAACGCCTATGCCAAATATCCCTGAAATGTCAGTAGTATGGGATATGGATGATGCCATTGAATTAATTGTAAATGGTGGAGATGTAGAGGAAAATTTAAAAGATGTTGTAGGCAATATTAAAGATAAAATACAACTTTCAGAATAGTAGTTGCTTAGAATGAGAAGGTTTCCTTCTCATTCTAAATTTAAACAGAGGATGATTGAAATGTCTAAGAATGAAATTTATTCTGAAAATATTCAGGACAGAAAGAATAATCATAATCCAACTATTGCAACAATATTATCCATTATTTTTGCGGGATTAGGACAATTATATAATAGAAGATTTTTGAAAGGTACCATTTTAATTTTATTAGAAATATGTTTTCTGCTGACATGCGCTAAATTTATTAATTTGGGGTTATGGGGAATCAGAACATTAGGGACAATAGCTGGAGAAGACCATTCCATTTTTTTATTGGTATATGGTTTGATTTCATTGATCCTAATAGTGTTTGCGGTTATTTTTTATGTGCTAAATGTTAAAGATGCTAGAAAACAAGCACAGCTTATTGCTCAAGGCTGGCAAGCACCTAGTATAAGAGAATCCGTAAAAATCGCTTATGACAAGAGTTTTGTTTATATTTTGATAATACCTGGGTTCGTATTGTTAATTTTTTCAGTGTTATTGCCTTTACTGTTTGCAGTATCTTTAGCATTTACGAATTATGACCTATATAATTCACCTCCGAAAAATTTAATAGACTGGGTAGGATTTGAGAATTTCGGAACACTTCTTACTGCTCCACTCTGGAAAGATACATTTGTCAGTGTATTTGCCTGGACTATTATTTGGACATTGGTGGCAACAACTTTTCAAATTGTATTAGGTTTATTTTTAGCGTTATTAGCAAATGACAGTAGAATTAAATTTAAAAAAGCTATCAGAACAATTTTGATTTTACCGTGGGCAGTTCCGGGTTTTGTGTCCATATTAATTTTTGCTGCAATGTTTAACAATGAGTTTGGGACTATTAATCGTGACATAATCATACCCCTTTTTGGTGGGGAAGGAATTCCGTGGTTGTCAGATCCATTTTATACGAGAATAGTGCTTATACTCATTCAGACATGGTTAGGGTATCCGTTTGTATTTGCCTTATTTTCTGGAGTTCTTCAAAGTGTGTCAAAGGACTGGTATGAGGCTGCCGAAGTGGACGGTGCTACCAGATGGCAGAAATTTAAGAATATAACACTTCCGCACGTTTTATTCGCAACAGCTCCTTTATTAATAATTCAATATACTACCAATTTCAACAATTTCAACGTCATTTATTTATTTAATGAAGGTGGTCCTGCCGTTCAGGGACAAAATGCAGGCGGTACGGATATATTAATTTCATGGGTGTATAAACTAACGTTTGAAACGAATAATTACAGTATGGCTGCTGCGATTTCTTTAATAATTGGTATTTTAATATCGGTATTTGCCATTTTGCAATTCCGTAGAACCAGTTCTTTTAAGCAGGAGGGTAAAATTTAATGAATGCCAAGTTTAAATCAAATTTAGAAGTAGCAGGAATATATCTCATCTTTGGTATTATGACTGTAATTATTGTATATCCGATTATTTGGGCTATTGGAATGTCGTTGAACTCTAGTACCAGTTTTTATTCATCATCTATCATTCCTGAAAACTGGTCATTCGTTCACTATAAATGGCTATTCACAGATCCTAGCAGTGATTACCTTAATTGGTATAAGAACAGTATGATAGTTTCCAGTGCATCTGCTATCTTTTCTGTCGTTATGACATCTTTAGTAGCTTATGCTTTTTCTAGATATAATTTTGTTGGTAAAAAAACAGGATTGTATACGTTTTTGATTTTGCAAATGTTTCCGGCAATGATGGCAATGGTTGCCCTTTATATCCTGTTAAATTTAGTAGGCTTACTTGATACATTAACAGGATTGGTTCTTATTTATGTTGGTGGTCAGATACCTTTCAATGCATGGCTTGTAAAGGGTTATTTAGACACGATTCCTAGAGAATTAGATGAAGCTGCACGAATTGACGGTGCTGGGCATTTAACAGTATTTTTGAAAATCATTATGCCGTTAGCTAAACCAATTCTAGCTGTAGTTGCTTTATTTAATTTTATGAATCCATTGTTTGATTTTCTGTTGCCATCTATCATTCTGCAAAGTTCAGAGAATTATACTTTAGCATTGGGTCTGTTCAATTTTATTAATGATCAGTTTTCGAACAATTTTACCCGCTTTGCTGCAGGCGCCATTTTAATAGCTGCTCCTGTTGCGGTTCTGTATTTATTCTTGCAAAGGTATTTAATATCTGGTCTAACTGCAGGTGGGACAAAAGGCTAACACTAAAAAAGAAATTAACTATTGGGGAGGCAATACTATTTTGAATCAGGAATTTATTAAAGGTGTAGATATTTCGATATTAGATGAAGTTGAAAAATTTGGCGGAGAATTCTTTTTGAATAACCAAAAAAGAGATTTATTTGAAATATTAAAAACGAAAGGTATTGATACGGTAAGACTTCGATTATGGGTAAATCCTTTCGATTCACAAGGGAATCCTTATTTAGGAGGAACAAATGATTTAAGTACAACGCTTCGATTAGCCAGAAGAGCTAAGGCTGAAGGCATGAAGTTGATGTTGAATTTACATTACAGCGATTTTTGGGCAGATCCAAAAAAACAACAAAAACCGAAAGAATGGGCAAGCTTAAGTCAAGAGGAATTAATAGAAAAGGTATACAGCTATACGAAAGAAGTATTAGCAGTGTTTGATAAAGAAAATTTGGTGCCTGAGTACATCCAAATTGGTAATGAAATAACAAACGGTATGCTATGGCCAGATGGTCAAACCCCAAAATTCAAATTTGAAGAAAAGGAATTTGAGGTATGGGAAGAGCATGAAAGAGATGGGGCTTATGATAGATTAGCAGATTTGCTGAAAGCTGGAGTTTCGGCCGTAAGAGAAAACTATCATACTGATCAAATGAAAATTATTCTGCATCTTGATTTCGGCGGTGCGAATAAGCTATATCGAATTTGGTTTGATGAAATCTGTAAAAGAGACGTAGATTTTGACATTATCGGTTTGTCATACTACCCATACTGGCACGGCAGTTTAGCAGATCTAAGTTCTAATTTGAAAGATATAGGAGATAGATTCAAAAAAGATTTATTGATTGTAGAAACTGCGTATGCATTTACAGATGAGTCACCTAAAGATGAAGACAGTATATTTAATAGAGAACTATCTGATATAGCTGGTTATCCTCCTACACCTAAAGGACAGCAAGATTTCTTGATAGATCTTATGAATACTGTTAAAAACCTTAAAACAGATGACTATTGTGGATTAGGCATTGTATATTGGGAACCGGCTTGGCTGCCTGTTAAACAAACTACTTGGGCAAGTATTGAAGGTATGAAATATGGTAATGATCTTGGCCGGGGAGGTAATCACTGGGCCAATCAAGGATTGTTTGATTTCAAGGGGAATGCTTTAGAGACATTGGATGTGTTTCATTCATTTTAAATAAATATAGGAGGTTCATTTTATGAAAAAGCTAAAAGTATTTTTTACTGGTAGTATTTTATTCCTTAGTTTATTTATTCTAACAAGTATTACGAATCCTGGTGATCTTCAAGCATCAAGTAATCTTATCATGGGTGGAGATGTTTCCATGCTAGAAGAAGTGGAGGAGCTGGGAGGCACTTTCTATGAAGATGGTGTTGAAAAAGATGCACTTGAAATCTTAAGCTCAAATGGTATGAATTACGTTCGATTACGACTATGGGTGGATCCTTATGATGCACAAGGTAATCCTTACGGTGGAGGAACGAATGATATACAAACTGCTCTTTCTTTAGCAAAACGTGCAAAAGCAGAAGGGATGGGGATTTTACTTGATCTTCATTACAGTGATTTTTGGGCAGATCCGGGAACACAGACTAAACCTAAAGCATGGCAAGACTTATCTTACACTGAATTAAAAGATGAGGTATATAATTACTCTAAAAATGTAATAGAAACATTTAAACAGGAAAATGTGATGCCGCAGATGGTTCAAGTAGGAAATGAAACTACATCTGGAATTCTATGGGACGATGGAAAGGTAGGTACAGATAATACTGATTTCACACAATTAGCGGAACTGTTCTCTTCTGGAATTTCTGGGATTAATGATGCGCTAGATAGTGGGGAAGATGTAGAAATAGTACTGCACCTTGACCATGGAGGGGATAATAGTTTATATAGATGGTGGTTTGATGAAATAACTAATTTAGGGGTGGACTTCGATATAATTGGTCTATCCTATTACCCTTTTTGGCATGGTACGATGGGGGAATTACATTATAATTTAAATGATATCAGTAAAAGATATAATAAAGATGTCATGATTGTAGAAACTGCTTATGGATTTACATTAGCTGATGGTGATGGTTTAGGTAATTCATTTTACGAGACAGAAGAAGAAGTTGGTGGCTATCCGGCTACTCCGCAGGGACAAATGGACTATATGAAAGATTTACAAGAAATAGTTGCAGACATTCCGAATGATAGAGGCAGAGGGATCTTCTGGTGGGAACCCACTTGGCTTCCTGTAGAAGGAGCGAATTGGGGCACGGATGCTGGTAAACTTTATAATGATGATACTGGTTTATTGTCCAACCCTTGGGATAATCAAACGTTATTTGATTTTAATGGGAATGCATTAGAAAGTGTTTCTGTCTTTAATAGTACGGTCCCAACTAATTTGCTTCAAAACCATGATTTTGAACAAGATGGTTGGACAAACTCTCCAACTGATTGGGGTGTTTGGACACAAGATAGCAGTAATAGTGATGCAGTAGTTGTAGAAAGTCCAGGAATAAATGGTGATTATAAACTGACGCATTGGAAAGATAATGACTATACTGTATCAACCTATCAGACAATAAGTGGACTTGAAGATGGCGAATATACTTTGTCAGCATGGGTTCTGAATAGTGGTGGACAAGATGATGTGTATATCTATGCCAAAAACTATGGTGGTACGGAATTACAACAGGATTTACCGGTAAGTGCGGATAGTTGGGTGAAGGTGGAAATAGAAAACATTACTGTTACAAATGGCCAATGTGAAATTGGTATTATTTCATATGCGAATGCAGGTAATTGGATGAATATCGATAATATGAAATTTTATAAGAATAATTAATGGTATACTAACATAACAACATTGAAAGACAGGTGATAACATGAAATTCAAACCAGTAAGTGAAAAAATACCAAAAATGTTACACGGGGCAGATTATAACCCGGAACAGTGGGAAAAATACCCGGAAGTGTTGGAGGAAGATATTCGATTAATGAAGCTGGCCAATTGTAATGTGATGTCAGTCGGTATCTTTTCCTGGGCGAAATTAGAGCCGGAGGAAGGAACGTTTACTTTCGATTGGATGGATAAATTATTGGATAAGTTCCATGAAAACGGTATATTTGCGTTTTTAGCAACGCCAAGTGGGGCAAGACCTGCCTGGATGTCAGAGAAGTATCCAGAAGTATTGAGAGTGGAGGCGAATCGTGTTCGTAATTTACACGGTTTACGTCACAATCACTGTTATACGTCTCCGGTATATCGTGATAAAGTCACCACAATGAACACGAAATTAGCGGAGCGTTATGCAGATCATCCGGCTGTGATCGGTTGGCATGTTTCCAATGAATATGGTGGTGAATGTCACTGTGATTACTGTCAGGAAGCATTTCGTGACTGGTTAAAAGAAAAATACCAAACATTGGATGCTTTAAATGATGCGTGGTGGACCACGTTCTGGAGTCATACGTATTCCAGCTGGTCACAAGTGGAGTCACCAGCTCCGCACGGGGAATCCATGGTGCACGGATTAAACCTTGATTGGAAACGCTTTGTTACGCACCAAACATTAGATTTTTATCGTCATGAAGTGAAACCGTTAAAGGCAGTAAAACCAGAAATGCCAGCAACGGCAAACTTTATGGAATTATTCGAACCGTTAAATTATGCAAAAATGGCAGATGATATCGACTTTATTTCATGGGATTCGTACCCATTGTGGCATGATACAAGTGATCCATCCTATCGTGCAGCCTATACAGCGATGAATCATGATTGGTTCCGTTCTTTAAAAGATGGACAGCCATTCTTATTAATGGAAAGCACGCCAAGCTTAACGAACTGGCAGCCAATCAGTAAATTGAAAAAACCGGGCATGCATAATTTGTCTTCCCTGCAGGCGGTTGCTCATGGTTCTGATTCTGTACAGTATTTCCAATGGCGTAAGAGTCGTGGATCCAGTGAGAAGTTCCATGGTGCAGTCGTTGATCATCTTGGTACTGAACACAACCGTGTTTTTCAGGAAGTAAAAGAATTGGGCGAAAACCTGTCCCAATTAGATGAAGTTGTGGGAACGACGGTAGATGCGGAAGTTGCGATCATTTTTGATACGGAAAATCGCTGGGCTGTCAACGATTCACAAGGTCCACGTAACAGTGGTGTGCATTATGAGCGTACGGTAACCGAGCACTATCAGGCATTCTGGGAACAAGGCATCGCAGTTGATGTGATTGATTCCGAGAAGGACCTTTCCAAGTATAAAGTAGTCGTGGCGCCAATGTTATATATGGTTCGTGAAGGTGTTGGCGAGAACATCGAGAAATTTGTGCAAAATGGTGGCACGTTCGTTACAACTTACTGGTCCGGAATTGTTAATGAAACGGATTTATGTTTCTTAGGCGGATTCCCAGGTCCATTACGTAAAACGCTAGGTATCTGGTCAGAAGAAATAGACGGTTTATATGATGGTCAGACGAATCATGTCAAAGTCATCGGCAATAATGAATTAGGCTTAAGTGGAGAATATCAGGCGAAGGAGCTTTGTGACCTGATTCATTTGGAAGGCGCTCAGGCTTTAGCGCAATATGGAAGTGATTTCTATGCGGACAGACCGGCCTTGACAGTGAACGAATTCGGACAAGGAAAAGCGTATTATATCGCTTCTCGTAATGACCGTTCCTTCCACAAGGAATTTTTCGAGAAATTAGCAGATCAAGCAGGATTAACACGAGCAACAGGCGGGACACTGCCAGTTGGTGTCAGCGCACAAGTACGTACAGATGGCAGCAATGACTATTTATTCTTGATGAACTTCTCCAGTGAAAGCCAGGAAATTACCCTCGCTGAAGGGGAATACCAGGATCATATAACAGGAGAAGCAGTAACAGGAAATGTAACATTAACAGCATATGATGTGAAAGTGTTGAAAAAATAACAGGAATAGCTGAACAGACCAGATCAATGATGATTTGGTCTGTTTTTCTTATCAATCAAGATAGTATAAAAGTGCAGTCACAGCATTAATCATATGGAATATGAAGCTGAGTTCCTATAATATGGATTATGTCAACTAACAGCTTAGTATTTATTTTGATATGATTCATGTGCTATAATACCGCTCCGGCCAACCACTTCGCGTCCTGCGGGGCACGGCTGAAGCTAACTTTGTGAAGAAGAGCGCTTCACAAAGTGGATCTTCAGCGCCTGCCTGTCCCGCGGGAGTCTACGTGGTTGGCCTACGCTAAAGTTTAGCTCTGCAACTAATACCACAGCTTGTATATAGAGTGCTATGCTCAGTGTCATATTTCACTGTTAGATGTATCATGTTTAGCGCTACTGCTTTTAGCTCTGCCAATCGTTGTAGCACTTCCCTCAAGCGTAGGAAATAGGCGGAGACTCCCGTGGAATCAGCGCGAGCTGAAGATCCACTTAGGAAAGAAAAGAATTTTCTTTCCTAAGTTAGCTGAAGCCGTGCCCACAGGACGCGGAGCCTATTTCCGGAGCTTTGCAACGCAGATAAAATATTTCAAAATGACCGTTTTGCCATACAGCCTTAGTTGACATAATCCATATTATAGGAAGAAGTTTATTAATTAAGTCAATTAAGATCGGGTGGTTTATTGCCGTTTTTTCTTAGGAAAAACAGCAAGTCATTTGTTATTTTATGTTAAAATTGGAAGTAATACATTTTTTTCATCAGTTGGGAGAAGGTTTCATTGAGAAGAAGATGGATTTTTTTAATGACCTTAATAGTTGTCACTTTGGCTATATTCTTCATTAGTAATCAATGGCGGATTGTGACGTATAAAGAAGTGATGGCGGATATGATAGGAGAAGAAGAAGTGTCATCGATAAGTATTACAGATTGGGAAAATAACAGAGAATTTAACAGTCAGGATAAAGCTGTTATTGCCCCTTTTTTAACAGGATCTTCAAACATGTCATTAAAGAAACGCAATGTAAATGTCGATGTCGACTATATGATGTACATCGAAACAGAAAGTGGCGCACGCTTTGATTTGGGGATTGGAAAGAATAGAATGACGATTTCACATGCAGGTGAATTTTCGATTATCGGTCAAAATACGCTTTACCCATTATTTGAACATGCAGATTGGCAATCTAAGTAAGCTGTAGTGTTAGGGGTTATTCGATTGCAAGGGAAACCGAAGAAATATAGGTATTGGATTCCATTTGTATGTGCCATGTTTGTTTTGATTAATGTTGTGATGAAGATCAATGATATGGAAACCCCGCAAACCGGAGTATGGTCACCGCCAGATCCGAAACTCATCTTATTTATAAAATGGTATGGTGGAATAATGGCAGGAATATCATTTGCTTTCGGTTTGTATGGTTTATATCGATATAAAAAAGTGATGAGGTTGAAAACAAATAAAGAAGGGGAAATGTGAGATGAACTGGCAAGCACTCGGCAGTATGGGCTGGTTACTATTAATATTCATGATCGTGATATGTTTAATAGCCTTTATTTTTCATAGTGTAGGTACATTTTTTAAAGATAATGGAGGCGATAACACTTATACGCCTACTAGGAAGGAAAGAAATATTGAGCAGAAGTTAGATCGAATTATTGAGTTGTTGGAAAAAGAAAAGAATTGAATGCGTATGAAAAGGAAGGTGATTTTCCGTGAGTAATCAAACACCAGAAGAGAGAAGAGAGCGGTTGAGACAACAGAAGTTGAAAGGAAATCCATCAGGCAGTATTCATGGTGGCGGAATTGCTGATTTAGTTGGAAGTTTAGGATGGAAAGGTACGGGCATTTTAATTGTAGTGATAATCGTTGGTGTTATCATTTATAATGTCTTTTTCCGTTAAAGTAGAATAATGGAGGATAATACATACACATGATCATATTGAAAGGAAATAAAGTCATTTTACAAGAAGCAAATGATGGGGATTTAGCGGAGTTATTCTATTGGAAATTTGAAGAGAAGGAACAAGCAGCAAAAAAGTGGAATGGTCCTTATATCAAAGAAAAGAGAGTGTCAAAAGAAGCGTATCGGCAAAGTTGGAAGCAAGATATTATCGAAGGTATTCCTTCCTCGTTAGTAATCAAAACGGGTGAGAAAGTGATTGGATATGTTGGCTCCTACTGGGTGGATAAACACACCAATTGGCTAGAAACAGGGATAGTGATCTATGACAGTAACTATTGGAACGGCGGTTATGGTTCAGAGGCTTATAATCTGTGGATTGACTATCTTTTTGCATCTACTGCTATTCACCGGCTTGGTATGTCAACATGGTCCGGTAATAGCAGAATGATAAGGGTTGCGGAAAAACTGGGAATGAAGGAAGAAGCAAGAGTAAGAGAGGCAAGAGTGGTGAACGGTGAATATTTTGACGCTATTAAGATGGGAATTTTGAGGCGAGAATGGGAAGGATTAAAATAAGGAAAGCCGACCAATCGAGGCCGGCTTCTTTCCGTTAACACTGAAATAAACTTATTCCTCTAACCACATTTTCGCCATCTCTTTTTGGTCCAAGTTAAAATACTCAATCTTCGTACTTGGAAAGAGACTTTCTAACTTAGAATCTTCTTTCAGATATTTACTGTCCGCAACAAAGGCAGTTTTATTGAAGCTTTTCCAGTGCTTAATCATTTTGAAATCTTCTATTAGTGCTTTAAAGGTTAATCCTTCCCAATTTTCCAAGAGGAGCAGCACGTTCACTTTTTCTAAGTCACTAACTTTATTGTCAAAGAAATCGTCGACTTGCTGAATGTCCTCCTTAGTTAATTTTCCACTTGCACTTATTTCTACAATAGAGCTGTTCTCAATATTTGCAATCTCAATCATCTAATTTCATCCTTTCCGTGCTTATCTATTTAACCATTCCTTGTTTGAGAGTGGATTAAACATGCTCGGCATGCTTTTGAAAAATTATAAGTAATGAAAAATCGATTATATAAAGGAGAGATAAAATGTATCTGTTAATATCTATCATATCTAGCGCGATACTAGGCTTACTTCTTTTCATGCTGGGTCCAATTTTTGGCGGGTTAATCGCATTTGGGATTATAGTCGGCTGTCTGTTTAGAGGATTATATTTATTAAGTGCGATACATCAACAATTAAGCCAGGTTACGTCGAACGAAACTGAAGTCTCTCGAATACTTGGAAGAGAAGGAGCAAAGCAGTAGGTGAGATGCTCTGCTCTTGTTAGTCTAACTGAACATAACCTTTAAGTTTGAAATCGCCGTACTCTTTAGCAAAAGTAAAGCGGTATGTATGCTGTTCCCTGGTACCCTCTGTTTCCTTCTCCACTTTAGCTATGAGGTTAAACAGGTAGAGAGAACGACTGACCTCATCCACATGGATATCTAGCAATCTTCCTTCAGGATAAAGCTCTTGCTCTATCACCGAGAACACCATCTCTTCCTTCAATACGGCGTCAGCAATTGCCTTGAAATCTTCTTCATCAGTAAGCGCATAATAGGATTCCAACAGATCTTTCCCAATATTCACTAATTTTTGATCGGAATAAAAATAAGGAGTAAATAACTGATACATAAAAAAGAATAAAATAAGTATGCTCGCTATTACGCGAATCGGAATATGAAAGCGAATGTCGTCTAACCATTGATCTATTTTCATAGAAAACCAGATAAATGTTGTTAGTGCTATCGCTAAAATAATGAAATACATAAAGTGATCCATATGAAACCAATCGTCTCTGATCAAAAAATAAAAGAAATAACTAGACAAACATAATATGAACGTTAGTCTGACAACCTTTTGCCTTGCATTGCTCTTAGAAAAAGGTCGATCACTCATCACAATACCTCCACTTCTTGTGCCATTCATGCATTATCCTTGGCATTATATTCTGTTATTACTGTTTATCACGGCGGGCGCTAACCTTCCGTAATAGCCCCGCTGATTGAAGTCTCACTTTATTCATTGTAACAAAACTGCAAACGATTTCGAAAATCAATTGACGTTAAGCGTATTTCTCGCTACAATTAAATTATTCCATAATATAAAATAGTGTTCCACATTATGAAATTTGAGGAGGTGGAGTAATGGCACAGGTTCAATCGGTGGAGCGAACTTTTTCAATACTGGAAATTGTTGCACAGTACCCGAGCGGGATCAGTATTACCGCCTTAGCTAAAGAAATGGACTTGGCTAAAAGTACTGTCCATCGTTTGCTGGGTACATTGGTAGCTAGAGGTTATGTCCAAAAAGACGCCCATACAGGTTATTATCAGCTAGGTGTTCAATGTCTGGTATTAGCAAGTTCACTGTTAAATAATCTAGATATTCGAAGCATTGCCAAAGACGCGTTGCACCGCCTTGCTGAGTATGCCGGTGAAGTCGTTCACTTATGCATTCATGATCAGAATGAAGTCGTTTACATCGATAAAGTTGAAAGTGAACAAACACTCAGAATGTACTCACAAATAGGAAAAAGGGCTTTGATGCACTGTACCGGGGTGGGAAAGGCATTGCTTTCAGGATTTAGTGAGCAAGCCATTGACCAATTAGTGAAGGAAAAAGGCTTACCTTCATTTACAGATACAACGATAACGACGAAGGAAGAGCTGGAGCAATCGTTAAAGACTATTCAAGAACAAGGTTATGCCATTGATGAACAGGAACATGAGATGGGAATCCGTTGTATTGCAGCACCTATTTTTGATCATGATGGTCATGTAGTTGCCGCAATTAGTATTGCTGGTCCTATTGAAAGAATGACAAAAGAACGAGTAGAAGGCGATTTGACAAGAGCGATATTGAAAGAAAGTCATGATATATCAGCGAAGTTAGGCTATCTTAACAAATAAAGGAGAAGGTGACAAAATGAAGATTACCAATATTGAAACGTTTGTCGTACCGCCAAGATGGTGCTTTGTGAAAGTAGAGACCGATGAAGGTATTGCGGGTTGGGGAGAGCCGGTCATTGAAGGGAAAGCAGCTACTGTCGAAACGGCGGTACAAGAGCTGTCAGAATTTTTAATTGGAAAAGATCCACTGAATATTGAAGACCACTGGAATGTGATGTATCGTGCCGGCTTCTACCGTGGTGGTCCAATATTGATGAGTGCGATTGCCGGGTTGGATCAGGCTTTATGGGATATAAAGGGTAAATATTTCAATGCACCTGTTTATCAGCTGTTAGGTGGCGCTTGTCGGGAATCTATTCGTGTGTATTCCTGGATTGGCGGTGACAGGCCAAGTGATGTTGGAGAGGCTGCTAAGAAAGTAGTCGATGCCGGCTTTACAGCAGTGAAAATGAACGGTACAGAAGAACTGCAATACGTAGACAGTTATGAAAAAATTGATCATGTAGTCGAAAGAATAGCTTCTGTCCGGGAAGCGGTTGGGCCATATATCGGTATTGGCATCGATTTTCATGGAAGGGTTCACAAACCGATGGCCAAAATACTTGCTAAAGAATTAGAAGTATTTCGTCCTATGTTTATAGAGGAGCCTGTTTTGCCGGAAAATAATGAAGCGTTAGCGGAAATAACCAAGCATACTTCCATTCCAATTGCGACTGGCGAACGGATGTATTCACGCTGGGATTTCAAACCATTATTTGAAGCTGGTTACGCTGATATTATTCAGCCTGATCTATCACATGCAGGTGGTATTACGGAAGTGAAGAAGATTGCCTCGATGGCAGAAGCTTATGATGTTGCAGTTGCACCACACTGTCCGTTAGGTCCAATTGCACTTGCGGCTTGCTTACAGATGGATGCAACAGCTCATAATGCGTTTATTCAGGAGCAAAGCTTAGGCATTCACTACAATAAAGGAAATGATCTGCTTGATTATATAACCGATCACGCTGTTTTTCATTATCAAGATGGACACGTGAAGATTCCGCAAGGTCCAGGATTGGGCATTGAGATAAATGAAGAAAAAGTAAAAGAATTAGCGAAAACGGGACATAAATGGCGTAACCCAGTTTGGCGTCATCAGGACGGAACGGTAGCAGAATGGTAAGGAGGTCGTATGATGGATGTCGTAACAATCGGTGAAACGATGGCCTTGTTTACACCAGAAACAACAGGAAAGATGCGTTATTCATCTCATTTTTCCCGGAAGTTCGCTGGTGCCGAAACGAATGTAGCCATTGGATTAGAACGGCTGGGATTCCATGCTGGATGGATCAGCAAGGTTGGAAATGATGAGTTAGGCAAAGCGCTTCTCTCTTTTGTCCGCGGAGAAGGTGTGGATGTTTCTGGTGTAACAACGGATGATCAGGCACCAACTGGTCTGTATTTTAAAGAGCTGCGAACAGAGAATGATGTCAGGGTGTACTATTATCGGGCGGGTTCAGCAGCAAGCAGAATAACACCGGATGATATTATGGAAGACTATATTGCAAATGCGAAGTATCTTCATCTGACGGGGATTACGCCTGCTTTAAGCGACAGTTGTTATCAGGCGGTATTACAAGCGATCCAATATGCTAAAAAACATCAGGTGACAATTGTATTTGACCCGAACATTCGTGAGAAATTATGGGCATCGAAAGAAAAAGCAAAAGAAGTTCTTTTGCAGTTGTCGGCTCAGGCGGATATTGTTTTGCCTGGTATCAGTGAAGCAAAATATCTCTTTGGTGAACAGAAATCAGCGGATTATGGCAGGCTTTTTATCGAGAACGGGGCCGCTACTGTAATTTTAAAAGAAGGAAGTAAGGGTGCACATTACTTTTCTGATAATGCAAGCGGATTTGTCCCGAGTTATCCGGTAGATCGAGTGGTAGACCCGATTGGAGCAGGGGATGGCTTTGCAGCCGGTATTCTGTCAGGTTTACTGGAAGGCATGTCGCTAGAGAGAGTTATCGCCCGTGGTAATGCGATCGGGGCAATGGTGACGATGGTCAATGGAGACGTTGAGGGATTGCCGGATTTAGAAGAAATCGCCCATTTTATGAAAAAAGACAAAGAGGATGTCAAACGGTAAAGGAGCGAAATGCAAATGGAAACCTTGCAAAAAATTTATCAGCATAAATTAGTTGCGATCATCCGTGGTGTAGCGCCAAAGGATGTGATCGACGTGACGAAGGCATTGTATGAAGGCGGTATCAGAACGTTAGAAATAACGGCAGATACACCGAAGGTATTGGAGATTATTGAGAAAGTAAGGACGGAATTTGATGATCAAATGATTGTCGGTGCTGGAACGGTTTTGGATGCGGAAACAGCACGTGCTGCAATTATGGCAGGTTCACAATTTATTTTTTCGCCAACGGTAGATGTCGATACCATTAAGCTAACCAAAAGATATGGCATCGTCAGCATTCCAGGGGCGATGACGCCAACCGAAATATTGACAGCTTATGAGAATGGCGGGGATTTAATTAAAGTGTTTCCTGCTACAATTCTTGGCCCCACCTATTTGAAAGACATGAAAGGACCGTTGCCTCACATTCCATTAATGCCAACAGGTGGTGTTAATCTCGACAATATCTCGGAATACTTTAAAGTAGGTGCCAAAGCAGCAGGCCTAGGCAGTGCGTTAGTCCGTGGCCAAGACAACTATTCAGCAGCAGATCTTCAAGCATTAACGAAGAGAGCACAACAGTTTACTGCAAAACTGTAAGCAGGGGAGTGACAAACATGACAAAAGATTGGCAAACATTATCTGTCCTGGAACGAAACCGGACAAAAGCGAGAGCACACTATATTCCTTATGCAGATCAGCAGACAGCAAAAAAGGATGTGCGCTCTCATTCAGATCGTTTTCAACTGTTGAATGGCAAGTGGAAATTTGCGTATTTTCCGACAGATCAGCATGTGCCAAACGACGTGGCTCAGTGTGATGTCAGTGATTGGGATCAGTTGTACGTGCCATCGAATTGGCAAATGCATGGCTATGGAATTCCGCACTATACGAATAAACAATATCCATTTCCAATTGACCCGCCGCATATCCCTACGGAAAATCCTACAGGGGTCTACCGGCGAACTTTTTATCTTAATGAAGAATGGGAAGACAAACGAGTATTTATTCGTTTTGAAGGTGTCGACAGTGCTTTTCATCTTCTGATCAATGGAGCGGAAGTAGGATATAGTCAAGGTAGTCGAATCCCGAGTGAATTTGCCATTTCTGATTTCGTGCAACCTGGAGAAAATGAGATTACCGTGAAGGTGTATCAATGGTCAGATGCCAGTTATATCGAAGATCAGGATATGTGGTGGCTGAGTGGAATCTTCCGGGATGTGTATGTATTGGCACGCCCAGCATGTCACGTGGAAGACTTTTTTGTCCAAACTGTGCTGGATGAGAATTATCAGGATGCTACGTTGCAGATAGAAACAGTACTCAATATCGATCCGGGCAGTGATTACCAGCTTCAATTCCAATTATTTGATTCAGAGGATAAGTTGTTGAAGGTATGGGACACAGCACTGACTGGCAGAACAACGATGACATCGGCAGAATTGGCAAATCCGAAGAAATGGAGTACCGAAAGTCCAGCATTGTATCAGCTGCTCATTACCTTAAAGCACAATAATCAGGTGGTGGAAGTGATACCGGCTCAAGTTGGCTTTCGCTCTGTTGAATTGAAAAATGGTCTGATGCTCGTAAATGGAAAAGCGATCAAATTAAAAGGTGTAAATCGTCACGATCATCATCCGGATCTCGGTAAAGCAGTACCGCTAGAATGGATGATTGAGGATGTGAAACTGATGAAACGCCACAATATTAATGCTGTCAGAACGGCGCATTATCCGAATGATCCTCGTTTTTATAAGCTGTGTAATGAATATGGGTTGTATGTGATTGATGAAGCTGATTTGGAATGTCACGGCTTTGAATACATCGGCCAGCCGCATATGATCAGTGATGATCGAGAGTGGCAAGAAGCCTATCTCGACCGGATGATCCGGATGGTAGAACGTGATAAAAATGAACCGTCGATTATTATGTGGTCATTAGGGAATGAATCTGGCTACGGACAGAATCATGATGCTATGTATCAGTGGAGCAAAGAGCGTGATCCTTCTCGGCTTGTACATTATGAAGGAGAATGCCGTACCATCATGAATGCGAGCGACAAAGATCCGAGTGTAGATCCCGTTTCTTCTGATGTGTTTACAACCATGTATACAGATATCGATATACTAGAAAATCTGGGAACGAAGGATTTCCTGAAAACACCGCATATTGTCTGTGAATATGCGCATGCGATGGGGAACAGTCCTGGTGCGTTAAAGGAATATTGGGATACATTCTATCGTTATCCAAGATTGCAAGGTGGATTTGTCTGGGAATGGATGGATCACGGGATTAGAACGAAAACAGATGATGGAACAGAATATTTTGCCTATGGTGGCGATTTTGGTGATCAGCCGAACGATTCCAATTTTGTGATGGATGGGTTGGTTATGTCTGATCATACGCCATCGCCAGCACTTGCTGAGTACAAGAAAGTACTTGAGCCTGTATATATGGAAGGTTTTGATTGGGGAGAGAAGACGGTAAATGTAACGAATCGTTATGATTTCATAAGCCTTGGGCATTTGCTGCTTGTGTGGACGATAGAAGTAGATGGCAAAGTGATCGAAAGTGGTTCAATCCCATTAGAAGAGATTCAGCCTTTTGAAACAAAAAAAATAGTGGTGCCGATTCAGACGGGAGCACTTACTGAGGATGCTTGGCTGAATATGAAATGCGTATTGGCCGAAGATGTTGCCTGGGCACGAGCAGGTTATGAAATGGCATGGTCTCAGTACCAGGTGCCTGCTGTAGATAAGCGAACACCGCTATATCGTGCACAGTCCGGCTTTTTGTCTGTTACAGAGCATGCACAGCAACTGGAGATTCAATCTGCTGACTTTTTGATAGCATTCGATAAAATAAAGGGTGAGCTTGCGAAGTGGGAGGTTCGAGGAGAGAACCTGCTATCCCGTGCACCGAAGTTAAATGTGTGGCGAGCATTAATCGATAACGACATATATGAAACGAATCAATGGAAACCAGTGAGTAACATGAGCTACTGGAAACAATTCGGTTTGCATTGGTTGCAGCATCGCCTTGAGCGGTTGGACTATCATATCAGCGAAGATCGCAAGAAAGTGGAAGTAAAGGCGACAGTCCGGATTGCACCGCCGAAATTGGCCTGGTCGATTGATACTACGTACACTTATCACATTTTTGCAAGTGGTGATATAAGGCTGCGTGTCCAAGGAGGCTTTAACGGTGATGTGCCGGAAACGATTCCGAGAATTGGTCTGCAAATGAAAGTACCACGAGACTTTCAGCAGGTGAGTTGGGATGGTGGGGGACCTGGTGAGGCTTATGTCGATAGTCGAGAGGCATCTCGTCAGGGCGTCTGGTCGAGTCAAGTAGCTGACTTGTTTACCAATTATGCGGTGCCACAGGAAAATGGTAATCGCCATCAGGTAAAATGGATGACCTTAACCGCTGAACAATCTGCTGGAATGCTTGTCATTGGCGAACCAGACTTTGATTTCAGTGTGCAACGATACGATATGGAAACGATTGATCAGGCGCGTCATACCTATGATTTAACAGAAGCAGAGGCACTGACCGTCAACCTTGATTATAAACAGCATGGGCTAGGTTCGGCGAGTTGTGGTCCAGATGTGTTAGAACAGTATCAATTACGACCAGAAGACTTTTCATTTACGCTGCGGCTTATGCCATATACTAGCGAGGATGATGCAGCTTCTTTAGCAAAAACAGTCTTGCAATAAATTTTATGGCCACTTTTCGCTGTTTTATGGTCACTTTTCGTTATTTAATGGCCACTTTTTCGTTTTTTATGGTCACTTTCAGCAACTTAATGGCCACTTTTCCGCTTTTTATGGCCACTTAGCTAAAAATTCCCGACTCCAAATGGAAAGCGGGAATTTTGGTGTTTCATTAAATGGTATCAAAAGTGAACGTTGTTTTCGTGAAGTATTTTTCCCCTTTGTTTAGCCAAACAGATGGGAAGCCTTCATGGTGAATCGAAGCTGGTGATGCTTGTGTTTCCAGGCAAAGACCAAGGTATCTTACCGATTCGCGCTCACGTAGTTTTAATCCTTCTGGAAGGTTATTAGACGTGTACATGACTACTCCAGGCTGATCTGTTACAACAGATAATCGGCGGCCACTGTTATGATCAATGACTTCTGCATTTTCGCTGCTGTCCTGGTCGAACAGGAAGTAGTGATCATAGCCGTGATTGGCTACGAGATTTTGTTTGTAATCAGATGTGACACCATCTTTCATCGGACGGCCCTCACGAAAATCATAAACGGATCCATCAACATCAAGAATGGTACCGGTAGGAATTAATTCGTCATCTAATTCTACAAATCTGCTACTGTCTAACCTGATCTCATGATCTTGAATATCGGATTTCAGATTACCACTTAAGTTAAAATAGCTGTGATTTGTTGTCGTTAATACCGTACCGTGATCTGAGATGCCTTCATACGTAATCGTAAAGGCATTTTCATTTGTTAAGGAATAAGTAACATTCATATCCAAATTTCCAGGATAACCATTTTCGCCATCTTTACTATGAAGAGTTAAGGTCAAGCCAACTTCTTCATTATTCTCAAACGGTGTCGTTGTCCAGATCGATTTATGAAAACCAGGTTCACCACCATGAAGATGATGTGCTCCTTCATTCTGCGGTAATGTATAAGTCTTGCCGTTCATATCGAATTCTGCTTTTTCAACCCTGCCGGCAACACGCCCGATTAAGGCACCGAAATAGCCAGGATTCACAAGGTAATCAGCATAATCATCAAAGCCGATCACGACATTTTCCAAGTTTCCTTCTCGGTCAGGGGCAAGAATTTTTGTAATAATTCCGCCAAAATTAAGAATGGAAACAGCCATTCCATTATCATTGACAAGCGTAAACTCTTTCCATTGCTGATCTTGTACGTTGATTACTTCTGTTTTTACTTCCATTATCCGGTCCTCCTACTGCTTATGCATCGTTAAGATGTGACAGAAATCGTTTGAATGCGGCGCGTCCTGCAGTATCTGTTTTGTATACACCTGCATCTTCTAATACGCGGGCGAATTTCTTTCCTAATTCATCCTCAACAATTTTGTCCACGTTTGTTTCGGTAATGCTTTCATAACTGTCCTTTATTGATTGTACCCAATTCGCATGATAGTCTGCAACCGTTATCGTTTGATCCAGCAGATGTTGCTTGATCATTTCTAACTCATCTTTGAGACGAGGAGGTAATACGGCGAGGCCCATCACCTCAATTAATCCGATGTTTTCTTTTTTGATATGATGGACGTCTTCATGTGGATGGAAGATACCCATTGGATGTTCGTCCGTCGTGCGATTATTACGAAGAACAAGGTCGATTTCAAATTGTCCATTTCGCTTGCGAGCAATTGGCGTAATCGTATTATGTGGCGTTGTATCCGTATATGCAAGTATATCTGCATCCGGATCACTGTAGTCACGCCATTTTTGCAAAATATAATCGGATGCTTCGACTAACCGGTTGCGGTCACGGTGACGCAGGCGAATAACTGATAATGGCCATTTCACTACAACTGCTTCGACATCGGAAAATGTATCCAGGTCAAACTGGAATTCTTCTTCTGCATCTGTCATTGCAAAGGTATAATGTCCGCCCTGATAATGGTCATGCGACAGAATACTGCCACCAACAATCGGTAAGTCGGCATTGGAACCAATGAAATAATGAGGGAATTTCTCTACAAATGCAGTCAGTCTGGCGAATGAATGCCAATCAATTTTCATTGGTCGGTGTTCACGGGCAAAAATGATACTGTGTTCATTGTAATAAACATACGGTGAATATTGTAAGAACCAGGACTCATCTTCTAAGGGAACTTCAATGACCCGGTGATTCGAGCGGGCTGGGTGACCAATCCGTCCAACATAACCTTCATTCTCAGCACAAAGCAAACACTTCGGATAGGCGCTATCCTGTTTCATTTCTTTTTCACGTCTGATTTGTTCTGGATCTTTTTCCGGCTTCGATAAGTTTATGGTGATATCTAACTCTCCGTAGTCGGAAGGGGTTTTGAACTGAATGTTATGTGCAATTCGCTTCGTTTGGATGTAATTACTATCTTTACTTAGTCGATAAAAATAATTGGTCGCCGTTTCAGCTGAGTCTTGATATTTCTGATAAAAGACAGCATTGATTTCAGATGGCTTCGAAAGGAAGACATCCATTATTTTCGCTGTCAGCTGTTCGCGTTCGTCCAGTAATCCTTCAATTAATTGTTTTTCTACTGCGAGATCCGCTAACTCCTCCAGGACATCAGGAATCTCCAACTCTAGTGCCGGAGCATCCTCCTGATATGCTACTTCTTCTAAGAGTCCTAGTACCTGATTACGGGAGTAAATTCGATCACTTGCTTTAATTAGTTCTTTTTCGACGGCTTTATCTACTAAGGTGTTTACTAAACTCGCAATCTCTGCCATCCTTAATCCTCCTTGTAACCATGTGGGTTTGCCTGATGCCAGTTCCAAGCATCTGTTAAAATGCGGTCAATATCCGTTCTCGATGGATTCCAGCCAAGCATTCGTTTTGCTTTGTCCGAAGCAGCAATTAATGTGCTAGGGTCACCAGCTCTTCTTGGAGCTACAACGGCAGGGATTTCATGCTTGGTTACTTTACGCGCTGCATCGATAATCTCTTTTACAGAGAAGCCCTGACTGCTTCCTAAGTTGAAGACGTTACTGTCTCCGCCTTCTTTCAAGTATTTTAAGGCAAGGATATGTGCATCAATTAAATCCTCTACATGAATATAATCACGGATACATGTGCCATCTTCCGTGTTATAGTCATCACCAAAGATTGAGATATGTTGACGTTGATTTAATGCTACTTGTAAGACAATAGGAATCAGATGAGTTTCTGGACGGTGATCTTCACCGATTTCACCAGTACTGCGAGCTCCTGCCACATTAAAATAGCGAAGGGAAACAAATCGGGTACCGTGTGCTGCTTCGGTCCATTTCATCATTTTTTCCATAGTCAGCTTTGTTTCACCGTACGTGTTTGTCGGCTGTGTCGGCATTGTTTCGGTAATTGGTACTTGCTCAGGCTCTCCATAAGTTGCAGCAGTTGATGAGAAGACGATATGTTTAATGTCAAACTCGGTCATCGCTTGCAACAGGACTTGTGTACCGTACACGTTGTTATCAAAATATTTAAGCGGATTTTCCATCGATTCACCGACTAATGAATTTGCCGCAAAGTGCAGAACGCCATCGATCTGCTCGTGGCTGAATACTTCGCGGAGAAAATCGATATCACGAATATCACCGTTATAGAAGGTCGCATCTGGATGAATGGCACCTTGATGTCCTGTTAATAAGTTATCAATCACCACTACCTCATATCCTTGATCCATTAATTGATAGACAGCATGGGAACCAATATATCCCGCTCCACCTAAAACTAAAATACGCATCACAAATTCCCCCTTATTATAATGAAATTTCTTTCGCACCGTCGCCAATAGCGGCTACATAGAAAGTAGGCGCATAGCCAATTTTCTCCTGATAGGCTTTGTCGATCGCTGCTTTTACTTGTTCTACTTCTGTTTTTTCTACAATGGCAATGGCACAGCCGCCAAAGCCTGCACCTGTCATACGAGCTCCGAGGACTCCTTTTTGCTGCCATGCTGTGTCAGCGATGGTATCCAGTTCCACACCTGTTACTTCATAATCATCACGCAATGAAATGTGCGATTGGTTAACAAGCTGACCAAATGTTTCCAAGTCACCTTCTTTTAACTTTTGCAATGCTTTAATGGTTCTTGCATTCTCGTATACGGCATGTTTAGCCCGTTTTTGATTGATGGCATCTTTAATAAGATCACGATTTTCTTCAAACTGTTCAGGTGTTAACTCACCCAGGCTGTTAATGTCCAGTTTTGCCTGCAGATCTGCTAAAGCCTGCTCGCATTGACTGCGACGTTCGTTGTATTTCGAGTCTGCTAATTCACGGCGTTTGTTCGTATTGATAATAATAATATCGTGTTGTTCTAACTGAATCGGTGCATATTCATAATGTAGCGTATCACAATCTAATAACATGGCGTTATCTTTTTTACCCATCCCAATTGCGAATTGATCCATGATACCACTGTTAACACCGATGTATTGATTCTCGACTTTTTGTCCGATTTTTACCATGCGGATACGGTCAATATCTAAGCGATAGAGATTCTCTAATAACACGCCGGTTACCAGCTCAATTGAAGCAGAGGAGGATAGTCCAGCCCCATTCGGAATATTTCCGTAGATAAGCACATCAAAACCGCTGTCAATCTGAAATCCTTCTTCTTGGAAATAGAGAATCATTCCCTTAGGAAAGTTCGTCCAGTCATCTTCTTTTTTATACGTTAGATCGTCTAAAGATACTTCGAAGATACCTTTGTCAGCAAAATTCTCAGAGAATAAGCGTATCGTACGATCTTGACGAGGGACAGCTACAGCATAAGTTCCAAAAGAAATTGCTGCAGGGAAAACGTGTCCGCCATTATAATCTGTGTGCTCGCCAATTAAGTTAATTCTTCCAGGGGCGAAAAAAGTTCTTGGTTGCTCGGTAGTTTGAAAAACGTCTTGAAATTTAGCTACTAGGTTAGAAAGTTCCATCTATCCAGTAACCTCCTTTGATGTATTTTGTCGACTTAATTAAATTAATTTACTAACTTTATTGTAAGCGATTTTGACAAGATATACAACATGAATAAGAAAAATAATTTATGATTAGATTTACAAAAGTTAACAATATCTTTACTACTAGTTTAATTTTCCCCAATTTTCGACTGCTACACTTACTTATGTAGTAAAAATTAAAGGAGGGCAAGAAATGAAAACACGGTCAAAATGGAAGGTCACAAGTTTGTTTCTGGCATGTTTAGTTTTCTTTACACAATTGACTAGCGCATTTGTTCCAGTCGTACAACTGGATGCAGCAGGGAATGATGCAGATGATTTACTTTTTTCAGAGTATGTGGAAGGTAGCAGCAATAATAAAGCATTGGAAATATACAATGGAACAGGGAGTGAGGTCGATCTATCTTCGTATGCTTTGGAACTGTATTCAAACGGGAATACCTCTGTTCAATCCACATTACAATTATCCGGAACGTTAAGTGATGGTGATGTTTATGTGATTGCTAACAGTAGTGCTTCAGCTGAGATCAAAGCGGTAGCAGACCTTTTGCATAATATTAGTAATTTTAATGGCAATGATGCCGTTATCCTGAAGAAGAACAATGAACAAATCGATGTAATTGGTGAGATTGGCAACGATACAGAATATGCAAAAGATGTCACCTTAGTACGTAATGTTTCTGTGTTGTCTGGGAACTTAAGCTTCGATGCATCAGAATGGATGGAATATCCGCAAGATACGTTGACTTATCTCGGCAGCTATGGAGAAGGAGATGATTCTTCAGAAGGAGATCCAACAGAAGCTGGTGAAGTAATTGCTATCGCAGATGCACGTCAACAAGCAAATGGGAATGAGGTAACCATTGAAGGTGTCGTTACTTCTGGGAATTTAGCTGATCCTAGTGGTACGCAATTATCCTATTACATACAAGATCAGTCAGCCGGTATTAATTTATTCAGCTTGGATGGAGCAGGCTATACTGAATTAACAGAAGGAGATCGCATTAAGGTTACAGGTGAATTGGATGAATATAATGGCTTGAAAGAGATCGTTCCTGCTTCCCATGAGGCGATCGTGGTTCATGCTAAAGGAGAAAGTTTGCCATCTCCGGCAGCCGTTACTATTGCGGAATTAAATAATGCAGAAGTGGCAGAACCGTTAGAAGGTCAGCTCGTTCAGCTTACAGGATATATGGACTCGATTCCGGTCAGCCCAGCTGGTGGCGGATATAACATATCTTTAACAGATAGTGAATTAAATAGTACGACCTTACGTGTAATGGAAGGAACGATCGATCCCGCTACATTGCAAGAAGGTAAATGGTATGACATTACGGCGGTATTAAGCCAGTATAACAGCTATCAATTACTTCCGCGAAAAGCAGCAGATGTCCAACTGGCTGATGAGCAGCCTGAAGGACCTGATGCCAGTGGTGAATATACCGCGACAGTTGATTATGTAACAGATGGCGACACGATTCGTTTACAAGAAGGCGTATTAGGCTCTGATCGGGTTCGTTTTATTAATATCGATACGCCTGAACTTAGTGTAGCTGGAGCTAATGGTGTTGATGAAGCAAATCAAAAAGAGCACGCACAAGCTGCGAAGGATCGTTTGTCAGAATTACTGCAGCCAGGCGATCAAATTACCTTGAAAATTGGAGAAGAAGCAACAGATCAATATGGTAGATTATTGGCGGAAGTCATTAATAAAGATGGAATCAATACCAATCTGCAAATGGTCGAAGAAGGATTGGCGACCACTTATTTTATATGGCCGATCGGTGATGAACAGGTATACCAGACATATCAGGATACAGTAAAAGCAGCAATCGATAGTGAGCTAGGTATTTGGGATCCGGAAAATCCTTTGAAAGAACTTCCATTTGAATATCGTGCCATCACGGAGGGTGGCGATTTCCATCGTTATGTAGGGAATTCGGAAACGATGAAATATGTAGAACCTACCGAATATGAAGAAGTACCAGTTGAAAAGAGAATATTCTTTGCAAGTGCTGAGGAAGCAGAGGCACAAGGATTTACAGCTGCTGGTGAAGATCCAGGTACAGATCCAGACACGGATCCAGATAGTGAAATGTTAGACGTTCAACTTTTAAGCATGAATGATCTTCATGGGAAAATCGATCAGGAATACACACTGAATCTTGATGGCAATGATGCTGTTTATGGTCGTATGGATTATACGGCGAGCGCTATTAAACAACGCGAACAAGAAAATGAAAACACGTTACTTGTTCATGCCGGTGATATGATCGGTGGAAGCTCGCCAGTATCTGCGTTATTACAGGATGAGCCGACAGTAGAGATCATGAACGAAATGGGCTTTGATGTTGGTACATTAGGAAATCATGAATATGATGAAGGCTTGGCTGAGCTTAATCGTATGATTGACGGGGGAGACCATCCGGAAGGCCTAGGTACAGAAGGGTACGGAGGTATGAATATTGATATGATTTGTGCCAACTGTATTCAGGAAGATACAGGTGAGACATTCCTTCCGCCATATGTCATTAAAGAAGTAGATGGTGTGGAAATTGGTTTTGTTGGGGTGAACACACAGGAAACGATGAATATGGTAATGCCGTCCTCGTTAGAGAATGTAGCATTTACTGATGAAACAGCAGCTGTTAATGATGCAGTAGAAGAGCTGCAGGAACAAGGTGTAGAATCGATTGTTGTATTAGCTCACATGTCTGCCACACAGTCAGGTGCATCTGCTTCGGGTGCAGCAGCTGACTTAGCAAAAGGTGTAAATGATGCGGTGGATATTATCTTTGCTGCTCATAATCATCAGGTTGTGGACGGAGTGGTCGATAATAAGTGGATTATTCAGGCATCAGAATATGGAAAAGCTTTTGCCGATGTTGACCTTCAAATTGATCGTGAGTCAAAAGATATTAAAGATGTGCAAGCAGAAGTCGTTTTTGTAAAACAAGCGGACTACCAGCCTGATCCGGCGGTAAAAGAAATACTGGATTATTATCAATCAGAAGTGGAAACCATTATTAATGAAGAAATCGGCTATAATGGGCAAGAATTGACGGGTCAATATACAAATGATGGCGACCATGGTTTAGGAAATTTAATTGCAGATGGGATGAAATGGGCAATGGATGCTGATTTTGCCATGCATAATGGCGGCGGTATTCGTGACAGTTTGGATGTTGGTCCTATCACTTGGGGTGAAGTGTTTAACATTTTACCATTTGCCAATACATTGATGTCAGTTGATATTAAAGGGAAGGATCTTATTCCGATCTTAAATAACAACTTATCAAGCTATGGTTCTGACTATAGTGTTTCGGGCTTACACTATACGTACAATTACGATTATCAGCATGTAGTCGATATTACACTACCAGACGGTACACCGATTGATCCGGAAGCAACCTATACACTGGCTACAAACAATTATATCGGCACACAAGATGGACCAATTAAAAATTTGGGTACCAATGTACAAATGGGACCTGTTGATGTTGATGCAGCGGTAGATTATTTGAAGTATTTAGATACGACTGAAACGAATCCGTTAGAGATTGGACCAGAAGGCCGAATTGCTCAAACGGACGAGATCCCGGATATGGACACAGAAGGCGAAGTGATTGGTTATAATGCAGAGGATTTAATGGGGGCTTACACCAATGGAAAGGATCATGGCTTAGGGAATCTGATTACCGATAGTATGAAGGCAGAGATGGACAGTGACTTTGCTGTAACTAATGGTGGTGGAATCAGCTCTACTCTACTTAAAGGAGACATTACTGCTGAGTCATTAGAGAAAATCTTGAAGCATGGTAATACATTAGTGAAAATGGAGGTAACAGGGGCAGAGTTAGAAGCAATTTTAAATAACCAGCTCTCTGAAGATGGATCTGACTACAGTGTAGCAGGCTTCCATTATCAATATGATCACGCCGAGCAAAAAGTAGTATCGATTACACTGCCAAATGGTGAGGCCGTACAAGCAGATCAAGTCTATACATTGACGACGAATAATTATCTTGCAGAACGTGGTGTGTTTGCATCGATTGATTCTGAACGAGAAGATGGACTTGTTGATGTCGAAGCACTGGAGAATTATATTGTCTCCTTAGAAACGACTGAGGAAAATCCGTTAATGTATGGACCAGAAGGCCGTATTTCGACAGTGCCGGTAGTAACAGTTCCAGAAGTAAAGGAGAATACGGTTACGGTTAAAGAGGAAGACATTGATAAAGTACCGGATCATGGAACGATTGTTATTAACTTGCGTGACAACGAGCATATAGACGAAAGCAAATCTCTGGAAGTTTCACTTACAAAAGAGCAAATAGTTAAACTGAAAGAGAAGCAAGCGGAAATAATGATCGAGAAAAATGATGTTACGCTCGTTTTCCCACTTAGCCTGTTCAGTGGTGAGGAGAGTGTTACCATCAAAATAGAAAAGCTGGAAGAGGTCGAAGGTGCCTTAAGTAGCGTATATGATTTCACGATTATCGAAGGTGATAAAATAATCGATGACTTTTCGGATCATGGCAGGGTAACAATGACGTTTAAAGTAGATGAAGAAGATGTAACTGATGTGGATCTGATGAAAATCTTTTATTTAAATGAAGAAACAGGTGAATGGGAAGTAATCGGTGGTTCTTATGAAAATGGCATGGTAACAGCAACAACCAACCATTTCTCCACCTTCACCGTGATGCTGGAAACTTCTTCGGATGGGGGAGATGACTTAGATCCTGAACAACCAGTGAACCCCGAAGATCCAGTAGACCCGGAAGAACCCGGTGATAATACTGACACCGATGGGGGCAATGACAACAATGATCAAGATACCGATGATAAGGATGCTTCAACAGATTCAAATGCAAGTAACACATTACCAGAAACGGCAACATCAATCTTTCATTACATGCTGGCAGGATTAATCGTGTTGGCATTAGGCTTGCTAATAATGATTCGCCAACGAATTAAACAATCATAAGCACAAAAGCTGCATCCAATCGCCGGATGCAGCTTTTTGTGCTGAGGTAAGAAAGAAAATGATAAGTTGTCGTATCGCTTTTTAACATGAACGGCCATGTCCAGCTACAGCGCCCTGAAACTAAGTGACTTCCTGCATCGCCCTACGATAAAGAAGATTTGCCAATTGGTGATAACCAGAGGCCTAGTCGCCCTTATGCCCTTGGGCGAAAGTCATCAGCTACATCACTTGCTCACCGTGATTCCTTTATCTCAGTTGATGCCGTCCAGTCGTGGAAGTAATCATGCTGAACAGGAAGATAGGTTCCTATAATATGGATTATGTCAACTAAGGCTATATGGCAAAACGGTCATTTTGAAATATTTTATCTGCGTTGCAAAGCTCCAGAAATAGGCTCCGCGTCCTGTGGGCACGGCTTCAGCTAACTTATGAAAGAAAAGAATTTTCTTTCATAAGTGGATCTTCAGCTCGCGCTGATTCCACGGGAGTCTCCGCCTATTTCCTACGCTTAGGGGAAGTGCTACAACGCATGGAACAGCTAAAAGCAGTGGTTCTAGGCAATGTATTTCATCAATTAAGGTGTAATCTTGCCATATCCTAGCTGTCGCATAAATTGTGGAGCTATACATCAGCGGAGGCCAACCACGGAGACTCCCGCGGGATTGTGCAGGTGCTGGAGATCCACTTTGTGAAGCGTTCTTCTTCACAAAGTTAGCTCCAGCCGTGCCCCGCAGGACGCGGAGTGGTTGGACGGAGCGGTATCCCAGCACATTAAATATCTCAATATGGCTGCTTGGCTAGCGATGACTAGTTGACACAATTCATATTATGGGAAGTTTTATAAATGGTGGAATCCTACCATGCAGCAAGATGAAAAGAGAAGTCCATTATGAATGAGGGACAGTTTATTCTTCAACTGTAAGAAGCAAAACATCGACATCCCACTGATGGAATGTCGATGTTCGTTACAAGCTAATTAATTCTGCTTAATCGCAGCATATTCTTTTCTTGCCAGTTTCGCAGCTTCTACCATTTTTTCTAAAGCAGCGATTGTTTCTGGCTCTTGTCTGGTTTTGAGACCGCAGTCCGGGTTAATCCAGAATTGCTCTACATCAATCGTTTCCAGTGCGCGTTTGATGTTTGCCTCTAACTCATCCAATGTTGGTACACGAGGGCTGTGGATATCATAAACACCGAGTCCGATATCTTTCTTGTAATCATTTGTTTCAAATGTTTCTACCATTTCACCATGGCTTCGAGAAGTTTCGATCGAAATCACATCAGCATCTAAACCATCGATAGCTTCATAGATTTCTCCGAATTCAGAATAGCACATGTGTGTATGAATTTGTGTTTCTGGTTTCACCGTCGATGTTGCCAGTAAGAAGGCAT
The DNA here is from genome assembly GCF_022919575.1 of Gracilibacillus salinarum. Taxonomy (NCBI): domain Bacteria; kingdom Bacillati; phylum Bacillota; class Bacilli; order Caryophanales; family Bacillaceae; genus Gracilibacillus; species Gracilibacillus salinarum. Next base: position 2,202,236 of record NZ_CP095071.1, on the reverse strand, counting down.
TTACTGCAGCATCGAAATAAGCTGGCCATTTCAAACGATCAAGTGGTAAGCCCTCGCGCAATGCAGGTTCATCAACCTGAATAATACCAACACCCGCTTTTTCAAGTGCCAATACTTCTTTCTCAAGTGCTAAAGCAATTTGATCCTGTACATTGAAACGAGGCAGACCTTCATGAACAAAGGACCAGTTTAAGATTGTAACAGGACCTGTCAGCATCCCTTTTACCGGTTTGTCTGTTAAAGATTGGGCATATTCGATTTCTTTTACCGTAATCGGTTTTTCCCATTCAACATTACCAGCAAGTAGTGGTGGCTTTACACAACGGGAGCCATAGGATTGAACCCAGCCAAATTCTGTAACGGCAAACCCTTTCAGCTTCTCACCGAAGTATTCGACCATATCGGTACGCTCGAATTCACCGTGGACAAGCACATCCAGATCTAAATCCTCTTGAATCTGAATCCATTTCTTTGTTTCTGATTCTACAAATTGTACATACTGCTCGTTCGTTATTTCCGCTTTGCGCCATTTCGTTCTGGTACGTTTTACTTCAGCTGTTTGTGGCAAACTTCCGATTGTTGTTGTCGGTAATAAAGGCAGATTGAGCTTTTCCTGCTGACGTTTTTTTCTTTCGGCAAAAGGTAAATCCCGTTTCGCATCCTGTCTAGCAGCTTCAGGCGTTTGGTTGCGGTATTCCGATTGGTTTAACGCATCAATGGCTTCTGTACTAGCAAGAAATGCTTCTTTGACAGTTTCTTTTCCATCACGAAGCGCAGTGGTCAATGTATGGAGCTCTGTCAATTTTTCATCGGCAAAGCTTAATCCGCCTTTGACTACATCATCCAGTTTCTCTTCCAACTGCTTGGTAACAGGTACATGTAATAGGGAAGAAGAAGGCTGAACAATGAGTGTATCAACCGCTGCTGCCTGTTTAACTTCTTCAAGCAGTTGATATTTTTCCTCTAAATCCGCTCGCCAGACGTTACGTCCGTTAATAATACCTGCGCCTAGAACTTTATCAGTCGGGAAGCCGAATTTTTGAATAAGGGATAAATTATCACCATGGACAAAATCTAAGCCAATCCCGCTTACTGGGAGCTGGATGACACGCTCGTAATGCTGAACTGTTTCAAAGTATGTTTGCAGGATGATTTGAATACCGTTGACATTCTGGGCAATCGTTTGATAAACATTTTCGACGATTTCTATTTCTTTTTCAGAAAGATTTGTACCTAATACGGGCTCATCGACTTGTACCCAAGTAGCGCCAGCATCTGCTAATTCCTGAAGTACTTGCTCATATAGAGGTAATAATTTGTTTACCCAGCTTTCTAATTCATCTTCCTGGTAACCTTTCGCTAATTTAACAAATGTAACAGGGCCAACGATAACTGGTTTTCCATCAATATCTAATTCTTGCTTCGCTTCTTGATAATAGTGAAGCGCGCGGTTTTCGATTAATTTTGGTTCGGTATCCTTCAGTTCAGGTACGATGTAGTGATAATTTGTGTTAAACCATTTAGTCATCTCAGCAGCAACAGCATCTTTCTCACCACGCGCAATAGCGAAATAAGTAGACAAAGCGGATGGATCATGGTGCTGGAATCTTTTTGGAATAATATTGAACGCAACCGCCGTATCTAAAACGTGGTCATAGAAAGAAAAATCGGCTACTGGGATTACATCGATACCTTGTTCCTTCTGCTTCTTTAGCGCTTTTAAACGTAATTGTTTCGTCTGATTTAATAAGGATGCCTCGTTAATATCACCTTTCCAGAAAGCCTCAATTGCTTTTTTCCATTCTCTTTTTTCTCCAATACGTGGATACCCTAGATTTGCGCTTAAAATAGTAGTCATTAAAAAAACTCCTTTTCGATTTATATTTTCGTTACAGCTTTGGTTTGCTGGTGTACATATTCTGTTAATTCGGCTGTCGCCGGATAGTGCATAAATGGTGTAATAATATAGATGCCGTGAAAGTATTGAACGGCTGTATCAATTAATTCTTTCGCAATATTGATTCCTTCTCTGCGGCTGTCCTCTTTGTTCTGATGCTGCTGCATGCGTGATCGAACTTCGTCTGACAGCTTCATGCCTGGTACTTCATTATGTAGAAATTCTGCGTTGCGATGAGAGGTGAGTGGCATGATGCCAATAAATATCGGTTTGTCAATGTGTTTCGTTAACCGGTGTAATTGAATGATTTGTTCATGATTAAAAATCGGTTGAGTGAGAAAATAATCAGCGCCATGCTTGATTTTTTTCTCCATCCGTTTTACTGCTTTTTCAAGGTTGGCAACGTTCGGATTAAAAGCTGCTGCCACTTGAAAATTGGTTTTGGTTTTCAATGAGCTGCCAGAGAAAGATAATCCTTGATTACATTGTTTGATCAATCTGGTTAATTCAAAAGACGTTACATCAAATACAGAGGACGCGCCTGGGAACCCGCCAATGCGTGTCGGATCGCCAGTGATGGCAAGAATTTCATCGAATCCTAATGTGTGCATGCCTAATAAGTGTGATTGCAATCCAATTAAATTGCGATCGCGGCAAGTTAAATGAATCAGCGGTTTTACCTTACATCCAAGCTCTTTCATTTTGACTGCCATGGCGACATTACTGATTCTTGGTGTAGCTAACGAATTGTCTGCTAATGTAATGGCATCCACACCGGCTTTTTCCAAGGCAAAGACACCTTCGATGAAGTCATTCGTATCTAAATGTTTTGGTGCGTCCAGTTCGACTATTACTGTATGATCCTGCCTGGCTTTATCGGCCAAAGTAGCATGTTGTGGCGGTGTTGCTTGTTGTTCAGGTGTGAACGTAATGGTTTTGACTTCTTTTTCTTTTAATGGTGTTAAATCTTTAACACCATCTTTAAAAGCACGGATATGCTCAGGTGTCGTACCACAACAGCCACCGAGTAACCGGACACCTTGATCACGGAAGTCTTTGGCACACTGTTCAAAATATTGGGTGCGTTCGCTATACACCAATTTCCCGTTTTCATAGGCGGGCAGGCTGGCATTCGGATAAGCAGCCAGGTATGCTTTTTCTAATAAAGGCACAGATTCCAATGCTTTAAGCATGTAATATGGCCCAAGGTGACAATTGACACCAACGACATCAGCCCCTGAATCTTCCAATTTAGCTAATGCATAGGGAAGGCTGATACCATTTTCCAAAACGCCCGGTTCATGCATGGAGACGTTAGTAATGATTGGTATATTCGTCTCTGCACGGGCAATTTGTAATGCTTCCTGGATCTCTTCGAAGTCATAATAGGTTTCAAGTAGAATCCCATCAACACCTTCGAGTAAAAGGGTGAAGAGCTGTTCCTTGAAACTGCGGACAATTTCTTTCCGCGAAGCTACTAACTTTTGTACACCTCGTATACCACCCATTGTACCGAGTACGGCCGCCTTATCGCCTGCTGCACTTTTGGCGATTTTGACCGCTTTGGAATTAATATGATGGACACGATCTTCCAATCCGAAGCGTGTCAGTTTAATATAATTGGCACCATACGTATTGGTTTGAATCACTTCGGAACCGGCATCAAGATAGGATTGATGCACACGTAAGATGTCATCTGGATGACTTAAGTTGTACGATTCAAAGCATCGATCAACACCATGAGCATAGAGCAGGGTGCCGATCGCGCCATCTGCCACAACCAAACGATCTCTTAAACTAGTAAGAATGTCTGGCAAGGAGAATCACCTCTTTTCTGCAAAATAAAAAATCCCCGTCTACTTAAAGACGGAGATAGATTGGTAAATGTCTCTCATCTTCAAGCTTTGCGCTTGCTGGAATTAGCACCTTGTCATTAATATGACGGTTGCTGAGGTATCGTCAGGCCAGTCCCTCCACCTCTCTGGATAAGAAAGTATGTAATTGTTAGTAACTTTTGTAAGTATATTACATTAAAAACAATTCAATTACAAGTATTTTTTGGAAAAAGTTTCAGAAAATTTAGTTTGCTTGACAGTATACACAGCTGTGATAAGATTAAAATAGTTGAAAATGATTATCATTAACAGAGGGGAGAGCCTTCATGAGTTTACAACAGTTAATTAAAGAACGCCGCTCAATCGGCTCGTATTTAGATAAGGAAGTGTCGATAGAACAAATAGAAGAAATGTTGGAGACGGCTGTTTGGGTACCCAATCATAAAATGACAGAACCTTGGCGTTTTGTATTTCTGCAAGAGGAAACAAAACAAAAATTAGCCGAAATTAATCGGGAAGTGGCAAAAGCAAAAAGCCATAATGCTTCAGAAGAAGATCTGAAAGTGATAGGTGATAATGCATATCAAAAGGTGATGAATGTACCTTTTATTTTCTTTGTCATTAATACATTACACAAACAGGAAAAACTTCAAGAAGAAGACTATGCATCCTCAAGCTGTTTACTGCAAAACTTCAGTCTATTAGCCTGGGAGCAGGGCTTAAGCGTATTTTGGAAGTCTGGTAAATTGGCATTCTGTGAGGAGACAGCAGCATTAATCGGTTTGCAGGACAATGAACGTGTGGTAGGACAAATTCATGTCGGTTACCCATCCAAATCCCAAACACCAGTACCAAGAACACCAGCCAAAAACCGCATCACGATTTTATAATACAACAGGAGGGAAGTTTCCCTGTTGTATTTTTTTATGTGTCAGGAAAGTATAAATTTTAGGCTATATGATGTTTCGCTGACAGAATCGGCCACGTCCGGCTCCAGCGCCCAGAGACTAGGCGACTTCGCGAAATCGCCCTACGATAAGTCATCATCGATTCGCAAGTTCACCGTGATTCCTTTATCTCAGTTGATTCGCTCCACTCGCTACGTCTCTAAACGGGCGCTTGCGCCTTTGTTCTGTGGCAGGAAAATTTTAGCGATAAAGAAGCGCGATGTAATGAAAGTCTTGAATGTAGCAAGTATAGGAAAAACTACGGTACTTGCTGATAAGAATGAAAAATAGATAATTCCTCTCAGTAGCGAGATAAGAAAGGAGCCAAAAGTAGTGAGAGGTAGTGCGAGATTTGTACCGTTTATTGAGAAAGGGACCAAAAGTAGTGAGAGGTAGTGCGAGATTTGTATCGTTTATCGAGAAAGGGATCAAAAGTGGTGTGAGGTAGTGCGAGATTTGTATCGTTTATTTAGAAAGGAACCAAAAGTGGTGAGGAGCAGTGCGAGATTTGTATCGTTTATCGAGAAAGGAACCAAAAGTGGTAAGCAGCGTAACAAGATTTGTAGTGTTTAAAAAGAAAGAAGACAAATGATGGTGTTTCCCAGGTGTTTGTTATTTATTTTAAGCAAAGAAAGTATATAAGTACAGTCGTAGAAGTAATCATGCTGAATAGGAGATAGGTAACTATAATATGGATTATGTCAACTAAGGCTGTATGGAAAACGGTCATTTTGAAATATTTTATCTACGTTGTGTATTTCGCAAGTGAAAAGTGAGCCAAATCGCAATTTAAATTTGAGCCACTTCCTCAGCACTTGTTTTTAGCCAATCCTCCGTTTCTTTCATTCTGAAAGAAGGCCCATTCATGTTTAACACATGTGATTTGTGTGTTAAACGGTCTGTTAATGCGGCAGTAAGTACTGGATCGTGGAAAATCTCCTGCCATTTTAGAAATGACAGGTTGCTTGTAATAATGGTTGATTTCCTTCCTGCTCTTAACGATAGGTGAGAAAATAATAATTCTGCACCTTCTTTGTCAAATGAGATATAACCTAATTCATCGAGAACAACCAAATCATATTTTTCAAATTTCAATTCAAATGATCGCAGTGTTCTCTCCGAACGATGTTCCTTAAGCTGGTTAATTAACGAGGGTACCGTCGCAAAAAACACTCTATATCCAGCTAAGCATGCTTCCATACCTAATCCTATGGCAATATGTGACTTACCTGTACCTGGTGATCCTGTAAGAATGACATTTTGTCCTTCCGTAATAAAATCCAAAGTTTTTAGAAACGGTAATTTTTGTTTTGCTTGACTTGGCAATGCCTCTACGATTAATTCTTCTAATAGCTTTTTCTGCGGGAAATTAGCTGCACGGATTCTGTTTTGCTTTGCGCGTACTAACCGATCACTTTTCTCCTGTAAAAGAACTTGCAATAAAACTTCATAGGCTTGTTTTGGATTTTGAAAATCTGTTTCCTCCTGTACCATTTTCCGAATGCTTGGTAAACGTAATTCTTTACATATCTCTACAATTTGCTGCTTTTTATCCATATTTAGTTACTCCTTCATCTATTTGCTTAAACATATTGGCATAGGCTCTCATATTGTTTTCTGATTGATACATCGTTTCATCAGGGTTATATACTTGGACTCCTTCAGGAGTAGATTGTTCACAAATGAATAAAATTCTTTCCGTATTTACATATCCTGTTCGTATAGAATTTAATTCTTCCACCGCCTTTAAGACCCTGTCTAAGTTGTTATTTTCTTTAATATAGAGGAGTAACTCTATGAATTCTTTTTCTTTTCCGATATAATGATGGTTGTATATATTTTTTATTTGTGTTGGTGCCTGCTTAAAGCTTTGACTTTGAGTGATGGCACCTTTTTTCTTTTGAAATGTTTTTAAATAATGGTAGATATTCATCTCCCATTGATGTAACCCCCAATTTCGTGGATGTTCTGCCACTAGCTCTCCTTCTACAAATAATTTGATTTCCTCTGCTCCTACCTTTGCTTTAAGGTATTTTCCTACATGTCCTTCTGGAACAGAATAATGATTTTGTTTAATAACTACTGTACTATACTTATCCACTCGACATTCAACCAGATCAGCAACGTCAAATGGGGTAATCACTGCGAGTTTTGATACAGACTTTTCCTTTTCCATTAAAATCACGTGCTTTTCTTTATGTTCATGATGATGTCGCCCATTTATTCTTTGTAATGATCTAGAAAGATGGTCTTCAGCCTCTCTTAAACTCGTAAAAGAGTATTTCGATGAAAAGGCTTTTCGCCTTATAAACTCTACACTTCGCTCCACGTGTCCCTTCTGGTTACCTTTTCTTGGTTCACAGAGACGAATTTTAAATTGATAATAGTTAGATAGATGAATCATGCTATCCGTAATGGCCCTCTCTGTTCCAATAAATGATTTCACAACGGTTCGCATATTGTCATAGGTAAATACCGAAGGTATAAAACCAACATGATCGATAAATTTCGTATGAACATCTAACACGCAAACTTGTGACTCAGATTGATATAGCCTCGCAAATCGATAATTACTATGTGCTAACGTAAACACTGCAAGTGAAAAACTTCTAATCTTCCCATCTATCTCTAGCTTTACTTCCCCCCAGTCAAATTCAACTTCATATCCTGGTTCACAATACCGTCTGATGAAAACTTCCTTTGTTTTTGCTGCTTCCTCATTAACAAAGTTCCTAACAGTTGTATAACTAATGGGATACCCAGCATCTATTAGGCTCTCGTGCATATCTATTATTTTCATTTGCTGTTTATTCATATAGTGATTTCTTTTCCACTCATTATCCTTTATGTAGCCTCTAAGAATATTTTTAATTTCCTCTGTTAATACTCTCTTTTTACCCGTTCTCTTTTTATAAGCAGGGGGCTTTACAATATCTTCTGTAATCGGTAGATTACGAACATCATTCTTCCTACTTTTCTCAAATTCTTTTATATACTTACTGACAGTATTCCTTGCCTTCTTTGTTTCCTTAGCAATCTTTCTCTCACTCATTCCCTCCAAATATAATTGTATGATGGTCTGTTTCTCGCTCAACATAATCACTCCTGATGCTTCCCCCTAATATGTCATTAGGGTTATTTTCTATCAAAGTGGCTCAGTTTTCAATTGCTATAGTGGCTCACTTTTAAGTTACCATATACATACGTTGCAAAGCTCCGGAAATAGGCTCCGCGTCCTGTAAGCACGGCTTCAGCTAGGATACTACTTGAACAGCATCTTTGCTTTGCTGCCTTGTGCCGAGGAAGCTCACCTCGAAGTAACACTGGCAGACACAGGCACAGATAAATGGATCTTCAGCTCGCGCTGATTATACGGGAGTCTCCGCCTATTTCCTACGCTTTAGGGAAGTGCTACAACGGATGAAACAGCAAAAAGCAGTGGTTCTAGACATTTTTCAATAGCAATTATATATGCATACGATCACTATTCTATCTCTTACAAAAGTTGTAGAGTCCACATCTTAGCGGAGGCCAACCACGGAGACTCCCGCGGGATTGTGCAGGCGCTGAAGATCCACTTTGAGAAGCGGTCTTCTTCACAAAGTTAGCTTCAGCCGTGCCCCGCAGGACGTGGACCTCCCCCTGTCAAGTAAACAACTAAAATAATAAAAGACTAAGCTACTGTATTTTCAAAACATTCCATCGGGGTATAACCATTTAATGTTAGTTGTAAACGTTCATAATTGTAAAAGTGAATATACTCCATAATGGCTTGTACTAATTGAGAAAAGGTTTGATATTCTTGTTGATGTAGATAATATTTTTCGCATTTTAATGAACTCCAAAAGCCCTCCATCGGTCCATTATCAATACATTTCCCTGGACGCGACATACTATGTTGTAGTCCTGCATTCTCCACGATTCGTTTAAATCCATACGAGGTATATTGTACGCCTCGATCCGTGTGAATGAGAGGGTGCTCGCCGTCTGATAACTCGTTTAAAGCCTCAATCAACGTATCAAATACCAATTCATTGTTATTCGCTCTTCTTATCTTAAATGCCACAATTCGGTTTTCGTTTAAATCTAATATGGCGCTTAAATAAGCTTTGTTCCCTTTTCCGTACTTAAATTCTGTCACATCTGTTAACCATTTCTCATTCGGCTTATCTGCGTGAAACTCGCGATTTAAGATATTCGCTGCTGTGTGCTCAGGTCTTGATGGTATATAGGATCTGGTTTTTCGTCGTATAACTGCTTTTATCCCTTCAATATCCATTAATCGATAGATACGCTTGTGATTGATCGGATGCTCAAATTTTCTTTTTAACTCGCTAGTCATTCGCAGATAACCAATTGCTTGATCCCATTCATCGTACAACTTACGTATCTCTTGTAACAATTCTCGATTAAACTGATCTTCCTCTGTATCTTCTCGGATTAGCCACCTGTGATAGGCACCACGATTAACCCCTGCCACCTCACACAATAGACAAATCGAAAAGGCCGTTTCTTTTTGTAGTTGTTGAATCACCTGATAGAGATGCTCATGACGTACTCTAGTTATCGTCGTGACCACCTCCTCTCCTAGCTCGTCCCACTTTTTTAAGAAAGCCACCTCTGCACGCAATCTTTCATTTTCCTTATCTTTTTCTCGATTTTCACGCTTTAGTTTCTCCTCTTTCGTTAAATCAGCCCATGATTTTGGTTTTCCACGTCGATCCTGAAGTCCATCCCAGCCTTTAGCTTCAAATTTCCGTATCCATTGATATACCTGTTGATAAGAAACACCATACATGTCAGCGGTGTATTGGTAATCCTTATCATGATATAACGCAAATTTCACGATTTCAATGCGTTCTGTCATCGCTGTTGGTCGTCTTTTAACCGTCATAGAGAATCCCCTTTCTTCAGCACGTGCTTGTCTCTCCCTATACCGATTATACTTTTTCAACCAATTCCTTAAAACCGATGCATCTGATATATCATGCATTTCTGTCACTTCTCGAACTGAATAGTTCCCAGATAAATAATCTCGGATGGCTTTACGTTTCCGTTCCTTCGAATAATATTGAATCTCGCCTTGTTTATTTAAACCTTGTTTTCCTTCTTTTTCTACGATTTTGGCCCATTTCTTAACGGTAGAATGATGCACACCGTATTTTTTCGTCATCTTCTCCAACACACGGCCTTCATTTTTATATTCTTGAACCACTTTCCATTTGAATTCTGTTGAATAATATGGACGTCCCACAATTTGTTTCCTCCCTTTAACAGTTTATTTTTTTTATTTAAGCTGTCTACCCTAAAGGGAGGTTATCAACGCGGAGTGGTTGGCCGGAGCGGCATCATACCACACATAATATTTCAAAATAACCACTAAGCTGTTAGTTGACATAATCCACATTATAGGAAGTCGTTCATTAATGAAGTCAATTAGGACCGGGCGCGTTGGGCTTTTCAGATCTTATATACCTAATCCGTTGCATAAAAAATCCGAATATAACACGGATTTTACTGAATGCTTCTCGTGTTATATTCGGCATACTTTATATAAATATCTAACTTTTCTATCTGTCCAGTACAACTCTCGTGTTGCCAATCATATCATGAATACCTTGTTTCTGATTGGTAAAGGCGACAAAGGCATAAAGCAAAATCGTTATCGGAAACACACGATGAAGAAATCTTCCAATTACTTCACGAAAGATCAGATCGCTCCAGCTCAGTGGCCCATGGTCTTCCCGAATCACTCTCAAACCAAATATCACCTTGCCTAACGTTTGATTGAAAAACTTTGTCGTCAATAGGAAGTACAGATAAAAAACGATCGAGCTGATGATACTTGTAATCGTCCAGAAACCTATTTCCAGATCAAAACCATTGTCCACAAACTTAAACGGAATAAGCAAGATGCCGTTAATGCTGAAGACAATAATTAAATCAACCAGATAAGCCCATAAACGCATCCAAAAACCTGCATATCTATGATGAATGGTTGTTTCAGATGCATATTCTATTTGATTTTCAGTCATAGCGACACCTCCTTATCTCGAATATAGGTACATAGCTCGTGGTGCATTTTCTTGACGTAGCAACTCGGTAATACCTGATAACTGTGACTCTGAACCAAGCATGCTTTGAACTGTACCGCCAAGCAATTGGTTAAAAGGCATACCCTGATTATATTCAATGACCTGTGCATTACCTAACTCGTAATCTTCTTCCATCATTGCGATCGTATCATCTAACGTTCCAATCTCATCAACCAGACCTGCTTCCTGCGCCTGTGATCCGGTATATACTCTGCCATCACCAAGTTCACGAACTCGATCTTCAGTTAAACCTCTGCCATCGACGATCACTTGAACGAAATCGTCATACATATCATCAATCATCGTTTGCAGGATCTCGCGTTCTTCATCTGTCATATCACGATAAGATGATAATATATCCTTATGTTTACCGCTTTTAATCGTATTAAAATCAATTCCCAGCTGATCCGCTAATTCTGATAAATTAATACTTTCCATGATTACGCCGATTGATCCTGTTAATGTCGCTTTATGGGCAACAATTTTATCCGATGGAGCGGAGATATAATATCCGCCGGAAGCTGCTGTGTTCCCCATCGACACATAGACGGGCTTTTCGTATTCCTCTTTAATTTCTACAATTTTGTCATGGATTTCTGCACTTTCTACGACACCACCTCCAGGGGTGTTCACTTGTAATACGATGCCTTTAACGCTCTCATCTTCTCCTGCTTTTTCAAGCTTTTTTAAGAAACGACTATGGTTATAAGAAGTCGTATTGATTAATGTACTAGGTGTTGTATCCTGAATCACTCCATTTACATGTAGGACAGCTATTTTATTCATATTAGAACCTTGTTCCACTACTTTCTCAGCCATCCCATCCTCTTCTGGTATGCTGAACATGTTCTCAAAGTCTGCCGTAAGCATACTGGACAAAAATTGAAAGCCAATCGAAGCAAAAAATAACCCAGCTGCCACTAAAAGTGCAATCCAGCGTTTCTTGTTCATACGTTTCATCTCCTTCTTTTTATTATGTAAAAGGGAAAAATAAAAAGAGCCCTTCATTCTGCTCTCTCATCTATACGTTCTAATAAGCTATATGTTTCAACTTTTTTATCCTGAGAAAATGACACTTGATTCGTTATAAATCATAACAATCTATGCGATTATATTAGGCACTCTGATTATAATAGAAAAAGAGCCGATGATAGGACATCACCGGCCAAAAGAAAAAGGGGCTATCATTTTGTGAGAAAGCAATCTTTGCAGCATTGCTCAATTTGGAACATCTTTAATATATCAAATGAATGAAAAGGGCGTGTTAAATCTAAGTAAAGATCATGTAAAGTTTTTCCTGTTCTACTATTTTCTCGTTATAATAATGATAGTTAATTTGTTAGGAGGACTGGTGATGAAGCGTTTTTCGATATGTATAACAAGTGATGTGCATGGCTATATTATGCCAAATAATTATCGCAACCAAGAGGAGGAAGCGATGGGATTGGCTAAGGCAGCCTCCATTATTAGTGAGATACGAAAGAAGCATCGTATGATATTAATTGACAATGGTGATTTTATTCAAGGAAGTCCTTTCACCTATTACTTCGCAAAAAAAGTGTCCCGTAAGCCAAGCCCGATGATTAAATCTGCCAATCTATTAGGGTATGATGCAGCCATTATTGGTAATCATGAATTTAATTATGGTATGTCCTATTTAAATAATACGATAGATGCTTCTGATTTTCCGTGGCTCTCAGCTAATATCGTCCATCATGATACAGGTGAACCGGTATTTGGCCAACCTTACATTATCAAAGAGATTGATCATGTGCGCGTAGCTATTCTTGGTACTACCACACACTATATACCTAATTGGGAGGATCCGAAAACAATAGAAGGTTTGTCTTTCGAAGATGCATGTCAATCTATTAAAAAATGGGTTGACTTTATTAAAGTAACAGAAGCACCTGATGTCATGGTCGTTTGTTACCATGGCGGCTTCGAACGTGATCCTTCCTCAGGTGAGCCGACGGAAGCGTCCACAGGGGAAAATCAAGGCTATCAAATTTGTGAAACGGTCGATGGGATCGATATATTGATTACAGGACATCAACATCGTTACATAGCCGAGGTGATCAAAGGAGTAACAGTTATTCAGCCTGGCAGTAATGGACAGGCTCTTGGTGAGATTGTTGTGAGCTATAATGAGGCGGAAGTTGCTTCAATAAGTACAGCGATTCATTATGTAGGAGAACAAACAACTGTTGATACACAGATAACAGACGGAATAGCGGAGGAAGAAAAAGAAGTGCAAGCATTTCTGGATCAGACCATTGCAACGACAGCTGGTGCTATGGAAATTCAAGATCCCTTGTCCGTTAGAATGCAGGGACACCCTTTTATTAACTATATCAATGCACTGCAAATGAAAGTGTCTGATGCGCCTATTTCCTGTACGGCGTTATTCCATGATCAATCTCCAGGATTTCCAAAGCAGATCACGATGCGGGATATTGTCGCCAACTATATTTATCCGAACACATTGAAAGTTCTGCGTGTTACCGGTAATGACATTAAAGCAGCTTTAGAGAAATCGGCTACTTTTTTTACGGTAGATAATGGACAAATTAATATCAATCCTGATTTTATCCATCCGAAACCTCAACCATACAATTATGATATGTGGCAAGGAATTGACTATCAAATCAAAGTCTCTAATCCAATCGGTGATAGAGTTATCAAGCTTAGCTTCCAAGGTGAGCCGATCGAGCCTGAACAATATTATCAAGTGGTGATGAATAATTACCGTGCCAGTGGCGGTGGAGACTATCATATGTTCAAACAAAAAGAAGTGATAAAAGATATTCCTGTTGACATGACGGAATTGATTACAGATGATCTGTTAAAACAGGGCGTAATCCATCCAGATTTGACTAGACATTTTGAAATTCTGAGATAATAGTAGAATCAAATATTGGTAATTAAATAGAGAAATATTACGAAATGATGTATAAAATCTATCATTGTTGCCCCATAATGACAAATGTGACAAGCTACTGTAACGTCGTAATTTTTGTTACAGACTCTTAAAATCGCTGTAACCACAACGGGTATTTTCTTGTGTTATAGTGGTGCTTGTCAACATGAAAGGAGGCAACTTTGATGAAAAAGTTTTTTGTGTCATTAGGATTTGCAGCGACTAGTTTCCTATTTGTGCTACCAGTATCGGCAGCAGAATATCAAGTAGAAAAGGGAGACAATCTTTGGTCCATTGCGGAGGAACATAAAACATCAGTTGCGGAATTAATGGAAACGAACAACCTGGAGTCAGACTTAATTTTTCCAGAACAGAAATTAGAGATAGATAAAGAATTAACTTACATTGTAGAAAAAGGTGACTCACTTAGTGAAATAGCAGTAGAACATGATGTAACAGTGAGTGATCTTAAAGAGTGGAATAATCTTGAAACAGATTTAATCATCATTGGTGAAAAACTAATGATTAAAGATTCTAAGAAAGCAACAGAAGAAGATACAGATCAGAAAGCTCAAACAAAGCAAACAGCTAAAGAGGACAAGCAGCAAGAAAGTACAAAACAAGAAAGCACTCAGGAAGAAACACCGGAAGCTTCTGAACCAGCAGTAGAACAAACAAACTCTGAGAAAGAAGCATCATCAGAAAAATCTGGTGAAACAATCAGTGTAAGTGCAACAGCATACACTGCACAATGTGAAGGTTGCTCTGGTGTAACAGCAACAGGAATTGACTTAAATGAAAATCCAAATATGAAAGTCATTGCTGTAGATCCAAATGTTATTCCACTAGGCTCAAGAGTCTATGTTGAAGGCTATGGTGAAGCTATTGCAGCAGATACAGGCGGAGCAATCAAAGGTAACAAGATTGATATCCACGTTCCAAACAAAGATGAAGCAACTGATTGGGGCGTACGAACAGTAGACGTCACAATCCTTGAATAATCAATGTAAGGCAACTTCAGCTCTCTCGTATATCGAGAGAGCTTTTATTTTTGCTTAATAGCAGAAATTGCTAAGTTATTCATCGTTAGACGTTGTATAAATCGCTATGTTAATCTTGAAATAGAAGGAACAAACTAATTCATTTTGTGACATTATATTGCTGAGGGGATGAGGTATATGCGATATAGAGGAAAGAAACAGGTAATGAGAACGTTGCTGTTGATGATATTGTTGTACTTTTTGTTAATTAAAGACAATGTAACTGTTTATATCGTGGGAATTATCATCTTTTTCACTATGGAGATAGCTCTTATATTATTAAACATATTTCAAAAAAAAGAGGATGGGACAACGTTAATGTCGATGATCATATATTAGGATAGCCTGATATCCATGTGCTCTCAACGCTTATTAGCATCAAGCTGTCATTACTGTGCAAGCCTTCATGAGTATCATAGACCTTTATATCTTGCCAGTTCGTTTATTCTCTAAATCTCCTAAACAAATAAATTCAAAAACATTTAAAAAAATTCACAGATTAAGAGTTGCTATTTTGCCATAAATACCTTATAATCTTAACAACGTTGTTATTTAAAACTGCAAGCGATTACAAAAACTTACATTGGGAGTGTTCGATTTGAAGAAAAAATATGTCCTAGTAGGAACTGGTGGACGTGCAGAATTCTTTTATGGTTCATTGGTGAGAGACTTTCAGGAAACAAGTGAATTAGTAGCTTTTTGTGACTCCAATCAGACAAGACTCGATTATGCCAATCAATTGTTAGTAGACAAATATAATGTAGAAGCAATTAATACGTATACAGCAGATCGATTCGATGAAATGATAGAATCCGAGAAACCGGACATTGTCATCGTTACATCCATGGACAGAACACATCATCGTTATATCATCAGAGCGTTGGAGTTAGGCTGTGATGCCATAACGGAAAAACCAATGACAGTCGATGCAGAAAAAACACAGGCCATTATCGACGCAATTGAGCGCACTGGACAAAATGTTCGGGTGACATTCAATTATCGTTATGCACCACATAATACCAAGATTCGTGAATTGATTCGCGATGACGTCATAGGAAAAGTCAATTCTGTTCACTTCGAATGGGCATTAGATACACAGCATGGGGCTGATTATTTCCGTCGCTGGCACCGTGATAAGCGTAATAGCGGAGGTTTGCTCGTGCATAAATCAACCCACCATTTTGACCTTGTTAACTTCTGGCTTAACACAGAACCTGAAACTGTGTATGCTACAGGTGGCTTGCAATTTTACGGGAAAGAAAATGCTGAAGAGCGCGGTGTTACGAAGTTTTATGAACGAGCGCATGGCAGTGATTACGCGAAGGACGATCCATTCGCGATTGATATGGAGTCCAATCCGCACTTAAAAGCGATGTATTTGGATGCCGAGAAAGAAGACGGCTATCACCGTGATCAGAGTGTGTTTGGTGATGGTATTAATATTGAAGATACATTAGGCGTCAATGTTACGTATAAAAATAAAGCAATATTAACGTATTCCTTAAATGCGTACCTGCCTTGGGAAGGATTCCAAATTGCTTTCAACGGAACGAAAGGGAGAATTGAAGTTGCAGTAAGAGAACAATCCTATATTAATTCCGGAGGAGAAAAAGGTGACGAAGGGAAACTGAAAGAGAAAACGATTCGTGTGCTGCCAATGTTTGGCGAACCATACGAAGTGGAAGTGGAAGAAAAAGAAGGAGGCCACGGAGGTGGTGATCCTGAATTGTTAAATGATTTATTCGGTGAACCGAAAGAAGATGAATTCAAGCGAGCAGCATCACATGTTGATGGAGCTATTTCCATCTTGACAGGTATTGCTGGTAATCAATCATTAGCAACAGGTCAAGCAGTAAAAATTAAAGATTTAGTAGATTTGAAGAGGTAAAATTAGAAAAAAACAGTCATTCGCCTCGTCTATTAGCGAGTACCGAAGTTTTTCTACCCTTTCCTACCATACAAATCAGGCTGTTGAATCCGCTTCAACAGCCTTCTGTTTTCTCCTATTGATCTTGGTCCGTTTGATACACTTCATCATTTAATGATTGGTCGGCATTCGTATAGCCGATTACACTGAAGCCGGTGATTAATAGAAGAAATAACACTACTAACAATTTTCTCATAGGTTACCCCTCCCATTTGTTTGTCAATCTAAGATATATTGTATATGATAAACCGTATAATAGCTATATAAATTCTGTGGAAATTTGTCACAAATTTGTGTATGGGAGGGAGAAATATGGATACATCTTTTCAGGAAGCAGAAATTATCAAAGTGGAATCAATTGGAGAAGGATCAAGAGTTTGCCTGGATTTTGTGGATGCTCTGGCCCCGACAGAAGGAATTTTGCTCGGGAATACCGGGCATGGCTACGTATTTGTATTAGCAGAGAATCGTTCTACAGATACATACCCTGCCAGACCTTTTCGGATTAATAGTGGTGCGATTCATCACTATGCCTTGAAAAGTGAGGACACTACTGCTTACTTAGCTGAATTACAACCAGGTCAAGTAATGTCTGTCTATAATGCGCAAGGTGAAATCAGACAAATCGCAATCGGCCGAGTGAAGGTGGAGAAGAGGCCATTGATGAGGGTCGTTGCAAAAGTTGGTGACACCGAGATCTCTGCGACACTGCAAGAAGCAGATAGTGTACATGTTTATGCTGCTGATGAAGGGGAGAAGCAAGCAATCACCTTACAGACTGGTGACCGGATTTTAGTGAAATTGGATCAGCCGGGCAGACACCTTGGACAAAAGATTGAAGAAGATATCGTTGAATTTTAACGTTGTGTAAATATTCAGAAAAATAATCAAAAGGCATTGACAAAAGATGAAGACCGTACTATGATAGTAACAAGATTTCATAACGTGTTGGCTTTGACGAAGAGAAGTAGCTTCTTCTTAAGCACTAAAGAGAGCTGATGGTTGGTGTGAATCAGCGTGCTGGAATAGTGAATGGACTTCTGAGCCCCAAACCGAACGAATTTCTAGTAGGCTTTGGCGAGATTTCCACTCGTTGCAAAGGGGTAGCGCTATATATGGCGTGATAAGAGAGCTGTATGAATCAGCTAATGAAGGTGGTACCACGGGTTTCCTCGTCCTTTTTATGGATGGGGGAACCCTTTTTGTTTATACGTTAGGAAAGTATAAAATTTTAGGCTATAGGATGTTCGCTGACAGAAACGGCCACGTCCGGCTCCAGCGCCCAGAGACTAGGCGACTTCGCGAAATCGCCCTACGATAAGTCATCATCGATTCGCAAGCTCACCGTGATTCCTTTATCTCAGTTGATTCGCTCCACTCGCTACGTCTCTAAACGGGCGCTTGCGCCTTTGTTCTAACAAAATAAAGAAATCGATGAGAAGGATTAGTACAATTTTCCGCTGTATCAAAGAGAGCCGGGGAGGCTGGGAACCCGGTATACATGGAGGTTGGAATGGACCTTTGAGAGTGGACTGGAAATGACAGTACAGCCCGCCGGCTAATCACCGTTAACCGATCAAGAGCGGAAGGCTGTCAACAATGATAGTCCTTCAAATAGAGTGGCACCGCGGAATCCGAACCGTCCCTATTTCCTACACAAGCGTATGGAATAGGGGCGTTTTTTTTGTTTATCACGGCGCTAACCGTCCGCTGATTGAAGTCTCACTTTATAGAACGTAAGGCAAGATCAACATATATACTTAAAAATTTGCAAAAAGGAGTCGAACAAGATGATTAATTATAAATCTACGATATTAAATGGGGATACGATCACACCGATCTCTGTCTTCAACCGCATCAAAGGAAAGAAAAAGTTCTTACTGGAAAGCTCCGTCAGTCACGGTGATAAAGGTCGTTTTTCTTTTATCGGCATTAATCCGTACAAAGAAATTATCGGTACGAAAGCAGAAACAACCATCATTGACTATAGCAAGGACACAAGAGAGACCATTCAGCAATTGCCGTTAGAAGTTGTCAAAGCACATATACCAAATCAGGAATTGCCATTACCATTTGTTTTCTATGGAGGGGCAATTGGTTATATCGGTTACGATGCGATCAGACAATATGAAGATATTGGCGCTCTGTTGGAGGATGAAATTGAGATGCCGGATGTCCACATGATGTTTTATCAGGATGTTATCGTCTTTGACCATAAGAAACAAGAAGTGACGGTCACGACCATTAACTTAGATGAAACACGAAATGATCAGCAATTAGAACAGCAACTCTACCAGCTGCAGGATCAAATTCTGACACCTGAGACGACGATGACGGACGAAGCGTTGCATGTCAGCTTCCAGCCATCGATTGAAAAAGAAAGATTCTTACAAATGGTTGAGTCCGCAAAACAACATATTATCGATGGTGATATCTTTCAAGTTGTTTTATCACAGCGGATGAAAGCAAGCTTTGATGCTGATCCTTTCACTTTTTACCGGAAATTACGAGTCGCTAATCCATCGCCTTATATGTATTTCATCGATTTTGAGGACTACATTGTGCTAGGTGCATCACCGGAAAGTTTGATTAAAACAACTGGTAAAGAGGTCGTGACCAATCCAATTGCTGGTACGAGACCAAGAGGGAAATCAGAAGATGAGGATCGTCAGTTCGAAACAGATCTGATCGGAGATGACAAAGAGCTTGCCGAGCACAAGATGTTAGTAGACTTAAGCCGGAATGATCTTGGTCGTGTTTGTGAGATTGGTTCGATAACGATTCCGAAATATATGACGATTGAGCGCTATCAGCATGTTATGCATATCGTTTCCGAAGTACATGGACAATTGACCGAAGCATACACAGGACTGGATGCACTAATTTCGGCCTTGCCAGCTGGCACCGTATCAGGGGCACCGAAAATTCGTGCCATGCAAATTATTAATGACCTGGAAGAAAAGAAACGCGGCGTCTATGCCGGTGCAGTTGGCTATATCAATATGAATGGTGATCTTGATTTAGCGTTAGCCATTCGCACCATGGTGATTAAAGGCAAGAATGCTTATGTACAGGCAGGAGCGGGCATTGTCTATGATTCTAATCCAGAATCGGAATATCAAGAAACATTAAATAAAGCAAAATCATTATTGGAGGTAAGTAAAAAATGATTCTCTTAATCGATAATTATGATTCCTTTACCTATAACTTATTTCAATACGTGTCAGAGCTTGGCAAGGAAGTCGAAGTAGTCCGTAACGACAGAATAACATTGGACGAAATCAGATCAAAGGAACCGGAAGCGATTATACTCTCACCTGGCCCAGGGACACCAGAAGAAGCAGGTATTTGCATTGATGTTGTCAAGCATTTGGCAACGGAATTTCCGATATTGGGCATTTGTTTAGGGCATCAGGCAATTGGAGCAGCATATGGAGCAACCATTAGTCATGCAGGTCAAATCAAACATGGTAAAACATCGATGATTCGTCATCAAAATGATGAAATTTTTCATTATTTGGAACAGCCGTTGGAAGTGATGCGATACCATTCTTTAGTCATTGAAAAGAACTCGATCCCAAGTGATTTGTTAGTGACAGCAACAGCAATGGATGATCAGGAAATCATGGCGGTCAAACACACGTATCTACCGGTTTATGGTTTGCAGTTTCACCCTGAATCGATTGGTACAGGGAAGGGGAAAAAGTTGTTAAATAACTTCTTTGAAGCGATAAGAAAGGAGAAAATATCATGAGGGATTTTTTGAATAAGGTAATTGCCGGAGAAGATTTGTCCTTGGAGGAAATGGAATTGGCAGCTCGACATATGTTTGCCGAAGACACAAGTGATATTGCAATTGGTGGCTTCTTGTCCGCTTTAAAAGCTAAAGGGGAGACATCAGATGAAATCACCGGCTTAGTCAATGTGATCAGGGAAAAATCTACACTGCAGCTGCCGGGAGAAATAGTAGGGGCAATCGATAATTGCGGCACAGGTGGCGATGGATCGCAAAGTTTTAATATTAGTACAACATCTGCCTTTGTGATTGCGGGAGCAGGAATTACTGTTGCCAAGCATGGTAACCGGAGTATTTCCAGTAAAACAGGAAGTGCCGATGTACTGGAACGTCTCGGGGTATCATTAGCCTTCACACCTGAGCAGACACAGGAGATCCTAAAGGAAAATGATATTGCCTTCTTATTCGCACCGAATGTACATCCAGCTATGAAACGGGTGATGAAAGCACGTAAAGAATTAGGCGTACCAACTATTTTTAATTTAATTGGTCCATTAACCAATCCGGTGGCATTAACTACCCAACTGCTAGGAACATACCGTCGTGACTCTCTTGATATCATGGCAAATGTCTTGCATAAGTTAGGACGGAAAAGAGCGTTAGTTGTTAATGGAGCAGGCCATATGGATGAAGCCTCTTTAGCTGGTGACAATCATTTAGTATTATTAGAAAGAGGAGAGATTATGCAATTCACGCTGCATCCCGATGAGGTAGGGTTATCTGTGGTGGATAACGAAGCGATCAAAGGTGGCGATGCGGAAGACAACGCACAAATCTTACGTGATGTATTAGAAGGGAAAGCAGGTCCGCATCGTGATACGGTTGTTTTGAATGCTGGACTTGGCATCTTCGCGAATGGAAAAGCAGAAACTGTTCAACAAGGAGTGGCGCTTGCTAAAGAATCGATTGATTCAGGTGCCGCCTTGCAAAAATTAGAAAACTTAATTGCCTACAGCAATAAAGTGAAGCAAGAGGTGTAATATGACAATATTAGATAAAATCTTAGCAGAAAAAGAAAAAGAAGTGGCACAACTAAAAGCAGAATATCAGCCCGGTACCATTCAGGGAAAACGAGTAAACATCTCACTGTATGATCAGTTTATGAATGCTGACTACATGAGTATTATTGCTGAAATGAAGCGAGCTTCACCGTCGAAAGGATTGATTAATGACGGAGTGGATCCTGCAGAACAAGGCAGTTTATATGAGAAATGCGGGGCTGGTGCCATTTCTGTTTTGACCGATACGCCTTTTTTTCAAGGCAAAATGGAAGACATGCAGGCAGTACGTGAAGCAGTCAGCATTCCGGTTTTAAATAAAGACTTTATCATCGATGAAATCCAGATTGATCGCGCTTATGATGCTGGGGCGAACCTGATTTTATTAATTGCTGCCGCCTTGCCGGAAGGCCGTTTAGCAACGTTATATCAGTATGCTGCCAATAAAGGTCTGGAAATTCTCTTTGAAGTGCATAACGAAGAGGAATTGAAGGTAGCACAGAAGATTGGAGCCAGCATCATCGGTATTAATAATCGTGATCTCAAGACGTTTGAGGTCGACTTAGCGATTACTGAGAAATTGGCTGAACGAATCGATACGAGCAAGACATTAGTAATCAGTGAAAGTGGTATGAAAGAAAAAGCAGATGTTGAACGAGTGAGGAATGCAGGAGCGCGAGGAATTCTCGTCGGTGAGACAATGATGCGATCCGCGAATGTAAAAGAAACCTTTGATCAACTTCGGGTTCCGTTAGGAGAATAAGTGATGACTCAAGTGAAAATCTGTGGTTTACAGAATCAACTAGCAATCGAGGCAGCTGCCGGCGCTGATTTTATCGGTTTTGTGTTTGCTAAGAGTACACGAAGAGTAACAATAGACGAAGCGACCGAACTGGCAAAATACGTTCCAGATGGCGTGAAGAAAGTGGGCGTTTTTGTTAATGAAAGCATGGAAACCATCCGAACGATAGCTGAACAAGTGAATTTGGACTATGTGCAACTGCACGGGGATGAGTCGCCTGCCTTTTGCCGGGACATTGGGTTGCCTGTGATTAAGGCATTTGAGGTGCGAGATCCAAGTGATTTAGAAAAGGTTGCACAGTACGACTGTGACTATTACTTGCTCGACAGTCCAGGCGGAAAGTACCGAGGCGGATCAGGTGAAACCTTCGACTGGTCCATTGCTAAGCAATATGATTTTCTGCAGAAACGAATTATTCTCGCTGGGGGATTAAGACCAGGGAACGTTCAAGAAGCGATCACAGAGGTTATGCCTCATGGTGTAGATGTTTCGAGCGGAGTAGAGACAGATGGTGAGAAAGATCTAGACAAAATACATGCATTTATAGATGCAGTAAAGAAAGGTGATAAAGATGGCATATCAAGCACCAAATGAAACAGGTCATTACGGTGAATACGGAGGACGTTTTGTTCCGGAAACGTTAATGCCCGCTGTATTAGAATTAGAAAAGGCATATAAGGAAGCGATTCAGGATCAGGCATTCCTAGATGAATTCGATTATTATTTGAAAGAATATGTGGGACGCGAAACACCGTTGTATTATGCAGAACGTTTTTCTAAAAAATTGGGAGGACCTAAGATTTACTTGAAGCGTGAAGATTTAAATCATACAGGTGCTCACAAAATCAATAATGCATTAGGACAGGCGCTGTTAACCGTACGAATGGGTAAGAAAAAAGTAGTTGCTGAAACAGGTGCAGGACAGCATGGTGTTGCGACGGCAACAGTTTGTGCTTTATTAGGGTTAGAGTGTGTAATTTTTATGGGGAAAGAAGATGTCAGAAGGCAGAAGCTTAACGTGTTCCGGATGGAATTGCTAGGAGCGAGAGTCGAAAGTGTTGATCAGGGTAGTGGTACATTGAAAGATGCGGTGAATGAGGCGTTACGTTACTGGGTAACGAATGTGGAAGATACGCACTATATTATTGGATCTGTTGTTGGTCCACATCCATTCCCGCAGATTGTGCGTGATTTCCAAAGTATGATTGGTTCAGAAACGAAAAAGCAAATACAGCAAAAAGAAGGACGATTACCAGATGCGGTTGTTGCTTGTATCGGTGGAGGCAGTAACTCGATGGGAATGTTCTATCCGTTTGTGGAAGATGACGATGTGCGTCTATATGGAGTCGAAGCCGGTGGAAAAGGCGTCGAGACAGATAAGCATGCTGTCACATTACAATACGGGACTAAAGGGATGCTGCACGGTACCATGACGTATCTGTTGCAGGATGAACATGGCCAGATTCAAGAGGCTCATTCGATCTCAGCAGGTCTCGATTACCCAGGTGTAGGTCCTGAGCATAGTTATCTGCGAGATATTGGGCGCGTCAATTATGTTCACATTACTGATCAGGAAGCATTGGAAGGCTTGCAGGAGCTGTCACGGATAGAAGGAATTATCCCGGCATTGGAGAGCTCTCATGCGATTGCCTATGCGATGAAATTGGCAAAAGAAATGAAAGAGGATGACGTGATGGTGATCTGCTTATCCGGCAGAGGCGATAAAGACGTAGAAACGGTAAGAGATGCATTAGGGGGTGAAGCAAATGGGTAAGGCAAAATTAGAGCAAGCTTTTAATCGTGTTTTAGATCGTGGAGACAAAGCATTTGTACCCTACATTATGGCTGGTGATGGCGGTCTTGATCAGTTAGACGAACAATTGAATTTTCTTGAAGAGGCAGGAGCAACAGTAGTCGAATTAGGGATCGCTTTTTCCGATCCGGTAGCGGATGGTCCGACGATTCAAGAGGCAGGTTTACGCGCATTGGAAAATGGTGTTTCGCTTCACGCCGTGCTGGAGAAGTTACAGGAAACGAAGCAAACTCGTCAGATTCCGATTGTCTTAATGACATATATCAATCCGATTCATACGTATGGTATCGAACGTTTTGCAAAGGCGTGTGAAGAAGCGGGAGTAGATGGACTGATTATTCCAGACTTACCTCTTGAAGAAGAGGGGATGATCGTACCGACACTTCATGATCACGAAATTGCCTTGATCCGGCTTGCGGCCTTAACGAGTACAGAAGAACGCCTAACCGAAATTGCAAAACGGACGGAAGGCTTCTTGTATGCTGTGACAGTAACAGGTACGACTGGTGCAAGAGCATCTTTCCAAGAGAATCTGGGTGAGCATCTTGCGTCCTTACGAGAAAAAAGTAATGCACCTGTACTTGCAGGTTTCGGTGTATCCACCCCCGAACACGTCCGTTCGTTAACGGAGCACTGTGATGGTGTAGTTGTCGGAAGTAAGATTGTTGACTCTTTACACCGAGGCGACCGAGCAGGCATTGAGGAATTGATAAAATCGGCCCAGATAACTTCTCAGCAGATTAAATAAGCGGAGACTGAAAGAAGTATCCTAATCTATGAATAGCTGAACATAACCGGAGTTGTATGAAACAACCAACGTGTTATGTTCGGCTTTTTTTGTGTATGGATATACTGAGAAGTAAGTTCTAAAACAGATCTAGAAAAAGCGTGATCAGACGAATAGGAAAACATTTTATTTCGATTGGGTCATTTTGATATTTTTAATGTGCTTGGCAAAGCTCCGGAAATAGGCTCCGCGTCCTGTGGGCACGGCTTCAGCTAGGCTACTACTTGAAATAACATCTGTGCTGCCTTGTGCCGAGGAAGCTTACATCGAAGCGATACTAGAAGACACAGGCACAGACCAAGTGGATCTTCAGCTCGCGCTGATTCCACGGGAGTCTTCGCCTATTTCCTACGCTTAAGGGAAGTGCTACAACGATTGCAATAAACAAAAGCAGCAGTTCTAGGCATTATTCTAGTAGTAGTGTAGGATGAACGTTTATGAATAACACTCAAAATACTACAACCTACATCAGTTGTAGAGCCTAAATATTAGCGTAGGCCAACCACGGAGACTCCCGCGGGATTGTGCAGGTGCTGGAGATCCACAACGTCTGCACCTGTGTCTTCTAGTAAAGCTTCGAAGTAGGCTTCCTCGGTGCAAGGCAGCAAAGAAGTATTTCGGGTAGTAGCCTAGCTCCAGCCGTGCCCCGCAGGACGCGGAGTGGTTGGACGGAGCGGTATCCCAGCACATTATCTATTTCAAAATGATCTCATCGCTAAAGTCTTTTTACTTCGCAGTATGCTTCAACTTGAATTCACACAAGCATCCGGGAACGCTCTGTTAGTTTTTGTTAATAAAATAGTTAAATAAAACCGGTATAATATACTTAATGTTCAATGAATAGTCATAATTTCTGATCTTACTTAATAGAATGATAAAGTATAAAATAGGACAAGTATGTGCTATGAATCTAAAAAAAAGATATGTTTTTACAAAAAAAGTGAATTCACACAATCCCCTTATAGTGGCATACTGTAAATAAGTTCTATTGCAATAGATCCACAATTTGTACGAACAACATTACTTAAGGCTATTTGTCTTCATTTTTTTACTGATGTATGAAAGCGATAACAAAAGTACAGCGGGATTGTGCATTGTTTGGCTAATTAACAAAATAATGTGTATCCTGTTGGAAGTCATTACCTTATTGAAATAATTAATTAGGGGGAGTTTAGCTTGAAAAAGAAAATAGTATTGTTCATTTTTGTTGGTTTGCTATTGTTCCTTGCTGCTTGTAGTAATGATGAAGCTAGTAATGAGCCGGAGGAAACGGAAGATGGAAGAGTGGTCCTTACAGGTTTAATTACGAAGCACCCGTTAACGAAGGAATTAAAAGATATGGAATGGTTAGAAGAAGTCGAGAAAAAAGCTGGTGTAGATATAAAGTGGGAGGAAGTAACAGCTGATTGGGATCAGAAAAAAGGTGCGATGTTAGCTGGTGGCGATATTCCAGACATTATTGTCGGTCCTAATGCGATTACAGACGCTGATTTTGCTCAATTCCCAGGACTTTTTGAAAATTTAAAACCGTTGATTGAAGAAAACGGCGCTAACATTCAGGCCATGTTTGAACAACAGCCCAAAACCGAAATTCTTTCCACGCAGTCAAACGGAGATATTTACGGTTTATCGAAATACCAACGTTTTTGGCCAGATACAGCGACTATGCAGTTTATCAATCAGCAATGGTTAGATAATCTGGGATTGGAAGTCCCGACAAACTGGGATGAATTATTTGACGTATTGATGGCGTTTAAAGAAGAAGATGCAAATGGTAACGGTGATCCTAATGACGAAATACCAATGGACTTTTCTCCTGTTGGTGAAGGCGGATTTGGTTACTTCCAGCCGACCGTATTACTTGGCAGCACTGGCATGACGATTACCGGCGGCGGTGGCCAAGGATATTTCTTAGAAGATGGCGAAGTGAAGAACTTCTTCACAGATGATCGTTACAAGGACTTAGTGTCTTCCCTTCATAAATTGTACGCGAACGGCCTAATTAGTGAAGAAGCCTTTACCCAGGACTATTCACAGTACCAGGCAGTAGCACGTGGTGAAGGAGAAAATGCGAAAGTAGGTTATACATTCGGTTGGGAAAAGACAGACCGTTTCGGCTTACAAGTTGCCGATCAATATGTCTCGTTTGCTCCGATGAAACAGTCAGCTGACTATCAAGGTGACGTATCCTGGTCCTATGATTACGACAACTTGAATTACGGTGTCAATTTTGTTCAAATGTCTTCCCAAACAAGTAATAAAGAAGCTGCGATGCGCTTTATCAATGAATTATACGATCCAGAAGTAAGTTTACAAGTATTATTTGGTTCAATTGGACCGAATATTGAAAAAACAGGCGATAATGCTTACAAAGTGTTAGCTCCACAAGACGAAGAAATGGATCCTGGTACGTGGAAATGGACGTCTTCATGGGCAGATAATGGTCCGATGTATATTGCAGATGACTTAGAAGTGGAATTACCGACGGATATGCAGTCTGTAGATGAACAGCAGGCACCATTTAAAGAGGTATTTGAAACCGTAGATGAAAATGACGTCTTTCCAGGTATGATGCTGAAGTATTCAGAAGAAGACAACAACAAAATGACATTAGTAAATACTGATTTTATGAACCTTGCCATCTCCAAATTTGGTGAATGGATCACATCAGGTGGAATTGATGAACAATGGGATGATTATGTGAAACAAGTAGATCAAATCGGTCTTCCATCCAACATTGAGATTATTCAAAGCTACTATGATGATTACAAAGCACAATTAGATTAAGGAAAAAAATCAGACGAGAGAGATATCACGAAGTGGGTATCTCTCTCTTACAAAGGAGAGTCGGGAATGGCCTTTGCACAAGCAACCAAATCAAAAAGTGTATCCCAACCTAAAAAAGCCACTATTTTGAATACGTTTAGAAGAGACTATCAGCTTTGGCTTATGATTCTACCTGCGATCATCTGTGTCATTATATTTAATTATATCCCGATGTACGGTATTCAGTTAGCTTTTCGTAAATATGATTTCACAGCTGGTTTAACGGGTGGAGAATTTGTTGGGTTTCAGTATTTTATTCAGTTTTTCAATAGTCATCTTTTCTGGGATTTAATTCGTAATACATTATTGATCAGTATCACGACCATCGTCGTCGGATTTCCGGCACCGATAGCGTTAGCGCTTCTGGTCAACCAAATTCGCTGGAAAAGAGGAAAACGGATTTTGCAAACGACGGTCTATCTGCCACATTTTATTTCGATTGTGGTATTGGTAGGGTTGTTAAACGTGATGTTATCGCCAAATACCGGTGTACTTGGTCTATTATTAGCGAAGCTCGGCGTTGAAGGGAATTTACTCGCTTCGGTCAATGCGTTTATTCCTATTTATGTGTTATCAGATGTCTGGCAACATGTCGGCTGGAACAGCATCATCTATCTCGCCGCACTGGCTTCGGTAGATCCGCAGTTGTATGATGCAGCCAAGATAGATGGGGCAAATCGTTGGCAGATCATTCGCAATGTAGAGATTCCGGCCATTATTCCGACAATTGTCATTTTATTAATTCTGAACATGGGAACCGTCATCAGTACCGGATTCGAGAAAATCTTCCTCATGCAGAACAGTCTCAACCTGCCAATATCGGAAGTCATCGAAACATACGTTTATAAAACGGGGATCATGTCCAATCAGTTCAGCTATGCTGCTGCGATCGGATTATTTAATACAATGATTAACTTTATGATGCTGGTAGTGGTCAATACGATTGCCAAAAAAGTGGCACGTATCAGCCTGTGGTAAAAATGTGTAAAGGAGGACAAATCTATGACTTCGATCTCGCTAAATAGAATCCGAAACAAGAAACCAGGCGATTTGCTGTTTGACATTTTTATAGTGGCCCTATGTGTCTTAATGTTTTTCGTTGTCGCCTATCCAATATATTTTATCATTATTGCATCGATCAGTGACCCGACGCTTGTGTCGACAGGTAAGGTACTGTTTATGCCAAAAGGCTTCAGCTTCTTCGGCTATGAGCAAATTTTCCAGGATTCACGTGTCTGGATCGGGTACCGTAATACATTATTCTATGCGCTATTCGGAACGTTGATTAACTTGATGTTAACCTTACCGGCAGCATATGTACTGTCTCGGTATGAATTTAAAGCTCGTCGCCTGCTGATGTTTTTCTTTATATTTACGATGTTTTTCAACGGTGGGTTAATCCCGACTTACATGCTGATGAAAGATTTAAGTTTATTAGATACGGTCTGGGTGTTTATTTTTAACCCATTAACGGTCAACGTATTTAATTTAATCATTACGCGAACTTTCTTTGAAAATAACATTCCGGGCGAAATGTACGAAGCAGCAACGATGGACGGCTGTTCGCACTTCCGTTTCTTCACCTCGATCGTGATGCCGCTGTCGAAGGCGGTTACTGCCGTAATTGGTCTCTATTATTTAGTCTGGCACTGGAATGACTTTTTTACCGGATTGATTTATATTCGAAACTACGATCTGCAGCCATTGCAAATCGTCCTAAGGGATATTCTATTATCCAATCAAGTATTCTCAGAAGGTGCAGGAAGCGGTGGTACCGGTGGTGGATATGCACAACGTTATGCTGACCAGGTCAAATACGGTGTCATCATCGTATCCTCCTTGCCAGTGCTAATGTTGTATCCATTCATTCAGAAGTATTTTGAAAAAGGTGTATTGATTGGATCAGTAAAAGGATAGGAAGAGGAAGAAAGCCGGGCTACCCGGCTTTTTTCATGTGATAAGAAAATATAAAAAGCGTTCAAACGGACAACCAGCGCAAGCAATATGTCACAGTAACGAGTATGAAGGAATCGTCGCGTTTGTTCGGCTATCTTGTAAGACGAGAAACTCTATAACCATTGTCATTTTGGAAGCTTATACAAAGGTAGTAAGGGCCGGGTGGTTTATGCCTGATTTTTCTTATAGGTTAAGAAAATGTTAACGAAGGTGTAGTTCAGCGTAGTGAAAAACTAGAATGTACCAAGTATAAGAAAAACGATGGTATTCGCTATGAAACGAGCCGAATGCCGCTTTTTTTCTATAGTAAAAGGAGCCAAGAGTAGAGAGCGGTGCGATGAAATTTGTATTGTTTAAAGAGAAAGGGACCAAAAGTGATAAGCAGCGCAACGAGATTTGTATTGTTTAAAGAGAAAGGAACCGAAAGTGGTAAGCAGCGCAACGAGATTTGTATTGTTTAAAGAGAAAGGAACCGAAAGTGGTAAGCAGCGCAACGAGATTTGTATTGTTTAAAGAGAAAGGAACCGAAAGTGGTAAGCAGCGCAACGAGATTTGTATCGTTTAAGGAGAAAGGAACCAAAAGTGATAAGCAGCGCAACGAGATTTGTATCGTTTAAGGAGAAAGGAACCAAAAGTGGTAAGCAGAGGAACGAGATTTGTATCGTTTAGGGAGAAAGGAACCAAAAGTGGTAACCAGTCCAACAAGATTTGTAGAGTTTTAAAAGAAAGAAGACAAATCTGGTTGTTTCCCGGCTGGTTTTGTCTCCTTACATAGTCTGTACCAAGCGCAGGCGCGCCCGTTTTTTATAAGCAAAGAAAGTATATGTTGTAGAGCAAACATCCTAGAGTAGGCCAACCACGTAGACTCCCGCAGGACGCGGAGTGGTTGACCGAAGCGGTATCCCAGCACATTAAATATCTCAACATGGGTGCTCGGCTAGCAAAGGCTAGTTGACATAATCCTATCAACTAAGCACCTTCTGCAACCTGGGCAAATGTTGGGTAGGCAATCCGCATGATCAGATAAGCTAGTAAACTGACACCTAACGCGGGAATGAAACCTGGTATGGAATAATAGAAATAACAAACCCCAGCAACCAAGGCGAGCATTATGATTGTTTTGATCGGTTTGCCGATTGCTAGAATAGCTGAATATTTAAAGTAGCCAAGAAATGAAAATTGATAGTGCACAAAGATCGGAAATAGAAAAATAGCGACAATTGCGATAATCGCTAACAATATATAGCTCATCACCATCATAAATGATTTAAATAATGAGGCATCCATCAGTCCTAATACGTGAATATTGAACAATATTAGAGCTGTCGCAATCGCAATAATATAGCCTAATACATTGGATTTGAGAAACTCTTTTTTATAATAATGGAAAAAGGTGCGAAATAATTTCACATCATCCTCTTCTTTGATATCCTGCCTGATCGTTGCGAATAATGCAGCTGTTGCTGGGAAGATACCGAATGCCACTAAACCAAGCAACGTAAAGATAAACCAGTAGAGATTAAGCAATAAAATCTTAAACAGCCATTCTCCGATTGAAATATATGATGTCATTCCTTTATTCATTGCAAGAACCTCCTGTAATCGTTTTCTAACTATTATATTAAGCATACACAAAATATATATCCTGGTAAATTCAATTTAAACAAAACGAAAAAAAAGATAGGTATTCAAAAAATAAGTAAGGAATTGCGAAAAGTAAGGCGGTTATATAAAATGAATCTAAACTAAAGGAGTGATAGAAATGATTTTAGAAGCGGTTATGCTCCAAGTGAAGTCAGGAATGGAAGTGGATTTTGAACATACTTTCGCAGAGGCATCATCAATTATTACCTCGATGAAAGGGTATCTATCACATGAATTACAACGGTGTATCGAGGAGAAGGGCAAATATTTATTGCTAGTTCGCTGGGAGACATTAGAAGCTCACACTATCGGCTTTCGCGGATCTGAAGAATATCAGGAGTGGAAAAGTTTACTCCATCACTTTTATGACCCTTTTCCAACCGTTGAACACTTTGAGCTGGTATCACCAACTAAATGAGAAGGTGGTGACAGGGATGAAGGGATTGCCAGATCGATTATCTAAGAAAGTAGAAGGGTTTTCATGGAAACAAATGACGATTGGCTGTTCGGAAGCGAAGACATACTTTTTGCAAGGACCCGCGTATAATCAATACCTTAAAATACAACCAGCGAATGCGGTAGAAAATTTGTCCGATGAAAAGGACAGATTAGTCTGGTTGCAGGGAAAGTTAGCCGTTCCAGAGGTGATTGATTATGATAACGATCACCAAAACAAATACTTATTAATGACAGAAGTTAAAGGAATCAATGCGTCTGAGCGTGTCCACTTGGCAAATGTAACAGATTTGATGGAGCAAGTGGGCGCTGGTCTGCAAGTTATACACAATGTCAACACGACAGGCTGTCTGTTTGATCAAACACTTGAAATTAAAATTACAGAAGCGAATAGAAGGGTACAAAATGGCCTTGCGGATGAAGAGGATTTTGATTGGGAAAGAAAAGGGAGGAAGGCATCCAAACTCTTCGAAGAATTGCTTTTCAAAAAGCCTTCTAATGAAGATCTCGTTTTCACTCATGGTGACTATTGTTTACCTAACATTATACTGAATAAGGGCGAAGTCAGTGGTTTTATTGACGTCGGGAGAACAGGAATCGCCGACAGGTATCAGGATGTCGCTCTAGCGGTCAGAAGCATTGCCTTTAATTTTGGCAAGGAGTATATATCGTATTTTCTTGAAGCGTATGGAATGCCAGATGTCGATGAAACGAAAATGGATTACTATCATCTGATGGATGAATTTTTTTAACATATGGAGGTGAGGTTTGATGAAGAAGAGCACAAGAATGGTGATTAGCATATGTACTCTAGCTTTGTTAATAACTCTATTTTTAATCGGTACGCAAGCTTACTTCCATAAAAATGAAATCAATCTTGCAAGTGACCGATGTCAGGAATCGGGTGGAATACCGGAAGTAGAAAGTGATTTATTATCTTTACATTATACTTTCTCTTGCGATAAATCCTAACAAAGTAAAAAATTGACTGGGACATAACAAAAAAATGCATATGTGAAAAACGAACAACTCAGAAATAAATAGGAACTTTCTAAGTACAATTATACGTAGTTGAAGCATACTGCGAAGTAATGACTATTTAGCGATGTATCATATTTTATGCTAAGTAAGAATCTATCTAATGCTGTAAAATTGTATTTCTATTTGGTGATTATGACATTTTTATTGTGCTTGGCAAAGCTCCGGAAATATGCTCCGCGTCCTGTGGGCACGGCTTCAGCTAACTTATGAAAGAAAATTCTTTTTTTTCATAAGTGGATCTTCAGCTCGCGCTGATTCCACGGGAGTCTCCGCATATTTCCTACGCTTAAGGAAGTGCTACAACGCATGGAACAGCTAAAAGCAGTGGTGCTAGGCATTTTACATATTATAGACACTAAAGGACACGCTCAAAATACTAGCTGTATTATTAGTTGTAGAGCAAAACCATAACGTAGGCCAACCACGGAGACTCCCGCGGGATTGTGCAGGTGCTGAAGATCCACAATGTCTGCACCTGCGTCTACCAGTAATGCTTCGAAGTAGGCTTCCTCGGTGCAAGGCAGCAAAGAAGTAACTCGAGTAGTAGCCTAGCTTCAGCCGTGCCCCGCAGGACGCGGAGTGGTAGGACGGAGGGGCATTCTTGCAGACAAAGCATGTCAAAATGGTCTCCCAGCTGATCACGATACCTATATTTCGCGCTTCGTGTTACTTCTCAGTATATCCATACAGCACATCAAAAAAGCCAAACGCACCACGAATGTTAGTTGGAAACATTTTGTGTTTCGTTTGGCTTTTGATTAACGAAAATACTTTTATCTCAAGCTGCTCTCTGTTTTACACGTACATTGCCTGAATTTCTTTTTGAAGCTTCTGATCTGCTACATACTCATCATAGCTGATCTCTTTATCCACAATGCCTTTAGGCGTAATCTCAATCAGACGATTGGCGATACTATTAATAAACTGATGGTCATGAGAAGTGAAAAGGATCGAGCCTTTAAATTTAATCAGACCATTGTTTAAGGACGTAATCGATTCAAGATCAAGGTGGTTGGTTGGCTCATCTAATACGAGTACGTTGGCATTGCTTAACATCATTTTAGACAGCATACAACGAACCTTTTCACCACCGGACAGGACGTTTGCTTTCTTCAATGCTTGCTCACCAGAGAATAACATACGACCTAAGAAACCGCGTAAGAACGTTTCAGTCTGATCCTCAGGAGAGTATTGGCGAAGCCACTCCACTAATGTCATATTATTGCCCTCAAAGTATTCCGAGTTATCTTTAGGGAAATAAGATTGAGAAGTGGTGACACCCCAAGAGAAAGTACCTTCATCAGGTTCCATTTCACCCATTAAAATATCTAATAACGTAGTCTTGGCAATTTCATTTGGACCAACGAACGCTACTTTGTCATATGGCTTTAAAATAAAGCTGACATTATCAAGAACTTTCACGCCATCAATCGTTTTGGAAATACCTTCAACACGTAACAAGTCGTTTCCAATATCGCGGCCAGGTGTGAACGCAACATATGGGTAACGACGAGAAGAAGGCTTGATATCATCTAGTGTAATGTTATCGAGCATCTTCTTACGGGAAGTTGCCTGCTTTGATTTCGATGCATTCGCACTAAAGCGGGCGATGAAGTTCTGTAAATCCTTCATTTTTTCTTCTTTCTTCTTGTTTTGCTCTTTTGCCATTTGTAATGCTAACTGGCTGGATTCATACCAGAAATCATAGTTCCCAACATACATTTCAATCTTTCCGTAATCGACATCCGCGATGTGCGTACATACTTTGTTTAAGAAATGACGGTCGTGGGATACGACGATAACGGTATTTTCAAAATTGATTAAAAATTCCTCTAACCATTGGATTGCCTGAATATCCAAGTGGTTGGTCGGCTCATCGAGTAATAGGATATCCGGGTTGCCAAATAAGGCTTGAGCTAGTAACACTTTTACTTTTTCCGAACCAGATAATTCTGCCATTGTCTTGTAATGCAGATCCTCGCTAATGCCAAGTCCTTTTAATAGAATGGCAGCATCGGACTCTGCTTCCCAACCGTTCATTTCAGCGAATTCACCTTCTAATTCTGCGGCGCGCATACCATCTTCTTCCGTGAATTCACCTTTCGCATAAATGGCATCTTTTTCTTGCATCACTTCATATAAACGAGTGTGGCCCATGATGACAGTCTTCAAAACTTCAAATTCTTCATAAGCAAAGTGATCCTGCTTTAATACGGCCAGACGTTCATCTTTGCCAAGAGAAACATGACCTGATTGTGGTTCGAGTTCTCCTGATAATATTTTCAAAAAAGTAGACTTACCGGCCCCATTTGCACCGATTAAGCCGTAGCAATTTCCAGCTGTAAATTTAATATTGACATCTTCAAATAACTTTTTATCACCGAAACGTAAACTAACATTGGTTGCTTGTAGCATAACTTCACAATTCCTCCATTATCTCATATATAAAGCAAGCTTAAGTGATTTATGGTAGGAAGTCAATCAAGGAGTGATATAATTTGTGTAGAAGGAGGGATTCGGATGCAATCTTATGCCAAGCATCATACCTATGGTTTTCGTTTCAAAGGGGAGCATCAGGAGCGCGTAGCAGGCTTGCATGCGATCGGGAAAGAAAAGCAAACAGAAGAGAGTTACAGATGGGATGGCCTGCAACGAGCGGAGCATGGTCGCATTGTCTTTCAATATACGTTGGATGGTCGGGGCGCGATACGAATCGGAGAGACCATCCACCAATTGGAAAAAGGGGACGCTTTTTTTGTAAAGATTCCTAGTGATCATTGCTATTATTTACCTGACGATTCTTCGCATTGGGAGTTTGCGTTTATTACATTGTATGGGGATGAAGTGAACAGTCAATATGAGCGGATCACTGAAAAAGCGGGCCACATTAGTCATTTGCCACTGCACTCGCGACCAATTAAGCATATTTTTCGTTTGCTCGATATTATTGAGACAACCGGGATTCAGCATGGCTATGATGCTTCAGCTTACGCGTATTCTTTTCTGATGGAGTACTTACAATATGTCGAATATGAAGAGCGTCAGGAAGCTGATCTCCCTGTTGCAGTAGCGAAGGCAGTGACCTTTATTGAAAAAAACTATGCAGCTGATATTGGCTTGGATGATATTGTTGTTATTTCTGGTTTATCCAAATATCATTTCACGCGATTATTTTCTAAACATTTCAAACAAACACCGATTCAATTTCTGACGAAGGTACGTATTGAAAGGGCACTTGAATTATTGCAGCAAACCGAAGATTCGATTGAGGAGATCGCTTTTGCGGTTGGATATGCCAGTAGTAATTATTTCACTAAGGTATTCAAGCAGTTACTTCACGAAACACCAAGTGCATATCGCCAAAGCAAATCCGTTATGCCGGTGGATCGCCTTTTTATCGATTGATAGAGCAATATATTACTCATTTCATCGATATTTACGATTGTAAACGGTTGTAAACCTTTTTATGATAGAAGCAGTAGGAAGCAATTTTTTGCGAATCATAAGGAGGGAATCACTTGTCAAAGATAACTTTTTTAGGTGCTGGAAGTACGGTTTTTGCGAAGAATGTGTTAGGGGATTGTATGACAGTGGAGGCGCTTAAGGATTTTGAATTTGCCCTATTTGATATTGATCAAGAACGTTTACATGATTCTGAAATGATGTTGAATAATATGAAGAGCAGTATAGCACCGACAGTCAAAGTAAAGGCCTATCAAGATCGAAAAGAAGCACTGCGAGGCGCGAAATATGTGATCAATGCGATTCAAGTCGGCGGCTATGATCCTTGTACGATAACGGACTTTGAGATTCCGAAAAAATATGGACTCCGGCAGACGATTGCGGATACGCTTGGGATCGGCGGTATTTTCCGTAATTTGAGAACGATTCCAGTC
Source organism: Gracilibacillus salinarum (assembly GCF_022919575.1). Taxonomy (NCBI): domain Bacteria; kingdom Bacillati; phylum Bacillota; class Bacilli; order Caryophanales; family Bacillaceae; genus Gracilibacillus; species Gracilibacillus salinarum. The sequence continues at coordinate 2,165,560 of NZ_CP095071.1, read as the reverse complement.
ATGAAAGAATTCGCCCGTGATATGAAGGAAGTTTGTCCAGATGCATGGTTTTTAAATTATACGAATCCGATGGCGGTGTTGACGAATGTGATGCTCGAAGAAGGGATCAAAACAGTAGGACTGTGTCATAGTGTTCAGGTTTGTGCAGATCATCTGCTCGATTCGCTGGACATGCCAAAGGATAATATTCAATGGAAGATTGCAGGTATTAATCATATGGCGTGGTTGCTCGAAATTACCCGTGACGGAAAAGATCTATATCCCGAAATTAAAAAACGAGCGAAGCAAAAGCAGCAAGAAAAGCATGATGACATGGTCCGTTTTGAATTAATGGATAAATTCGGCTATTACGTAACGGAATCCTCAGAGCATAATGCAGAGTATCATCCATATTTTATCAAAAGTAAGTATCCCGAATTAATTGATCGTTTTCAGATTCCGCTTGACGAATACCCACGTCGTTGTGTGAATCAGATTGAAGGTTGGAAGAAAATGCGTAATGAATTGGTGAATGATCAGCATTTAACGCACGAACGGACTCATGAATATGGCTCTTACATTATTGAAGCTATGGAAACAAATCAGCCGTTCAAAATAGGCGGAAATGTTCAAAATACGGGTGGCTTAATTCGTAACTTGCCTGAAAAAGCTGTCGTCGAAGTCCCTTGTCTAGTCGACGCGAGCGGTGTCACACCAACACATGTCGGAGAGTTACCAGAGCAGCTGGCAGCATTGAACCGGACTAATATCAACACACAGCTGCTAACGATGGAAGCGGCTCGAACACGTAGCAAACAAAAAATTTATCAGGCAGCCATGCTCGATCCGCATACAGCAGCAGAACTATCGCTCGATGACATAGTAGCGCTTTGTGATGATCTGATCGAAGCACATGGTGAATGGTTACCGGAATATTACTAAAAAGTAAGGGAGTATCAACATGGCAATCATAATTAATCAGCTAACAAAAGAATTCCACCTGCAAACGAAGAACTCCAGTTATATTTTTAATGTATTGGAGAATGAACAATTAGGGCATTTATATTATGGCAAAAAAATTCGTCATAAAGATTCGTTTGAACACCTGCTTGTCAAAATGAATCGAGGAAATACATCTTATGTGAAGGAAGGCGATATGTCCTTCTCACTGGAACAAACGAAGCAGGAATATCCATCTTATGGAACAACGGATTACAGAGAGCCTGCTTTTCAAGTATTACAGGAAAACGGCAGCCGCATTACTAATTTTCAATACCGAAGTCATCGTCTCCTGACTGGTAAACCAAAGCTTACTGGTTTACCTGCAACATACGCCGAAAAAGGGGATAATGTCGAGACAATAGAAATAACGATGTATGATGAGGTTATTGATGCTGAACTGGTGTTGCTATATTCTGTTTTTGAAGATCAGGATGCAATTGTAAGAAGTGCACGATTCACGAACCAAGGTCAAAACGGCTTACAATTAACACGAGCAATGAGCGCGAGTGTCGACCTGTTTGACTCTGATTACGAGATGCTTCAGCTGTCAGGTGCCTGGATTCGGGAGAGACATTTGAAAACTCGAAAACTGCAATCTGGCATACAAAGTGTTTCGAGCACGAGAGGGGCCAGCAGCAGTCATCAAAACCCGTTCCTTGCGTTGAAGCGCCCTGCAACAACAGAGTTTCAGGGAGATGCATTTGGATTTAGCTTAGTGTACAGTGGTAACTTCCTGGCTCAGGTCGAAGTGGATTATTTGGATGTTTCGAGAGTCAGTCTAGGTATTAATCCATTTGATTTTAACTGGTTATTGGAAAAAGAGGAAAGCTTCCAAACGCCAGAGATGGTAATGGTTTACTCGGATCAAGGGCTGAATGGCATGAGCCAGCAATTCCATGATTTATATCAAAATCGTCTGGTCAGAGGAAAATGGCGCAATCAAACACGCCCTGTATTGACGAACAATTGGGAAGGAACTTATTTTGACTTTAATGAAGAAAAAATAGTAGATATGGCAAAGCAGTCGAAGGAATTGGGTGTAGAGTTGTTTGTGCTTGATGATGGCTGGTTTGGTAAACGTGATGATGATACGACTTCATTAGGTGATTGGTTCGTCGACGAGCGGAAATTGCCTAATGGAATCAAGGGTCTGGCGGAAAAGATTGTGGCGCTGGATATGGATTTTGGATTATGGTTTGAACCGGAGATGATCTCGAAAGTAAGTGAATTGTATGAACAGCATCCAGATTGGCTTATTCAGGTACCAGACCGCAATCTATCCCACGCCAGGAATCAGTATATCCTTGATTTTTCTAGAAAAGAAGTGGTCGATGCCTTATATGAGATGATGGCTGATATCTTAAGTGATTCGCCAATTTCTTATGTGAAATGGGATATGAACCGATACATGACAGAAATTGGATCTGTGGCATTGCCAGCAGCGCGTCAGCAAGAAGTACCACACCGGTATATTCTTGGTGTCTATGATCTATATGAACGGTTAACAAGTGCATTTCCGGACATTTTGTTCGAATCTTGTGCAAGTGGTGGTGGTCGTTTCGATCCGGGAATGCTATATTATGCACCACAAGCCTGGACGAGTGATGATTCCGATGCAGTTGAACGTTTGAAAATTCAATACGGCACGTCGCTTGTGTACCCGGTCAGTGCGATGGGCGCACACGTATCAGCGGTTCCAAATCATCAGGTAGGTCGGCTGACCAGCCTTCGTACCCGCGCTGAGGTAGCCTACTTTGGGGCGTTTGGTTATGAATTGGACGTTACCCAAATGCCGGAAGAAGAAAAAGCCGAGATGAAAGAACAAATTAACTTTTACAAACAGCATCGCGATTTATTCCAATTTGGTACGTTTTACAGGATTCACAGCCCGTTTGAACAAGACGGCAACCGCACGAGCTGGACAATGGTAGCAAATGATAAATCAAAAGCAATCGTCGCAGACTATCACGTGTTGTGCCGCCCGAATCCCGGATTTATCCGGTTACAATTGGTTGGGTTGGACCCAGAAGCCGATTATCAAATCGAAGGCTATGAGGGAGTTTTTCATGGGGATGAGCTGATGGAAGCAGGCCTGCAGCTGGACCACGAACAATTCCGTGAATACGAAGCCTTTGAGGCAGTAGGGGATTTCTATTCTCGTATTTTTATTTTGAATAAGATATAAAGAAAAGGACCGTTGGAGAGACGGTCCTTTTTGTGTCAGTATGAAAGTATATAAGTGCAGTTACAGCAGTAAACATATAGAACATGGAGTTTTTTCCTGTAATATTGATAGGTTTGAGATGCTTTACAAAGCTCCGGAAATAGGCTCCTCGTCCTGTGGGCACTGCTCATAGCCGTCAAGCTAAGGAAAAGAGCAAAAGTTGTCTATAAGAAGAATTACCTTAACTTGACGGCTATGGGGCACGGGTTGCAGTTAGGCTACTACTTGAATAGCATCAGTGCTGCCTTGTGCCGAGGAAGCCCATATTGGCAGACACAGGAACAGATAAACGGACGATAACTTCCTGATAGCAATCAGTAGGGGGTCAACCCCCACACTGATTGAAGTCTCACATGCCCGTTTATTATTATTTAGGTGCTAATTTCGCGAATTCTTGTACTTCTAGTTTTTCACTGGTACCATCGTGCCACGTTGCTTGAGCATCGGTTCGGCGATGTGGCGGCGGAAGTATTGGACGAGAGGTCCGGTGAAAAAGGCAAAGATAACGGTTGCGATACCGACGATGGCGCCAAAGGAAAAGCCAATGGCAACGCAAAGGACATCAGTCGTAATACGCGCAATCGGGAATGGTATTTTTTGTTTCGATACATTTTCAATGACAAACGCCATTGCATCATAAGGAGCAACGCCTAATTCCGGTGTAATGTATAACGCGACACCGAAGCAGGCTATCACGAAGGCCACTGCCATCAAAATTAACCGTATCCCCAAATGAGATAAGTCATCGGTAATAATTGACATACATAAGACAAAGAAATCCGATATAAAACCGATTCCCACCATATTCACAATCGTCCCGATTCCGAGTGATTTTCGATAAAAAGGGATGACGACAGCTAATAAAATAATATTGAAAAATAACTGATACATTCCGAATGACAAATCGAACAGACTGCTTAATCCTAAATTAATCGTAGTAAAAGGGTCTGTACCTAAGGCACTTACTCGCAAAATAGCTACAGCTAAACCAATCAGGATGTTTCCAAACAACACCATGAAAAATGAACGCCAAGTAATAGTTTTCATGTTATGTCCCCTATTCTTTTCTCTAGTATATGTGATCGTTTCCAACCCTTATTATATCGAAAACAATAGTAGATAGATAGAGACATTTGCTGAAAATTCAAGAAATGATGAACTTGACAGAAGAAAAGAAAGGTAGTAAATTTATACCCATAGGGGTAAAATACCCTGATAGGTATATGGGAGGCGAGAGCAAGATGATACAAGCAGATAAGGTAGTGGATGCGCAAGGATTAGCTTGTCCAATGCCAATTGTCAAAACAAAACAGGGTATATCAGATATGCAGGATGGACAAGTGATCGAAGTACAGGCAACAGATAAAGGATCGAAAGCAGATTTGGCAGCCTGGTCAAGAAGTGCTGGTCATCAATATCTTGGAACGATAGAAGAAGGAGAAGTACTCAAGCATTATCTTCGAAAATCATCCAATGATGATAACTTGGAAAGAAAGCATCCGGATATCATCAGTAATCAAGCATTAAAAAATAAAATTACTGAAGGTGAACAGCTGTTGGTCCTTGATGTTAGGGAAGAAGCAGAATATGCTTTTGACCATATACCAGGAGCGGTATCTGTTCCATTAGGTGAAATCGACAACCGAATGACCGAGGTAGATCCAAACAAAAACGTCTATATCGTATGCCGCACAGGTAGCCGAAGTGATCTAGCTGCTCAAAAGCTAGCAGCGAACGGATACAAGCAAGTGTATAATGTCGTCCCAGGTATGAGCGAATGGGACGGACCAACAGAAACGAATTGAGTAGGTGCAGATGGAAACAGAGCATTCATCTGCTTTTATTAGATATCTGTTAATACCGTAGGGGGTAAAAAAAGATGACCATAACAGCTATGAAGTCTGCGGAGTTAGTAAAACGTATATTTAACAAAGATTCATTATTTATTTTAGATGTTAGAAACAAAGAGGCATATGAAGATTGGAAAATTGAAGGAGAGCATTTGGACTATTTAAATGTACCATATTTTGACCTTTTAGAAGGTGTCGAATCGATTATCGATCAATTGCCAACAGATAAAGAAATTGTAGTTGTCTGTGCTAAACAGCCGTCATCGGTAATGGTGGCGGAGATGCTGGCGGATAAAGGGCTGGATGTATTTTACCTGGAAGGTGGGATGAAAGCCTGGAGTGAACACTTAGAACCTGTGAAGATCGGTGACATTGGAGAAGCTGGTGAAATTTATCAGTTTATACGGATTGGCAAAGGTTGTCTTTCGTATATGGTGATTTCGGCTGACGAAGCAGCGATTATTGACGCCACGAGAATGATCGACATATATCAGGATTTTGCTAAAGAAAAAGGTGTCCGGATCACCCATGTAATGGACACCCATCTGCATGCTGATCATATTTCGGGAGGACGTAAGCTGGCAAAGGCATCTGGTGCGAACTATTGGCTGCCGCCGAAAGATGCAACGGAAGTAACGTTTGATTATCACGCCTTACAAGATGGAGATACGATTACTATTGGCGATGTTGTGATCGATATTCAGCCGCTTTACACACCAGGTCACACAGTAGGTTCGACCTCTTTTATCGTTGAGGATCGCTACCTGTTAACTGGTGATATATTGTTTATCGATTCAATTGGCCGACCTGACCTGGCTGGTAAAGCAAACGATTGGGTTGCTGATCTGAGAGAAACCCTTTATTCGCGATATCGAGCATTAGCAGGGGAGCTGCTCGTGTTACCTGCACATTTTATGACAAACGATGAAATGAATGATGATGGAACGGTTGCAGCGAAATTAGCAACTCTTTTTGCCTACAATCATGGGCTGCAAGTCGCTGATGAAGAGAAGTTTCGCAAGATGGTGACAGAAAATCTTCCGCCACAACCAAATGCCCATCAACAAATCCGTGACACCAATATGGGGAAAGTAAATCCGGATATGGAAGAGCAACGTGAGATGGAAGTAGGACCTAATCGCTGTGCAGTGCAATAATTAGAGGAGGATAACGAATGGATAGTAAAAAAATAGTAGATGCAAAAGGGTTGGCGTGTCCAATGCCGATCGTCAAGACAAAAAAAGAAATGGAAATGGTTGAATCAGGTGATATTTTGGAAGTGCAGGCTACAGACAAAGGTGCCAAAAGTGATTTAACAGCGTGGACCAGATCGGGCGGTCATGTTTTATTAGATAGTAAAGAAGAAAATGGTGTGTTTACTTTCTGGATCAAAAAAGGATAAACAAAGAAGTGGGAACCTCTAACGGTTCCCCTTCTGCTTTATAGGAGGTGTAAGGATGGATGCAATGTTTCTCATCACCATTTTTCTGATAGGTTTTGCCGGCTCTTTTATCTCAGGAATGATCGGGATTGGTGGATCGATTATCAATTATCCGATGTTATTATATATTCCGTCATTGTTAGGGTTCACTGCCTTTACTGCACATGAGGTGTCTGGCATTACCGCTGTCCAGGTTTTTTTCGCGACGATTGGTGGTGTCTGGGTATATCGTAAGGGTGGATATGTCAATAAAGCATTGATTCTGTATATGGGAATCAGTATTTTAATTGGTAGCTTTATAGGTAGTTTTGGATCACGTTTGTTATCAGAAGCAGGAATTAACATCACGTATGGTATCTTAGCATTAATAGCTGCGGTCATAATGTTTCTGCCAAAGAAAGGAATGGATGAAACACCACTGGAGCAAGTTACATTCTCAAAAGGACTGGCAGTTGCCTTATCACTTTTGGTCGGAGTAGGAGCGGGGATTGTCGGAGCAGCAGGAGCTTTTCTATTAGTGCCGATTATGCTGGTAGTCTTGAAGATTCCCACAAGAATGACGATTGCTTCTTCTTTAGCGATTACATTTATTTCGTCAATTGGGACAACACTTGGAAAAATGACTTCTGGACAAATTGACTATTATCCAGCGCTGATTATGGTCATTGCTAGTTTGATTGCTTCACCTTTGGGTGCGATGACGGGTAAGAAAATAAATACAAGTTTATTGCAAATGATCTTGGCACTATTAATCGTCGGAACAGCGGTGAAAATGTGGATGGACATCTTGTAATCGTATAAAACTTGCTGGGTAAGCTGACATTATTTGCTGTGCTATCACATATTAGTAGTTATAGAGTATGCCTTGTAATAGGACATCCTGCATACAGGAGGTAACTTATAATGAAAAAAATACTACCAATCGTTATGTTGTTAGCAATGGCTGTATGGGCAGTGTTTAACTTTGTGAAACAGGATTCAAGCGCTGAAGAGAAGGATGTAGGTTTACAAATCGGTAATCTGGCACCAGACTTTGAGTTGCAGACCTTAGCTGGTGAAACGGTACGATTATCCGATTTTCGTGGAGAGCCTGTCCTGTTGAATTTTTGGGCAACATGGTGCGGACCGTGCCGCTCGGAGATGCCTGATATGCAACGATTCCACGAAGATACAGGAGCAGCAGTATTAGCAATCAACTTAACCGATACCGAAACAAACACGCAGAATGTCCCCGATTTTCAAAAGGAATATGCCTTAACGTTTCCGATTTTGCTGGATGAAGACGGGAAGGTTAGTAAACGATATGAAATAAGACCGATTCCGACAACCTATATTATCGATTCCGATGGCATCATTCAGTTTTTTGTATTCGGTCCATTAAACTATGAACAGATGAAGCTGGAATTTGATAAGCTTGAATAAGCAAAAAGTTCTGATCATCGTTGTCCGTTGATCAGAACTTTATTTTAATAGATAAAAGAGTAGTTCTTATAATGTGGATTATGTAAACTAACAGCTTAGTATTTATTTTGAAATGATTCATGTGCTAGAATACAGCTCCTGCCAACCACTTCGCGTCCTGCGGGGCACGGCTGAAGCTAGGCTACTACTTGCGTTACTTCTTTGCTGCCTTGCACCGAGGAAGCCTACTTCGAAGCATTACTAGTAGACGTAGGTGCAGACGTTGTGGATCTTCAGCACCTGCCTGTCCCGCGGGAGTCTACGTGGTTGGCCTACGCTAAAGTTTAGCTCTACAACTAATATCACTGCTAGTATATAGAGTGCTATGCTTCTGTGTCTTACCTCATTGTTAGATGTATCATGTTTAGTGCTACTGCTTTTAGCTGTGCCGATCGTTGTAGCACTTCCCTAAAGCGGAGCCTATTTCCGGAGCTTTGTAAAGCACATCAAATCTATCAAAATGACAGCAAAGTCAGATAGCTCTACTTTACATAATCCACATTATAGGAAGTTGTCTATTATTTATGTCAATTAAAACCGGGCTGGTAAGGCCCGGTCCTAAATTTAGAATGTCACAAGAAATGGCTGTTTTTCGTGATTCAAGCAGTGTTCTATTCGTTCCCGAAAATTCCCCCATGTCACCATTTTCAATGCCTGATCAACTGGGAAGAAGCCAACCTCTAAGCTTTCTGGACTGGTAGTGGGCTGTCCGCCGACTGCTTTTGCCAGAAATAAAGTATTACATATCGAACGATTGACATTCTGAAAGATGCCGCAGAATTGGATGATTTCCACATCGATTCCTGATTCTTCTTTTGTTTCCCTAATGGCAGCATCTTGCAGCGATTCGCCTTCTTCTACTTGCCCACCAGGCATTTCCCATCCTCTTTTTGGTCCTTTTATCAATAAGATTTCGTTCTTATCATTGCGTATAACGGAAGCTGCTGACACAATATGTTTCGGTGGCTCCATCATCCATTCCTCCTTCGGGATTTAATCACGGTGCTAATCGTCCGTAATACCCTACTGATTTATGCTGGTGTCTCGTCGGATCCAATAATACAGTGCAAATATAAACAGGAAAAGGGGATGGCTGCAACCATTTTCCATCCATTATTTGCACCGGAAAAATAATAAGCAATGGGTAACGAGGTAAACATACTGATCAGCATAAACAGCCATGATTTTTTGAACAGACCAAACAGAACCATTACGATCGATAGTACGAGACAAATTTGCCAAAGAAAAACTGTTAGTGTAAAGCTATTCATTAGACTCCTGCTCCTTTTATTACGGCGCTAACCGTCCGTAATACTTCCACTGTTAGAAAGTTAACATGGCGCCTCTTTCATCAAAGACAGCAGATGGATTCCAAGCTACTTCCCAAATATTATTCTCAGGATCAGCAAAATAAGCTGTTCTTCCACCCCAAAAAGCATCACTTGGTTTACGGAGGATGGTGGCTCCGGCTTCTTTGATTGCATCCATGGTCTGATCCACTTCCTCGGCACTGTCTACATTAATCGCGAAGGTTACACCATGGAATTTCTCCGGTTTTTTTTCTAATGTGATACCGGCATCATTGGCTAGTTCTTCCACTGGAAAAAGGGTAAGCATAACACCAGCTGTTTGAAAGGCTGCATAGCTATCGGAACTAAACGCTGTTTCCACCCAGCCTAATTTCTGATAGAAAGAGCGAAGCATTGGTAAATCGAAAGCGCCTATGGTAATAAGACTTATGCGTTGTTTGACCATCGTATGAAGTTCCTCCTATAAAAATAAGTTATAACTATATAATTCGATGATGGCTTGTCTGATTCCTGCATAGGTAACAGAACTAACGATGGTAATTTTCACAATTAATAATAATATCACCGCTTCTTGGGACTTATTTCATTAATTCGATCATGTGCCTGCTTGGTCGATTCCTCCAATCTGGTTACTCGCTCCGATATTTCTGCGACTACTTTTTCGTTGGCTTTTAAATCGACCTTAATATCATCTACTCCTCTGCTAATATAGAGAAGAGAAGTGCGAACCTCTGCTTCTTTTTCGGTTTCCGATTTCATATGTTGATCGGCTTGTAATTTCTGTCTTTGTTTGTTGAGCTGATAACCCATGAAAGCAGTGATTAGAGATAAGCATGCAATAATAATACCTAGCAATTCTGCACTCATAATCAACCACCCCTTGTACAGCATATGCGAATCTTGCCATTTCGTATACGCAATCTGACCCCCTTTCCGAAAACAGCTTCTTCATCCCTTTTCCACTATACGCATTGTCGTGTTAAAATAAAGTGAGACTTCAATCAGTGGGGGTATTACGGACGGTTTGCACCGTGATAAAAAATGACGTATGTTAAAGTATAAGTACGTGTCAAAAAGTTTTCGAATGAGTAGCAAGAAAGTTCGATAAAGTGAACATATCAAGAGGTTCGCTGCTTATCCTGTAAAGAAGTGAAGGTATGAGAAAGGATTGTATATATGAGTAAAACAGTAGTAATTGCAGAAAAACCTTCAGTAGGTCGTGATATTGCACGTGTACTGAAGTGTAATAAAAAGGGCAACGGGTATTTAGAAGGTTCTTCCTACATTGTGACGTGGGCGCTTGGCCATTTAGTGACATTAGCGGATCCTGAGGCATACGACAATAAGTATAAAACATGGAATCTTGATGATTTGCCGATGCTTCCACAAAACTTGAAGCTGGTCGTCATCAAGAAAACCGGAAAGCAATTTCAAACGGTCAAAAGTCAATTGATTCGTAAAGATGTCAAGGATGTTGTCATTGCAACAGATGCCGGACGTGAAGGGGAACTGGTTGCACGCTGGATCCTGGATAAAGTTCGGATCAATAAACCGGTCAAGCGTTTGTGGATTTCGTCTGTAACGGACCAGGCAATTAAGAAAGGCTTCCAATATCTCAAGCCAGCCAAACAATATGATAATCTTTATGCTTCAGCCGTCGCAAGATCTGAAGCCGATTGGTATGTAGGATTGAACGCAACAAGAGCATTAACGACCAAGTTTAACGCGCAATTATCGAGTGGTCGTGTGCAAACACCAACATTAGAGATGATCGCAACAAGAGAAAAAGAAATTAAACAATTTAAGCCGAAGAAGTTTTATCAGATCAAAGCGAAGACCAACGACGGGATTACGTTAACCTGGCAGCATCCGAAAGGGGAAAAGCGCATATTTGATCAGCAAAAGGCGAAACAGCTTGTATCAAAGCTGCAAAACCAGCCGCTCAAAGTAGCCAGCATCGATAAAAAGCAGAAAAAAAACTATGCGCCAACGTTATATGACTTAACCGATTTGCAGCGCGATGCCAACCGTATTTTTGGTTTTTCCGGGAAACAAACGTTATCGATTATGCAGAAATTGTATGAACAGCATAAAGTATTAACATACCCGCGTACGGATTCCAAATATATCTCAACGGATATTGTTCCAACGTTAAAAGAACGAGTGGCAAGCTGTGGTGTTGGTCCATATGCCAAAGCAGCCAATCAAATTAAAAAGCAGCCGATCAAGGCCAATAAATCATTTGTCGACAATGCCAAAGTTTCCGATCACCACGCGATTATTCCGACAGAAGAACCTGTCTACTTATCGAAATTATCAGATCAGGAACAAAAGATTTATGACCTGGTGATCAAACGTTTCTTAGCTGTCCTGCTTCCGCCTTTTCAGTTTGAACAAATCCAATTAACCGCTGATTTAGCAGGTGAGACGTTCACGGCAAGCGGTAAACGTGTGATCGATTTAGGTTACAAGAAAGTCTATAATGATGAACAGGAACAGGATGACGAACAAAAAATCGGTAACATCAGTGAAAATCATACTTGGAAACAGCCGACATTAACGATGACAGAAGGCGAAACGAAGCCACCAGAGCGTCTGACAGAAGGTACGTTACTAAGTGCAATGGAAAACCCGGCGAAGTTCCTCCAGGATAATGAAAAGCATGCCACCAAAACATTAAAGGAAACAGGTGGTCTCGGTACCGTTGCAACCAGAGCGGACATCATTGAGAAGCTGTTCAATACGTTTTATATGGAGAAAAAAGGCAAGTATCTCTATTTAACGTCAAAAGGGAAACAGCTGTTAGACCTTGTGCCAGATGACTTGCGTTCGCCAATGTTAACGGCTGAGTGGGAGAAGAAGCTAACTCAAATTGCAAATGGTAAGCTGAAGAAAGAAGCGTTCTTGCAAGAAATCAAAGGCTATACGAAAGAAGTGGTCCATCAGGTAAAAACAAGTGACGCCAAGTATAAGCACGATAATATGACCGGCACGAAATGTCCGAAATGTGGCAAGTTAATGCTCGAAGTTAATGGCAAAAAAGGACGCATGCTCGTCTGTCAGGATCGCGAGTGCGGCGAACGTAAACCGATCGCGAAGAAAACAAATGCCCGCTGTCCAAATTGTCACAAGCGTATGGAAATGAGAGGACAGGGAGATGCCCAGACCTTCTCTTGTGTATGTGGATATCGCGAGAAATTATCCACCTTCCAGAAACGGAAAGAAAAACAAGGAAAGAATAAAGCAACGAAACGGGACGTTAATAAGTATCTGAAAAAGCAGGATGATGATTTCGCCAACACCGCTTTAGCAGATGCACTGAAAAAACTGAAGAAATAAGTGTAGAACGATACAAGGTGAGAGATGGCCTTGTATCGTTTTTGTTTATACAAAATTTTAGCAATGAAGAAGTTCGACGTAGTGAAAATTAGTATGTACCAAGTATAAGAAATTTTGTGCCGCCTTTTAACATGACCAGCCATGTCCAGCTACAGCACACAGAAACTAGCCGACTTCCTGCATCCTTTACGATGAAGAATACTTGCCGATCAGAGGATCAGTCGTCCTTATGCTCTTAGGCGAAATTATCATCGGCATCACTTGCATATTGTGATACCTCAGTCGCTATGTTTCTATACGGGTGCTTGCGCTTTTCTAATAAGAATGAAAACGATATAATCATTCGCATTAGTAAGATAATAAAAAGCAATATCAGAAAGTTCTTTTACTATATTTGTATGGATTAGCGAGAAAGGAACCAAAAGTGGGGAGCAGCCATCAGAGATTTGTATCGATTAGCAAGAAAGGAACCAAAAGTGGGGAGCAGCCATCAGAGATTTGTATCGTTTAGCAAGAAAGGAACCAAAAGTGGGAAGCAGCCATCAGAGATTTGTATCGTTTAGCAAGAAAGGAACCAAAAGTGGGGAGCAGCCATCAGAGATTTGTATTGTTTAGCGAGAAAGGAACCAAAAGTGGAAAGCAGCCATCAGAGATTTGTATCGTTTAGCAAGAAAGGAACCAAAAGTGAGGAGCAGCCATCAGAGATTTGTATCGTTTAGCAAGAAAGGAAACAAAAGTGGAAAGCATCCACCGGAGATTTGTATCGTTTAGCAAGAAAGGAACCAAAAGTGGGAGCAGCTATCAGAGATTTGTATCGTTTAGCGAGAAAGGAACCAAAAGTGGGGAGCAGTCACCAGATATTTGTAGTGTTTAAAAAGATAAGCACAGGCCGGCACATAGACTCCCGCGAAGAGCAGAATCCCGGCACATGAATCAATTTAAAATGACCACTAAGCTGCTAGATTGCATAATTCGTATTTCAGGTAGTTCCGTACACAAAGAGTAAATCTTTACACTTTTTTTATACTTTTCTAGTCAAATTATTGATAACTGTCATTTATGCTATAGATATTACGATTGAAAGGAAGAGAGTGCTTATGTCAGATACGATTCTGAAAGCTACGAATATTTCAAAGATATACGGCTCACACCGGGCGTTAAATAAAGTGAGTCTGAAGATTAAACGCGGGATGATTTATGGATTGATCGGGGCTAATGGAGCGGGGAAATCTACGTTCATGCGAACCGTCATGGGCCTAATCTCTACGGATGAGGGAGCGCTTGAATTATTTGGTCAATCTGGAGTGAAGGAATTACAGCAGGCAAGGAGAAAAATGGGCCAATCGATTGAAACACCAGCACTTTATCCTAACCTGAGCGCTAGAGAAAACCTGCAAGTTCAAGCGGCAAATGGTGGGGTAAGTGAACGGGAAATTAACTATTTACTGCAATTAATGAACCTTAGCGATACAGGTAAAAAGAAAGCAAAAAACTTCTCATTAGGAATGCGTCAGCGTTTGGCGATCGCTTCTACTTTAATTACCAATCCTGAATTCTTAATACTCGATGAACCGACGAATGGACTTGATCCTTCCGGTATTGTCGAAATGCGGTCGATTATTCAACGATTGGTGACAGAACGAGGCATCACGGTATTGCTTTCCAGTCATTTGCTTGATGAATTGTCACAGGTTGCGACCCATTATGGTATTTTGCACGATGGAGAGTTAATCAGTGAATTTTCGAAGGAAGAGCTGGCAGGCAAAACGCGTCAGTACATGGAGTTGGAAACAGCAGATGTGCAGCAAGCAATCGTCGTTCTCGATCAATTAAATGTGAAGGATTATGAAGTAATAAATGGGACGGAAATATATATTTATGAACAATTGGATAACGTCGCGGACATCAATCATGCGTTGGTTCTGGCTAATGTGAAGGTGTCCCGAATAGGAACAACGCGGCAAAAATTAGAAGATTACTTTTTACAATTAACAGGTGGTGGCGAGCATGCTTAATCTTCTTACAGCAGAAAGAATTAAATTATTCCGAAGTAGAAAACTAATCATAGTTCTAGCTATATTGGCGATTCTTCCTATTATCCAAGTAGCCAACAGCAAAATGACGGTGCATTATGGGAACGAGCTGGTCCAAGTAATTGACACAGTCATCAATGGTGCAACAGGTGTACTGATGATCAAGAAGAATGGATTAACCGTACTGCTCGTATTAAGTGCATTTATTAATTTGTTTATAGGAGAAGAATTTCAAAACGGCACAATTCGAAATGCGTTGTCACTAGGAAGGAGTCGTACCCACTATTATGCGTCGAAGCTAGTCATTGCCGCGATTCTTTCATTAGTTGGTGTACTGATAATGGCGGTGATTGGTATGATCAGCTATTCCGCTGTATTTGGATTTGGTGAAGTGGCGGAAATAAATAATTATGCCGTCTATGCTGTTCAATCGTTCGGCACGCTTTACTTATTGATTCTGGCAAATGTTTCGATTTATGTGATGATTACCTTTCTGACAAAAAACAGTGCGGTTTCGCTGATTTGGAGTTTTCTATATACATTGGCCACAGGATTTGGTGCAGGGATCTTTCAGCAAACCGAACATTTTAAACAAGTGACTTATTGGTTTACGGAATCCTTTTTGTTTTATTTCAATTTCGCAAGTACTGAAGATGTGGCAAGATACCCTGAGATGATGCTAGTAAGTTTGATTACAATCATGATATCATCGATCATAGGAATTGTTATATTCAAACGAACAGATATAAAGTAGGGCGATAATATGACAACGATATTAATTATGGAAGACGATTAAGCCATTCACTCTTTAATAAAAGAGGCGCTCGAATTAGAAGGATTCACCACGATAAGTGCTTTTTCGGGAACGGAAGGGAAATTGCTGTTTGAGCAATATCAGATCGATTTAGTGCTGTTGGATCTGATGCTTCCCGGAATGAATGGAGATGTTTTTCTGGAAGACATCCGTAACAGTTCAACGGTGCCAGTGATTGTAATTTCCGCAATCAATGCACAAGCTTCTAAATTAGAGCTGCTGACGAGTGGAGCAGATGATTACATTACCAAACCGTTTGATGTGAAGGAATTACTGGCCCGCGTGCAGATACAACTGCGTCATGCTGAAAAAGCAACGGATAGCATGATAAAGGAAGTACAATACAAGAATATCAGTGTGAATATCGATACACGTGAGGTCAAGTGTAATAAACAAGTCATTCATCTCACAGGACGTGAATATGCGATTCTGCTTCTATTGCTTGCCCATCCGCACAAAGTATTCAGTCGTGCTAACATTTATGAAAGTGTGTGGAACGAACCGTTTTTAGCAAATGATAAAACGATTAACATGCATATCAGTAATCTGCGTCAAAAGCTAAATGTGGAAGATACCAATTATATTAAAACAGTGTGGGGGATTGGCTTTAAATTTGATTAGTGAGAGGAAGTATTCGTGATGTGGGGATTGGTATTTGTATTTCTTTCCTTAGCGCTTCTTTTCTATCTTTTTTTCCTTAAGCGAGAATTAAGAAAACTAAAAAAGGATATTCGCGCGCTTCCGGATCATTCCAGCTTTGGCAGTCGTTTATATCTCGATTTCCGTACGAAGGAATTGCTGGAGTTAGTCGATGAATTGAATGAGATGATCGATGCGTTTGAAGCGAAAAACCAGCAAACAAAACAGATGGAGGAAAACGTGAAAGTATCGATTGTCGGTCTTTCTCATGATTTAAGGACACCACTGACTGCGATGAATGGTTATGTGCAGCTGTTGCAAACAACAACCGATGACAAGAAAAAAGCACATTATTTACCTATCATCGAACAATCGATCAAGCGGCTGTTGGATATGACCGAGCATTTTTATGATTTAGCACGGATCGAAACGAACCAAAAGGATTTGGAGTTGCGTTCACTGTTATTTCCAAAACTAGTGGAGGAAATCTTTCTAGATTATTATGAGCAATTTGAGGATAAGCAAATAGAGGTCCGGTTTCCAGAACAAATTGATTCACAACGTATTATTGGAGATAAGCTGATGTTAATACGGGTTATTCAGAACCTCGTTCAAAACATCTTGCGTTATGCCAAAAGCAAAGCAATAATCAGTTATCAAAGTGATCACCAGTATCTTATTTTACGAGTGGAAAATGACATCAAACCTGATAGCAAAATCGCTATCGAAAAAGTTTTTATGCGATTTTATACGGAAGTTACCAGCAGAACCAATACAGAATCTAGCGGCCTGGGCCTGTATTTATCCAAACAGATTATCGAAAAAATGAATGGAAAAATGGAAGCGAAACTGCAGGGAGAATGGTTTGTTCTTGAAATGTATATTCCGCTTGATAGGATGGATGTTTAAGATTATAACTTTGAAAAGTTTTTCAATACAAAGGGTTTTTGAAACAAAAAAAATAACGAAGATACCGGGAACTCATCGAACTAGATTCGTGCTTTACGGCAGGAAAGTATAATTTTTAACAATGAAGGATCTCGATGTAGAAGTAATCATGCTGAATAGGAAGATAGGTTCCTATAATATGGATTATGTCCACTAGCCATTGCTAGCCGAGCATCCATATTGAGATATTTAATGTGCTGGGATACCACTCCGGCCAACCACTTCGCGTCCTGCGGGGCACGGCTGAAGCTAACTTTGTGAAGAAGGGCACTTCACAAAGTGGATCTTCAGCGCCTGCATAATCCCGCGGGAGTCTACGTGGTTGGCCTACGCTATGGCTTTGCTCTACAATTAATAATACAGCTAGTATTTTGTTCGGTATCCTTTAGTGTCTATACCTCATCTTTAATATGGATAATGCCTAGCACCTCTGCTTTTCACTTTTATATACGTTGTAGCACTTCCCTTAAGCGTAGGAAATAGGCGGAGACTCCCGTGGAATCAGCGCGAGCTGAAGATCCATTTATGAAAGAAAAGAATTTTCTTTCATAAATTAGCTGAAGCCGTGCCCACAGGACGCGGAGCCTATTTCCGGAGCTTTGCTAAGCAGATAAAATTTTCAAAATGACCGTTTTGCCATATAGCCTTAGTTGACATAATCCATATTATAGGAAGTTGTTTATTAATTAAGTCAACTAGGTCCGGATGATTTATGCCCGGTTTTTCTTATGAAGTAAATACAAACACCCGGGAAGTGTAGCATGCTTTGGTCGAAAGAGCACTCCGATCGGACAATAACACTCCACTTTAATCACCTATTGATCGAAAGCGGGTACTGACGTACGAATTCACTATCTTGCTGCATACATTAACAAACAGAACTTCTTATTTCGTCATCCTAACTTTTCAACAACCGGTTCATCGTCGGCTTACTCTTCTTCGAAACCAGAATATACAGGATATCGCCGGTTTCGATCACTGTATCACCACTAGGTGTGACGAGTTCGTTTTTTCGGATGATGGCATTGATCAGGACATCATCAGGGAAATCGATGTTTTTGATGATGGACTGGTTAATCGGTGATTCTTCGTTGACTTCATATTCCATTATTTCGGCATTGGCTTTGCCTATCGAAACCAATTCCAATGAATGACGTGGTTCCACTTTCTTTGGACCTGTCAGTTTAAATATCTTTGCGAAGTAAGCGATAGTTGAGCCTTGTAATAAGGTAGACGTCAAGACAACGAAAAATACAACGTTAAAGATCATTGGACTGTTTTCGATTCCGGCAATGAGCGGATAGGTGGCCAGAACGATTGGAACGGCACCTCGCAGTCCTGCCCAAGCTAGGAATAATTTATCCCGCCATTTGAATCCCATTCTGGTTGTCGAAAGGAAAACGGCAATCGGTCGGGCGATAATAATTAAGGTTACAGCGAGCAGGACAGCTTTCCAAATCACGTCAAAGGTTAATAATTGGGAAGGGAAAACGAGTAACCCTAAAATAATAAACATCACAATTTGCATGATCCAGGCAAAGCCTTCATGGAATTTGATAATCGAGTGACGATAGGTAAGGTCGGCATTCCCGATGAACATGGCCGCTAAATACACCGCTAATAAACCACTTGCTCCTACGAAATTCGTAATACTGTATGCCAGAAGTGCGAAAGCGACCGCAAATACAGGATACAAACCACTCGACTCTAAGTTGACGCGATTAATAGCGAAGATTCCTAGTTTACCAGCAAGAAAACCAATTAATAACCCCATTCCCATTTGCCAAAAGAAAGAGCCGAAGATTAACAAGTAGGATGGACTGTCGTTCGTTAATAACTCAATAAACGAGATCGTTAGAAAGACAGCCATCGGATCATTCGTACCAGATTCTACTTCCAATGTGGCACCTAATCTTTCCTTCACATTCTGTCCTTTTAACACAGAAAAAACAGCTGCCGCATCGGTCGAACCAACGATCGAACCAAATAAGAAAGCCTCCAGCCAGCTAATGTCCAGAATGAGCTTTGCAGCTACAGCGACAATCGATGTTGTGATTAATACGCCTAGTGTAGCTAGGGATAAGGCTGGTTTAGCAACAGATCTCACGGTCTTGAAGCTCGTTTGTAAACCACCTTCAAATAAAATAATGACTAATGCGATAATACCAATTACCTGAGCAAGTCTGGCATTATCAAAATAAATCAGACCTAACCCTTCACTGCCGCTGATCATACCGACAATGATAAACAGAATCAAGGAAGGAACTCCTAGTTTGGAAGATATTTTTGTTGTTAGAACACCAGTAATTAACAGGATGGAGGCGATAAACATGAAGTCTTCTAACGATAGTAATGCATGGTCCATTGTAACTCCTCCTTTTTTATAGATTTACATCAATCTGAATAATGGAGTCATTGTTATCGTGAATATCTAAATAATGTAATGTTTCATTGGTGGACGCGTGGTGGAACATTTTCTGCAGTAAGGATATCGCTACTCCTTTTTTGTAGGCATGATAGCCAAATGTTTTTCTTAGTGTGTGCGCACCGATGTTTTCTTGTACACCAATTGCTTCAGCGGCTTTCTTTATGATTCGGTATGCTTGTTGACGGGTGATAGGGGCATTTCCTTTGTTTGATTGAAATAAAAAATGGTCAGGCTGAAAATCTTTCATGTGTACATAGTCAAAAATCGCGTTCTGCGCATTTTGATTGAGGAAAAAAGGTGTGTCACTGTCGTTGGGGTAGAGATAAGACGTTACTTGCTGTCCATCCCAGACATCTCTCACGTTGAGGGTGAGTAAATCGGATAATCGGAGACCGGTGTTGATACCTAGAACAAAAAACAGGTAATCCCGCTTTGAATGACGAAGTAGGTGCTGTTTGATTTCATTAATGGCTTTTGGGTCCTTGATCGGATGGACAAATTCCATAATTACGCCTCCTAATGTTACATATTATTAATTATAAAGGTGATATGTAACATTATCAACTAATTGAACTGCTCTTTTATTAGGAGCAACAGAATATAATCCATCAAAAACCGAATATAATCAATAGAGTGTGAACGGTTTCTTTTATATAATGACAGTATTACGGAGGAAGTATAGGAGGAACTTATGCGTACCTATCAATTGGATATTACAACAGAACCGAAAGAAATTTATCCGGCATTAACCAATTTTCATCAACAAAATAAGACCGGTGACACGATCAGCTTCACTAATTATTATATGGAATGGAATCAGCAGCCATTTTTCGGTATTAGTGGAGAGTTTCATTTTAGCCGTTACTATGAACAATTCTGGGAAGATGAAATAATTAAAATGAAAATGAGTGGCATCAACATTATCTCAACTTATATTTTTTGGAATCACCATGAAGAAACCCAAGGAAGCTTTGTATGGGAAGACAATAAAAACGTCAGAAGATTTATCGAGTTGTGTGCCAAGCATCAATTGCTTGTTAATATTCGGATCGGTCCTTTTAATCATGGAGAAGCAAGGAATGGCGGCATGCCGGATTGGCTCTTTGGCCGTCCATTTTCATTGCGATCGAATGATGAGGAATACCTTTATTATGTGAAGAGACTTTTTCAGCAAATAGGCAAACAAGTAGACGGGCTTCTGTTTAAAGAGGGTGGTCCAATCATCAGTACGCAGTTGGAAAATGAATTTCAGCATGCTGGTGCACCGTGGGAAATGACGACAGGGACGAGCAATGAGTGGCTGGAGGCTGGCACGGACGGTGAAGCACACATCAAGCAACTGAAAAAGCTTGCGCTAGAAGTCGGAATCGATACGCCGATATACAGTGCAACTGGCTGGGGTGGTGCGGCTGCCCCGACAAATACTGTTCTGCCCTTGTGGGGTGGCTATGCCTACTGGCCGTGGATTTTTTATGGAGAGGTAGAAAAGCATCCAGCAACGCCTAGCTTTATCTTTCGAGATTACCATAACAATCAGGTACCCGAGACGTTTGATTTTGAGCCTGCTTATCAGCCGGAAAGTGTGCCATATGCCTGTGCTGAAATGGGCGGTGGCATGACGGTGTTTTACTATTATCGTTTTCAGTTGCCTTATCCAAGTGTCGATGCATTAAGTTCGATAAAAGTAGCGGGCGGTTGTAATTTTGTCGGCTATTATGTGTTCCATGGCGGCTCGAATCCGAAGGGGAAGCATACACCATTTCTAAATGAGACGGTCACACCGAAAATAAGTTATGACTACCAGGCACCGATCGGTGAATTCGGACAAGTCAGGGATTCCTATCACCGTTTGAAAAGACAGCACTTATTCTACCAGCAATACGGAAAAAGCTTTGCCAGCACGAAAACAATTTTACCAACGGAGGAAATTCAGCCGGAAGACATCGATACGGTACGGTATGCGGTTCGTACAGATGGAAAGTCGGGCTTTCTCTATATTAATAATTTTCAGGATCATATCGAGACGAAGGATCAGAAGGACTTTACCATTGAACTTAAGCGTGGGGATGACCTTATCCGATTTGCTTCATTATCCTTAGCGAAAGATGAAAATTGTATCCTGCCATTTCATATTGATCTGGATGGTATCCACCTTCGCTATGCGACCAATCAACTGATTACGGAAACGAGCTATCAGGGCGAAACGTATTATTTTTTCTTCACGCCAAAAGGGATGAGAAGTGAATACGTGTTAGATACTGCTGGGATTCGCGAAATACATGCAGCGGATGGAACGATTGAGCGAAAGGATAAAGATATCAGGGTTAACCTGCCACAGAAGCTGACCCGGTTGGATATAACGACAAATCAGGGTGAAATGGTTCATATTTGTACGCTTACGCATGAGCAAAGTATGCAGTTTTGGAAGGTGGATGACCGCATTCTCTTGACAAAAGCAAATGTGCTAGCCGGTGAATCCGGACTAAGATTAGAAAGCGAAGGGGCCGATAGCATCGACTTGGCAACTTTTCCACCGTTAGCAGATAAACAAGCCATATTTACGGAGTACAAGGTCCCATTTATCAAGGAAGAGATTGGCTTTGATGTCGATTACAGGTCAGATAACAAAGCGGTCATCACCTTTGCCCCAACGGCTTTTGCCAATGTAAAAGAATTATTGTTGAAAATCGATTATGAAGGGGACATTGGCTATGCATTTATTGATGGAGAGCTGATTCACGATCATTTTGCCAATCAGGACACATGGGAAATAGGGTTAAAACGATTTGAAAAAGAATTACTGGAAAAAGGGATGTATCTTTATATTTCTCCGATTAAGGAAGGGGTAGCGGTTAAAAGTGATTCATCAATGGCGGCCCGGACAGAAGTAGCGGAAAAAGTGACCGCTGCGATTGCATCGATTCAGGTTGTGCCGATTTATGAGGTAGGTATCGAGTAAGTTCACTTCCTCCTAAGTTTATGTACTAATTAGCCAATGCCAGACCATAAACTAGGTACAGGGAGGGGAAAAGTATGACCATCCATGTTGTAAAAAGTGGGGAATCGTTGTGGCAAATTGCAAATCTTTATCAGCTTCCGATCGTTACTATTATGGAAGTGAATGGATTACCTTCTGCCAATACAATCATCCCTGGACTGGCACTTTATATTCCGAATGTACCTGTTATTCAGAATAGAGCATATATGGTGAAAGCCGGCGATACCATCTGGCAGCTGGCAAATCGTTATAATACGACGATTGAAGCGATCATACAGGCAAACCCTGGTCTTAATCCTGCTGCATTATATGTAGGACAGATACTGATGATTCCAACAGCAATGAGACCTCAAATAGAGACTTTAGGTTTTGTGATTCCCTATTCACAGGAATCTGTGCTAACGGTTATCCGCTCGTTAGCGAATTTGCTTACGTATGTGGCCGTGGTGTCTTATTCATTTACTGACGAAGGCTATGCCTATGTATTGTTAGATGATACAGAAGTGGTGCGCGAAAGTAATCAGCTCGGTGTTACACCATTATTGATGATTCGTAATTTTACAGCAGAGGATTTTGATGCGGAATTAGCAGGCAACGTGTTTGCTAACCCTGTTTATCGCCGGAACTTAATTGATAGTTTAATGCGTTTCGTGAATGAAAAAGGATATGGCGGTGTTTCGCTCGATATCGAATTTATCCCACCTGCAAGAAGACAAAATTTTAATACCTTTTTGCAGGAATTGAAAGCGGCGCTCGGGTCCTTGATTTTACATGTAAATGTCCATGCCAAATCAGAGGACTTGCCAACCAATCGGATTGTTGGTGCCTATGACTACCAGCAGATTGGAGCAATAGCAGACATTGTAGCCATCATGACGATTGATTATGGCTATCCAGGTGGCCCGCCTGATCCAGTAGCGCCGTTGTGGTGGATGAATGAAGTTGTCCAGTATGCAACGAGCCTGATTGATTCCCGTAAGCTGCAAATTGCTTTTCCTTTGTACGGTTATGATTGGCGGGTGAGTGATAACAATACCACCGCTTTGTCGGTCAACGGAGCACAAGACCAGGCGATCGCAGCGAATACCGTGATTGCCTATAATCAGCCGGCAGCCTCGCCTTGGTATCGTTATTGGGACGGGACGGAAGAGCACATCGTCTGGTTTGAGGATAGCAGGAGTTACCAGGCGAAGTATAACGTCGTTGATTTATATCAGTTATTAGGTGTTACTTACTGGCAGTTAAATTTGCCAGCACCGCAAAATTGGGCCTATTTACATGATCATTATACCGTGACAAAGATTTGATTCTTAAGCACCCCTTACATCATCGAAGGGGTTCTTTTTGTGGGAAATTATGTTAAAATTATTTCGTGCACTTATAAAAAGGTGGGATTTTTTGCGGAAGATAGTAATAAATTGTGTGAGTTTGATTGCCTTGTTTTTCGCGGGAAGTTTTTCTAATATGGATATTTCGGCCCCATTAGGTGTTGGATCGTTAGGAAAAGGTTTCCCGGAAGGCAAAGAGATAGCGCTAGTGGAAGTCGGAAATAATAGTAAGTTTGGCGATATTCATATCGAAGAGGTACTGGTAAATAATGATCAGCAGCCTGAAAAAGTGAAAATGCAAGTAAGTAATCATGATAAAGGCATGATTGTTTCGGGAAACTTTAAGGGTGCCGAGGAGAAAGGATTCATTTTTAAAGAAGTATCAAATGTAAATCTGGAACCTGATACTGATCCTAACAGACAATTTGAAAAGGTTCAGCAAGGTATGGAAGAAGCAGATCTAATCACTTATGCCATCACACTGGTACATCAAGAGCGCGTAAATCAAGTGATTATTAAGTATCGTCATCTAGGTGAAGCATATGAAAAAGTAGTAGGGATAGATATGCCACAGTCTGGAGGTTAGTAATGAACAGATGGAAAACGCTAGAATCAAAGTATCTTCATAAAAGTCCTTTTGGTAATATCCGAAAAGATAGTTGCGAATTACCGAACGGCACTGTGATAGAAGACTATTATGTCAATGAATATGCGGCTTGGATAAATGCTATTGTTCTGACGAAAGATTATAAGTTAGTACTGGTAGAGCAATATCGTCATGTGGGTGAAGACTTTTTCTTAGAAGTTCCTGCTGGTAAAAAGGAAGGGAATGAAACAGATGAAGAAGGAATAGTCCGGGAAGTAAAGGAAGAAACGGGCTATATCAGTGAACAAAAGCCAATCCTTCTTGGGGAATTCATGGTTAATCCAGCAACGCAAAACAATTCTGTAAAAACCTTTCTGCTTTTGGAAGCGTTCCAAGCCTATCAGCAAGACTTAGATGAGACAGAAGATGTCAAAGTGAGAATGGTAGATTTTGAGCAGTTTGGCTATCAAATGACAACCAAGCAAATAAAGTCACAGTTATTCACTGCCAATGCCTATTTTATGGCGAAGAATTATCTGAGGCAGAAGGAAGTGGAACGTTGAGAAGAGTAAAGGTCTGCACGTATCAGAATATATGGCCGTCGATCTTTGCCACGGAAGCGGAGCAGCTGAAAGAAATCTTTGGTGGAGAGTGTACAGCTATTTATCACATTGGAAGTACAGCAGTTCCTGAACTCCACGCCAAGCCGATCATTGACATAATGCCGATTGTGAAAAAGATTGACATCATTGATACATATAATAACCAAATGAAGGAAATCGGCTATACACCAAAAGGAGAAAATGGTATTCCGCAACGCAGGTATTTTCAAAAAGGTGGCGATAATCGTACACATCATGTTCATATCTATCAGGAAGGAAGTCATCAAATTACAAGGCATTTAGCCTTTCGTGAATACTTAAGAGAGCATCCAGGTGAACGCAATCGCTATGGTCAATGGAAAGTGAAATTAGCAAATCAATTTCCTTATGAAATTAGTTCTTATATTGATGGGAAAGATGATCTCGTTAAGGAAATAGAGAATAAAGCGTTGGAATGGTATAAAGGTTTCTAAAAGGAGTATTGAAGAAAAAGCGCAGTACTTTTATATTACAGTCGGCTATGCAGGTATTTTGATTTTACTAACCAAGCATTCATATTGAGATATTTATACATACAACAGAGGAGATAAGGAAATGAGAACAGAAAAAGAAAAAATGGTAGCTGGAGAAATGTATAATCCAGCAGATAATGAATTAGTAAGTGGCCGGATGAATGCCAGACGTATCGTTCGCCAATATAATCAAACAGAAGAAGCAAAACGAGTGGAGCTGTTAAAAGAATTACTAGGATCGACAGGCGAAATGGTCTACATGGAACCAAATATCCGCTTTGATTACGGTTATAACACACATGTGGGAGAAAATTTCTTTGCAAATTTTGACTGCACCATTTTAGACGTTTGTGAAGTTCGCTTTGGCGATAATTGTATGTTAGCGCCAGGCGTGCAAATCTATACGGCAACATACCCGCTCAATCCAACTGAGCGTAATTCCGGGAAAGAATATGCAAAACCGATTACGATAGGCGATAATGTCTGGATTGGTGGAAGCGCCATTATTAATCCTGGTGTAACGATTGGAAACAATGCAGTGATAGCATCAGGTGCAGTCGTCACGAAAGATGTACCTGATAATGTAGTGGTGGGCGGCAACCCTGCTAGAGTGTTACGAGAAATAGCGTTATAAGAAAAAAGCCAGAGAAAGAGCACAAATCAAAAAGAAAAGCGGAGACATTTGTATCGTAAGCGAGGAAAGGGAACAAATCCAGGAAGAGTGCTGATAGATTTGTATCGATCGTCCAAGAAAGAGCACAAATCTAAAAGAAAAGCGGAGACATTTGTATCATAAGCGAGGAAAGGGAACAAATCCAGGAAAAGTGCTGATAGATTTGTATCGATCGTCCAAGAAAGAGCACAAATCTAAAAGAAAAGTGGAGACATTTGTATCATAAGCGAGGAAAGGGAACAAATCCAGGAAAAGTGCTGATAGATTTGTATCGATCGTCCAAGAAAGAACACAAATCAAAAAGAAAAGCGGAGACATTTGTATCGTAAGCGAGGAAAGGGAACAAATCTAGGGAAGAGCGCTGCTAGATTTGTATCGATCGTCCAAGAAAGAACACAAATTTAAAAGAAAAGCGGAGACATTTGTATCATAAGCGAGGAAAGGGAACAAATCTAGAGAAGAGTGCTGGTAGATTTGTATCGATAGTCAGAGACAGAGCATCATTCGCAGGGAAAGCAGACAGAATTGTTTCCATATTCAGAAGTAGAGACGCATTAAGGTTTGCAAAACTATAAATTCTGCTGTTTTCGCTTGAAAAAGTAACGGGAGGCGTACAGTTTGGAGATCGAAAAGTTCAACGTGTCTGATATTGAGGAAGTGGTTTCCTTATTCTATGATACGGTTCATCATGTTAACCGAAAAGATTACTCAACAACAGCGCTTCATGCTTGGGCACCAGCAGATGAACAGGCGGAAAAACTGGCAACCTGGTGTGAATCGTTACGTGCAAACATAGCGTATGTAGCAAAATCTCAAGGAAGGATCGTAGGATTTGCTGATCTATCTTTTTTAGGTCATATAGATAGATTGTATGTCCATAAGGATTTTCAACGGAAAGGGATAGCGACGGCATTAGTCGATGCTCTGGAATCAGAAGCGAAGAAATGGAACCTTTTAACGGTTGATACCGATGCTAGTATTACAGCAAAACCTTTTTTCATAAAGCGAGGTTATCGAGTCGTTCGTCCTCAAATAGTAAAACGAAGAGGAGTAGAGTTGAGGAATTATAAAATGATCAAGGAATGGAAGGAGTAGAGGTCTGATGACGGTGATAAGCAACATCTACTTGGAAGAACTCACCGAAGATGACAGTCATGATCTGTACATTTGATATGCCAACACTTCAAGATTCAAGAGATAACTAAGAAGCTAAGTGGGGGATAAACGGACGATAACTTCCTGATAAGTTTCGCTAGCAATCAAGGGAGCAAAAACCCTCCCCTGATTGTAGTTTCACTTTACGTAGCCGAACTATGTATCGACAATCGGGAGCAGGGAAATGGCTACGGAACAAGTCTGCTTACCTATTTAGAAAAAAAGCTCACAAGTATAGGGATAGAAAGTCTATACTTAATAACTGCTAATGATGGGAAAGCAAAATCATTTTATCAAAAAAATGACTACTTCATACATGATAATAGACTAGTGATGAAGAAGCTTCTAACTTAAGAGATACAGATAGGCGTGAGATAATGACTAAACTAATAATAGACTCGACAAACAAAGAATCGTTGCAAGAAATCGATGATCTATAAGCAAAAAGCTTGGAATCATGGGGTAAAGATGAACAGATTGGAGTGAAACTAGATGAAAATAAGAAATGTCACAAGCGCTGATTATGATAGTATTTTTCCTGTCATTAATGATTGGTGGGGTGGCAGACAGATGGCTCACCTGCTGCCTAAAGTATTTTTTGTTCACTTTAACAATACTAGTTTTATTATCGAACAAAAGGGAGAAATAATTGGTTTTTTAATTGGATTTTTCTCACAATCTGATCAAGATGTAGCTTATATTCATTTTGTCGGTGTGCATCCCGACTTTCGCCAGCAACAGATTGGTAAGCAGCTTTACCATGCATTTTTTAATGAGGCAGAAAAGAATGGCAAAAGATTTGTTCGTGCGGTAACTTCTCCTGTTAATAAAACTTCTATTGCTTACCACACAAAGATCGGATTTGCGATCGAGCAAGGTAACAAAGAAGTAGACGGTGTTTCTGTTTTGGCAAATTATGATGGAGAGGACCAGGATAGAGTTTTGTTCGTGAAGAAAATCTATTAAAAAGGATGAAAATATGAAAAAAACCGTATTATTTATCCATAGCGCTGGACCACAGGGACCGAATGAAGGAAGTAGTAATTTAATCGCTTATCTCGAAAAAGAACTCAGTGATTCCTATCGTCTAATCACGCCTGAAATGCCTGCACCTGAAGAGCCAAAGTATGATCAGTGGAAACATCAGCTTGAGAAAGAAATTAACAAACTTCATGGCGAGGTAATAGTAATCGGCCATTCCTTAGGTGGTTCTGTTTTGCTAAAGTACCTTTCTGAGCAGGCTTGTAAGCTTACGATCAGAGGTATGTTCATTCTTGCATCTCCGTATTGGGGCTTGGATGATGAATGGCAGTTAAATGATTTTATCCTTCCGCACCACTTTGCAGAGAATCTCCCTCCGATAGCTAACGTATTTCTGTATCATAGTCGTAATGAGAAAATTGTTCCTTTTATCCATCACCAAGCCTATGCAAAAAAACTGCCCCAGGCAACGCTGAGACAGATCGAAGGTGATCGTCATCTTTTTCATGATGGGTTAGTTGAACTGGTTGATGATATAAAAGGTTTATAACAAACAGGGAGGGTGTTTATGGAAATCTGGGATATTTACGATCAAAATAGAAAGAGAACAGGAAGAACGCATAAACGGGGGCTTCCAATGGCAGATGGTGATTATCATATCGTTGTTAGTGTCTGGATTATCAATGAGAACGGGGATATCCTTTTAACTAAAAGACATCCGGACAAATCGCATCCTAATCTCTGGGAAGGCACAGGTGGCTCGATATTAGCTGGTGAAAACAGTCTGGAGGGTGCTTTGCGGGAAGTAAAAGAAGAGATAGGAGTCCCCCTTTCTAAGAAAAATGGAAAGCTGGTAAAAAGCACAAGACGAGATGGATTTCACGATTTCAAGGATGATTGGCTGTTTGCAGAAAACGTTGATATTCGGGATGTTGTGTTGCAGGAAGAGGAAGTAGTCGATATCAAATGGGTGACGAGGAAAGAGTTGAAAGCAATGTATGACAGTCATCAGCTTGTTCCAACGCTTCGGTATGTGGAAGAATTACTATAAGAGGTTGTTCAAAAAGTCACCAAAAGATAAGCAGCGAATCTCTTCGTTGGTTTGCGAGTCCGCTTCTCACGTATTCATACCATACGTTCCGATGCTCCTCGCTGCACCGCCTTGACCTTCTTGCTTCTCATTTGTCGATTTTTGAACAGGCACTATAAGGAAAATCTAGCAGATTGGAGAGGTAATTATGAAAAGGTATCACGCCTCAATATGCATTGTTCTGTTGATAGTTTTAGCTGGTTGTTCTTCCCATTTTAATGACGATGATATTATTTTTCGGGTAGAAGAAGGTGGAGAACCAAAGCTTATTGTTACCAACCAAACTGGTTTTGATTTAGTAGATTTATCATATGAACTAAGCTATGCTGTTGAAAATGAAAACGATGAGGAAGTCCTTTATCCAGAAAATGATTTTACGATAAAAGATGCAGAACAGAAAGAATTCTCTCTCCCATCGACTGATGATAGTAATCTTGATCTGAATAAACTGGTTGTCAGATTAAAGGGAGATGTGAAAACTTCCCTCTTTAAAAAAGTACCATTTGGGATAAGCGGTTCATTAAGCGGATTAGTGGAAAGGTGAATGATATGGAAATAAAGCTGGAAAAAGCAGTAGTAGATGATGCAAACTCAATATTTCCCATTCAGAGAGAAGCCTTTTTGCCTCTTTTAGAAAAGTATAAAGATTATCACACGAACCCAGCAGCAGAATCTATTGATAGAGTAATCAAAAGAATCAGTGATCCATCTGGTGGCTTTTTCAAAATAGTAGCGGATAACGAGTTGGTTGGAGCCATTTGTGTTACTAGTAAAGATAACTTACAATATTGGATCAGTCCAATGTTCATCTTGCCCGCTTTTCAAGGAAGAGGAATAGCTCAAAAAAGTATAACCCTCGTTGAACAATTATTTACGAAGGCGCGGACGTGGGAGTTAGCCACTATTTTAGAAGAAAAACGAAATGGTCATCTGTACGAGAAAATGGGCTATCAAAAAACAGGTATAATCCGGAAGCTAAATGAGCAGACAACGTTGATTTATTATCGAAAGAAGACTTACTGATAAGTTCTAGTTGCTTTCTTGATCAATTCCTGACTTACACTACAGAGCTGTTCGACTTGAGTCATGGAGAATGGAGAAAAACCTAGCATCGTTAATTCTTTCTGTAGCGATAACGGCAGCTCTTTCTGAAAATCTTCGTAAGGTAATCCATTGGCTGTCTCTAAATATAGTCCGACTGCTTCACCGTACATTTGCCATTGCAGTTGCAAAATATGATTAGCATGATTCAATCTTTCTATTTTTTTATCACACAGGACATCATGTATGTCAGTTAACTGATTGCTGTTATATCCCTGTTTTCTTAAGAATTGTCGGAAGTGACGAAGACAAGCAGAGATGTTATGGTCTTGTGATAGAGAAAAAGGAGAAGCTTTCATAAAAGTTTCCTTGTGGTTATGAATCACTTCAGAGAACATAGCCTCTGTAGAACATGATTGTTTTCTTATAAACAAATATAAAAATCCAGCATCCGCCATCGCCCCCATCGCTGTTATATTAGCTGAAATGGTCATATGGTTATGGATACACTCCACTGCGTATGTGCACCGTTCTTTTACCACCGCAGAAACAAATTGGATCATCTTTTGCTTTGCTTGAACGGAATTTAAATAGCAAATTGCCCATTCCCGTAACGCTTGGTAGATCCCATCTGTGTCTTTTATGATCATAGTCTCCGTAATAAAACGATAATTCCATGGCTCTTCACGAATGGCTTGTTTAGTTGGCAATTGCGTCGCTGGCAGTACCTCTGCTTGTATTATTTCTTTCTCATAGTATAGGTCGATATTTTTAGAAGTGACAGCAGTTTTTGTAAATACCGTTACATCGACATCACTATAACGATCTGCTTCTCCTCTGCCAACAGATCCTCCAACAGAGGCATAAACAACCTCTGGTTCACAATTGTTAATAAACTGGTGCGCTACATGAATCAAGTACTCATTTCTACTTCGCAAACGGCTCTCCTCCCTTGCTATTCATCCAGTACCACATCAAATTCCTTAACAAACACCGCATTTCCACTAATCCGAATCTCATAGGTCTCCTTATTTCGTGAGACATCGACTAGTACACGTCCATCTTTTTTTATTTCATG
This sequence comes from Gracilibacillus salinarum, assembly GCF_022919575.1. NCBI lineage: Bacteria > Bacillati > Bacillota > Bacilli > Caryophanales > Bacillaceae > Gracilibacillus > Gracilibacillus salinarum. Next base: position 2,134,048 of record NZ_CP095071.1, on the reverse strand, counting down.
CCCCTGTTCTACCAGAAGCTGCAGTGAATCGGAAAAGTCCGGGTTCATATAAGTAGCGTAATACGCACCCATCACTCCAGATGCAGTGCCAGTCACGGCATCCTCCACCGTTCCTGAGTAGGGAGAAGAGAAGTGTCGCGCATGCATATCCGCTTCCGGATCAATCGTTTCCATGCAAAATGGATGGATAGATGCTCTTTTATTCTCTCGTAAGATAGCGGGAAAACATTTGGTGTTAGGGTTCATCTTTTGAAATGAAGCGAGTTCTTTTATGGGAATTAATAGTGTCCATGTACCAGTACTGCCATAAACGACAGGAATATCCGTACGAATTTCTGTTTCTTCTAATCCGATCGCGTTCGCTAATTTTTTTGCAGATCCATTAAATGCTGCAAATGCTGGAGATGCTTGTTTCATTGTCAGAAATAGCTCATTTTTCACAGTCTCTATGTTTACTGGTAAAATACCTGCGTTTGTCTCAATAGTAACTTCCGTTTTATCACTTAGCAGTCCTTTTGAATGTAAGGCATAGACCGTCGCTATTGTGGCGTGGCCGCACAGGTTCATTTCGTGGCCAGGTGTAAAAAAACGGATGCGTAAGTCTGCTATATCTGATGGCAGCGGAAATGCAGTTTCGTTAAAACCAACTTTCAATGCTGTCTTCTGCATTTCTTCATCTGTTAACTGCTCGCCATTCAAAACGATTCCCGCCGGATTTCCTTTACCCGCTTTTTTACTAAATGCATCATAATGATAGACGGTAACCTTCCTCATTCTCCTATCCCTCCCGCTTTATCACGGTGCTAACCGTCTGTAAGACTCCCACTTCAAGCTTCGAGTATCACAAAGAAGGTAAGTGGGAGTAAACAGACACTATTACCCTGATAAGTTACGTTAATGATCAGTGGGGGTCAAAAACCTCCACTGATCAAAGTCTCTCTGCATTTCCAATAACCTCCATTCCATTATAACCTACTTAGCGCTTAAGAACATAATCCATCAAAAACCGAATTTCGTTAATTGGTAAAGCGCTTTAAAGAAGCTATTGTATAACTATAGCCATAAAAGGAGTGAAACGAATGAGTGAGGTTCAAATCGCTAACGTGAAAGTATGGGAAGAAACACGGGAAATTCCAACATATGAGACAGGGAAACCAGATAAGAATCCAATGTTTCTGGAAAAAAGAGTCTATCAGGGAAGTTCTGGCCGCGTCTATCCTTATCCGGTGATTGATAAAATCGATGACGAGAAAGTGATGAAAAGCTATCAACTTGTGATTCTGGAAAATCAGTATATTCGCGTAGAATTGATGCCGGAGATTGGCGGAAGAATTTACCGGGCATTAGATAAAACAAATGATTATGATTTCGTGTACTACAACCGGGTGATCAAGCCAGCCCTGGTCGGATTAGCAGGTCCGTGGATTTCGGGTGGAATAGAATTTAATTGGCCCCAGCACCATCGTCCCAATACGTTTGGTCCTGTGGAATACCGGATGGAGAAGGAAGAGGGGGGCAGTGCCGTATTATGGATCAGTGAAATCGACCGGATGTATGGCACGAAGATGACCGCAGGATTCCGACTGTATCCGGACAAAGCGTATGTGGAAATAGATGCACAGCTCTACAATCGTACCAGTCAGGATCAGACGTTCCTATGGTGGGCAAACCCTGCTGTCGCGGTGAATGACAAGACACAATCTATTTTTCCACCGGATGTCCATGCTGTTTTTGATCACGGAAAGCGCGATGTATCCCGTTTTCCGATCGCCACTGGAACCTATTATAAGAAAGATTATTCAGAGGGCGTTGATATCTCGCGGTATAAGAATATTCCTGTTCCGACCTCTTACATGGCCTATAAATCAGACTATAACTTCGTAGGCGGTTATGATCATGGTGTGCAGGCTGGGTTGCTGCATGTCGCCAATCATCATATTTCACCAGGAAAGAAGCAGTGGACGTGGGGGAACGGTGAATTCGGTCAGGCGTGGGATCGCCAGTTAACGGATGAAGACGGACCATATATTGAATTAATGACAGGAGTTTATACCGATAATCAGCCAGATTTCACCTGGTTAAAACCTTATGAGGAAAAGGCATTTACGCAATACTTCATGCCTTATAAGAACATCGGTGAAGTGAAAAATGCCTCGAAAGACGCGGCTGTTAATCTGGAAATAGAGGGAGACAATCAAGCAGAAATAAAGGTCTATACGACGTCTCCTTTCGACAAGGTTCAAATAGAATTGACAGGACGTAAGAAAACGTATCTTTCCGAGATTTCCAGCTTGTCACCGACGAATACCTTTTCTGCTAAAGTTGCACTGGATGAGGCAGAGCGGGAGCATGACCTGCGACTGATCGTCAAGACACAGGAAAGCGTGCTCGTTGCTTATCAGCCAAAGAAAGAAGAAATAGAGGAAATACCAGCACCTGCAGAGCCGATGAAGGAGCCGAAAGCATTACAGACTACTGAAGATTTATATTTAGCAGGATTGCATTTGGAGCAGTATCGTCATGCTACATTTAATCCGGCAGACTATTATCTTGAGGGGCTGAAACGAGAGCCACGGGATAGCAGGCTTAATATTGCTTATGGCAAATGGTTATTGCGGAAAGGTCAATTTGCTGATGCAGAGGGACATTTCAAAAAAGCCATCCATGCGATAACCGTAAGAAATCCCAATCCCTATGACGGAGAAGCCTATTTTCAGCTCGGTTTAGCCTTACAGTATCAACAGCAATACGATCAAGCATTTGCAGCATTCTATAAGGCGGTTTGGAGTGCGGATTGGCAGGATAGCGGCTATTTCGCCCTTGCCCAAATTGCGACGATCAAGGGAAGCTATCAGGAAGCATTGGAGCTGGTGAACCGTTCTTTGATTCGTAATGATCACCATTACCAGGCGCGACTGCTGAAAATCGCTTTATTAAGAAGGATGGGTTCCCGAGATCAAGCCATTTCATGTGCAAAAGAAACACTGGAACGCGATAAAATGGCACTGGCTGTATTTCATGAGTTAGCACAGCTCTATCGTCAGACAGGTGAGCAACAACTGGCTGACGATACGCAGACAATTTTTAATCAGGTTATGAGAGCGGATGTGACGAATTATCTGGCACTGGCGGATGATTATCAGCATGCCGGGCTCTACACGGAAGCAGTTGAATTGTTGGAAACGATCAGTGAACAACGGCATCCAATGGTACATTATGCCTTGTGTTATTTATATCAGTTACTCGGAAAAAGTGACAAGTCGGAGCAGCAACATCAATTTGCCAAGCAGGCTCCATCTGATTATTGTTTCCCTAACAGTCTTTTCGACTATCAGGTGCTGGCTTTCGCTATTGAACAGGATCATGCTGACAGTAATGCCCATTACTATATCGGGAACTTACTCTATGATAAAAAAAGATATCACGATGCTATCTGGCATTGGGAAAAATCTGCGAAACTGGATGCCTCCTTTGCCACGGTTCACCGCAACCTTGCCTTAGCTTATGTTAATAAAGAAAGTAAGCCGGAACAGGCTCAACAGTCATTAGAAAAAGCGTTTGAGCTGAATAAGCAGGATGCCCGCGTCTTCTATGAATTGGATCAGCTTTATAAAAAGATCAATAAAGCACCGGCAGAACGTCTGAATCAGTTAAAGGCGTATCGTCATCTGGTAGAAATGCGCGATGATTTGTATCTGGAATACGTCACGTTACTGAATACATTGGGTCAGTATGAGGATGCACTGCGAGCGCTGCAGATAAGAAAGTTCCATCCGTGGGAAGGTGGCGAAGGAAAAGTCACTGGACAATATGTGATCGCAAATGTGGAATTGGCGAAACAAAGCTTAGAAAACGAACAGTATCAGGAAGCGGTGGACTACCTGACACAAGCCCTGCATTTTCCAGAAAACTTAGGGGAAGGCAAGCTGGAAGGTGCACAGGAAAATAATATCTATTATTACTTAGGATGTGCCTATCAGCATGTAGAGGCATCGGAGAAAGCAGCGGAGGCATTCAGCATAGCATCGACAGGTTTAATGGAACCAGCCAGTGCAATGTATTATAATGACCAGCCACCGGAGATGATCTTTTACCAAGGACTTGCCTGGTTGGCTTTAAATAATGAAAAAGAGGCAAAACGCCGGTTTCATAAGCTGATCGATTACGGTGAATCACATTTCTATGATCAAGTAAAGATTGATTATTTTGCTGTTTCTTTACCAGATTTCCTCGTGTTTGAAGAGGACTTAATCCTGCGAAATAAGCTGCATTGCCAGTTTATGATCGGGTTAGGAATGCTGGGATTGGGTGACATTCAGCAAGCAGAATATTATTTTTGTAACGTCCTGAAAGAAAATAGTAATCACCAGGATGCGCTGATTCACTTGAATCTATGTCAGCAGAAGGGAGATAGTTATCATGCTTAATTTAAATGGAACGTGGCATTTTTCACTTGATCCGAATGACGAGCAGAATTGGATAGAAGGGATTCCCGAAGAGACGATTCAAGTTCCTGGATCCATAGAAGAGCAAGGGTATGGAGAAGCGACTGCACATCAGCCGATTGGAACATGGAAAAAGAAACGGGAATATGAAGGGGTGGCTTGGTATGTAAAGGAAATAACCATCCCCGAAGATGTGGCTGGAAAAGACGTTATCTTACAACTGGATGGTGTCAGATGGATTACGGAATGCTGGTTAGATAGTCAGTATCTTGGTAAAGAAGATCGTTTGTCAACTGCTCAATGCTATTCTGTCAGTCATGTGCTCAAGCCAGGTGAAAAACAGCGACTTGTGGTGAAGTTAGATAACCGGATGCACCTGCCCATGCAGGAAAGTCATATTCATTCCCAGCATACTTCCACCTATTGGGGAGGGATTACTGGTGGTATCCAGTTAATTGCCAGACCGCGTCAGGGAATAAAGGATATAGCCATTACGTCAGATATCAACCGTCATCTGGTAGAGCTAAATATCGCGCTTCGTCATGAGAACCGTGAATCATTATCAATGGAAGCAGCAATAGTGGATGATCAGGGAAAAGAGGTGACGAGCGTCAGCTTACAAGAACTACCGCAAGAAGGGCGTTTGCAGTTAGAGATGGCGAAGGATGCAAGAAAATGGTCACCGGAAGATCCTTATCTGTATACGGTGGAAGTAAGCTTATTTCGTGACGGTCACCTATATGACAAACGAGCGGTGTCTTTCGGTTTTCGAGAAATCACAATAGCCAAATATCAAATCCTGCTAAATGACGTACCGGTATTTCTGACAGGCTATGTAGATTGCTGTATCTTCCCTCAGACCGGCTATCCAGTCTGGGATATCGACCATTACCGAAAACAGTTTGCGATCGTGAAGTCATATGGATTTAATCATGTGAGGCTTCATGGCTGGACACCACCTGAAGTGTTCTGGCAAGCAGCTGATGAAGCTGGTATGCTGGTTCAGACTGAATTACCACATTGGAGCAGGCAGTATAATGACCCGACAAAGAATGCGCCAGAAAGTGTCCATCAGTTTTTGAAGAAGGAATTAAAAAGCATTCTGCATGCATTAAAAAATCACCCTTCTTTTGTCATGCTCTCCATGGGGAATGAGTTGATCAGCGAAGAAGGTCACCCGCAAATGAATGAACTGGTCAAAATGGCAAGGGAATGCGATAACAGCAGAATCTACACAGATAATACCGGTTTCGGAAATCTTCCTGCGCAAACTCGCGAAGGTGACTTTTTTGTTCCAACATTAAATTGGCATCCGCCTTATAATATTGATCACGCTGCAACAACGGATACAACGACTGATTATGCAGAAGTGACACGATTGGAAGAGAAACCGTTGATCGCCCATGAACACGGCCAGTTTACCATGTATGTCAGACCGCAGGAAGCGGAGAAATATCAAGGCATCCTGCAACCATATTGGCTCGAGACGATTAATGAAACACTTGCTGCTAAAGGCCTTGATCAGCAAACAGAAGCGTTTATCGAAGCAACTGGCGTACACCTCGTGCGGGCATTAAAGGAAAACATCGAGAAAGCGAGGCGTACACCGAATTTATCCGGCATACAGCTGTTGGATATTCGCGACTTTCCTGGGCAAGGACATGCAACAGTGGGCATTCTTGATGTTTTCTGGGATGACAAGGGATTGATCGAGCCAGAGGCGTTCCGGCAATTCAATGAGCCGACCGTATTATTAATGCGGTCGAAGCAGCGAACGTATTTCAGTCAAGAACATCTCACTATCCAGCTGGAGCTATCCCATTTCGGCATACCTTGTCCGACGGCTAATGTCCATTGGCAACTGGTGGATGAAGAAAAGGTGTATGAAAAAGGTGTTGAGCAATTACATGATATTGCTGGTGATGGAATTCGGGAAGTCGTCACCATAAAAGAAGCGATAATCGTGGATCAAGCGAAAAAAATAACATTGAAGGCATGGACAGATTGCAACGGAAAGCAAGTCAGCAATCAGTGGGATTTCTGGGTGTATCCAAAGCAAAACCTTCCACGTCATGTAGAACGGATTTGGACCAATATCGACGAGCTTCGTGCCAGTCTGTATGGAGCAAGGTTTGAAAATGAGCTTGGCGTAAATGAACTGAGTTTTCAGCCGGAAACAGAGGTCGACTTAGCGATCACAGATCAGCTGTCCCGAGATGTCATGCAATACGTGCTGGATGGCGGAAACCTGTGGCTCATGGCGAAGGAGGGCGGCCAATATGATGAAGTGATCACCCGTTACCTTCCGACGTTCTGGAATTACTTATGGTTTCCTGAACAGGTGGGTACTACAATGGGGATGCAGATTCATTCGCATCCACTACTTAATCGTTTACCGCATGATGGTTTTTCGGATTGGCAATGGTATCATTTAGTCGATCGCACGGTTGCGTTGAACCTGGAATCAATACCAAAGGTACAACCATTGATCGAAGTGGTTGATAACTTTAATCGAGCGAAGAAGCTAGCCTATATGTTCGAAGTTCGTCTTGGAAGAGGGAAGATTTTTGTATCCACTTTAAATCTGACCAATCGCAAACAGATGAAATCACCTGAAACACAGCATGCTTTTTTCAACATAATTGATTATCTGCAAAGTGAAGACTTTCAACCAGACGCATCGATCACGGTAGGTGAATTGTTAGGGTTGTTTAAGGTGAAATCCTTGATTAAATTGACGTACTGAGCTAATTTATAAGTAAAAAAAGGGGCACGTAATGAGAGTTTTGATTAGGCAAGAAACAGAAGAGGATCACGAATTGACTGAAAAGATCATTAAAAAAGCCTTTGAAAATGAGGAGTTAAGTGATCATCAAGAGCACTTACTGGTCGAGCGTCTTAGAGCTTCCGAAGCTTTCATCCCGGAATTGTCATTGGTTGCTTTACATGATGAGCAGGATATTGTCGGACATATTCTGTTATCCAACATAAAAATCGTTGATGGCGATCATGTGACAGATTCATTGGCATTGGCGCCAGTTTCCGTGCTTCCCGATTATCAAAATCATGGGATAGGGAGTCAGCTTATTCAAGTTGCCCTGACAAAAGCAGAAGAGCTTGGCTTTGCTTCTGTGATTGTCTTGGGGCATCCGGCGTATTACCCAAGATTCGGTTTTCAGCGTGCCAGCAGATGGGGAATTCAAGCGCCATTTGATGTGCCAGATGATGCCTTTATGGCGCTCGAGCTATTGGAAAATAGTTTAGCAGAATTCAGTGGCGTTGTTCAATATGACGCGACGTTCGGTTAAGCAGAGGCGTGGATAGTGTTGAACATATAGCAATCAAGGACACTTTGGTTTTTAATGTCGGAGTGTTCTTGATTATTTAACTAATTTGAATGTAATGATATACAAGTATTTATCCTAGTGGGAAAAGTAATAAAATGGAAGAATTGAAGTAGTGGAACATTCCCTTTGTCACTTATAACTCCTCCTACTACTAAGTCAAATGGAAAACTTAAAAATGAGCTAAATAATCGACATCACTTGATCTACAAAACTTCAATGTGTGCGTTTATTTATAAAAGTTTTTTGATCTCTTTTATTAATTCAGGAATTTTATTTTGGACAACATCCCATACAATCTGGTAATTAATAGAGAAGTATCCATGAATCATCATATCTCTCATACCGGCCATTTTTCGCCATTCAATCTGGGGGTTCTCTTTTTGTGTTGGTTCAGGAATATTTTTGGTAGCCTCACCGATAACTAATATGTTTTTCAATACAGCATCAGAAACTAAATCATTATCAATGAAATCGTCAAATGAAAGGCCATCAGTGTAAGTTTTAATTTTTATTGCAGCAGTATATATATCCTCTAAAAAAACCCTAGGCTCCCTCTGCATACTTTGCACTCCTTAAAATACTAGGTTTAAGTGCTGGCTTAATATCATCGATTATAACCAAATCAACAGATTTTTGAAATAGATCTTCAAGATTGAATTTTAAGTCCATATAGTTATCAAATGTCATCGCGTTATCTTCAAATTCTACTAACAAATCAATATCACTGGAACTATTTTGTTCTTCGCGAGAGTACGATCCAAACAAAGCGACACTATTTAATCCGTATTTCTCTTTCCAATTTTTTAAGTTTACAGATAGCACATCCAGGATTTCCTGCTGCGATAACATATTGACCACCACCATCTTATAGTATTCCGTATTATATTCTATTATAGCACTAATAAAGGATGTTCAAAAGGTCCGGACCAAAACGCTATGAACTACTGTCATGGCTTGCCTCTCCGTTTCTCTTGTATGAACAAGCATACATTCCGGTAATTGAAGTTAAGTCGCCTAGCATTTCTTTACGCCTTTTGTTCTCATTTCATCAATGCACCTCCATCCGTTACAAGGCTAAAAAATGAATCGCTTAAGAAAGAACGTTGCTTCACCCTTTCTGCTGCTGTCGATAAGCAGTAGGGGACATCCCAATTACTTTTTTGAACAGCCGGGAAAAATAATAAGGATCTTTCATGCCCAATGAATGACTGATCTCCTTTAAGCTCCATTCGGTTAGATCGAGTAACTGACAGGCGTGCTGGATTTTCATTTTGATAAAATAATCGATTGGCGGTGTACCTGTTTCTTTTTTGAAAATGTAGATGACATGTTGTTTGGAAAGGCCGATGTGCCGGGCAATATCATCGAGTTGCAGCATTCCGTCCAGATGCTCATGCATATAATTAATCGCATTGTCGAGATAATGTTCCCGTTTTTCGTCCTGCTGAGAGCGGATCACATGGAGGCCAATCGTACTCAGTAAATAACGCATTGTTTGCGATAAATGAATATGATGCAGACTGGAATAAGCTTTCATCGTCAATAGATTATAACAGCGCTCGAATAATTCGACGAATGTCCCGAAGAAATGAGAGGGAAACCGTAATACGCTGTTATCCAGTTCAAATTGTTTAATAAAAACTGCCACTTGTTCTCCGGTTAAATGAAACCAGTAAATACTCCAGGGATCGTGATCAGCTGCTCCATACCGATGCGGAACGTCGGCAGGTATGACGGTTAACATATGTTTTTGAACCGTCAGTTTGTTCTGACCGTTAAGCTCCACCCAGCCTTCGCCATCTGAGCAATAGATAAAAAGATAAGAATCAGCTCCATCAGGTCGATCGCGATAATGAAATGCAGCTTTCGGAAAATAACCAATGTCTGTTACCATCAGCTCTTTTATCAGTTCGTGCTGACGAAACTCTTTTTGCATATAATCTGGTAATACAAAAAGCTTTTCCGATTTAAAACCATCTTTTTTACGCATTTTCGTAAACTCCTGTCTAAGTAAGTAGTTAAGCATATTGTCCATCAGAGGCGTTGCTGTGTCAATCGAAGGTCATCGAGAAAAGGTATTCGAATGCTACCTGCAATCTCGGCACATTTTTATAGCAATATACACTGATGGAAATTCGAAAAAAATATGCTAATCTGTTAATGAAATCGCTTACTTTTAATGTTAAGATTAAGGGAGGGAAAGGGATGAACAGGTTTAATCGTGAATGGCGTCCTATCCAAAAAGGATTAATGGGTGGATTGTGCGGTATCGCGTTATTGTTAGCTGGATGTGCCGATAATGCAAGCAGCAATGGAGAAGAGACGATAAGTATTATGGCTAATGTGCATACACCACAAGTGGCAACAGACAGTCCGATTGTGGAACAGATCGAAGAAAAAGCAGGTGTGAATTTAGATATAACATGGGCACCGGACGAAACGTACGATGACAAAATGAATACCGTGATCGCGACACAAAGTTTTCCAAGAGCCATGTTCGTGAAGAATTCTGAGTCGTATACGCAAATGAAGGACTCCTTAACTGATGATGTCTATTGGGAAATAGGACCATATCTTGATGACTATGAGAACCTGAGTAAATTAGATCCGGTAGTATTGAACAATACGGCAGTGGACGGTAAGGTGTTTGCCTTGTACCGCGAAACGCCTTTATCAAGATGGGGCATTATGTACCGAAAGGATTGGGCAGCGAATTTAGGTATCGAAGCACCTGAAACAACGGAAGATTTATATGAGATGTTCAAAGCTTTTACCGAGGAAGACCCGGATGGTAATGGAAAAGATGATACTTTTGGCGTCGCAGTCAATTCGGACCTGGTGTATGGTGGTTTTAAATTTGTCAGCTCCTACTTTGGAACGCCTAACAACTGGGGAGAGAAAGACGGAGAGCTGATGCCGGAATTTATGTTTGAGGAATACATCGATACAATGAATTTCTTCAAAAAGCTACGTGATGACGGCTATGTCAATAAAGATTTCCCTGTAACAAGTAAGACAAGTCAGACCGAAATGCTGACTAGCGGCAAAGCAGGAGCTATTGTAGGCTGTCTCTGTAATGCGGCAGGTTTCCAGGAAAATTTGCAACTTTCCCATCCGGAAGGTGAATTAGATGTGCAGAATCGCATCTCTACTGCAGATGGTGAACCCGGAACATGGGCTACCGCCGGATATGGATCTGTTGTTTTATTTCCAAAAGAAAGCAATAAAACAGAAGAGGATCTAAAAGAAGTACTGTCGTTATTCGATACAATGATGGAGCCAGATATTTATAATTCGATCGTTTATGGTACAGAAGGAGAGCATTATGAAATGGTTGATGGCAAAGCGAAGAAATTGGAAAGTGGTGCCGATTCCTTCGAAACAGAAATTCAGCCCCTGTTAGGATTGGCAATCGGTGGTGAGAATGCTATTGATGCACTGACACGAAGTTTTGCTAATGATTTGGATGAGAAGCAATATAACCAGACGATGGATAATAACAATATTCTGATTCATGACCCTACTGTTGCGCTTCATTCTGAAACATATGGGGAGAATGGAACGTACCTGCAGCAAATTATCGATGATGCAACCATTCAATATATGTTAGGTGACATTGACTTAGAAGGATTCCAATCAGCTGTCGATAAGTGGAAAGAAGAAGGCGGCGGACAAATTATTACGGAATACAATGAAGCATATCAGGAAGCAGAAAGTAACTAAATGTTGGAGTGATAGATAGATGCGTTATAATATTGCAGAACTAGAATCACAATATAAGCAAACGATTGATAGTATTGTAGACCCAGAGCACAAGGCAACTCCAGGTAGGCCGGTTTACCGAAGTATTCAGGAAGCGGTAGATGGTCTCGCTGAATCAGGTGGTTGTATTTTTATTGCAAAAGGTGTGTATCGGGAGAAATTGATAATCAACAAAGCATCTGTAACGTTGATCGGTGAGTGCCGTGATCAGACCATTGTAACCTATGATGTGGCAAGTGGTAGTGAAAAAACAGATGGCTCGACATATGGTACGTTTGGAAGTGCTAGTGTCATCGTTCAGCAGCCGAATTTTACAGCGGTTAATCTGACGTTTGAAAATCGTTTTGATTTCATGAAGGAATATCTGAAAAAGGATAATGATCCATCCAAAATGAAAAACTTACAGGCTGTTGCTTTTCGTACAGCAGATCAGAGTGATCATACGAAACTGGAAAACTGTTATTTCAAAGGATATCAGGATACGTTGCTTGTTGATCAGGGAGCGCACTATTTTGATAAGTGTATCATCGAAGGAGCAATTGATTTTATTTTTGGTGCTGGTCAGGCTGTTTTTGAAAAATGTGAGATTGTATCCTTAAATCTTCAGGATTCTATTCATAATGGCTTTGTCACAGCTGCCAGTACTTCGATTGAGGTGCCTTATGGATATTTGTTCGATCAGTGCCGATTGCAGAGAGAATCGAATCAAATGCCGGATCATACGGTATATTTAGGGAGACCGTGGCATCCAGGCGGAGATCCGGATGCGATAGCGAGTGTACTATTTTACCAATGTGAGATAGACGCTCATATTAAAGAGGAAGGCTGGACCGAAATGGGTGGCTTCTCTCCTTTGGATGCCAGATTATATGAATATAATAATCAAGGTACAGGGGCTGTAATCAATCCGAACAGGAGAAGTATATCTCAGCAGGAAGCGGAGAAATGGCGCCAGCATCTAAGCAAGATTTGTGTTCGGTAAAGAGGAGGAAGGAGGCGATTGATTCATGGCAGAAACACCGATTGAGTTCCATGAAGAGCATGTCCCGGGCTTTCTTATTCATCACAAACAGGATCCATCACAAATGAACGTCTTTCATAGACATCAAGGCTATGAAATTGTTTGGTTAAAAGCAGGAGAAGCCTTGTACGTATTTGAAGAGAAAGTGTATCATTTACGGAAAAATACTATTCTGCTTTTCAAAAGCTCGGAATTTCACCGGGTAAGCTTACGGGATGGTGCAGCATATGAAAGAGTAGTTGTGATGTTTACTGCTGACTTTTTTTCGTTTGATCATGTGCTGCTCAAATCTTTTTTTCATTTCATGGATCAATTGCCTTTTCCGCATTTTAAGCTGGATTTATTTGTTTGGGATACCGATACATTTCAAGCGATGATCGATAACCTTTTGTTTGAAAGTAATCATAAAAACAACTGGCAACAGAAAGCGGCTCTCGAGATTTATCTGATGGAATTGATCCTGTTTCTAAGCCGTTCAATGAACATCGATCAACAAGCCAATCATAAGCTCGATCGTGTTAGTGAGCAGCAAAATCCGGTAGATTTCCATGATCAGATCGTCAAGGAAATCAATGAAGTCTGGAACACAGAATGGCGATTGGATACCATAGCTGAACATTTGCATATCAGTAAGTTCTATCTGTGCCGTTTTTTCAAAAAAGAATTTGGTGTCACCATTCAGGAATATATTCTGCAGCGACGATTATTTGAAGCAAACCGTCTGCTGACGGAGTCTTCTTTAACTGTTCATGAGATTTCGGAGCATGTTGGATTTCAGTCCGCTTCCAGTTTTATTAGAAGGTTTAAGGAGCGAAATCGTGTGACACCGAATCAGTACCGGAAGAAACAACAAGCGCTGCGTGATAGCAAATGACAGATATTATTTAGCACCACAGTAGGGACAAGAGACGCGTGTGTCATCGTATTCACTATTACACCTCGGGCATTGGATGATTTTCTTTCGTTCGGCGTTGGCTAATTTTCTCTGTGCAAACAGTTCGTTCATGATTACTTCCTGGTTATCGATGATCTCTGCAACTGCGAAGAGCAGCATCCCAATAACAATGCCGATAAAAGTATAAAGCAGAAACATTATAAAGTGGCCTGACATAATCCCGATAAGCACACTTAGAACGATGGCGATAGTTCCAAGACTAAATAGTATTTTTATCACGGCGCTAACCGTCCGTAATACCCACTTCAAGATTCGCGAGATCCATAAGAAGCTAAGTGGGGGATAAACGGACGATAACTTCCTGATAAGTTTCGCTAGCAATCAGTGGGGGCAAAAAACCCCCACTGATTGAAGTCTCACTTTATCATCATATTTCACTCCTTTTTTTAGTACCTCTCCGGTTTATCACGGCGGTAATCGCCCATAATTCCCCCCAATAATTGATGTCTCACTTTATCCTTCACTAAGTTTCATCATACCTATTGCACAATAAGTAAAAATATAATATAGTAAAAATTATTATTAGATTTCAAAATTTTCCATATGGAAACATAGCACTCCAAAGATGAATCAAACCTAATTTAATAAATAAGCAAGGAGTGGACTGTGTTGAAAAAGGTATACCTGCTTTTTACGGATACGGGAACACTGTTATCACGTCTTATAAATTTGTGCACCAATTCTAATTTAAATCATGCTTCCATTGCATTCGACAGCTCATTGACAGAAGTCTACAGCTTCGGTAGAAAAAGAACCTATAATCCGTGGAGTGGCGGCTTCGTCCAAGAGAATTTACGGACACCATTTTTTCGCCGTTCTCAATGTGCTATTTATCAATTAACCATCCCTGACGAGACCTATTACCTGTTGAAACAACGTATTGAAAAAATAGAAGCAGAAACAGATCATTACCGTTATAATCTGCTAGGCTTATTTGGCGTGTTATTAAATTTGGAATGGCAACGAGAGCAAGCCTATTTCTGTTCGGAATTCGTTGCAACTGTTTTAAACGAAGCAGGTATTTATATGGCAGAAAAACCAGCATGCCTGGTGAAACCACAGGATTTAAAAGAATGGGAAGCGTTACAATTAATCTACCATGGTGAACTGATTGCTTATTTACAATACCATGGCGGTTATGATGTACCTGTAACCCTTTGGCAAAGGTATTTGATGTAGATCGGTTATCACGGCGCTAACCGTCCGTAATACCTCCACTTTAAGGTTTGAGAGATAACTAAGAAGCTAAGCGGGGAATAAATGGCCGGTAACTCCCTGATACGTTTCGCTAGCAATCAGCAGGGGTCAAAAGCCCCTACTGATTGAAGTCTCACTTTATTCTTGGTTATTTTCTAATTTTTGCTTATTAACTTTGAGTAACTCTTTCAATACACGGTGAATGTTTTGCAAGCTGATCAAAATAATACCTAACATGATGAATGTAACAATTTCTCCTGTGATGAAAGAAAGTAATGCTATTAAAGTAGCATACAGTATATATAACCAATTGTTCATAAGTATCATCCTTTTCCATTTTATATGGATTATTTTAACATAAATAAAGCATCGTGATGATTCTTTATTCAAAAATAATAGGCATTTGTCACAACATCAGTACTTCGATTCATACAATAAGTTGTATCAACACGAAGGAGCTGATGAATATGTATCCCTATTACAATTATGGTTACACCAATTCTTATATGATGAGACCTCAAACCCTTAATGGAACAGCAACTTGGACAAATGGCGGCAATGTTACCAAATGCGGTATTCCGTGGTCTTATAATCAATATATGACAGTGGCGGTCAGCAGTAATTCCAGCTTTCAATGTGGGCAGACGCTTAAAGTGACCAATCCCCAGAATGGCAGAGAGGCAATTGTGACAGTGGTGGACACTGTGCCAAATGTACCGGCAAACCAATTGAATTTACATCAACGAGCATTTCAGATATTGGCGAATCCAAGTGTCGGTGTGCTTCCTGTACAATTTCAGGCATCCCCTGAGGTTGAACAGGAAAAATGGGGCAAGTATTTATTAGAAGTGACGCAGACAGCCTATCCGAATTATAATGTGACCGATTATGGATTCGTAGAAAGGACGCCTGTAACCAACGACCAAGTCAAAGAAGTGTACGATTTTTATCTCACAAACGGCCAGGAGCAATTAACGGTGAGAGGAACGGTTGTCTACAATCCCATGACAAATCGTGTGGTTTCGTTTGGAATTACGGAATTATAGGCGAGGATAGAGCAGGAGCGTGGATGTTATCATGCTTCTGTTTTTTTGTCAGACTGCTCACAGCAGTAATCATATTGAACATGATTGGAGTTCCTATAATATGGATTATGTAAACAAGCCCCTTGCTAACCAAGCATCCACCTTGAGAGATTTAATGTGCTGGGATACCGCTTCGGCCAACCACTCCGCGTCCTGCGGGGCACGGCTGAAGCTAACTTTGTGAAGAAGATCGCTTCACAAAGTGGATCTTCAGCGCCTGCCTGTCCCGCGGGAGTCTACGTGGTTGGCCTACGCTAGGATAAGGACTCTACAACTTTTGTAAGAGCTAGCAGATTGATTTCACCATAAATATCACCTTTTTAATAAGTTAATGCCTAGAACCACTGCTTTTAGCTGTGCCATAAGTTGTAGCACTTCCTCCTAAGCGTAGGAAATAGGCGGAGACTCCCGTGGAATCAGCACGAGCTGAAGATCCACTTTAGAAAGAAAAGAATTTTCTTTCTAAAGTTAGCTGAAGCCGTGCCCACAGGACGCGAAGCCTATTTCCGGAGCTTTTCTACGCAGATGATATCTATCAAAATTACCACTATTTCAGATAGTTGACATAATCCTTATTATAGGAAGTTGTTTATTGATTAAGTCAATTAGGACCGGGCGGTTTATGCCCGGTTTTTCTATATTAAAACATTCCGTTTTCGTTTTTACTTTCTTCCGGAACAGGCTGTCCAATGTCCCACATTTCAACAATTTTGCCGTTTTCAAAGCGAAAGATATGAACAGCTGCAGCGCCTGGATCACCTTGGTTCTGTCTGATATGGGAATAGACGACAACTTTTTCTACTTCCTGAATGACGAGTTTAATGTCCAAAATTTTTGCCGGACTTTGTGATGCATTCTCTTCCATCGCCAGCATAAGTGAATCTGCATCACCTGGAAAGTAGGGATTATGGTGGCGGAATGAAGCACTTATGTATTGCTGGTATGCCTCACGAATTCTATTTGATACGACGAGTTGTAAAAATGATACAGCTTTTTCCTTTACATCAACATTCATTGAAAGCATCCTTTCCTGTATGGTTATGTGCATTATATGGTCCGTTTTTACTGCTGTCAACAATAGAAAATACGCCCCAAGGCTTAGTTCAAAATATAACCTCAGCCTGTTACTGATTCCGCCAAGACAAGCTATCATATAAGTATGGAAGGAGGGAACGTCAATGAGAACATTTCTACTCATTAGTTTAGCGGTGATCGCTGCCATTATCTTACTAGCCAATATTGGCCCGATGATTATGCTGTTGATCAGTCTGGTCATTGCTTATTACGGAGTGAAAAAATTCATCACGGCCGACACAACCGGTTCGAAAGTTGGGTGGGGGATTGTCATTCTGATCGGTGTATCGATGTCGATTTCAAACATCCCAGCCTTGATCGGTGTGGTTGCAATGGTTGTGTTGTATTACACATACAAAAAATGGAAGCAAGAGAAAGAATACGAAGATTACTTAGAGTGGGACAAGCTGTAAACATATAAGGAGGAATAAATAATGGCAAACTTATTTTCACGCATGAAAGACACAGTGATGGCAGATTTACACGAAGCAATGGATCGGAAAGAGGAAAAAAATCCAATCGCACATGTAAACCAGTATATTCGTGAATGCGAGCAGGAAGTAAAGAAAATTAAACGACTAGTTGAAAAACAATATGAAATAAAGCACGATATCGCAAAAGAATTAACGCAGGCAAAAACGATGGTAGAAAAACGCAAGCGTCAAATTCAACTAGCAGAAGAAATGCAGGAAGCGGAATTAGCCAAAGAAGCACAAGTGGAATTAGAACAATTTGAAGCGCGGGTCATTCAGTTGAACGAAATGTCGGACAAAGCGATAAAAGATTTGGAAACGTTAGAATCAAAATATGTGCAAATGAAGCAAAAATTAAAGGACCTTTATGTGAAACGTCTTGAATTACGAAGCAGAGAAAATATTGCCCGCACGAAACAAGGCATGAACAAAGTGCTCGAAACAGAGCTAGTTTCCAAAAGTGTATCCAAATTCGCCGAGCTCGAAAGCTATATTGAGCGTATCGAACAACGCGTTCAAACAGAGCACCGCCTGCACACTTTGGATGCCCGTTTTCAAGAATTAGAAAAAAGAGCTACAACAACTAACTAAAAACATGCTATTCTATAAAGGTGCAGAAAAAATCTGCACCTTTTCATGTCTGGAAAAGCACTTGGAATAAATACTACCGACAAACGATACAAAACTTGAGGACAGGTAAAGAGATTTGTATCGATTGATAGGGAAAGAACACAAATCTCAAAAAAATGCGAATAGATTTGTATCGAAAACGTGAAAAGGAAACAAATCAGGGCAGCGAGCGTTTCGATTTGTATCGATTGGCAGGGAAAGGAAACAAATCTCAAAGACATTCGAGCAGATTTGTATCGAAAGGCATAGAAAGAGTACAAATCTCAACTAATTCCGATCACATTTGTCCTCAAAGCCAGAAAACAAATCCCAAGGCTGCTTCTAAACAACGTACGAGGCAACTCATTCTAAGAGCCATCAGTTTACATTAATAAAAAAGGGGTGACCCTATATGTCAAAAAAGACAGGCTATGATTTAATGCAATTATTATTAATCATAGGTGCGGTATTTTTGTTAATTGAATTAATTTTCATCGATGTAGGTCTGCTTTTCTTGATCGCAATCGGAGCGGTGGCGATCTATTTCGGCAGACGATCTTTTAAAAGTACGACTGGCAAAACGATTTTCTGGGGTGGTGTATTCTTCGTTATCATTGCGATCCTGCAGACGTTTGCGATACGTTTTTTTATTTTTGCAATTATAATCTATTTGGTATGGCAGTGGTATCAGCAAAAGCAAAAAGAAAATCAAGGGCTGCCGCAATTTATCGATATCACCGAAGAGACGTTATACGAAGACCAGATGATTCAAAACAAATGGTTTGGTAAATACCAGACAACGAAAAACGGTTTTTCCTGGCAGGATTTAAACATCCAGTCGGGAATTGGTGATACTCAGGTGGATTTAAATAATACGATGTTGCCAAATGAAGAGAATGTCATGGTGATACGCCACTTTGCCGGAAAAATTAAAGTGATTGTCCCTTATGATGTCGAAGTCACGATTGATCATTCTGTCATTTTCGGTGACATCCATGCCTTTGATCATCAGAAGAAAAATGTGTTCAATCGACATGTCCAGCTGCAAACAAAAGGCTATCGTCAATCTCGCCAAAAAGTGAAAATCTATACACAGATGATCGTTGGAAAGCTTGAGGTGAGAAGAGGATGAAGTTATATACCAGGATGATTGCGACGACGACTTTACTCGCTTTCCTGCTGCTGCTGATTTTGACCGTCTTTTATTATTTAGCATTTCCGATTCATAATTGGCAACTGCTGTGGACACATAAAGTGATGGAAATTCCAGTTGTGCTGATGATGCCAGCGGTCACTATTTTGTTTGGTATTGTCATCGGTATTATTATCGCCGCGGTTTGGCAACGTCGCATTCATTTTATCGAAAATAGTCTGCATCGTGTATTAAATAACCAATCGGTTGCCGATCCTGTATCCTATGAGGAGATGACCGATGTATTGAGTCGTTTAAGGGACGTGCAGCAATACATTCAGGATCAAACGAAGCGGACACAAAAATTGATTGAAGAACGAGCAACGGCACAGGAAGAGACCATCAATCAAGTCATCTCAGAGGAACGCAATCGCTTGGCCAGAGAATTGCACGATTCCGTCAGTCAAGAACTGTTTGCCGCGTCCATGCTGGTGTCAGCTGTACTGGCTGCCAATATCGAACAAGACGAAAAAACCACGAAGCAATTACACCAGATCGAAGCGATGATTCAGCAGGCCCAACTGGAAATGCGTGCATTATTGCTGCATTTACGACCAGTATTGTTAAAAGACAAAACATTGAATGAAGGAATGGAGCAATTACTTGAAGAACTCCATGCCAAGGTGCCGATGGATATCAATTGGCGCTTAGAAACAATTGAAGTGAACAAAGGGATGGAAGATCAGCTGTTCCGGATTTTGCAAGAGGCGATCTCTAATGCACTACGTCATGCGAAGGCGTCATTAGTCGAAGTTTTGCTAATGGAACGGGATGATTTTCTTATATTGCGAATTTCGGATAATGGAATCGGATTTGATGTAGAGGAAAAACAGCATAACTCCTACGGTCTTACCAATATGTATGAGCGTGCTGCTGAAATAGGGGCTCGTCTCAATATTGTCAGTTTGGAGAACGAAGGAACAAAGATAGAAATTCGTGTACCACTAATGAGCGAAGAAGGTGAGAAGGAATGATTCGCGTCTTATTTGTTGATGATCATGAGATGGTTCGGATCGGAGTCAGTGCATATTTAACGACACAGGAAGATATTGACGTAATCGCTGAAGCGGAAAATGGCCAGGATGCGGTTGATTTAGCGTTATCCTTGCGTCCGGATGTGATCTTGATGGATCTTGTTATGGACGGGATGGATGGCATTGAAGCGACCAGGCAGATTATCGCGAAGTGGCCAGAGGCAAAAATCTTAATCGTGACCAGTTTTATTGATGATGACAAAGTGTATCCTGCCTTAGAAGCAGGCGCCACCAGCTATCTGTTGAAGACGTCCAAGGCAGACGTGATTGCGAGAGCGATTCGTGATACCTATAATGGAGAGTCTGTATTGGAAAAAGAAGTGACAGCAAAAATGATGGCGAAGTTCTCCTCCTCTCATGATGTGCCGCTTCATGACAGTCTGACAAAAAGAGAGATGGAAATCCTGCTGTTAATTGCTGAAGGGAAGACAAACCAGGAGATTGCTGATCAGCTATTTATCGCTTTGAAAACAGCGAAAGTACATGTCAGCAACATCCTCAGTAAGCTCGAAGTGCAGGACCGCACACAAGCAGCTGTCTATGTGTATCAAAATAATTTATTGTAAAAGAAATCCCGCTCCGATGGAAGCGGGATTTTTGTTGAAGTGGCCATAAAATGATGAAAAGTGGCCATAAAACCGCATGAAGTGGCCATAAAGTATCGAAAAGTGGCCATAAAACAGACGAAAGTGACCATAAAACACGTCAAAGTGGCCATAAAACTTGCTATAACCCCAAAGTAGCATTAGGAATTTTAATGCGGAAGGAGATATTGTCATTCGCCAGGTCAATTTGTTGGGCACGCACTCGGAAGTTGCTGTCTAAGTTCATTTGTGTGACAGCAATGTAGATCTGTTCTTCTTTAGGATCGATCGTAATCCATTCCGGTGTTTCGACGCGACTGCTGACATATTGCAAAATCCGATCCTCTGGTAACCGTAATAAGCCAAGAGACATTCCGGTTGCTTGCAAAATGATGTCACCATTTTGCTGGACTTGCGGTTCGAATTTTATATTGACGGGAACTTCACTTGAAAAAGCCTCAATCGTTCCCATTAAATGTACTTGTTCATCGAATTTAACGGTATACTGAATATTCTCGCCAAGCTTCGGTAATTTATCGATATATGCATTGACCAGTTCGTTCAAATTCGATTTGCTCGAACGAATGGTGAATTCTGCACCTGCTTCATCCTCAATAAATACTTGTTCCGGCTCTTCAGCACTCGGAGCTGGCCAGAAAATAAACAGTACAATTGCCAAAAGCAAAGCCAGGTTAATCGATACTAACGTAATAAATAATTTTCTCCAGTTCCTCACTTTTTTTTCTGCCATGTTGGTCATCCTTTATTCTTCTTCTGCTTGTCGTAAGTTATTTTCCAGATAGGTAATAACACGTTCCGCAATTAACTGATAGCCACGATGATTCGGGTGGAAATTATCATCAGCGTAAACATTCTCTGTTTCGTTCTGAAAAACGTCCTGCATTGGTATATATTGCACCTGTTCGAATTGGTTGGTTACTTCTAAACTTTTGTTGTTCCATCTGGTGATGATTTGATTTAATGCTTCAATTTCACCGAAATATTGTTCGAATGGATTGAAAAAACCAATTAAATAAATCTTGGCATCTGGCTGTAATGACGTGATCTTATCAAAAATAGCTGTAAGCCGTTCTCCGTATGGTCCTCGTCCTTCAATAAAAGGTTCCTCCGTAAGGTTTACGAAATTATCCTTCATTATTTTCATGATATCATTAGCACCGATCGTAATTAAGACCGTATCAGCTTTTTTAAGGGAATCTTGAATTTCTTCTTGTTCCAGTCGTTTTAATAAATGATCGGTACGATTACCGCGTTTTCCGAAATTATCGATGGAAACATTAATGCTCTGGTTATCAAGCTGCTCTTCTAAGACACCAACATATCCACCGTTTTCTTCCTCGTCTCCAACACCTTGTGTCAACGAATCCCCAATAGCGACAATATGTGCATCTTTTTTGAAGAAATGAAGAGCTTCCATCACTGCCTCACGGACGTGTGAAGAAATCGAGCTGTCTTCTTCTGGTTCTTCAGTTTGTTCCTCTTCAGCGGTTTCGTCCTCTGATTCTGTCTGATTATTTGTTGTCTCGTCGGTCGTGTTTGAATGTTCTTGCGGATCTGATGGCCAATTAAAATAAACAACCACCGTGATCGCAGCAATCAGTAATACGACCAGCATTAATACCTTTTTCCTCATGGTCAACACCTACAGTTATAAATCTTATCCTTATTAAGTATACCCGTCCATTTATGATTGCTAACATGTGTTATAGAATATGCATGTTAACGATTGAAAATGAGTCAATTTGTGAAATGATACGAATTGTATCATATATAATCTGACCGTGTTAAGAAAATTCGTTATAAAAAAGCATAAGACCGCAAACCGGAATGGCCTGCGGTCTCACATATATATATTTATCTTGGGGAGATAAATAACGATAGTCAGGGAGAGTTACTCTCCTCGGCGCAAGCGGTCTGCCTCATAAAATGGGCATTTGTTCTCGACAACGACTTGTCCGTTTGCTTCCGCCTTCTCTTTTACAGCAGGTTCTGTCTGCCCTTCAGCAAACCAGATGATTTTGGCTTGGTTTGTATAAGCAGCAGCTGCTTCTTTTTGATTTAAAATGTATAATATATCAATCTCACCGTCTGCTTGATCGGCTTCGGTGATGTGATAACCTAATTTAGATAATTTGCTGAGTGCTTCCGATTCTTCGATTGAGCCAGCCACTGCGATGGTCTTCGGACGAATATCGCCATTCTCTCTCGCAAGTGGGGAAGATAATGCCCAGGAAATGGCTTTCTCTGCACCCGTTGAAATAGTTGGTTCGCTCTCTGTTGCAACGGCTATCGCCTGATCTAAGTCCGCGATAATATCTTCAGCTGTTTCAATACCTACAGAAAGGCGAATTAATTCTTCTGTAACACCAGATTTCTTCAATTCTTCCTTCGACAATTGCTGGTGAGTAGTGGATGCTGGATGAATAATTAATGATTTCGCATCACCCACATTGGCAACATGAGACCATAATTGTACATGATCTATCACTTTTCGTCCAGTTTCTCTACCACCCTTTATACCAAAGACGATCATAGAACCAAAAAGGTTACAAAAATATTTTTTTGCTAATGTGTGGGAAGGGTGATCCTCGAGTCCAGGATAAGAAACCCATTCCACTTGTGGATGATTTTTCAGGTAATGCGCAACAGCTTCGGTATTCTCACTATGACGTTTCACTCTTAAATGCAACGTTTCAAGACCTTGTAAGAAATAAAAAGCATTCTGCGGGCTTAATGATGGACCAATATCTCTTAGCAATTGGACTCGAAGTTTAATCGCAAATGCCGGTGGCCCAATATCAATTCCGAAGCGAATACCATTATACGAATCATCCGGTTCGGTAAAACCAGGGAATCGGTCACTATTCCAATTAAATCGTCCACTGTCTACCACAATCCCACCGATGGAAGTTCCGTGTCCGCCAATCCATTTGGTAGCGGAGTGCACGACAATGTCAGCTCCCCAGCTAATTGGTTTGCACACATATGGAGTAGCAAAGGTATTATCGATGATAAGTGGTACGCCATTTTCATGAGCGATGTCTGCGACTGCTTCGATATCAAGTACATGTAAGCTAGGGTTGGTAATCACTTCACCATAGACAGCTTTTGTCTTGTCCGTGATCGCATCTCTGAAATTATCAGGATTGGTACCATCGACGAACTTCACGTTAATACCGTATTTAGGTAAAGTTGTGTTAAACAGGTTGTAAGTCCCGCCATACAAATTGCTGTCTGCTACAATTTCATCACCAGCATTGGCCAGATTCAGAATGGCGAGTGTAATAGCAGATGCACCTGAAGCAGTGCCAACAGCTGCAACGCCATCTTCTAATAAAGCAATACGCTGTTCGAAGACGTCGACCGTTGGATTCATGATACGTGAATAAATATTGCCCATTTCTGCTAGAGCAAAAAGATTTTGGGCATGCTCGGTGTTGTTGAATACATAAGAAGTAGTTTGATAGATTGGTACTGCACGTGCATTGGTTGCAGGATCAACTTGTTGGCCGCCATGCAATAAATTGGTTTCACTTCCTGGAAACTGAAACGGATTTGTCATTGATGTACCTCCTTTAAACTAATAAAAAAACCTCTTCTCACCGAGAGTAAGAAGAGGTTGCTTATGTAAGTTCAGTCCTCCTCTTATCTTTCAGGTCAAACCTGTAGGATTTAGCACCTTTTCAACAAAAAAATTGACGGTTGCCGGGCTTCGCAGGGCCTATTCCCTCTGCCGCTCGAAATAAGAGTTTGTATCTATTGAATTGTCTACATTATAAGTCATCTATTGCCAAGCGTCAACAAATTTATCAGAATTTTGCGAAGAACAGTAATCTTGGCGGTTTAACATAAACTTTATCAAGGGATAAACAGACGATCACTCCCCGATACGCTTCGCCAGCAATCAGTGGCGATCAAAAATCCCCACCAATTGAAGTCTCCTTTTATGATCATTTTTCGTTCGCTATGCATAGGATAAAGTGGGTAAAGAGACCAGGAGGGATGAACATGTCACAAAAAGGTGGAAAGAATGAGTGGGGCGAAGATCTTATCAAGAAACTAGATGCATTCCTTTATGAAAAACCAAATCGCAATGTAATGGAAACGATTGACAGTTTCTTTGAACAGGTAAAGATGCCAAAACAGATTCCCGCAGATGTTGTGGAGACAGACGATGAGTGGATCGTTCGTGTTGATTTGCCAGGGGTAAAAAAAGAACAGATCAAGTTGAAATTGCTAGGCAATCAAATATCTGTATCCGTTGAACAGGAAGAGGAAACCGATCAGCAACAACAATCATATCAATATCATCATAAGGAAAGAAGACAGCAACGCAAACAGCGGACGATCACCTTACCATATGCAGTCGATAAAAAAACAGCCAAGGCAAGTTTTCAAGATGGCGTATTGGAAATAAGAGGGCCAAAAAATCAAGCAGAGGATGACGCTCTAAGTATTGACTGAGCTAATAGCAATTGCTATTAGCTTGCTCATAATTGTGCTATATTAGGAATAGACGAGTTTATTAAAAAAGGAGGTTTTCGTTTGGCGATTACCCAGCTCATTATCAGTTTTTTGTTGGTATTTAATATTGTCTTATCATTAACTATCATCTTCCTTGAGCGAAAAAATGCCACAGCGACTTGGGCTTGGATCATGGTGTTAACCTTCATTCCGATATTTGGATTTATTTTATATCTTATTTTTGGAAGAAAGTTAAGCAACAAAACGATTTTTACTTGGGATACCAAAAGTAAATTAGGGGTAAAAAAAGCTGTGCAGCACCAATTGCGGGAGATAGAGAACGGTGATTTCTTTATTAATGATCCCCGTTTGTATTCCTATAAGGATTTATTTTATTTACATTTGCGTAATAATGATGCGATTTTCACACAGGACAATGCAGTCAATATTTTTACAGATGGTAATCGTAAGTTTAACTCGTTATTAGATGACATCGAACAAGCGACAGACCATATCCATTTACTTTATTACATAGTAAGGTCTGATCAGCTCGGAGTCCGACTTGCAGAAGCATTGATTAGGAAAGCGAAAGAAGGGGTGGAAGTACGTTTCCTTTATGATGATCTTGGTTCGAGAACATTAAGCAGAAAATTAGTCCGCAAAATGCGACATGCTGGTGCAGAGGTAGAAGGATTCTTCCCGCCATTAATTCCAAAGGTCAATCTTAAAATCAATCACCGTAACCACCGGAAATTGGTGATTATTGATGGGAAAGTAGGCTATATCGGTGGTTTCAATATTGGTGATGAATACCTTGGACAGGATAAAAGATTTGGCTATTGGCGTGATACGCACTTACGGATTGAGGGAAGTGCCGTTAAGAATTTACAGACTCGTTTTATATTAGACTGGAATCAGGCCTCGCGTCACGATATTGAATATGATGAGCGTTATTACGATGCTGTGCCAATGGGACACGCCGGTATGCAAATTGTTTCAAGTGGACCGGATTCAGACTGGGAGCAAATTAAGCATGGTTATATTAAGATGATCATGTCAGCAAAAGAGTATGTGTATATACAAACCCCTTATTTCATACCAGATGAAAGTCTGCTCGATGCTCTGAGAATAGCTTGTCTTTCCGGAGTAGATGTCCGAATTATGATCCCGAACAAGCCAGATCATCCGTTTGTCTATTGGGCAACCTATTCATATATTGGTGAACTATTAAAAGCCGGTGCAACGGTTTATATTTATCAAAAAGGCTTCCTGCATGCTAAAATGATAGTAGTGGATAGTAAGATTGCCTCCATCGGAACGGCAAATATTGATGTGAGGAGTTTCCGTCTCAATTTTGAGGTGAATGCCTTCTTATATAATGAAACACTTGCAGAAATGCTGGTAGATGAATTTGAGAAAGATATGGAATATGTAACTACGTTAACCTTGCCACTGTATCAAAAACGGTCACTCTGGATTCGTACGAAAGAATCGATTGCAAGGTTAATATCGCCAATCCTGTAAAAAGAACTTGGCAGCAGCTAAGTTCTTTTTCGCAGATGGTCCACCATCATTGTAAAAAGTAGATGTCACAACTCTTAAATATAGCTTGCAATCAAATGAACCACAGGCGAAAGGATCGATAGAATGCGCACGTTAAAAGTAGAAGAACTTGTGAAAACATACGGTGACAAATCGTTATTTGATCATATTTCCTTTTCGATCACGGATCAGGACCGAATTGGACTGATCGGTGTCAATGGAACAGGAAAGTCAACCTTGCTGAAAGTACTGGCAGGCATGGACCAGGCGGAGCAAGGAACGATTGATCATCCGAATGACTACCACATTGAATATTTAGATCAGGAGCCTCGTCTTGCTGAAGGCGACACGGTATTAGATCAGATTTATTATGGGGATGCTGAAATCATGGTGACGCTTAGAAAATATGAAGCGGCCGTTTTTGCATTGGAGCAAGATCCTGCCAATGAAAAAATGCAACAGCAGCTCATAAACATGCAGGACAAGATGGATCAACTGCAAGCATGGGATGCCATGACAATTGCCAAAACCATTTTGACCAGATTAGGAGTACCTTCATTTGACAAAAAGATCGAACAATTGTCAGGAGGTCAGCGAAAACGGGTGGCAATCGCCAAAGCATTAATTCAGCCTGCTGATTTACTGATTTTGGATGAGCCTACCAACCATCTTGATAATGATACCATTGAATGGCTCGAAGAATTTCTGCCTTCTTATTCTGGCGCTATTTTACTCGTTACGCACGACCGTTACTTTCTGAACCGGATTACGAATCGTATGTTTGAATTGGACAAGGGCAATTTATATACATATGTTGGCAACTATCAGACATTTCTTGAACAGCGGGCACTGCGCGAAGAACAAGAGCAGCAAGCAGAACGCAAGCACCAGAATATCCTTAAGAAAGAAATAGCTTGGTTAAAAGCAGGCGTGAAGGCAAGAACAACGAAACAAAAAGCTCGCATTGACCGTGTCGAAGATATGAAGGAAAAAACATTCGATACGAACAAACAAACGTTATCGTTTCAGGTCGGCTCTACCCGCCTGGGGAAAAAGGTAATGGAAATGACCAACTTAAGTAAATCCTATGATGGCAATGTTTTGTTCAAGGATTTTAATCTGTTAATCAAGCCTGGTGACAGGTTAGGGATTGTCGGCGCCAATGGAAGTGGTAAGACAACATTGCTCAACATGCTTGCCGGAAAAATCGAACCAGATGCTGGGGAGATTGAAGTTGGGGAGACTGTGAAAATTGGTTATTATACACAAGAGCATCCACCACTGGATGAAAATTTGAAAGTGATTGATCTTGTTCGCGAAGTGGCAGAAGTGGTGCATACGGTCGATGGATCCGTAATTACAGCAGAACAAATGCTGGAACGCTTCCTTTTTCCAAGGTCACAGCAGTGGACATTGGTCCGTAAGCTCTCTGGTGGCGAACGAAGAAGATTGTACTTGCTGACGGTTTTAATGAAGGAACCGAATGTGCTGTTCTTAGATGAGCCCACCAATGATCTGGATACCGAGACGTTAACCGTATTAGAAGATTACCTGGAACAATTTCCTGGCGTTGTAATTACCGTTTCCCACGACCGTTATTTCTTAGATAAATCGATCGAGCAGATCATCGCATTCACAGGAAGTCCGTCGTTAACCACCTTTTATGGTAATTATTCTGAATTCCGTGAGCAGCAGAAGCAAGAAGAGGAACAGAGCCAGCCTGCGAAATCGCAAGCAGCGCAGAAGCCCAAGCGGAAAAAGAAAAAATTATCGTACCATGAACAAAAAGAGTGGGATACGATTGAAGACGAGATTACCGAATTAGAATCGGAACTGGAACAGGTGCAAACGGAAATTACTGAAGCAGGCAGTGATATTGGTGCGATTCAGCCGTTATACAACAAACAAAGTGAATTAGAAGAGCAATTGGAACAAAAAATGGTTAGATGGGAAGAGCTTTCCCTTTTAATAGAAGAAATGAAGGAGGAGTCATAAATGGCAGATCAACAACTGCAAGAAAAATACGCAGAACTGGCGTTAAAGACAGGTGTGAACTTACAAGAAGGACAAGCACTAGTCATTAATTCATCAATTGAGGGAGCCGATTTTGCCAAAATTGTCGTTCGCAAAGCATACGAAATGGGCGCGAAAAATGTACACGTTAACTGGGCAGATGATGAATTAACCTTGTTAAAATATCAATATGCTTCTGAGGAAGTGCTAACGGATATCCCGGAATGGCAAATTGCTAAACAATTAGCATTTGCAGAAGATGGTGCAGCTTTATTATCGATCCGTTCTACCAATCCGGATTTGTTAAAAGATATTGATCCTTCCAAAGTAGCAAAAGCAAATAAAGCTGCTGGCGAAGCAATGAAAGAATTCCGCCAATATACGATGAACGATCGTATCCCATGGTCGATCATTTCGATTCCAACCGGTGACTGGGCACAAAAAATCTTCCCGGATCAATCAAAAGAAGAGGCAAAAGAAAGCTTATGGGAGCAAATTTTCAAAATTGTCCGCGTTGACAAAGAAGATCCCGTTGCTGCATGGGATGCACATAACGATACATTAAAGCAAGCTCGCGAATATTTAAATAAAAAATCGTACAAAGCATTACTTTTCAAATCAGAAGGTACCAATATTCGCTTTGAATTACCGGAGGGTCACATTTGGAAAGGCGGCGCGGCCCAAACGCCAAATGGCAATGCCTTTAATCCAAACATGCCTACAGAAGAAGTATTTACGATGCCGCACAAATACAAGGTTGACGGAACAGTTACCGCAACGAAACCACTTGTATATGGCGGGAATATGATTGATGGATTCAGCCTGACATTTAAAGATGGAAAAGTGGTTGATTTCAAAGCAGATCAAGGCTACGATACCTTGAAGCACCTGCTTGATACCGATGAAGGTGCCAGCCGATTGGGAGAGCTTGCATTAGTACCGCATGCATCACCAATTTCACAGTCCGGCTTAATTTTCTATAACACGCTATATGACGAAAATGCGTCCTGCCATATCGCATTAGGAAAAGCTTATCCAACCAATATGGAAGGCGGCTCTGACATGAATGAAGAACAGCTTGATCAGCATGGCGTCAACGACAGCTTAACTCACGTTGACTTCATGATCGGTTCAGCGGATCTCGATATCGAAGGCGAAACAGCAGACGGCTCAACCGAACCCGTCTTCCGCCAAGGCGCATGGGCAATTGACTTTGACTAAGATGGAAAGGAAAGACTTGATCCCGAGAGGATCAAGTCTTTTTTTGTCATCATTCAAGAAAGTATAAAAGTGCAGTCACGGCAGTAATCATATGGATAATGTAAACTACGGCTGTATATCAGATTGGCCATTTTGATATATTTTATCTGCTTAGCAAAGCTCCGGAAATAGGCTCCGCGTCCTGTGGGGTCGGGTTCAGCCTCCTCGCGAGCAAAAACCGCTCACTGTGGGGTCTTCACACACGACTGATCCCACGGGAGTCTCCGCCTATTTCCTGCGCTTAAAGCAAGTGCTACAACGTATGGAACAGCTAAAAGCAGTGGTTCTAGGCATTATGTTGTTCATTCAATTACTGTTATATATAATCGATATGCTATCTCTTACAAATGTTGTAGAGTCCCTATCCTAGCGTAGGCCAACCACGGAGACTCCCGCGGGACCAGGCAGGTGCTGAAGATCCACAACGTCTGCACCTGCGTCTTCTAGTAACGCTTCGAGGTAGGCTTCCTCGGTGCAAGGCAGCAGAGAAGTATTTCGGGTAGTAGCCTAGCTTCAGCCGTGCCCCGCAGGACGCGGAGTGGTTGGACGGAGCGGTATCCAAGCACACATAATATTTCAAAATGACCACTGAGCTGCTAGTTGATTTAATCCGTATTATGGTTAGTTGTATATAATTTTGTTTGTTAGATCTAGTGAAAACTTAACCCGATTTTTCTAATCTTATACATATCATGTTGTATAATTGAGTATAAAGCATAATTGAAAATCGACAGCAGTTATCGGCATCTATGATCTTCGACAGTGGTCCGACCATATACAAAGGAGAGAGAGCTATGAGTCAAAAATGGAAAGTCGGTATTTTCCTTTTTCACGATGTAGAAGTATTAGATTTTGCTGGTCCATTTGAAGTTTTTTCTGTTACATATGCTAACAATGGTGAAAAACCTTTTGACGTAACGACGGTTTCGGAGACGGGAGAATTATTGCAAGCTCGTAACGGACTACGCATTCAACCTGATTATCATTTTCAGAATGCGCCAAAATTCGATATTTTAGTTATTCCGGGTGGACCTGGTACGCGGGAAATAGAGCATAATCAAAAAGTAATAAAATGGATAGAGGGACAAATGCAGTCTGTATCACTTATGACATCTGTATGTACAGGTGCGTTCCTTCTTGCAAAAGCAGGTCTATTAACAAATTTGAAATGTACCAAACATTGGGGGAGTCTGGAAAGGTTGCAAAAGGAATATCCCGATATTGATGTAAAAGCTGGTGTGAAATTTATAGATGAAGGAAACATCATTACTTCAGCAGGTATTTCTGCAGGTATCAATATGTCTTTTCACGTGTTGCAACGGTTAGTGGGAAGGGAGATAGCAAAAGCTACAGCTCACCGGATGGAGTATGATATTGAATTATAAAAGCGAGGTTGGTTGGGGTATTCTCATCTTACTTTTTAGTTGTGTATAGTGTTGAATTACGAGCATGTCTCCAACGATAACATCGAAAAAGAACTAAAAACACCACCCAGCTAATTCATACCGGGTGGTGTTTCTCTCAATTTTCCTCCACTAACTCAACAAAGCATTCCAAAAAGAGTTCGCCGTATTGCTCATATTTTCGCTGGCCAACCCCATTGATCTCCAGCATTTCGTATTTTGTAGTGGGTTTGACTCTCGACATTTCTTTCAACGTCTTATCAGAGAATATTACATATGGCGGCACTGCCTGTTCGGTTGCAAGGGTTTTGCGCAGCCTTCTTAATTGTTCAAACATATCCACATCATAATTGTCATCTTCCTGCGCTTTCACTTTGGCCACTTGCACGTATACTTTTTCCTCGCCTTTGAGTACGGTCTTGGATCGTTTGCCGAGCTGTAACACTGGAAATTGTCCACCTTTGGAAACTAAATACTCTTCCGCTACTAAAAATTGAATGAAGGAGAGCACTTCTTTTTCCGTTAATTCCTTTAGTAAACCGTAAGTTGTCAGGCGGTCAAAGCGGAACTGCTTCACTTTTTTATCCTGCGATCCTTTTAATACTTTGGCAACAAGGCTGGCACCAAAGCGTTCATTCATCCGTTTGACACAAGATAAAACCATTTGTGCTTCTTTCGTATGATCGACCAATTCTTTCTCGTTATCGCAATTAGAGCAATGACCGCATGGTTCGTTTGACGAAAACTCGTCATTAAAGTAACGCAATATATATTGCTGTAAACACTGCTCAGTATGACAGTAATTAATCATCGCTTGTAACTTCTTATATTCATTATGCTTCTTGTCATCTTGCATTTCCGATTGATCAATTAAATATTTTTGCAAATTAATATCCTGTCCGGAAAAAAGGACGACACACTGGCTGGGCTCCCCGTCACGACCTGCCCGACCGGCTTCTTGATAGTAGCTTTCCAAATTCTTTGGTAATGCGTAATGCACCACATATCTAACATTGGACTTATCTATTCCCATCCCGAAGGCATTCGTTGCGACCATAACTTGTGCATTATCATAAATAAAGTCATTTTGTGCTTGTTTTCGTGCTTCTTCGGACATTCCGGCGTGATATTTTTGTACCGCATATCCTTTCTCCTGAAGTAAATGATAAAGCAAGTCGACCTGTTTTCTTGTAATGGCATAAATAATACCTGTTTCTGATGCATGAGCTTTTAAATAATCAAGCACATATGTCTGCCGGTCGTGCCCCTTTACTACCTGAAACATCAAATTTTGTCGGGCAAATCCGGTATTGACGACAGCATCCGTTCCGACATCGAGTAATTGCTGTAAATCTTGTGTAACTTCCACTGTTGCGGTAGCCGTTAATCCAACCAGAATGGGGCGCTGATTCAATTGATTCACGACTTGTACAACAGTTCGGTAGCTCGGTCGGAAATCATGCCCCCACTGTGAAATACAGTGTGCTTCATCGAAAGCAATGAGTGCAATAGGCAGCTGGTTAATGGCATGGAAAAAAGAGTTGGATTCAAATCGTTCAGGTGCTACGTAAACAAATTTGTATTCATTGCGCCTTAACGCTTGCAGTCTGTTTGCTTGTTCTTCAGATGAAAGGGAGCTATTAATATATGTAGCAGCAATGCCTAATGAGCGAAGTGCATCAACCTGGTCCTTCATTAATGAAATGAGAGGGGAGATGACTACAGTAATCCCATCCATCGCGAGGCCGGGTATTTGATAGCAGATTGATTTTCCGCCACCAGTCGGCATAATCGCAAGCGTATTATCACCATTCATAATTTGACCGACAATTTGTTCTTGTCCTGGTCGAAATGTGTCATAACCAAAATATTTTTTTAATAAAGCTAATGTATCCTTAGACATCTGAACCATCCTTTATATCATTCAAATTTTATCTTAACATGTTCCGTGTATCCATGCAGGTAAAAATTGCTCGAAATAAAATGATTTACATCTATTCTTTTAACCTTTAAAATAATGCTATCTTGTGTGTAAAAAAAGATCAGATATAGATAGATAAGAAAACAGATAGGGGGATAATGATGGACTCTTTATTATTAATACTTATGCTGGTAGCAGTTCTCGGCATCGGCTCGCAATGGCTGGCCTGGAAATTTCAATTACCGGCGATTGTTGTGATGTCGATTGCCGGGTTGTTAGTCGGACCTGTATTTGGTTTGATGAATCCGGAAGAGGCATTTGGGGATATGTATCGTCCATTTATCTCCATTGCAGTTGCAATCATTCTGTTTGAGGGAAGTCTTAATCTTAATTTTAAGGAAGTCAAAGGATTAGGGAAGCCTGTCTTTCGGATCGTAACATGGGGGGCCTTTATAGCATGGATCTTAGGCTCTGTCGCTGCTCATTTTGTTGCAGGCATGTCGTGGGCGGTTGCCTTTGTCATTGGTGGTATCTTTATTGTAACAGGTCCTACTGTTATTTTACCACTATTAAGACAATCAAAATTAAAGCCGAAACCTGCCAAAATATTAAAATGGGAAGGAATCATTGTTGACCCATTCGGTGCGTTAGTCGCCATATTCGCATTTGAGTTTATTCTTTTCCTTTCAGCAGATGGGCGAGATGCGACTTCCTTGTTCTTGTTCTTACTGGCGGCGTTATTCGCAGTTGTCCTTGGTTATATATTTGGAAAAGTGGTCGCCTGGATGTTCGAGTCGGGTCATGTTCCAGAATTTCTAAAATCACCTGCTGTATTCGTAGCGGTTATTGCCTGTTTTATTCTTGCTGATGAAGTGAAACATGAAACAGGATTACTAGCTGTTACAGCGATGGGGATGACTATGGCGAATTTAGGAATATCCTCGATCAAAGACATGCGCCATTTCAAAGAAAATATTTCGATCTTACTCATATCAACGGTATTTATCCTATTAACGTCCTCCTTAACAACGGAGACATTAATGGATGTGTTTCGACCGGAAATTATCGGTTTTGTATTATTAATGCTATTTGTCGTTCGACCACTTTCCGTTTTTCTTTCGACAGTTAATTCAGGTTTGAATCTGAGGGAAAAAACATTAGTCGGCTGGATTGCGCCAAGAGGTATTGTGGCACTAACTGTAGCAAGTTATTTTGCCTCGATATTGGCAGATGAAGGATTTGATGGTGCGTCACTTATTACACCGCTAACCTTCGCACTTGTTTTTTCAACGGTTGTGGTCCATGGATTCTCCATCGGCTGGCTGGCCAAAAAGCTGAACCTGTCAGCAGAAGGAAACCCGGGCGTGTTAATTGTCGGTTCCAACCGTTTTTCGAACGCGCTAGTGAAGGTGATGCAGGAGCTCGATATTCCATCTGTAGTAGTTGACTCTTCATGGGACCGTCTGCAGCGTGCCCGAAAAGCCGGCATACCGCATAATCATTGTGAGATATTGTCGGAGCAGACGGAATATACGATGAATTTTACACCGTATGATTATTTATTAGCTTCGACAGAATATGACGCGTATAACGCTTTGGTTTGTTCAACGTTCTTACCAGAGTTCGGTCGTAAAAATGTTTTCCGATTACCTAATCAAAGTCACAGCGGTGATCAAATTAACGATATTGACCATACGATTGGGGGAAGAGAAGTCTTTTCACCAATGGAGGGCATCGAAGAATTAAAATATAAAATGAAAAGCGGTTATGTTATGCGCAAAACATCGCTGACAGATCAATACCGTTATAAAGATTATTTAGAAGATCGTCATGAAGAAACGATTCTGTTGTTTATCTTAAAGCAATCGAAACAAATCACTTTCTTTACAAATGACGTAGAAATATCTGCCTCACCAGGAGATACTATCGTCAGCATGACACCGCCAAGTAAAGAATTTAATAAAATTAAAGAGAAATTAGAAGAACAACGCAACGAAAAAGGCTAGCCACTTGGCTAGCCTTTTAAAGTCTTTCTAATCAGACAAGAAGGTATAAGAGTGCAGTCACAGCAGTAATTATATTGAATTGTAAGTTGAGTTCCCATAATATAGGACCGGGCGGGGTATGCCCGGCTTTTCTAACTTATTCCTTCGTATGTTGCAACTGTTTTCTTAATCCAGCAATCTGCTCAGCAAGTCGTTCCAGCTCATCCTCGTTATGTTCCGTTCTTCCTCCTACGTACACAAGCTTCTCTAAATCAGCCGAAAGTCTTGCATAGTCCGCCTTTAAATCCTCAATCTCAGCCTCGATTTCCTTACGGTTCATATGCCTCAAGCCTCCATCAATCGTTTTCTTAAGCGTAAAACAGATCCAGTTAATAAGCAAGATTAATGCGATTTCCATATTATAGGTCACGTTTGGGTAAATAGCTACCAATTTTTGAGTATTCTTGATTATTTATGAGGAAATGCCATCATATATCCATGATTGAAGAACATTTTTACGTAGTCAGAAAATTTGTGGTTTATTTGCGCTGAATAAGGGTATAGTACATTTGTGAATGTTGCAACAATTCTGTAACATTATTATTATGAAAAAATTTCGGTATTTGAAATGAATCCTTTGAGGAGGAAAAAAAGGTTGAAAGTATTTCAGTTGTTAGACAAATTCATCATGAAATTAGAAGAATTTATACTAAGTTTTTCTATTATACTTATCTCAATTATGATAGTAGGAAACGTCATTGCACGTGAAATCTTTAGTTCCGGTGCCTTTTATTTTGCATATGAAGTGAGTAAATTCGCTATTGTCATTGCGACATTCATCGGAATTTCTTACGCAGCAAGAAAAGGTCGTCATATCAGTATGTCAGCATTTTATGATTTTGCACCTTTTAAAGTTCGTAAAGTCATGATGATTATCATTAATTTTGTGACAGCCATTGTGATGTTCGTAATGGCATACTTTACGTTTAATTTCGTAATGTTTGAATATGAAACAGGAGCGATTACAACTTCACTCGAAGTACCTCGCTATTTTATGTCTGTAATTATTCCAATCGGTTTTATTTCTGCAGGGATTCAATTCTTGCGTAATACATTTATTAACTTCACTAAGAAGGCGAAAGACAAAGTGTATTTAGGAATCGATGCTGTAGATTATAATGATGAAGAGAAAAAAGATATTAAGATGGAAGATATTTCTATCTAAAAAGTCAATGTGGAGAGGAAAAGACTATGTTAACGACTTTGTTATCAATAATGATTGTATTATTGCTGTTGAATTTTCCGATGATGATACCGTTAATTATTGCACCAGTCATCATCATGTTAATTTATAATCCCAATTTAAGTATGGATTTATTAATGAAACAGCTCTTAACAGGTATCGAATCACCTGTATTACTATGTGTGCCGTTATTTATATTTGCGGCTGACATTATGACCTCAGGAAAAACTTCCCAGCGTTTGTTAGACTTCATTGGAGCGTTTGTTGGTCATATTCGTGGTGGATATGCGGTTACAACCGCTGCAGCTTGTACGCTTTTTGGTGCGATTTCCGGATCAACACAAGCAACTGTTGTAGCAATCGGACGTCCAATGAGAGAGAAATTATTAAAAATAGGATATCGTGACTCTAGTGCAATTGCATTAATTATTAACTCCAGTGACGTGGCATTATTGGTACCACCAAGTATTGGGATGATTATTTATGCTTTGGCAGCAGGTTCTGGTGTATCTGTCGGAGACTTGTTTATTGCAGGTATTATACCGGGGGTAATGGTATTTTTAGCGTTTGCCATCTATAGTGTAATCTATGCAAAGGTTAAAAATATTCCATTAGCAGAAAAAGTTTCTTGGCCAGACAGATTCAAATTTTTCAGAAGATCTTTATTACCTTTAGGTTTCCCTGTAATTATCGTTGGTGGTATTTACATGGGGTACTTTACACCGGTTGAAGCATCTGGTATTTCCGTATTATATGCCATTATTTTAGAAGTGTTAGTGTACAAAACAATTCCGTGGAGAAAGCTTCCTAGTATCGCATTATCTACAGGATTGGTTACTTCAGCAGTATTTATTCTAGTTGCTGGTGGTCAGTTATTTACTTGGGTTTTAGGTTATGCTCGTATACCACAACAGATAACAGAAACTGTATTGGGATCAGATCCTAGTGCACTATATGTATTATTAATTGTTAGTATCTTTTTCTTTGTGGGTTGTATGTTTGTTGACCCAATTGTCGTTATATTAATTCTGACGCCTATTTTTGTACCAGCAGCTGAGACTGCAGGTGTCGATT
The DNA here is from genome assembly GCF_022919575.1 of Gracilibacillus salinarum. NCBI lineage: Bacteria > Bacillati > Bacillota > Bacilli > Caryophanales > Bacillaceae > Gracilibacillus > Gracilibacillus salinarum. The sequence continues at coordinate 2,096,344 of NZ_CP095071.1, read as the reverse complement.
TAATACACTTAGGTATTATTATTACATTCCAGGCAGCATTAGGTTCAGCAACCCCACCATTTGGTGTCGATATATTTACTGCCAGTGCGGTATTTAAGAAACCATATCTGGAGGTTATCAGGAGTACACCGCCGTTTATTATTATGTTACTGGTGATTGGCGTGTTGCTAATTCTGTTCCCGCAATTATCATTAGCATTAATTTAAGTTAGTAAAGTGAGCAGCAATAAGCTGTTCACTTTATATAAAATATTTTATTAAATTACACAGGGGGTAATGGTCATTTTAAACAAAAAGTATTTACTCATGTTACTTTCCATTCTGACGCTTAGTTTTGTACTAGTAGCGTGTGGTGGAGGCGAAGAAGAAGGCACTGAAGAAGGAAACTCTGGAGAAGATACAGGATCTGAAGGCGGAGAAGAAGCTTCAGGTGAGTTTGAAGAACAGTCATGGCAATTTGTAACAGAAGAGCTTCAAGGTGAAGTACAATACGAATATGCAGCAGAATTTGCTAAACGTATTAATGAGAAGTCTGGTGGAGCTATTACAGTAGAACCATTGGAATATGGTGCGTTAGGTAGCGAAGTAGACCAGGCACAATTATTACAACAAGGTGGCGTTCAGTTAGCAGTGATGTCACCAGGTTTTACGGGTGGTCAAGTACCAGATGGTCAGATTTTCTCACTACACTATTTCTTCCCATCTGAACCAGAAAAAGTTCAAGAAGTATTAACAACTAGTGAAGCTCTAAATACAGATCTTCGTGCTAAGTATGAGGAACATAGTATTTCTCCACTTTCATTCTGGACAGAAGGTGCAATGGCTTGGACTAGTAATGTTGGGATCGAGTCTCCATCTGACTGGGAAGGCTTGAACATGCGTGTACAGGAATCTCCATTAATGCGTGAAACATATGATGCTTATGGTGCAACTGTACAATCATTAAGCTGGAGTGAGTTGTATACAGCACTAGATCGGGAAACAGTTGATGCACAAGAGAACCCGTTATTCTTTATTGAATCAGCAAGTTTCCATGAAGTTCAAGATACAATCACTATCTCTCACCATAACAACTATGTAGCAATGACTACTGTAAATACAGAGTGGTATAATGGACTTGATGACAATGTTAAGGAAATAGTGGATGAAACAGTTACAGAAATGCAAGATTGGGTATTCGATGAACAAAAAGCTCAAAATGAAGCAGGTTTAGAAGCGATTAAAGCAGACGAAGAAAACCCAACGGAAATCATCGAATTAACAGATGAGCAAATTGCTGAATTCAAAAAAGCTGCAGAGCCAGTACACGAATACTACAAAAACGAAGTAGAAGGTATTGACCCAGCTATTTATGACAAATTAAAAGAAGAAATCGCAGCAGTTGAAGGCGAATAATTCTAAAAGACCCTGTTCCTTACAAAAAGGAACAGGGTCTTTTTTATAAGCAAAGAAAGTATATAAGTACAGTCGTAGAAGTAATCATGCTGAATAAGTTGGAGTGAAGTGTTTACTTTTTCAGAAAAAAAAAGAGTTGAAGCAATTGATAAAGAATGTCAGGTATCTATGTCCTTTTGAGACATTCGTTAAAACAGCAGAAAGCTAAGGGGGTTATGATCGATAGAAACAAGTTTTATAGAATATTTTCAGTGGTTTTGAGCTCTGAGTAACGGCCCATCTGCACTAAGTAATAACTCTTATAAGAATGGTAATCAACCGTGTTCAATAATATCATATAATTTCTGCAAAACATTATACTTACACGAATACTATGAACGGAGACTACCGGTGAAGAACTTCATTTAAGCGCAGGAAATATGCGGTAATTCTCTTGAATCAGAGCGGTTTAGATCCTTAGTTTTACAAAGAAACGCATCATTGTAACAAAAATTTCACACAGATTTGATTCCGCTTCCATTGACGGAATCGCAATATCGAAATATACTTAAAACATTAGCAATATTTTTTGCTAAAAATTTCAAAAGGAGCTGGTTATGTGAAGACAAGTATCAGACAATGTACAATCGATGACTTGTATTTGTTACAAGAGATAGGCACAGATACGTATAACGAAACTTATAGCCATTTAAATACTCCCGAAAACATAAATGAATATTTGGAGAATGCCTTCAACGTAGATCAACTCACCAAAGAATTATCCAACCCATCATCAACCTTTTTATTCCAGTATGTAGACAATAACCTCGCCGGTTACTTAAAAATTAATGAAGCAGAAGCTCAAACTTATAACGTCAATGATAACGCATTAGAAATAGAACGCATTTATATAAAAAATAATTACAGAAGCATGGGTTTAGGGAGAGTATTGCTGGACAAATCGATAGATATTGCCAAAGAGCGTCAAAAAAGTGAAATATGGCTGGGAGTATGGCGAAAAAATAAAAATGCCATCGATTTTCATAAAAATATGGGATTTGAATCAAGAGGTTCCTATTCTTTATATTTCGGAGATGACGAGCAAATTATGTACATTATGGCAAAAAAGTTATAATCCTTTGCAATAACTAGGGATAAAGGCTATTGCCACTTCACTGGCAATAAGCCATCATACCCTATGTTGAACAGCATTACAGCAGATCTGGATCTTTCTCAGGCTGTCTTTCTTTCCATTCTTGATAGAAATGCGAAATAATCGTTTTGACTACGGCATATGCAGGAATGATAAATAACAATCCTAAAAATCCAGCGATACCCCCAGCAGCTAAGATTAAAGTGATAACTGTTAACGGGTGGATCGAGAGAGCCCTTCCCATAATATTTGGCGAGATAAGATTACTCTCAATCTGTTGTGCAATTACCATGACAACAGTTGCCCAGACAGCCATCATAGGTTCCTGGAAGAATCCGACAATGATCGCTGGTATAGCTGATAAGAATGGCCCGATAAACGGTATAAAGTTCATGACGAGACCGAACAAAGCCAAGGATAGAGAGTAATCCAGTTTAATGATCACATATCCAATGTACAGCATGATCCCTACACAAAGACTGACAAAAAATTGTCCTTGGATGAATGATGACAGCGTATGATTAATATTAGCTGTTAGAGTCTTAAAGCTGTCCGCTTTTTTCGGAGTTAAAAATCTCGAAACAAAAGGTACCAGTTTATAGCCGTCCATCAACATAAAGTAAAGAAAGAACGGAATCAGGACAATCGAAAAGACAAAGCTGAATATTTGTCCGATGGCACTGATAATCCCCGTCGTGATCTTCTCCGCATAGCCACTAATATTATCCAGCACGTTCTGAAGTGCACTTTCAAATTGAGGTGGAATAATGTTTTGATTCTGCTGCCACAGCTCAAATAGATCTTGCGCACTTTTTACCATCTTTGGCACACTATCAACAAAATTGGAAAATTGTCGTTGTACAATCGGCGCGATGAATAAGACAACTAGTGTGATAACCGCGATAATTAACAGGAATACAATCATCGTTCCAATAAAACGGGGCACTTTTTTTCGTGACAGCCAATTCACGATCGGACTAGTAATATAATAAATGATACCAGAGCCGATAATTGGTACGGCGATAGCTGCTAAATATGCCCCAACCGGTTGGAAAATAAAGCGTGATAAATAAATTAAATATACTAAGATGAAAATTAAAATGAATGTTATCAGCGTTCTAATGCTTTTCTTCTGTAACAAATGCTTCACAACCTTTTTTCATTATCATACTGTCATTCTATCATCTATAGACAAATGATGGTATTTTTTTGTGAGAGTTGGAAAGGATTATTCAGCATATTGCTAGACGTGTTTATGCATGTAAAATAAATAGAAACAACAGCAAGACTATGCTACTATAGGGTTATAATAATGTAAGTTAAGGGGGAAATCGTATGTCATGGCAAGATACATTAAAGAAATGGACATCGTTTGCGACGTTGGATGAAGATTTATTAAAACAGTTGAACGCGCTGTCAGATAATGAAAAAGAATTAGAAGATTCGTTTTACAAAAATTTAACCTTTGGAACTGGTGGTATGCGCGGGATGCTGGGTCCAGGAACGAATCGTATGAATATATATACGGTGCGTAAGGCGGTAGAAGGCCTCGCGAATTACATAGTAAAAAATGTGAAAGATGCAGAGAATCGTGGAGTGGTGATTGCTTATGATTCACGTTATATGTCGCAGGAATTCGCTGTGGAGGCGGCAAGAGTTTTAGGCGCGCATAAAGTGAAAACCTATGTGTTTGAATCATTAAGACCAACTCCATTACTTTCCTTCGCTGTCCGTCATTTACACACAGCTGCAGGTATTATGATAACTGCAAGTCATAATCCGCCAGAATATAACGGATTTAAGGTGTACAATGCAGATGGCGGTCAGGTTCCACTCGAAGAAGCAGCAGCTATTATTGATGAAGTGGACAAAGTAGAAGATGAGCTGCAAGTAAACGTATTAGAACGAGAAGAATTGGAGTCAGCTGATCTGTTGGAGTGGATCGGCGAATCTGTTGATACAGCTTATTTAAAGGAACTGAAAACGATCCAGAAACAATCAGCTGAGGATCAAGTCAATATCGTCTTCACCCCTTTACACGGAACAGCACATGATTTGGTGTTAGAAGGATTAGCACAAATCGGTTTTAAAAACGTCCATGTTGTCAAAGAGCAAGCACAACCTGATCCTGAGTTTTCTACTGTTGCATCACCTAATCCGGAAGAACATCAAGCTTTTGAAATGGCAATTGCACAAGGAACTGAAGTAGATGCCGATATCCTGATCGGAACAGATCCGGATGCTGATCGTCTTGGTGTCGCAGTGAAAGACGGCCAAGGCTCCTATCAGGTATTGACAGGTAACCAGCTCGGTTCCTTGTTACTGGATTTTACGTTAGCACAGTTGGAAGCGGATCAGTTACAAGATGGTCAAGTGGTAAAAACCATAGTAACGACAGAATTAGGCAGAGCGATCGCCTCCTATTATGGCGTCGATACGATAGATACGTTAACTGGCTTTAAATTTATTGGTGAAAAAATAAAACAATTTGAATCAGATAACCGCCATTTCCTTTTTGGTTATGAAGAAAGCTATGGCTATCTGATCGGTGACTTTGTCCGTGATAAAGATGCAGTACAGGCAGCAGTTGCAGCTTGTGAGATGGCTAACTATTGGAAAGCACAAGGTAAGACATTGTTAGAAGCGCTGGATGTATTGTACGAGCGTCATGGTTATTACCTCGAAGATATGAAATCTTTAACGTTAAAAGGGAAAGATGGCGCAGAACAAATTGCAGCGATTATGGATGATATTAGAAAACAACCGTTCGAGCAATTAGCTGGATTGAAAGTGATAGCGGTAGAGGACTATCATAGCAGTATCCGCCAGCTTCCATTACAAGAGTCAGAAGAAGACATTACCTTACCAAAGGAAAATGTAATGAAATTTTTATTAGAAGAAGAAGCATGGGTTTGCTTCCGCCCGTCTGGTACGGAGCCAAAAATTAAAAGCTACTTCGGCGTGAAAACAGCTAAATCTGAACAAAGCAAGGCGCTGGTCAAACAGCTGCAAGCGGAAGTTGATGACCGTATCAGTAAAGTCATTGATGCATAATTTCGAGTAGATAAGAAGAACCTAAACCTAATCTGATGGTGAAGGTTCTTTTTTCTATAAGTGCGTGTTCAAGTATGCCAAATGAAAAATGAATGTGAAGTAGCATTTGGTGAATTTTTGAATATCCTATTTAAGAAAAGATTGACAGAATCGGAAAAAGAACGTATATTTAAAATATACATAAAGGGGAGTAGCTGTTACAATAAATGTCGTCATTTCGAGAGAAAATCTCCGGCATTATTGGCAACTCGACGTTGTTAGCGAGACCTTTACCATCCGTGGTAAAGGTCTCGCTATTTTTGTGTGATCTTTACTGGCAGGTGGAGAACATATCAAAGAGGAGTTGAAGCAGTTGGAATTAATTTTAGAGTATGGTTGGGTATTATTAGTATTAATTGGTTTAGAAGGTATATTAGCAGCAGATAACGCACTTGTGCTTGCAATAATGGTAAGACACTTGCCAGAAAAGCAGCGAAAACGGGCTTTATTTTATGGTTTAGCAGGGGCTTTTGTCTTACGTTTTGGTTCATTATTCATTATTTCGTTTCTTGTCGATGTATGGCAAGTGCAGGCAATAGGTGCTGCGTATCTATTGTTCATTTCAATTAAAAATCTATATGATATTTATAAAAGGCGCAAGAACGAAGGTAATGAGGAAGAGGGCGAAGATGCTGAGAAGAAGGGCAGTGGCTTCTGGATGACTGTTCTGAAGGTCGAATTAGCAGACTTAGCGTTTGCTGTGGATTCAATTTTGGCAGCTGTAGCATTAGCAGTCGCGCTTCCGGCAACAGGCATAGGTACGATTGGAAGTCTTGATACTGGTCAATTCTTAGTTGTTTTAGCAGGTGGTATGATCGGTCTGATCATTATGCGTTTTGCGGCAAATGTCTTTGTGAAATTGTTGCACGACCGCCCAGGATTGGAAGCCGCAGCATTTCTTATCGTCGGCTGGGTTGGTGTGAAGCTGGTAGTAACCGTACTGGCACATGAGGATATTCATTTATTACCGCATGACTTTGCCCACTCCACAGCTTGGAAGTTATTCTTCTATGCCGTGCTTGTAGCAATTGCCGTAGGTGGCTGGTTCTTATCAGGTAAGAACAAAAACAAAGAAGAGGCATAAAGAGAGACTGCAATCAGTGAGGGTTATGAAGGACGGTTAGCGCCATGATAAATCATTTTAGTTTCATCTGATCCATCTCCTGTCTATAATAGGGAAGAAGAAAGGATGGTACAGATGGCATTACATCATTTTTATCTAGAAGCGTCGTGGCCTGGTGGCAGAAATGAAGTAGGAGAGCTGGAAGCAGGGAATTTGAAGACCCAAATTTCGATTCCTCCAGAGATGGATGGCCCTGGTATTGGTACCAATCCAGATGAAATGCTGCTAGGCGCGGCTTCAACCTGCTATATCATTACATTGGCCGCAATGATCGAACGAGCTCATCTTCCGCTGGACTATTTACATTTAGATTCTGTCGGAGATGTCGACGTCACGAACGGCGTTTTTACTTATAAAAGAATCACACACCGTCCAGTGGTCCGATTAAAAAAAGAAGCAACAGCAGACCAACTGGTTCAATTAGAAAAAATCGTAACCGACGCAGAAGCATCCTGCATGATATCAAGAGCTATCAAAGGCAATGTCGAAGTTGTTTTAGAAGAAGACATATCGGTTACATGATACGGATGATGTTGCTAAGGAAAGCTCCGGAAATTGTCTTGCTTGTGATGAGTAAAATTAGCTGAAGTCGTTGGCTGGAACGGATAAGAAAAGAACCAAAATAGAAAGCGGTGCCACGAAATGTGTATTGTTTCAGAGGAAAGGAGCCAAAAGAGGAGGGCGGTCCCCAGAGATTTGTATCGTTTAGCAAGAAAGGAACCAAAAGAGGAGGGCAGTCCCGAGAGATTTGTATCGTTTAGCGAGAAAGGAACCAAAAGAGGAGGGCAGTCTCCAGAGATTTGTAACGTTTAGCGAGAAAGGAACCAAAAGTGAAGAGAAGTCCCCAGAGATTTGTATCCTTTAGCAAGAAAGGGACCAAAAGTGAAGAGAAGTCCCCAGAGATTTGTATCGTTTAGCAAGAAAGGGACCAAAAGTGAAGAGAAGTCCTCAGAGATTTGTATCGTTTAGCGAGAAAGGGACAAAAGTGAAGGGTAGTCCTCAGAGATTTGTATCGTTTCAGAGGAAAGGACCCAAATGCTGGTGTTACCCGGCTGGTTTTGTCTCTTTAAAGAGTACCATAGCGCATGCAGGCACATAGACCCTTCAAGACGAAAAAATGGCTGGTTAATACACTTATGCTGAGCATTTGCTCCCGTGCATGTTGCTTTTACCAGGCTAGCAATCATTCGTTTTCATTCATTATTCGTCCATTCAATTTTTTGACATCATTAAGTTGACAGTTGAGTAAAATGATAGTAATATATCATAGTATTTTAATCGGGATTATATTATATGAGGGAGGAAATAAGCATGGATACATTTTTGGTTATTATAAATATTGCAATTATGTTAGTATTCATTGGTGTTTTAATCGGTATGCAACGAAAATACGTATCGTTTAGTAAACGTGTTTTCACCGGTTTAGGTTTAGGTATTCTGCTTGGGGCATTTTTACAACTTGTCTACTCAGCAGATTCAGAGATTGTCAGTTCCACAACAGATTGGTACAACATCGTAGGTAGAGGGTATGTGCGATTATTAATGGTTATCGTTATTCCTTTAGTTATGGTGTCGATCATCCAATCGATTATTAATTTAGAGAAATCTTCTGAATTAGGAAAAATGTCAGCATGGCTTATTGGTATTTTAGTTACGACAGCTATGATTGCTGCTGTCGTGGGTATTACCAGCTCAACTATATTCAATTTAAATGCAGATCAAATTGAAATGGGGCAGGCCGAAGAAGAGCGTGGTCTGGCGCTTGAAGAAAGACTCGGTTCTTTAGAAGGCATGACGACTCCGCAAAAAATATTAGAGTTTATCCCATCGAATATTTTCTTAGATATGACAGGTGAGAGAGCAACTTCTGTTATTGCTGTCGTCATCTTCTCGATTTTAGTTGGGGTTGCCGTATTAGGGGTTAGGCGAAAACAACCGGAACAAGCAGCGAAGTTCGTTGAAATAGTCAATGCAATTTATGCGGTAGTGATGCGAATGGTGACGATTATTTTACGTCTTGCACCATACGGTATCATGGGGTTAATGGCGAACACAGTAGCACAGACGAATGTGGCTGGTATTATTGAGCTCGGGAAATTCGTAGGTGCATCCTATGTTGCTTTATTGATCATGTTTGCCATTCATTTAATTTTGCTGGCGATATTCGGTCTCAATCCATTCTTGTATGTTCGTAAGGTTTTACCTGTATTGAGTTTTGCTTTTACGTCAAGATCAAGTGCAGGAACCATCCCGTTAACGATTCAAGTACAGAAAGAAAGCCTGGGTGTGCACAGTGGTACTGCGAATATGGCAGCATCGTTCGGTGCAACAATCGGTCAAAATGGCTGTGCCGGTATTTATCCAGCGATGCTTGCTGTGATGATTGCTCCATCACAAGGGATCGATCCGTTATCACCAAGCTTTCTCATTTCCTTGGTATTAATTATTGGTATCAGTTCATTTGGTGTGGCTGGTGTAGGTGGCGGTGCAACATTTGCAGCGTTAATCGTACTTTCATCGATGAACTTACCAGTAGCATTAGCCGGGTTACTGATTACTGTCGAGCCGTTAATTGATATGGGACGTACAGCATTGAACGTAAATGACTCGATTTTGTCAGGTACGCTTACTTCTAAAATTATGAAAAAATTAAACATTGCAAAATATAATGACAAAGAAGCAGTAAACAAAGATATTGCATTGTAACATACAAAAAATCCCCAAGTCATCAACAGGCTTGGGGATTTTTCAGTTTATCATGTATATATCCATTTGAGTGTAATGTTGAAATGACTCTTTTACCAGCATAATGCCCTTGCCAACCACTATCAAATCCCCCCTTTAGCTTAGGACCGAGCAGTTTGGTTGTGCTTTTCTTATCAGTCAAAGAAAGTATATAAGTGGAGTCACAACAGTAATCATATTGACATGAAGTTGAGTTCTTATAATATGGATTATGTAAACTACCAGCATAGTGGTCATTTTGAAAAATTATGTGTGGTATGATACCGCTCCGTCCAACCACTCCGCGTCCTGCGGGGCACGGCTGAAGCTAACTTTGTGAAGAAGAGCGCTTCACAAAGTGGATCTCCAGCACCTGCACAATCCCGCGGGAGTCTCCGTGGTTGGCCTCCGCTGATTTATAGCTCCACAATTTATGCGACAGCTAGGATATGAAGCACTATCTGCAAGATTTACACCTTAATTGATGAAATACATTGCCTAGAACCACTGCTTTTAGCTGTACCATACGTTGTAGCACTTCCTTAAGCGTAGGAAATAGGCGAAGACTCCCGTGGGATCAGTCGTGTGTGAAGACCCCGCAGTGAGCGGTTTTTGCTCGCGAGGAGGCTGAACCCGACCCCACAGGACGCGGAGCCTATTTCCGGAGCTTTGCTAAGCAGATGAAATCTATCAAAATTACCACAATGTCAGACAGTTCTACTTTACATAATCCATATCATAAGAACTCACTTTCATGCACAGCATGATTACTTATATACTTTCACCAGAAAAAAACCGGGCACTTATTAGGCCCGGTCCTTCTTCTTAGCTTGAAACTTTTCCATGGTCATATAGAAAGCTGGTAATAATAGCAAGGTTAATACAGTTGAGAAGATTAGCCCCGCTACAATGGAGACAGCCAATGGCTTGAACAAGACATCACCCATGAAAATAATTGGCGTTAATGCTGCAATCGACGTTAAGGTCGTCAGAATAATTGGTCTTAATCTTGCGCGACCGGCAGCAATAATAGCTTCTGCTGTATTTCCTTCATACTGGTCTTTATTTTGCTGAATGAACTCAATGATGAGAATCGAGTTTCGTACAACAATACCAGAAAGGGAGACGATACCTAAGACAGCTAAGAAGCTGAGCGGCTGACCGCTGACAAATAGTCCCACAACAGCGCCTGTAATTGCTAAGAAAATCGTACTTGTTATTAAAAATGGTGTCAGTAACGAATTAAATTGAATTGCCAGTGTAATGTAAATCAAGAACAAGACAATCACAAATAACTTCGCTATCTCTACAAAGAATTCTGTTTCTGCACTTGCTTCTCCATCTTCACCAAGAGCATAATCACCATCAATATCATCTAGCTCGCTACGCATCGAATCAATTACTTCAGATGTTTCGGCTGCGAAATCCCCTTCACCTGTTTCATAGGCGGATATCGTAATCGTCCGGTCACCATTGTTATGTGTGATCGCAGCAATTTGCTGATCTTCACTGCTTGTAATAAATTCGTCAAAGGAATAGATCGATGGCGCTCCTTGATCAGAGGCGACAACAGCACTCAATTCACTTAAATCAATCGCATCCTCTGTTCCTTCATTCAAACGCAATTCCATGTTTAATTTTTGGTCATCCACCTTGATTTCAGATAGCGGAACTCCTGCATTGGCCAGCTGTAATGTACCTGTCACTTGACTGAGGGAGATCCCGTTTTGCGCAAGAAAGTCACGATCAATATCATAGCTTTTGACAGGCTGACTCGTTCCGGTGTTCACTGTAGCAATCTCGACAGAATCCAGTTCGTTTAATTGATCCTTTAATGCCGTTGATTTTTCTAATAATACATCGAGGTCAGGACCTTTCAGTTTCAATTCAATTGCCGGGGATGGTGGTGGCCCGGAAACAATGGTTTCTAAGAAAATTTCACTATCTGGAAATTCATCTCGTAATTCTTGTTCATATTGCTCAATAAAGGCACTGGCTGATGTTTTATCACGGTCTACTCGGACGACAATTTGCCCGGTGTTTTCACCTGACCTGGTTAAGCCGGAATTGAAAATATTCGGCAATCCGCTGCCTGTATAACGTGCGGTTTCCGTGATGTTAGCTGCGTTCTCTTCAATGTAGCTCTCGATATCTGCCAGTTTTTGATCCGTTTCTTCGATTGGTGTGCCTTCATCTAATGTTAATGACAGTGTTACTTCAGCACGATCAGCAGCAGGGAAGAATTCAAATGGTACTTTTACTGCTAAAAGTAATAAGAGAATACAAATGACAATACCACTGATTACTGTAAGCCATGGTTTTTTTATAATGGCTGGTAAAACATTGTCAGCATAGCGGTTCTCTAACCAACGGAAAAAGCTCGTTAAGAGACCGACACGACGTTTTTTTGTTTTATACAGCTTCAGTTGTCTTGTGTATTGCACCGTTGGAATTAAAGTCAATGCCAGCAAAGTCGATGCAATAATGGTACCCATCAGTGCGATTGGTAAAGCACGGATAAATTCTCCGTTGCTGCCCGAAAGGAACGTAAGCGGGAAGAAGCTGAATACGATTAATAAAGTAGAAGTAACAATCGATACTCTTACTTCCTTCAGACCGCGTTTGACTCCTTCCATCGGTCCATCTCCTAGTTGATAGCGCCGCATGATATTATCGTTGACAACAATGGCGTCATCGACAAGAATCCCGATGGCGACGATAATACCGATGATCGATATTTGATTAAGGTCGACTCCTGCATATGGCAGTGGGGTGAGCCCGACAATAATCGAAATCGGAATAGCGAGGGCAACCAATATGGCTGAAGATATTGGTAAACCGAGTACCATGATGATAATGACAGATAATAAGGAAATCGCTAATGAGACCAGTAAGCTGTTATATACTTCATTAATGACAGTGCTTTGAGAGTAGAAGCGGTCAGCGGTTATTTCCTCTGGCAAGTCTTCTTTTAACGCTGTTACCTTCTCATCGATTTGGTCCTGAAGACTGGAAACATTTCCGCCATCCTCAGCAAATACGGTTAATGACAAGGCAGCCTGATCTTTGTAGGTAATTAAATCTTCTGTAGCTTCATCCTGTACCTCAATCGATGCTATGTCTGAAAGGGTTGTTTCACCAGCGATATAGATTTCTTCTAATTGTGCTAAATCGTCAACAGACTCAAGGTTTAACAGGATGTTTTGCTGTTGGTTACTTTCCGTTCCTAAAGCTGTCGGACTTAACTCATTCTGAATGGCTTCAATCACTTGATTCGGCTGAATCTGACTGTCAGCAAGTGCTTCTTGATCAAGTGAGATCAGTACTTTTTGTTCAGGGAGACCTTTTACCGAAACAGAGGAGATGCCACTGATTTCAGTTAGGCTTGATTTCCAATTCTCCACCTGATCACGAATTGCATATAGGTCATCGCGGTTATCACTAAGTAAATGGTATGTAGCGACACTTGATGTTACAAGGTCTGTTTCGACTTCTGGAGAAAAGGCATCATCCGGGAAGCTGCTTTCGGCATCCTGTACGTATTGTCGAATAGTGGAGTAAACAGAATCCGAATTAGCGTTATCACTTACGGTTACCGTCACGGTAGAAAAGCCGTTTGTGGAAGCAGAAGTAACATTGTCAACGCCTTCAATCTCCAACACTTTCTCTTCAATTGGATTAGTAATTTCGCTTTCTACAATTTCTGGATTGGCTCCAGGATAAACAGTTGAAATCGATGCGATATTTTGACTGATTTCAGGAATATCGCGTTTGGGAGTTTGTAAATAGGTGAAGATACCTGTAATAATAAGCAGCAGGACAAATATCCACACAATTTTCCGATATTTTAGTAATGTCTCCATCTCATAAATCACCTCTATATAGTTATTAATGCCATAGTATATGAAAGAAGTAAACGAAAAAGATTTGCTTTTTTCATGGAATAAGTTAGCATATTACTATAGTTCACTTTGGAGAGGAGCAGTAAACATGAAAGAAGCATTAACGAAGTATGCAAAGTTAGCATTACAAACAGGTGTAAATTTGCAAAAAGGACAAGGACTCATTGTGCAGGCGCCGATAGAAGCTGCCGATTTCGTTCGTCTCGTTGTCAAGGAAGCCTACCTTGCTGGAGCGAAAAATGTTCATGTCGAATGGAACGACGATGATTTAACCTATCTAAAAATGAAAAATGCGCCGATGGAAGTGTTGGAAACCTTTCCGGAATGGCGAAAAGATGCGATGCTTAGCATGGTGAAGGATGGCTATGCCATTTTAAATATTTATGGTGAAAACCCTGACCTGCTGAAAGATATTGATTCCAAACGAATGGCTGCCGTTACCAAGGCGAGTTCAACTGCTTTAAAAGAGTATCGTGATTACATAATGAATGATCGGGCGCGCTGGTCGATTGTTGGATACCCAACTGCAGCTTGGGCGGAAAAAGTGTATCCCGATCTGTCTGAAGAAGAAGCAACAGAAAAGTTGTGGCAGGAGATTTTCCGAATTTCACGTGTAGATAAGGAAGATCCGGTTCAAGCGTGGGAAGAGCATAATGCCTTATTACGTAACGCTCGCGAATATTTAAATGATAAAAACTATGCCAAACTGCATTTCACAGCAGAAGGTACTGATTTAACAATCGAGTTGCCTGAAGGACATATTTGGCACGGTGGTGCAACGAAGGCAACAGATGGCGTGACTTTCAATCCGAATATGCCAACAGAAGAAGTTTTCTCCATGCCACATAAATATGGAGTCAATGGCAAAGTTACCAGCACGAAGCCGTTAAGTTTTCAAGGTCAGCTAATTGAAAATTTCACCTTAACATTTGAAAAAGGGAAAGTAGTTGACTTTACATGCGAGAAGGGAGAGCATGCATTGAAGGAACTGCTCGATGCTGATAAAGACGGTGCATCCCGATTAGGTGAAGTAGCGCTTGTGCCCCATGAGTCACCAGTTTCGCAGTCAGGACTGATCTTCTTTAATACATTATTTGATGAAAATGCATCCTGCCACATTGCCCTTGGAAAAGCCTATCCGACGAATATTGAGGGTGGCTCTGATATGACAGAGGCGGAAATGGATCAGCACGGAGTCAACGACAGTATTGTTCACGAAGATTTCATGATCGGCTCCCAGGAAATGAACATCGACGGCATCACCCAGGATGGCCAAACAGAAGCCATCTTCCGTAATGGTACATGGGCAATTGCATTTTAAGTGAGAAAAACACCCCGGAGCGGGTGTTTTTTTATTTTACGAGTAAACAAAGTATATAAGTACAGTCACAGCAGTAATCACATTGAACATGAATTTTAGTTCCTATAATATGGATTATGTGAACTAACTGCTTAGTGGTTATTTTGAAATATTATGTGTGGTATGATGCCGCTTCGGCCAACCACTTCGCGTCCTGCGGGGCACGGCTGAAGCTAGGCTACTACTAGAATTGCTTCTCTGCTGCCTTGCACCGAGGAAGCCTACTTCGAAGCGTTACTAGTAGACACAGGTGCAGACGTTGTGGATCTTCAGCGCCCGCCTAATCCCGCGGGAGTCTACGTGGTTGGCCTACGCTATGGCTTTGCTCTACAATTAATAATACAGCTAGTATTTTGATCGATATCCTTTAGTGTCTTTACCTCATCTTTAATATGGATAATGCCTAGCACCGCTGCTTTTCACTTTTATATACGTTGTAGCACTTCCCTTAAGCGCAGGAAATAGGCGGAGACTCCCGTGGGATCAGCGCGAGCTGAAAATCCATTTCATTTGTGCCTGTGTCTGCCAGTATTGCTTCGAAGTGGGCTTCCTCGGCACAAGGCAGCACAGGTGCTGTTCAAGTAGTAGCCTAGCTGAAGCCGTGCCCACAGGACGCGGAGCCTATTTCCGGAGCTTTGTTAAGCAGACGAAAACTATCATAATTAACTCCATGTAAGAAAGATCCAGTTCACATAATCCATATTATAGGTAGTTAAATAAAATTTAAATCAATTAGTGCCGGGCGGGTTATGCCCGGTTTTCTTAATTAAAAAATGAAAATATGAGCGTTTGTTCATTGTATTATCAGAATTTTCTCATTATTCGTTCATAGGTTTCTCATTCTTATATGGAATACTAGTAATAGATCAAGAGGAGGTGAAAATAAATGACCTATTTTGATGTAGTAACACCAGCCGCATCCACCGAAACATCTAGTGTGAGTTACAGCGAAGAGAGTTACAGCGCTCCAAGTAACAGTGATTCATAATTGCAGAGTTAGAATGTTGATCTTTTTGCAGAGATGAGAGGAATGGAATGTTAAGAGACTTGTTTAGGCTTCTCATTCTTGCATGAAGCACTAGTACAAGATCAAGAGGAGGTGAAAATAAAATGACCTATTTTGATGTAGTAACACCAGCCGCATCCACCGAAATATCTAGTGTGAGTTATAGCGAAGAAAGTTACAGTGCTCCAAGTAACAGTGATTCATAATCGCAGAGTTAGAACACTTTATGTGCGGCTCCTTCTTATAGGAGCCCTCTCTTTCAAGGGGGAGAGGTATGAAAGAAAGAATACAGCGAATAGTAGATAAAATGAAACAACTTTCACTTTTTCATAGATTTAAGAGCTTATGGAGAATAGAAGATACTGGTGATAATCTGATATCTGAATCTCCGCCTGTTCCAGTAATGGATATCTTCCGCAGGTTTTGGCCATATGCTCGGCCTTACCGTTATTGGATCATCTTAAGCTTACTGTTGATCGCGCTTCAGCCAATCGTTCAGTCAGGAACCATTTGGCTTTTACAGGTTTTTATCGACAGCGTACTCACAAATGGTGATTTCGATCCCCTCTATTGGCTCATCTTTTCGTATTTAGGACTGACAATAATACACGGCATACTTTATTTTAGTGGGACTTATTTATCCAATTGGGTCGGAGAAAGTTTTATTCTTTCCTTAAGGAAAAGCCTTTTTGAACATCTGCAAGGATTGTCTCTTCACTTTTTTGTTGAGCACAAACTTGGGGATATTATCTCAAGAATCTCAGGTGATATTGCATCCATTGAACGTCTGGTTATAACTGGAGCAACCTCCGCTGTTTCCTATCTATTTCAAATAGTTGTTTTTACGGGGATGCTTTTTTTCATGGAGTGGAAATTGGCGTTGGTTTCTCTCGTTGTTGTTCCACTTTTTTATTTGGTGACACGCTTTTTCTCAAAAAGAATAAAGATGGCTTCACGTGAGCGCACTCGTAGAGAAGGAGCAATAAACGCTTTATCTGAGGAAAGCTTTTCAAACGTAGCTCTAATGCAAGCATATAACCAGCAGGAAGCAGAAAGTAAACGATTCTCCTTACAAAATCAGCGAAGCTTTAAGGCAAAAATGTTGAAAGTACGATTAAAGGCAGCATTTACACCTGTAATAAGTTTTATTGAGATGGCAGGGACACTGGTTGTCATGGTTGCCGGGGCTTGGCTCCTTTTTAATGGTGGTATTACACTAGGGACACTTATCGCATTTGTAACCCTGCTAAGCAAGTTATACGCCCCTGTGCGAAGATTAAGCAAATTATTAAATACTATCTATTCCGCATCAGCAAGTGCTGAAAGAGTGATCGAATATTTGGAAGAAAAGCCATTAGTCAAAGAATCTGCGTATGCATTGGAACATCCTGCTGCTCGGATAGAATTTGATCAAGTTTCTTTTTCCTATCCAGATAAGTCGAAAACGATTCTTTCTAATGTTTCTTTTCAAATTGAACCAGGTGAATCTGTTGCACTCGTTGGTTCGAGTGGAGTAGGTAAATCAACTATTGTTAAATTACTCATGCGCTTTTATGACCCAACGAACGGCAGAATTTTACTGGACGGAAATGTGCTGAAAGGATTACAGATCGATTCATTAAGAGAAAACATAGCTGTGCTTTTTCAAGAATCACTTATTTTCGATGGCACAGTAAAAGAAAATATTGCATACGGAAATCCTGGAGCTACAGATGAGGAGATTGTAAAAGCTGCGAAATTTGCAGATGCGCATGAATTTATACGAGATATGGATAACGGATACGATACATGGATAGGGCAAAAAGGCAGGAATTTATCAGGCGGGCAGCAAAAACGGCTAGCCATTGCCAGATCGATGATCCGAAATGCGCCTATTTTAATTCTTGATGAACCAACGGAAGGGCTTGATGGCGGTTCAGAAAGACGTCTTTTGAATCCAATTAAGCGGTTGATGGAGGAGAAAGCCACCCTCATTATCACTCATAACTTAAGAAGTGCTGCATTTGCAGACCGGATATTATATCTTGAAGAGGGAGAAGTGAAGGAAATGGGATCGCACGAAGCATTACTGGCACAAGACGGAAAATACGCGACCCTCTATTATATGCAGCAAGGAGAGACAGGGCATGAAACTGCTGTTCACTCATTGTAAGAAGCATCAGATTACGGAAAGGGAGTTGATCCATTCTTATGGTACCGCAAACGAATATGCTTAATAAAAGCGGAAATAAAGACCCGCTGCTTAAGGGAGAATCGCTGATCCCTGGTTATACAGTGATTCATCATATGAGACGTGGGAAAGATTGCGATGTCTACTACGTCTGGAGTGATGAGCGACTTACGGGATGTATTGCAAAAACCTTGCAACCGGAGGCGGTAGAAAATGAGCTTGCGCATAACCGATTGATAAAAGAAGGCGAGTGTTTAACAGCTTTGTCTCACCATAACCTGGTTCGTGGATACGAAATAGCAGCCACTCCAATTCCGGTATTGATAGAAGAAACGTTAACAGGCGAGACACTCTCCCGTTTGATTAGAAATCTTACGAATCAAAACAAATGCTTGTCAGTAAAGGAGTTGGCACATCTTGGCGTGCAGCTTTGCTCAGTCATTCATTATTTGCACCTGAATGACCTTTTACACTTAGATCTTAAGCCTTCTAATATCATTTCTCAGCCACCACTTGTTAAGGTGATTGATCTCAATCTGGCTGCGACACCAGGGGAAATTAAAAAAGGAATTGGAACAAAGCAGTATATGGCTCCGGAACAGGCACGCGGAGAAATTTTGACAACAGCTGCGGATGTATGGGGAATTGGAGCAGTACTTTTCTTTGCTGCAACTGGCAAGCGACCGTTTCAATCTTTCGAAGGGGAACGATATGAGCAACTCGAAAGACCAGCAGCCCGCGTACAGACATATCGGGAGATGGATGAATCATTAGCAACCATCATTGACCGCTGTCTGCAGCAAGAAGTGCGTCAACGTCCGTGTGTCAAAGAAATCTATGATCGGTTACATTTTTTTCTGGAAAAGAATAGTACGCATTAAGGTGTAGAGATTTTACTACACCTATTTTTATAAGTAAAGAAAGTATATAAGTACAGTCACAGCAGTAATCACATTGAACATGAATTTTAGTTCCTATAATATGGATTATGTGAACTGGATCTTTCTTATATGGAGTTAATTATGATAGTTTTCGTCTGCTTAACAAAGCTCCGGAAATAGGCTCCGCGTCCTGTGGGCACGGCTTCAGCTAATTTATGAAAGAAAATTCTTTTCTTTCATAAATGGATCTTCAGCTCGCGCTGATTCCACGGGAGTCTCCGCCTATTTCCTGCGCTTAAGGGAAGTGCTACATCATATGGAACAGCTAAAAGCAGTGGATCTAGGCATTATGTTATTCATTCAATTGCTGTTATATATACAGTGATCAATATGCTATCTCTTACAAAAGTTGTAGAGTCCACATCCTAGCGTAGGCCAACCACGGAGACTCCCGCGGGATTATGCAGGCGCTGAAGATCCACTTTGTGAAGCGATCTTCTTCACAAAGTTAGCTTCAGCCGTGCCCCGCAGGACGCGGAGTGGTTGGGCGGAGCGGTATCCTAGCACTTGAAACATTTCAAAATTACCGTACCGCTAAGCTGCTAGTTTACATAATCCATATTATAGGAAGTTGTTTATTGATTAAGTCAATTAGGACCGGGCGGATTATGCCCGGTTTTTCTTATTATCCAAAGTAAATTAATTTCATTTAAATAATCCGTCTGCTAACGGTGATCTATGAGTGAGAGTACACGGTGGGATTTTCATATAAAGTCCCGCCCTAACGGTTAATAAATGCCAAATGCCCATCACCACCTTCCTCATTACATCTTCATGAAAATCCTCCGAAAAATATTACGTAAACAATGATAGCTTTGCAGTTTTTTAACATCTAATTTACAAAAGGATAACAATTGTCAGATTTGCTTTTTGTTCTTCTTTAAAGTGGGTATTATGGAAATATCGAAAAGTAAGGGAGAATGTAAAATGCAAAGAGAAGCATACTTTGATAATGCCAAACTCTTATTTATTTTTTTGGTAGTATTCGGGCATTTAATTCAGCCCCTTAAAGAAAATATTGAATTAGTAAATGTACTTTATCAATGGATATATTTATTTCACATGCCAATATTCGTATTGGTAAGCGGTTTTTTTGCAAAAGGAATAGGTAACAAGCAATATATAGGTAAATTAGCAAAACGAATTCTGGTACCATACCTGTTGTTCCAAGCCTTTTATTTCCTTTATTTTTTAGGGATAGGGAAGGATAGCTGGGACACTACTTTATACGATCCGTTGTGGGGCTTATGGTTCCTGCTTAGTTTATTCAGCTGGCACTTGCTCCTGATTGGATATAAGAAAATCAAGCCGAAATACGGGATACCACTTGCCTTCGCAGTTGGGGTGGTAGCAGGATATATCTCATGGATAGGACCTAGTTTCAGTTTATCCCGGACACTTGTGTTTTTTCCGTTCTTTTTAATCGGGTATTGGTTAACGAAAGACCAACTGTTTAAATGGCAAACGCGTGCAATGAAAATAGCAGCCGTCAGCGTACTTGTCGTCGTATTCGCTATCTGCTTTATCGAGCCAACCGTTCCATCTGAATGGATGTTCGGATCTAAATCCTATCAAACATTAGAGGCAGGTATTTATGGTGGAGTGTTCCGAGCATTGTTATACGCTGTTTCATCTCTAATGGTGTTCGCGATCTTGCTACTCGTGCCAAGACGTGGATTTACTTTTACGGTGCTAGGTCAAAATACGATGTATGTCTATCTGCTGCACGGTATCATTATTCAATACGTGCGCGAGGCAAGCTTATTGAGAGTAGATCATAATCTCGATACGATCGGGATGGGCATTATCGCCGCAGCAATCGTCTGGTTCCTGGCTTCCAAGCCGGTAGTAACCTTCACGCAGCCCATTGTCGAAGGGAAATTCAACAATCTTCAGCAATGGTGGCAAAACAGAAAAGAACAGAAAGCCTATCATTACCAGGAAAAAACCAGAGAACAATATTCATCTGCTAAATAATTAGAAAACACGGTATTCGCTTAGCGAGTACCGTGTTTTCTTGCACGTTGGGAAAGTATATAGGTGCTGTAATCATATTGCTATGGAGTTAAGTTCCCATAATATGGACTATGTTAGCAGCTTGGTGTTCATTTTGAAATATTATGTGTGGTATGAAGCCTTTTGCCAACCACTTTCCGTTCCGCGGGGCACGACTCACAGCCGATAAGCTAAGAAAAAGAGATGAATCGTCTTACATGTTCGCTCCTATCATATTATCCATTCTTATGGACAGTTGAAGAGGAAAAAGGAAAAAGTTGTCCGTAAGAATGGATGTTATGGACAGTTGAAAAGGAAAAGAGAAAAAGTTGTCCATAAGAATGGATGTTATGGACAGTTGAAAAAGAAAAGAGAAAAAGCTGTCCATAAGAATCCAATGTATGACCACTCAAGGATATCAAAAGGGCTCTTGTGCTTAATTTGTATAATTTCGAAAACCGACAATACAGCAGGAATAGCATTTATCACAGTGCTAACCGTTCATAAAACCCCACTGATTGAAGTCTCAATTTATCTCCCAATCTCTACACGGAGTAATGGTCTAGTATACGATCGACACTTGATCCATATGCTTCACCAAATAAGTTCAAATGCACGAGCAAATAGAACAGTTGATAGAGCGGTTTTACGTCTTCGTAGTAATCCTCTAATGGAAAGGAAGACTGATAGCTTTGGTAAAAGGGAGCAGGAAAGCCGCCGAACAACTCGGTGAATGCTAATTCAAACAGATGGTCACCATAAAGGACAGAAGGATCAATCAGATAAGGCTGACCGTGAGCACCTGTAAGCCAGTTTCCACCCCACAAATCACCATGTAATAAGGAAGTGCGAGGCTTTGCCGGGATAAAGCGTTCGAGATTGATTAGCAAATATTCTAATTTCGTTTGGCGGATACCAGTTATACGACCATTCGATATCCCCAGGTCTAATTGCGGTCGCAGGCGCTTGTCCCGATAATAATCTACCCAGTTGTCATACCAATGATTTTGTTGAGTGAGTGAACCGACGTATGTTCTTTGGTCTAAACCATATTGCGCGCCGGCATCGGTAGCGTGCATGGCTGCTAATTGCTCTCCTAATCTTTTGCCAGTCTGTTCGGTTGGCTGTCCGTCTACCCATTCCATGATCAATGCTAATTCCTGATCTGCATCGTCATGATCTACATGGTAAACAGCTGGGACCGCAATCGTTTCGGTATTCCTGATTCGTTCTAATCCATCTGCTTCTATTTGAAAGAAATCCGCCGGGACGTCCTGATTGGTTTTGACAAAATATTCATGGTTCGCTGTCTGCACATAATAAGCTTGATTAATATCGCCGCCAGACACTGGTTGAATCTTCTTAACCGGACTCTGATCGCCCGTTAATTTAATTTTTTCCTGCATCATAAATCCTCCTTAATCGGGCCGTCATATTAAAATATCTTTACATCATTATATCATCATAAAATCAAGGTAGAAAAGCGAATGCTTATCATGTACAATAAGGAAAGCTTTTATAATTTGTTGAATGAGGTGAAACAATTTGCAACGAGAAAATTGGACTTCGAGAATAGGGTTCATGTTGGCTGCAATGGGCTCAGCAGTTGGTTTAGGTAATATTTGGCGTTTCTCATACGTAGCAGGTGAAAGTGGTGGAGGCGCATTTTTAATTTTATATATTTTAAGTGTGTTAGTCATAGGTATTCCGTTGTTACTAGTTGAGGTAAGTATTGGAAGAAAGGCGCGTCAGGATATTGTCGGGTCTTATAAGAAACTAGCTCCGGATAAACCGTGGTATATGCTTGGTTATTTAGGGGTTGCCAGTGCCTTTTTAATCTTAAGTTTTTACAGTGTTGTAGCAGGTTGGGCATTGTATTACTGGTGGCGTTACCTGACAGGATCGATGTCTGTTATGCCTGACGTCGGTTTTGGCGGTTCATTTGAAACCTTTATTGCCCAGGATTACGCACCGTTAGGCTGGCATGCTTTGTTTATGGTGATTACGATGTTTATCGTCCTTGGTGGTGTGCAGAAAGGAATCGAATTAGCAAACAAGATTTTAATGCCATTATTAGCACTTATGATGATAGGTTTGGCGATTTACAGTGTGACATTGCCGGGAGCTTCAGAAGGTCTTGCCTTTTTATTTAAACCAGACTGGTCGGTGCTGGATGATCCGAGCGTTTATATTTCGGCATTAGGACAAGCATTTTTCTCCTTAAGTCTTGGGGTAGGGACGATGATGACGTATGGCAGTTACTTAACCAAAGAACACAAGCTGCCTAGTGCTACGGTTGGTATTGGGATCATGGATACGTGCTTTGCGATTATTTCAGGGATCGTCATTTTTCCAGCAGTATTTGCCTTTGGGATTGATCCAAGCTCTGGACCACCGCTTGTGTTTATTACATTACCGGAAATTTTCTATCAAATGAATTTCGGTGGAATTGTCGGTTTTATCTTCTTCACGGCCTTAAGTTTAGCAGCTATTTCTTCTTCGATCTCCATGTTGGAAGTACCAGTTGCCTATTTGATGCGTGCACGTAACATGTCGAGAAAAAAGGCATCATTAATCGCAAGTATCGTGATTTTCATCTCTGGTATTACCGTTTCACTCGGTATGGGAAAATGGAGTGGCGTCACCTTAATTGGCGATCATAACATTTTAGATTCCTTTGATTATATCACGTCGAATGTGTTCTTGCCGATTGGCGGTTTAACGATGGCACTGTTTGTCGGCTGGTATTTTACCAGAAGCGAGGCATTAGAAGCGGCGGATTTAACGGAAAGTGCGTTGGCATCGGTTTGGTTAGTCCTAATTCGAATTGTCGCACCAATTATAATCATTATTATTTCCTTAAATTCACTAGGAATTGTATAATGACAGTGAGAGGATGAAGGAAGATGGCGATAACGAATCAGCAGATTTTGCGAAAAATTATAACAGAATGTGAACAAGCATTGCACAATGAATCGAAAGTCCGCGAACATGCGAAAGCTGTCCAATCGTTGACCGACTTATTGTTAGATCAGGATTCCAAAGTAACGACAACAAGCAGTTCATCCATTGATCCTTTAGAATGGGAAAAGATGGTGGGGCAGCCAAGTCCGAAACCATCGACAACAGACAGCAAGAAGTTAAAGGAAGAAGATGCAAATGGAGATTCGTTACTTGACTTTTAATACAGGGGAGCGATAGAACGAATGAAGATATTTTTATTGTTAGGTATCCTAAATGGTTTTCTTGCCGTAGCACTCGGAGCGTTCGGTGCACATGGACTGGAAGGAAAATTATCAGAGAAAATGCTGGCGACGTGGGATAAAGCAGTGTTGTATCAAATGTTCCATACCGTGGCATTACTCGCAACCGGATTATTGATGCAGAAGTTTACCGGAGGAAGTATTGTCTCTGCAGGCTGGTTCTTCTTTGCCGGTATCATACTATTCTCAGGCAGTCTGTATGTATATTCAACGACTGCGATTAAGACGTTTGCAATGATTACACCACTCGGCGGCGTCGCCTTCTTAATCGGCTGGGTGCTGTTAGGTTATGCAGTCATGAAGTATGTGTAATGCACATAAGATAGAATACGTTGAACGATGAAAGAGGGATGTGAAGAACACCCTCTTTTTCTATACATTAGGGAATTAAATGGAACTGTATTGCCAAATGGTTATTTTGATATAAATTATCTGCTGAGCAAAGCTCCGGAAATAGGCTCCGCGTCCTGTGGGAACGGCTTCAGCTAGGCTACTACTTGAACAGCACCTGTGCTGCCTTGTGCCGAGGAAGCCCACTTCGAAGCAATACTGGCAGACACAGGCACAAATGAAATGGATCTTCAGCTCGCGCTGATTCCACGGGAGTCTCCGCCTATTTCCTACGCTTTGGGGAAGTGCTACAACGTATGTAACAGCAAATAGCAGTGGTTCTTGGCATTTTTCCATAGCTATTATATATGCATGCAATCAATATATTAGCTCTGACAAAGATTGTAGAGTCCCAATCTTAGCGTAGGCCAACCACGTAGACTCCCGCGGGATTATGCAGGCGCTGAAGATCCACAACGTCTGCACCTGTGTCTACTAGTAACGCTTCGAAGTAGGCTTCCTCGGTGCAAGGCAGCAGAGAAGCAATTCTAGTAGTAGCCTAGCTTAAGCCGTGCCCCGCAGGACGCGAAGTGGTTGGCCGGAGCGGTATCATACCACACATAATATTTCAAAATAACCACTAAGCTGTTAGTTGGCATAATCCATATTATAAGAAGTTGTTTATTAATTAAGTCAATAGAACCGGCGGGTTATGCCCGTTTTTCTAACACGTTAGGAAAGTATAAAATTTTAGCATAGAAGCAGTTCGACGTAGTGAAAATTTAAAATGTAACAAGTATAAGAAAAACTACGGCACTCGCTAATGGACGAGGCGAATGCCGAGTTTTTCTAATAAAAAAACTGCTTGGAGATGGGATCATGACGAGAAACTGGAGGAAAGCAGGAGACGCTTTGAATAAGATTGAGGTGGAATCCACTTCTCAGAATCAGCCTGTTCTTATCAAAGGGACGTCTGATGAGTTGAAATGCATCGGCATTGGTACAGATGCGGCTGTTTTTCAACATGTGGACTTACCTGAGTATGCATTTAAGCTATATGCGAAAGACAAAACGCACAAGCTGTCTATCGAGGAAGGGATTTATCAACAGCTGGGAGAAAATCAATTTTTTCCGACTTGTTATGGTGCGACTGCACAATATCTTGTCATTAGTTATGAGGAAGGTATTACACTATTTGATTGCATCTTACAAGGTGTGTATATTCCGAAAGAAGTGATAGCAGAGGTGGAAGAGGCACGTACCTATGTGCGAGAGCTTGGCCTGAACCCACGTGATATTCATACGAAGAATATTTTACTGCAAAATGGGCGGGCCAAAATCATCGATGTCTCGGAGTATTCGCAAGCTGGCAATGATTATCGCTGGGAACATTTGAAGAAGGCATATGATGAGCATTACCATCTGATTGCGAATAAGCCGATTCCGTTCTGGGTCGTGGAGACAGTGAGAAAGTGGTATAATCAGCGATCTCGAAGTTATTCGACGTTTGACGACTTTGTCGGTGCTGTTTTAAAATGGACCACTTTTTCCAAACAGAATCTGTCAAACAAAGAAGAGAAGGATAGCGATCCCAAGTAGACCTAAACCTCTGAACAGCTGTTGTGAGAAGAATAGCGGTGGGCGACCAAGCTTCCATTCTTTGAAAGCCTCCATAAAAAAATTAACGCTCAGACTGGTTAAAGCAAGCATCCAAAGCAGGACGGAATGAAATTGCCAGGCTAACACAATCAATGCAAGGGATATGCAAAAGAAGCTAATCATTACTTCGTGTGTTTCGGCTTTTTTATTCATGTTTTTGCCTCCTGAAAAAGAAGATAAAAGAAATCCGCTGGTCTCATAGGGCCAGCGGATTTTAGCGTCTGTTAGCGTGGTGTGTAGTTGGCCGTTTGTGCACCATATGGGTATTCGTAGACAATTTCTTCGTCAAACGTAATGTAATCTAAGTATACCATTAACAGAATGTAGCGTTTTCCGGTTTCAGGATCACTTAATATGATGTGATCGCGACCGGCTGCTTCAATAATCCCTTTAAAAATCTTGGCATTCCAACGGTCATTGTTTTCAAAAGTCATATAAACGGTTGCTGTCTTTCCTTTGTTTAAACGCAAAATGTTCTCAATATACGACTCTTCCATGGGAAGCATGCCAGGTGTGGCAGTCATGCTAGGCTGTTGCTGCTGGGCATATGGATATTGTTGCATCTGGTTATACATCGGATACGAGTAACCTCCAGTGTACCCGTCCTGCATACCATAATTATACGTTTGCGGGATATATGGCTGAGTAGTTGTCGGCTGCTGCGGCCTGCTTTGACTCTGATTTGGGTTTTGTCCTTGACTCATCTTTGAAAAGCTCCTTTCCGTTGTCGGGAATCCATTCGTGCTTTTTTTCCGTATTCCTACTAGCCATCTATATGCAGTATCTAAAACAAACATGCATAAAGAAAATGAAGGCATTCTCCAAGTACGGTCGGAAGCCATAAAATTTCAGCAATGTTAAAGTACGACGTAGTGGGAAATGAGTATGTACTACGCCAAGTCCACACGAGCGCTCAAAAACAATGCAACCTTACGATAAAAAAACACACGGTCTAAACCGTGTGTTTAAATAGCTAAATAAGCTGGGACGTCTTCTGTTTTTAAAATATTGCCGACATAGAAAGGTCCGAATTCCCCGTAGCGGGCACTGACCACATCAAAGCGCATTTCATAGACAATTTTCTTCAATTGTAACACGTCTTTGGCAAAGAGCGTGACGCTCCATTCCCAGTCATCAAAGCCCATCGAACCAGTAATGACCTGCTTCACTTCACCTGCATATTTTCTGCCGGTAAAACTGTGCTCATACATTAATTGGCGACGCTCATCGAAAGGAAGCATGTACCAATTATCGTTTCCTTCGCGACGCTTGTCCATTGGATAAAAGCAAATATGATCCCAAAGTGGTAATTTTGGCGCTAAGCGGGCACGTACACCTGGATTGTCTTCCGGATTATCACTTTCCTTCGACATATATTTAGAGAGTTCCACCACAGATACATAGGAATAACTAGGCTTTGTAAACTCTGCAATTTTTGACTTATTGAAACGAAGCTCTATCTCGCTTAATTCCTGCATCGTCGGACGCAAGATCATAAGAAGGATGTCTGCTTTTTGTCCCATAATAGAATAGAAGGCATGGCTGCCATCTCGTGCTTCTGCTACTTCTTCCCATTCGCGGAGCATCGTCTGTAACTCCTCAACGGCTTGCTGGCGCTCCGCTTCGGTTGCTTTTTTCCATTTTGTCCAGTCGATTGTTCGTAAATCGTGTAAACAATACCAACCGTCCATTGTTTCTACTGCTTCTGGCATTTAGCTTCACTCCTTTGCTTACTAACTCTTGTTTTAATATAACACATTTAGGGGAAAATACTTATTGAAAAGCAATGATCATCACCTAGTATTTACCATAAATTTGAACAAATAAAAAATTTTGAAGATAAAACGCCTTCATTTTAGCTGATGCTTTCATTATGACACGAAAAGGCGTATCATATAATACAGATAAGATATTGGAGGGTGTAATCATGAGTGAATTATTTACAGATATTAAAAGCAGATTACAGGGAAATGCTAGAAAAATCGTTTTTCCTGAAGGATTAGATGAACGAATTCTAACAGCGGCAAGTAAGTTAAAGGAAGACCAATTTGTAGAACCTGTACTAGTCGGAATTCAAGAAAAAATAGAACAGAAAGCAAAAGAATTATCGATCGCGATCGATGGAGTAGAAATCATCGATCCAAGCACATATCCAGCATTTGATGAAATGGTAGCAGCTTTTGTGGAGCGAAGAAAAGGTAAAGCGACCGAAGAAGATGCCCGCAAGATTCTACTAGATGAAAATTATTTCGGGACAATGCTTGTTTATATGGGTAACGCAGACGGACTTGTAAGTGGAGCGGCTCATTCTACTGCGGACACAGTACGTCCAGCCTTACAAATCATCAAAACAAAAGCAGGTGTCAAAAAGACTTCAGGTGTCTTCGTGATGGTGCGTGGAGAAGAGAAATACGTCTTCGCAGATTGTGCCATTAATATTTCACCAGACAGCCAGGATCTTGCTGAAATTGCCATTGGCAGTGCAGAAACAGCAAAACTTTTCAATATCGACCCTCGTGTAGCGATGCTAAGTTTCTCTACAAAAGGATCTGCGAAATCAGACGAAACAGAAAAAGTAGCAGAAGCAGTAAAAGTAGCGAAAGAAATGGCACCGGACGTAACGTTAGATGGCGAGTTCCAATTCGACGCAGCGTTCGTACCGTCCGTCGCAGAGAAAAAAGCACCGGGATCTGTTCTGAAAGGGGACGCGAACGTATTCGTATTCCCAAGCTTAGAAGCAGGTAACATCGGCTACAAAATCGCACAGCGCCTAGGTAATTTTGACGCAGTAGGACCAGTCCTGCAAGGGTTAAACCAGCCAGTCAACGATCTATCCCGCGGCTGCAGCAGTGACGACGCTTATAAATTAGCATTAATCACAGCAGCACAAGCACTAGATGCCTCTGAAGCGAAATAAATATAATTATCAAAAAAGCCGAACTGCTTGTGTTAGTTCGGCTTTTTTTTGCTATACTAAATTAGCAGAAAGGAGAGATTTTATTGATTCCAGAATCCGCGATCATTTGGCAGCAATACCAGGCGCTCTCCGAATTGCTACCTCCTGATCACCCCGAATATGTTCAAGTAATAGAGCAATTCAGACTGCATGACATCGGTCAAGCCAGTGAAGACAGCCTCGCATTTTACCTCAAGCAGTCACAAATTCCACTTAATCTCTGTATAAAAAGGCTTCGACTCGAACATCACGTTCCCTTTCAATTAGATTGGCTGATCTTAACAGAAGCATTTCGTCATTTTTGAAGTGAAAGGTCACACTGGAGAGATCTATTTTGATGCCAAGTCCCATCAGCTTGTCCGCGAATCAGAAACGAAAAAGGAAGTATTTGACGACCCCATCTTGCAGGTGGATCGCCAGTATGCCAATTTGAGAACTTTTTTCAGTGATTACCAAATCGACCAGCTTCCAACTTACCGCTTTGCCGTATTTACGAATGCCAACGTTATTCTTAAGCTTCACGACTATCCTGAGCACGAAAGGATCCTCACCGCCCAAGCCGTCCCGACTATTTTAGAGCGATTAACGAAAAATCACTCCGCCCAAATCTCTCATGAACAAAATAAACAGATTCGATCCTTCCTCATTTCACAGCATCAAGAACGATTTAGCGCAATACTAGAAAAACATCATATTTTGTGGGAAGATTTAAAGAAAGGAGTTCCGTGTCCGGATTGCCGCAAACGTGCGATGATGCGTGAAAGAATGCGCTGGCAATGCACGTATTGCGGAACGCGGAGTACGGATGCACACGTACAGCTTCTCTATAAGCTAGCTTTACTTACGAACAATCGTCTTACGACAGCAATGGTGCAAGATTTTTTGCAAATACCTTCTGCGGATGCGACGAGAAAATTAATCGCTCGTGCAGCTTTTCATAAGACAGGAGTAAGAAAAGGTGCTACCTATTATCATCCAGAAATTGCAGCAAGTGGCCATAAAACACAAGCAAGTGGCCATAAAACTAGTAAAAGTGGCCATAAAGTGAGAAAAAGTGGCCATAAAACACAAAAAAGTGGCCATAAAACATCCAAAAGTGGCCATAAAAGGAGCCACGTCTATGATTACGATTGAAAAATGCATCCTTCATCGCTTCAAGATGTCGTTGAAGCATCCCTTTGCTAACAGCAGTACGACAGTAACGGAAAAAGATATAATCATCACAGAATTAATCGATCGTGAAGGGCGTAGCGGCTTTGGTGAGTCAGTCGCTTTTGATGCGCCTTGGTATACAGAGGAGACAACGGATACGGTAGCAGTCATGATTGAAAACCATCTGTGGCCGCTGATCAGGCACCAGACTTTTTCAGATCCGGGAGCTATTCCGTTCCACACGGTTCGCCGAAACCATATGGCGAAAGCAGCCATCGAGGGAGCTGTTTGGGATTTATACGCCAAGCAGCAGCAACAACCACTCTACCAACTAATTGGCGCGCAAACGAACAAAATCCCAGTCGGAGCGGCGATAGGACTGCAGCCAAGTGACGACCTAATGCTTACCAAAATCGAACAAGCAATCCAAGCGGGCTATCAACGGATCAAGCTAAAAATAAAGCCAGGGTATGACCTGACATTACTAGAAAAAGTACGCAGTCATTTTCCAGACGTACCGATAATGGCGGACGCTAACTCGGCCTATACGTTAAACGATATCGACCATCTCAAAAAGTTCGACGATTACAACTTAATGATGATCGAACAGCCATTGGCGCACAACGATTTCATCGATCATGCCCGGTTGCAGGAGCAATTGCAAACACCGATTTGTTTAGACGAGAGCATTCACACATTTGCAGATGTCCGAACGGCAATTCAGCTAAAAAGCTGCCAGATCATCAGCATTAAACTAGGAAAAGTAGGTGGCTTTACCAATGCGATTCGCATCCACGATTATTGTCAGCAACATGGCATTCCCGTCTGGTGCGGCGGTATGCTTGAAGCCGGAGTAGGGCGCGTGCAATCGTTGGCGCTGGCAACACTCCCCAATTTTCAATACCCTGCCGATCCCGGGGCTTCGAATCGCTATTGGCATCAGGACATCATCACACCAGAGGTAGAAGTAGAGAACGGCTACGTCACATTACCAGACGAGCACGGCATCGGTTATCAGGTCCAGCTTCCTCAATCGAATCAAAAAGTACTCACTTGAGTACTTTTCGATTGCGATCGACCATTTGTTTCATCCGTTCTTCAAACACTTTGAGCTCAGCCCCGGCGAGATCACGCCATTCCACATCACCCAACAGTCTTATCACCCGCTCGATACTATCTTCCACCGTCAATGCTTCGCCCGTTAATTCTGCTAAAGACATCATCGTTTCCGGCTCCACAACGGGATAGGTGAACCGCTCGGACTTAACAGCATCTCCTTTTTGATAAAAATCACGGATCAATGCCGCGCGCTCGGCTCCACTGCCGCGTACGCATAAATAAATCTGTACCGCGATTCCTTTTTTGACCCGGCGCTGGGAAATACCGGCGAATTTTTTGCCGCGAATACTTAAATCATAATCACCAGGACAATAAGAACCAACGACCTCAAAGGCTTCAATCTCATCGGTCAGATCGCGATACATATCCTGGACGAATGCTGTCATCAGCTGATAGCCGGAGTGAATCCCCATCTCCTGCAAATCGGGTAAAATAAAGGAGAAGTTGAGTACATCCTCATCCAGCACTACCGCTAGTCCACCAGAATTGCGGACGACAACATCATAGCCTGCATCTTCTAAAAAATCGATTGCCTCACGGATCGCAGGAAGACGACTGTCCAATATCCCAAGTACCACTGTTTTGTCGTGGACCCAGAAACGGCAGGCGATATCATCTTTTGTCTGACCGATCGATTCACATAAGGCGTCATCAGCAGCAAAGGATGCCATCGCTGTTCCAAGCGCTTCCGGATCGCGGTGATCAACCACTCGTATTTGTTTATCTAAAAAAAATTGCTTCCAATCTTTCATTATTATCCTCCAAACCTTTTCGTACATTTGAATCTATATTATACTAATAGTAAGAAAAAAGAGGAAGGTATTTGCCATGGCTTATAAAGATGACCAGTTACACGAGGAGAAAGTATTTAAAGATCCTGTTCACCGGTACGTGCACGTGCGGGACCGCGTGATCTGGGATTTGATCGGCACGAAAGAATTTCAACGGTTAAGACGAATTAAGCAGCTTGGCACATCGTTTTTCACTTTCCACGGTGCAGAACATAGTCGCTTCAATCATTCGCTGGGTGTCTATGAAATTGTACGTCGCATTTTAATTAATTTTGCGGACAGGCCTAAATGGAATCATGAAGAGCGCTTGCTGTGCTTGTGTGCCGCGTTGCTGCATGACCTGGGACATGGACCGTTTTCCCACTCATTCGAAAAAGTGTTCCGCCTCGATCACGAGGAGTTCACCAGAGCGATTATATTAGGTGATACCGAAGTTAATCGCGTGTTAACCCGAGTAAGCAAAGATTTCCCGCAAAAAGTTGCAGATGTTATTAACAAAACCTATCATGACAAACTGGTTGTCAGCCTGATTTCCAGTCAGATTGATGCCGACCGGATGGATTACCTGCAGCGTGATGCCTATTTCACAGGGGTCAGTTACGGCCATTTTGATATGGAACGGATCCTCCGCGTGATGCGCCCGGTTGAAGATCAAGTCGTGATTAAAGAGTCGGGGATGCATGCGGTCGAGGACTATATCATGAGCCGCTATCAGATGTATTGGCAGGTTTATTTTCACCCGGTTACCCGCAGCGCCGAAGTCATCTTGACGAAAATCCTGCATCGCGTCAAACAGTTGTTTGAAGAGGGCTATACGTTTAAAGTAGAGCCGACGCCGTTTGAGTCATTTTTTAAAGAACAGGTTTCCTTAGAAGATTACATTCGTTTGGATGAAGCTTTCGTTCTTTATTATTTCCAAATGTGGGCCGAAGAAGACGATCCGATTTTAAGTGATCTCGCCTATCGATTTGTCAACAGGCGTTTATTTAAATATGTCGAATTTAATCCGAATTTACAAATGAACGAATGGATGCAGTTATACCAACTGTTCCAGGCAATCGATCTTGATCCTGACTATTATTTGGTAGTTGATTCTTCGTCCGATTTGCCGTATGATTTTTATCGTCCAGGTGAAGAGGAGGAACGTCTGCCGATTCATCTATTATTACCAAATCAGGAATTACGAGAGTTGTCCCGTCAGTCTGATATTGTTGAGGCGATATCAGGTAAAAAACGGACAGACCATAAACTATATTATCCTAAAGATTTAATCGAACAATTACCGGATGATCGACCGGAAAAGGCGAAAATCAAAGAGATATTAAACTGATAAAAAACTGGGGTGTTTTCATTGTTAGATAACCATGCAAAGCTTGTTAAAGTAATCGCAGCATCGGAAGGAATTGTCGGTCGGAAGAAACTGCAGAAAATCATTTACATTATGAAAAAATTAGGGCTGCCATTTGAGGAGAAATATACCTTTTATTTCTATGGACCCTACTCAGAAGAACTAAGCTTACGAATCGAGGAGTTAACGAATCTTGGATTTGTATCAGAGGTAAAAGAAAAGAAGAGCAATTATTATCAATATCGTTATCAAGTAACGGAACAAGGTGAAGATTTTCTTAAACATTCCAACACAGAACTGCCCCCGGAGATTTCGATAGCAAAGCAAATGAAAGAACAGAGTTCCCGTTTCTTAGAGCTCGTTTCCACCATGCTTTATTTTGATCACTTACCAAAGCAGGAAATTGAACAAAAAGTGCAGGAAGTCAAAGCAAAATCGAACTACACATCAGAAGATATCGAACAAGCTTGGGAATATATTAACAGCATTAAAAAATAACCCCCTTACGAAGGTGGGTTATTTTTTTTCGTCTAATAGACGATCCAACTTATCCTCAATCCGATTCATTTGCTGTTTGCGAGGTCTCAAGCGCGACGTGTACCAGGTCACCGTGATCACTATAACTATTAACAGCAGTAATACGAGTGAGAAAACAATGTCGCCCCAATATAACCCGCCGATACTTACGAAAAGCATGCTATACACAACCTTTAACACAAAAGTAGTTAAGGAGATTATAGCACAAAAGAGGATAAAAGTGGAATTGCTTGTGGTGAGTATGATTCTATTACCTTTTCCTATCAAATAATCAAAAGAAAAAGCAGTAATGAACGAGTGACTAAACAACCAAGCAAAACACATCCCCACGAACCTGTCACAGTTACAGTTGCATTTTCATTAGAAAAACCGGTAAAGTCAGCCTGTTAGCCGAGCATCCATATTGAGATATTTAATGTGCTGGGATATCGCTTCGGCCAACCACTCCGCGTCCTGCGGGGCACGGCTGAAGCTAGGCTACTACACGAATCACTTCTCTGCTGCCTTGCACCGAGGAAGCCTACTTCGAAGCGTTACTAGAAGACGCAGGTGCAGACGTTGTGGATCTTCAGCGCCTGCATAATCCCGCGGGAGTCTCCGTGGTTGGCCTACGCTAGGATAGGGACTCTACAACTTTTGTCAGAGCTAGCTTATTGATCACATGCATATATAATAGCTATGGATAAATGCCTAGAACCACTGCTTTTTGCTGTTCCATACATTGTAGCACTTCCCTAAAGCGTAGGAAATAGGCGGAGACTCCCGTGGAATCAGCGCGAGCTGAAGATCCACTTAGGAAAGAAAAGGATTTTCTTTCCTAAGTTAGCTGAAGCCGTGCCCACAGGACGCGGAGCCTATTTCCGGAGCTTTGCGAAGCAGATGAAATCTTTCAAAATGACCACAATGTCAGACTGTTCTACTTTACTTAATCCCCCGACTGATGGAAGTCTCTCTTTGTGACAGTGATTATATGCTTTCTTGACTTGAAATAAAAAAGCCGAACGAAACAAATCGCTCGGCTTTCACAATAAATCAATCAACCAGACGCTTACCGCCAACACCATAATTACGCTTATCAATATCCTCTACGAATACGACAACCTTATCGCGGGTCGCGCCAGTTGTTTCGACGACGGCGTCGGTTACTTTTTCGATTAGTGCTTTGCGTTGTTCATCTGTTCTTCCTTCTAGCATTTGTACGGTGACATATGGCATATGATCTGCTCCTTTATCATAAAAGATATATATATTGTATCGTAAAAAGCAAAAACGGGGAAACAAAGAAGATGAAAACACCATTTTAAACATGCTACAATGAAAAGTAAAAGAAGTAGGAGGATAAATCATGAGTGAAGAGAAGAAAAAGAAATCCAATGCGTTTACGATCATGAAGGACGATTCGACGGATGGTCATGGTGGATACGGTGTTGGTTCGGTTAGTTTAGAAAATATTTCTCCTGTTATCATTGATCCGAATGAAGACCGTGCCTTTGTCGATATGGGGCGATGCACGCCAGAAGTGAAGTCGAGCGCAGGGTGAAATTTTTAAAAGACAGAAACGAAGTACCGAACGGCAAGCTGTATTGGATTGTATGGGTTACTGTAGAGCGTGGCGAGAATGGTCCGTACTTTCATGGCGTGACCGGCTGCGAAATTCTGGTAGACCGTTCGATTAAACGTGCTTATAAATCGATGCCGGAGCATGTCAATCACATGGACAAATCGATGAAAGGCCATGTCATCGTGGAACATATGGACGAAAAATCGCAAAAATTATTAGCCGATTTTCTGCGTGAATTCGATGCTGACATGTGGGAAAATTCTTCAGATGAATTAAAGCAATCTTTGCCAAAATAATGAACATTTTGTGAACATTAATTAGATTGACAACATTTTACTTGTCGACTCCGTTCCTTTTTTTATAAAATGAACACACATGGT
Source organism: Gracilibacillus salinarum (assembly GCF_022919575.1). Classification (NCBI taxonomy): domain Bacteria; kingdom Bacillati; phylum Bacillota; class Bacilli; order Caryophanales; family Bacillaceae; genus Gracilibacillus; species Gracilibacillus salinarum. The sequence goes on along the minus strand of NZ_CP095071.1, from coordinate 2,060,408 downwards.
AACTCTTTGTTACTAGGACCGGAAAAGGCTGGGCATTTGCCCAGCCTTTTTCCGTTAATAGCGATCTATTGCTCGTCTTCGCCTGTCCACAGCCATTCCCACCAGTTCTCCAGTAAAGCGTCGTCTGGAATCCCTTCATTGAGATCATCAGGGTGTTCCGGTGTGAAGCCATCATCTAAATGCAACGTACATTGTTTCGTCGGTTCTGTTCCTTTTACAAAATACATCTTATGCGTCTGTCCGCAATCTTCTGTTGCCAAAAGTCCGGTATTCAAGTCAACATTGACTTCAACTACGTTATCCGGTTTCACAACATGTTCTTCCGGTAAATCCTCGTGTGCCGCTTCCATGAAATCAGCCCAGACCTGCTTGGCAAAATGCTTATCATTCGTCTTGGTAATGTCGCGGTTATCATCATAGCCCGTCCACACACCGGCTACAAGCGATGGACTGAAGCCGATCATCCAGTTATCCGAATTGGTTGTGCCCGATTTACCAGCGTATTCATGGGTCAGCTGATTGGCGATCGATGACCCCGTCACTTGCATATAGCCATCAAGTTCATGATTAAACATACCTTTCATCAGATCCTGTAAGATAAACGTATACGCTTCGTCCAGCACTTGTTTATCATCTTCTTTCGGAAAAAGGCTCCACGCCTCATCTTCCTTCTGCACTTCTTCCCGGTCGTACAGCACTTTGCCGTATGCGTCGGTTACTTTCGTTATCGTGTGAGAATTTACCTCAGCGCCGCCATTTGCAATCATACCGTATCCTTGCACCATTTCCTGCATCGTTACGACCTCTGTACCGAGTGCCAATGCCGGTACTGCATCCAGCTCACTTTTGAAGCCGAATTTATCCTTGACGACACGTACGAAGCGCTCCGGCGTCAGGTAAAGATTCGTTTTCACGGCAAAAATATTATCCGATAATGCCAAAGCCTGTGCCATCGTAATCGGTTCGTTAGCATAATAATCGTTGTAATTACTAGGCTGATACATCTTACCATCCGCAAGCTCAAATGACGTCGGCTTACTCATCAGGGTGGTCGCTGCCGTCATGCCATTTTCCAATGCGGCATAGTAAAGAAATGGTTTAAAAGAGGAGCCTGGCATCCGCTGTGCCTGTGTCACACGGTTAAAGGATGACGCCTCGTAATCCTGTCCGCCGATTAATGCGGTAATTGCACCTGAATGAGGATTCATTGCCATTGCGCCAATTTCGATTTCTTTGTTGGAAACGTCCCGCGCTGTGACATCTTCCAATGCTTGCTGCTGCTTCATATCGAGCGTTGTGTACACCTTGTAACCACCCGAGCGAATCTTCTCCATATCGACATCCAGCAATTGCTTCAATTCTTCGACGACCACGTCCTGAAAATAAGGTGCAGCACTTTGCGTTGTAATGACATGATCTTCTGAGAAGGCGAGCTCTTCTGCTAAGGCAGATTGATAGGTTGTCTCATCGACCACTCCATGTGCATACAGATTATCCAAAATGAACCTTTGTCTGTTTTTCGCTTTCTCTTCATCGTGAAAAGGTGAGTAGGTCGACGGCCCTTTTGGAATGCCGGCCAGCATGGCAGCCTCTGCCCAGCTTAAGTCTTCTGCTGACTTATTGAAATAATACTTACTGGCGGCTTCAATCCCATAGGCGCCATGTCCATAGTAAATCGTGTTCAAATAGCCTTCGAGCAATTCATCCTTATCATAGTACATTTCCAACCGAATCGTATAAAAAGCTTCATATAACTTACGCTTCCATGTCTTTTCATGAGAGAGAAACAGATTTCGCGCATATTGCTGGGTAATCGTACTGGCACCTTCTTTAAGAGAAAAGGAGGTAATGTTCTTGACGACAGCAGACATTAATCGTTTGAAGTCAAAACCAATATGATCATAGAAATGCTGATCTTCCGTCCAGATCGTTGCCTTTTCCAAATCATCATCAATCTCCGCGAGGGATACCCAGTATCTTTTTTCTGATCCGTATTCTTCCCCGATCACTTCTTCTGCATTGCCATAGTAAATCGTATTCTGCGGGCGCTCTAAGGACGGAGGGCCAAGCAGAAAGCTGGCAAGCAATAGCACAGCAAGGCAGGAACCTGCCATCATCACTAAAAAAAATAATAATTTCATTACCCGGACTTTCTTTCTTCTACGCCTGCGACTCACAGCTATACCCCCATCTATATTTTTTGCTATACAGTAGCTGTTATATATGAGAACCTATTGTTATTAGCATTATGGTTAAAACCACCAGTCACTAAACATCAAATGTAAAGAATTACTTGATTTTTTAAGGAAAAACTCTAAAATAGTATTGTTTCCTAGTAAATAAAGTGAGATTTCAATTAGTGGACGGTTAGCACCGTGCTAAATTGATTGGATATAGATAAAGGAGCGATTCCAGATGGGATTATGGTTCACAGAGAAACAGACAGAAAACTTCGGTATTACAGCAAAAATTAAACAGACTTATCATTCCGAGCAAACCGATTTTCAGAAATTAGATATGGTAGAGACGGCAGAATGGGGCAATATGCTTTTGTTAGATGACATGGTGATGACCACGGAAAAAGATGAATTCGTGTATCACGAAATGGTCGCGCATGTTCCGTTATTTACCCACCCTAATCCGAAAGATGTCTTAGTAGTAGGTGGGGGAGACGGCGGTGTCATCCGTGAAATTTTGAAACATCGATCCGTGCAGAAAGCCGTACTGGTCGATATTGATGGAAAAGTCATTGAATATTCCAAGCAATACTTGCCATCGATCGCTGGTAAATTAGAGGATCCTCGCGTAGAAGTGCGGGTAGCAGATGGATTCATGCATATTGCCGAAAGTGAAAAAGCATATGATGTCATCATGGTAGATTCTACCGAGCCGGTTGGACCAGCGGTGAACCTTTTCTCGAAAGGATTCTATGCAGGTATCGCTAACGCGTTAAAAGATGACGGTATTTTTGTCGCGCAAACGGATAATCCATGGTTTAAAGCGGACCTGATCCAACAAGTATTCCACGACGTCCAGGAGATTTTTCCGGTAACACGATTATATACAGCCAATATACCAACGTATCCGAGTGGATTATGGACCTTTACGTTAGGCAGTAAGATACATGACCCGCTGAAGGTGAAAGAAGAGCGGTTCTTTGAATTGGATACGAAATATTATACGAAAAACATCCACCATGCAGCCTTTGTATTACCTAAATTTGTGGAGGATTTAACGAAGTAGAGGAGATGAGAGCTATGCGTTTTGATGAAGCTTATTCTGGCAAAGTATTTATCATGTCACGCCCGACCTATGAAGACGCCGATGCGATTCTGTACGGGATGCCAATGGATTGGACAGTCAGCTTTCGTCCGGGATCCCGCTTTGGCCCGAACCGTATTCGTGAAGCCTCGCTTGGTTTAGAAGAATACAGTCCTTATTTAGATCGTCATCTGGAAGAAGTGACTTATTTTGATGCAGGTGACATTCCGTTACCATTCGGAAATGCCCAGCGCAGTTTAGAGATGATCCAGTCATATATCGAGCAGATTTTAGCAAAAGGGAAATTCCCGCTTGGACTAGGTGGGGAACATCTAGTCAGCTGGCCGATCATTCAGGCCATTTATCAAAAATATCCGGATCTTGCGGTCATACATATTGACGCACATGCAGATTTACGTGAAGAATATGAAGGGGAAGCCTTATCCCATTCGACACCGATTCGAAAAGTATGTGAAAAAATTGGACCGGAAAACGTCTATTCCTTTGGGATTCGCTCAGGTGACCGCGATGAATTCCGCTATGCAAAAGAAAGCGGCATGCATATGGCAAAATATGAGGTGGCTGAACCATTGAAGAAGGTGTTGCCTTCATTAGCTGGAAGACCGGTTTACGTCACAATAGATATTGATGTGTTAGATCCTGCCTTTGCTCCTGGTACGGGAACCGCAGAAGCTGGCGGCATTTCGTCGAAGGAACTGCTTGAAGCGATTCATCTGATTGCTCGTTCGGATCTTCGCGTTGTTGGTGCAGATTTAGTCGAAGTAGCACCGAATTATGATCCTGCAGAACAAACGGCGATTGCTGCCAGTAAGTTCGTGCGTGAAATGCTGCTTGGCTGGGTGAAACCGTCCAAGTAGTATAGATTAGATGTAAGTTTGCTTGTAAATATGATAAAATATGATACGAGCTTACGAAAAGTTTAGGGGTTTTTCACATGAGAAGAAATCAATTTATGCATGAGTTTTTGACAAAAGAGACAGAAATACCACTACATGTCGTTCATCAACAGTTAAAAGGTCATCCACATGAATTGCAGGATATGAAAGAGATCTGTTTAGTAACAGAAAAAGAAGCCAACCTTTGTACGGCAATGGAATATTTATACGATAACGGATTGTTAACAGAGTTAAAAGAGCTTATTGATAAAACAAAGCATGCAGAGAGTGAACAGCTTCGCAAAACATCACGAATCTATCAGATCATGTACAACCGCAAAAAGTTGAAAGCAAAACAAATAAAACCAGATGATCCGGAGTATTGCATTAAATATGTCAACCGGATCAGACTAAAGGACACGGATTATCGGCTCCATATATTACGAGATCTTGTCCAAATCTATTGCTATTTCGATATTCATCAGTATGGCAAGATCGGTACCTTTAATGAGAAGATAAAACAGAACTTAGCACATATTAAAGACCCATTGCAATATCAATTATTTAAATCGAGACTGGATGAGACATTGTTTGTTTTTCATTGGAAGCGAAATGAGATGATCTTATCACGCAAGTACGGCTATCGCTTATTAACCGAAACAAACAATACACGCAAAAAAATCGATATTCATAACATACTGGCACAAGGTTATTTATTTGAAAGCTACGATCAGGCGATGAATCATATGAACATGGCGATTGACATTGCCGGACAATTAGGGGCCGGACGAGCTTTTTATGGGTTGAAGAACTATACGCTGGCATTCATTGCTGCTTATTACAAACAAACAGCGGGCATTTCCAGTGAAGACAGGGCAGAGAAAGCCCATATTGCGCTGGCCGAGAATGACATAGATACCTGTGTCCGTATATTGGAAGACTTTGAAACGTTATCGCCCTTCCAGCAATATTATTTAGGGCTTGCTAAGCAGGATAAACAGTTATTGCGAACTTCCTACCAGCGATTTATCGAAGAACGCGATGATTATTTTTACGCAAAATTACCACTAGAAGCGTTAAACACGCTTGATGAATAAAAGGAAGCATGATAATGTGAATAAATCACAAGTTGCCATCAAAATGACGATGGAAATAGTCGATACTTCTCAGAAGGATGTCACGGTAATAGAGGAAACCGGTCAACTTTTTGAGAATGAGGGAAAGACGGTCTTGAAATTCAGTGAATTAAATGAGAATAAGGAACAAACCAATTCATTGATCACGATTCATCCGGACAAAGTCAGCGTCAAACGATCTGGCGCTGTATCGATGCTGCAACAGTTCCAGCGAAAGCAAAAGACGGAAAATGTCTATCGACATCAATTCGGTACGATTCATATGGAAACTGAAACAGATCAGATTCTCTATCAATCCCCTGAAGCACAAAGAGCAGGAAAGCTGTTTATCAGCTATCAGACAAGTTTAAATGGTGAGCCGCCGAGACGTCACCGTTTGACCATCACCGTGAAAAAAGAAAACTAATGGAGGTTATTGCATGAACGTGATGCAGGAAATGCAGGAAAATTTAAAAGCAGAAATAAAACGTGCAGTCTTAGCCGCAGAATTAGCATCAGAAGCAGAAATTCCTGATGTATTATTAGAGCAGCCAAAAGACAAATCGCACGGAGATTACGCAACGAATATTGCCATGCAATTAGCGAAAGTGGCAAAGAAAGCACCACGCCAGATTGCAGAAGATATTGCCGGACAATTAGATCAGTCCAAAGCATCGATTAAAAGTGTGGACATCGCCGGACCAGGTTTCATAAACTTCTTTATCGACAACAGCTATTTAACAAAGCTGATTCCGACCATTCTGGATCAGCAGGAAGCATACGGTGCTTCTGAAACTGGCAAGGGTGAACGCATCCAGGTAGAGTTTGTATCGGCGAATCCTACTGGTGATCTTCACTTAGGGCACGCGCGTGGTGCATCCGTTGGTGATGCTTTGTGTAACGTTCTTAGTAAAGCTGGCTATGAGGTGCAGCGTGAATATTATATCAATGATGCCGGGAATCAGATTAACAATCTTGCCTTATCGGTTCAGGCACGTTACATGCAAGCATTAGGTAAAGAATTTCCAATGCCAGAGGATGGTTACCATGGGGCCGACATTATTGGGATCGGGGAGACGCTTGCAAAGGAATACGGCGAATCCATTCTAGATAAGTCTGAGCAAGACCAGTTTGCTTTTTACCGTTCTTACGGTCTGAAGTTCGAATTAGATAAATTGGCAAAAGATCTCGGGCAGTTCCGTGTCGATTTTGATCATTGGTTCTCCGAAACTTCGTTATATGAAGAAGAGAAAATTGTACCAGCCATTGATCTTTTGAAAGAAAAAGGCTTTATTTATGAGCAGGATGGTGCAACCTGGTTCCGTACGACGGATTTCGATGATGATAAAGATCGTGTATTAGTGAAACAGGACGGTTCCTACACCTATTTATCACCAGATATTGCTTACCATAAAAACAAACTCGATCGCGGCTTTGACAAATTAATTAATATTTGGGGAGCAGACCACCATGGCTATATCCCGCGTATGCGTGCCGCCATTCAAGCACTAGGCTATGATGCAGACACGTTAGAGGTGGAAATCATTCAAATGGTCAATCTGTTTGAGAATGGTGAAAAGGTAAAAATGAGTAAGCGTACCGGTAAAGCGGTCACGCTCCGTGAATTGATGGAGGAAGTCGGTATTGATGCGATGCGTTATTTCTTCGTGATGCGTTCTGCCGATTCTCACCTTGATTTCGATATGGACTTGGCGAAATCGCAATCGAATGACAACCCTGTATACTATGTCCAATATGCGCACGCGCGTATTTGTACGATGCTGAAACAGGCACAGGATAAAGGCATTGACTTTACTGGCTATGACAGCAGTCTGCTTCAATCAGAAAAAGCAGAAGATTTACTGAAGAAGCTTGGCGAATTCACCCAGGTTATTGCGGATGCAGCCGAAAACCGTACGCCACACCGCATTACCCAGTATATCTTCGACTTGGCCGCTAACCTGCACAGCTTCTACAATGCAGAAAAAGTTATCAACGAAGACGACGTAGAAGCGACCAAAGCAAGACTGGCACTAATGGAAGCAGTCCGTATCACACTATCAAACGGAATGAACTTAATCGGTGTACACGCACCAGAAAGTATGTAAGCAAAAAAGCTGCGAAGCGTAACTCGCAGCTTTTTTTGTTTAAGAAATGATCGAAAGAATACGAACGGTTGAAGAAAGAGGAAGTTCAAGCGGAAGCGGGATTGAGAGTGGAGCTAACGCCCGAAGATGAAGGAAGTTCAAGGGAAAGCGGGTTTGAAAGAGGAGTCAACGTCCGAAGATGAGGGAAGTTCAAGCGGAAGCGGGCTCAAGAGAGTAGCCAACGCCCGAAGATGAAGGAAGTTCAAGGGAAAGCGGGCTCAAGAGAGTAGCCAACGTCCGAAGATGAAGGAAGTTCAAGCGGAAGCGGGTTCAAGAGAAGAGTCAACGCCTGATGAAACACCAAGTTCGAACCATGGTCACTTTTAAATCAATTTCAAACCACATGGGCTTGTCAAGAAAAGAAGCGATTATTTCAGAAAAGTGCTTCAGCCCTATATGCGTACCATATTTCCGTAGCTTTGATACGCATATACAACCTTTCAAAATTACAATTTTCTCAGTTTTTCTTATAACAGCCCACATGATCAATCACAAAATAAACCTGCTACAACAATTTCCGTATCGGTACAACCACCTTGGCTAGCAGTTTGAGGTACATCGGCTGGTGCTTGATCCAGTGCTCGCTCATTTTTTTGCTGGACTGAATGTCGGCGTCGAAGGCTGTGCGCATCTTGTCATAGAGCGGATGGCTGTTTGTGGCGATGATGTTGATCTCCTGGTTTAGCTCAACGCTTCGGCGATCAAAATTGGCCGTGCCGAAATCACACATTTTCCCATCAAAAAACAACACTTTTCCGTGAAAAAATCCATCCGTATACAGATAAATAGATGCACCGGCGTGTTGCATTTTTTCCAGATAAGGAAGTGCAGCCGCCTTTGTCAGAATATGATCGGCCTTATCAGGAAAAAGAATCGTTATCTTCACACCACGCTTGATCGCATGATGGAGAGCAAGCTCCATCTTTTTGGTCGGAATAAAATAAGGCGAGCCAATTTCGATTGATTCGCTGCTTTCTTTAATAAAACGAACAATTTCTTTTTCCAGGACATTTCCTTCTGTGGACAGAATTTGCAGATCACCATCATGCGTCCTTTTCTGCTCGATTTTCTCGCCCCAATCGATAGCAAAACATTGTTGGAAAACCTCTGAAATCTCACCTTCGAGCCGTAAATGATAATCCCGCCAATTGCCTAATTCGATATTTTTCCCTAGGTAGTCATCGCCGAGATTAAAACCTCCAATGTAACTAATTTGTTCATCGATAATCATCAGCTTTCGGTGATTCCGTTGCTGGATCCGGTAAAAAAGGGGAATGCGCGGCTTATTCGTTTTAAGAAACGGGAATTTATCCGAAACCCATTTGGAACGAAAAGCAATACTGCCAGCCCAATCCGCCATGAAGCGAACCTGTACCCCATCAGCCTGCTTATTTGCAAGCAGCGAATAGAATTGATTACTGATTCGGTCATTGCGAATAATAAAAAATTGAATATCAATCGAATGACGAGCGTTTTCGATATCCGTAAGCATCGCATCAAATAATGCATCACCTGTCGTAAATACATCCACTTTATCGGCGCGAGAGCGGATATGCTGGCTTTTGTTATGAATAGAAACGAGATAATTACCAATAAGAAAATCAATCCATATTAATAAAAGCAGTATGATAATCAGAAAAATCCAAAGCATGTCTATTCCCCATTTCATCAAGATACCTTCTCCTTACTTTGCCCTAATTACCGGGAAAACATAAGCAACATAATGGATGCGTTTTTTAAAATAATACGTTACCATATAGAAGGAATAGATAATATTAAATGAGGTGTAAACGTGCAGAAATTAGTATTTTTCGTTGGTGTAGCAGGAACAGGAAAAACAACCGTAGCAGAGAAAGTCACAGAGCAGATCCCATGTGCTTTCCTTGATCGTGATACAGTGGGCGGTCGTTTTGTGGAACGTTTTTTGGAAATGAATGATTTGGACCCGAATGATCGTGATTCTTCTTTTTATAAAGAAAATCTTCGTGATTTAGAATACGATACAACAAAAGATATATGTATTGAAAATTTACGCGTTGGACAAAATGTTTTTATGATTTCTCCATTTACAGCAGAACTAAAAAATAAGCAATGGTTGGAAGAGGTCATTGCAGCAAGTGGCAAAACAAAGGAAGATATTGATGTGAAAGTGGTTGTCGTAACCTTGGCAGACATTGAACAGCAGCGCAAACGAATCGAGGAACGCGGCACGGTTCGTGATTCATGGAAGCTGGATAATTGGGGCGATTACGAAACAAGAGTGGACTTTGTGCCAACGATTAATTGGGACATTCCAGAGGATCATATCGAGATTTTTGATAATTCCGGAGACTTGTCCGAAGAAAAAGTGACAAAATTAGTCGGATTTATTAACAAATAGTTGCCTGTTATATTGTTGCATTTCAATAAACAAAGCCATATAATATGATGGTAGAACTTAACTAGTCAGTCAGTGGCTTTACATATAGATTTGATAAAGGGGTGCTAGAAACGTGAGTTTACAGGACTTAACGAAAGAACGCGCAGAAGACATGGCAATGATTGATATTGCAACATTGATTTTAGAAGAAGAAAATAAAGCATTGAATTTCCGTGAGATTTTTGACCGTGTAGCGAAGATCAAAGGATTAACAGAAGCACAAATGGATATGTCGATCTCACAATTTTATACTGATTTAAATATAGATGGCCGTTTTATGACAAAAGGCTCGAACCTTTGGGGCTTAAAGAGATGGTATCCAGTCGAAGAAATTGATGAAGATATTACACCAGTTCCGAAGAAGAAGAAAAAGAAAAAGGCAGCAGCCAAGAAGAAGAAAAAGAAAGCAGCACCAGTAGAAGAAGTGGATGAAACAGAAGATCTGGATGAATCCATTGACCAGGACAGTGATAATGATGTTGTCGGCTTCGATGATGAAGATCTTGATTCAGATGTCGATGATCTGTCAGATGATGAAGATGATTTCGATTTTGATGATGACGAAGATCTCGACGATGATATCGATGAAGATTTTGACGATGATGATGAGGAAGACGACGAAGAGGACAATAAATAAAAAAATAGTTCTTATAGAGACTTGACTTTCGATAAGCTTCTGAGTAAAATTTTTATTGGGCTCTATAATTTAAGGAATCTTACAGCGTTCCCCTGCTTAAGGGGAGCGCTTTTTATTTTTTATTACCATGTACGACTTTATTTAACAATAGTTAGTATGAAAAAAATGATTCATACTAAGCAACAAATAGAACATTTAAAGAAAGAGGGATACAGTGTGACGAAATATATCTTTGTAACTGGTGGAGTAGTATCATCCATTGGTAAAGGAATCACGGCAGCATCATTAGGACGCCTGTTAAAAAACAGAGGCTTGAAAGTAACCATCCAGAAATTTGACCCCTACATTAATGTCGATCCTGGTACGATGAGCCCGTATCAGCACGGTGAAGTGTTTGTAACAGATGATGGCGCGGAAACAGACCTTGACCTTGGTCACTATGAGCGATTCATTGACATTAATTTAAATAAATACAGCAATATTACAACTGGTAAAATTTATTCTACTGTCATCAAGAAGGAACGTCGTGGCGATTATTTAGGTGGAACAGTCCAGGTTATCCCGCACATTACCAATGAAATTAAAGACAAAGTATTTCAAGCAGGTAAACAGACCAATGCAGATATCGTTATTACCGAAATCGGTGGTACGGTTGGGGACATCGAGTCATTACCATTTATCGAAGCGATTCGCCAAATCAAAAGCAATATCGGTAAAGAAAATGTTATGTACATCCATTGTACACTGGTACCTTACATTAAAGCTGCCGGCGAATTAAAAACAAAACCGACACAGCATAGTGTAAAAGAATTACGTTCTTTAGGTATTCAGCCTGATGTCATTGTGTTACGTACAGAGCATAAAATCAGCCAGGAAATGAAAGAAAAAATCGCATTGTTCTGTGATATTAATGAAAAAGCAGTAGTGGAATCTGGCGATGCGGATACTCTTTACCATGTGCCACTAGCGATGCAGGAGCAAAAATTGGATCAATTAACATGTGATCATTTTGGTCTGGATTGTCAATCTGCTGATATGACAGAGTGGAATCAACTCGTCGACCGCGTACTGAACTTATCGAAGAAAGTTACGATCGGCCTGGTAGGAAAGTATGTGGAGTTACCTGATGCCTATATCTCGGTAGTCGAAGCATTAAAACATGCCGGATTTGCACATGATGCAGATGTTGACGTGAAATGGATTAATGCTGAAGAAGTAGCTGTGGAGAATGTTGCTGCTGAATTAGCCGATGTCGATGGTTTATTAGTACCAGGTGGATTCGGTGATCGTGGTATCGAAGGAAAAATTGAAGCAATTCGTTACGCGCGTGAAAACAAGCTGCCGTTCCTTGGAATTTGCCTTGGTATGCAACTGGCAACTGTAGAATTCGCTCGTCACGTATTAGGATTAGATGGTGCGAACTCAGCAGAAATTGACCCGAACACACCTTATCCAATCATCGATCTTCTGCCAGAACAAAAAGATATATCTGACCTAGGTGGAACATTACGCTTAGGATTGTATCCATGTCGATTAAAAGATGGTACCAAAACAAAAGAAGCTTATGAAAACGAAGATGTTGTTTATGAGCGTCACCGTCACCGTTTCGAATTCAACAATCAATACCGTGACCAAATGGAAGAGCATGGTTTCATTTTCTCCGGGACAAGCCCAGACGAAAAATTAGTAGAAACCATCGAACTGAACGACCACCCTTGGTTCGTAGCATCCCAGTTCCACCCAGAATTCAAATCAAGACCAACAAGACCACAAGAGCTATTCAAAGGCTTCATTAACGCAACAGTGAATAGATAAAACAAGAAACAGGAGATCATTCTCCTGTTTTTCTTTTTTTGATCAGACGAGTATACAGCAGTTATCATAGGGAACGTGAAATTAAGTTTCTATAATGTGGGTTATGTTAACAAAGCAGTCGTGCTAGACATTGTATTTCATTAAAACTAAGGTGTAAATCTCGCAGATAGTGCTCGTTATCCTAGCTGCTGCATGAATTGTGGAGCTATACATCAGCGCAGGCAAACCACTTCGCATCATGTGGGCACGGCTGAAGCTAGGCTGCTACTTGAGCTACTTGTCAGAGCTAGCATATTGATCGCATGCATATATAATAGCTATGGAAAAATGCCAAGAACCACTGCTATCTGCTGTTACATACGTTGTAACACTTCCTTAAGCGTAGGAAATAGGCGGAGACTCCCGTGGGATCAGCACGAGCTAAAGATCCACTTTTGAAAGGAAAGAATTTTCTTTCAAAAGTTAGCTTCAGCCGTGCCCCACAGGACGCGGAGCCTATTTCCGAAGCTTTGCTAAGCAGATAATCTATGTCAAAATAAGCATTTTGCAATACAGTTCTACAAAATAGCTAGTTGTATATTATTTGGACCAATTAGTCCCGTTTCCAGCACATGCACTTTTTTCAAAATAAGAAAAATCATCCAAAATATGGACATGTAATAAATGATGATCAATCAAGCGTATTTTCCTAAATTAGTATGCCAAACATCTATTTTTTGTAAATAAATTATGTATTTCATACGAATTTTGCAGGATTTTCTCGCTTTATATCGAACTATTAAGTAAAAGGGCTTATAATATGCTGTATCATTTTCCATAAACCAGTGATTCATATTATTTATATAGAGATAAAACGTAATAAAGGAGCTGGCAAATAATGAATAAAACAGTGTTAGTAGTAGACGATCAAATTGGAATACGCCTTTTATTAGAAGAGGTAATACAGCAAGAGGGCTATCAGGTAGAGTTAGCATTAAACGGGAAAGAAGCATTAGATAAAGTGACAGAAAGTAAGCCTGATTTAATGATGTTAGACTATAAACTGCCGATTATCGACGGATCAAAATTAGTGAAACAATTAGAAGAACAAGGAATCATGATACCGACCATTATCATGAGTGGTCTTCCGGAAAAAGCAAAGGAAGATGTTGAAAATCTCCAGTCCGTCAAAGAAACGATTGGAAAGCCATTTCAATTGAATGATATTCGTGAATTAGTCAATAGAATGTTAAGTGAATAAGCTTCCATTTTTGTGTAATGTTCATAAATTCGCAAAAAATTTATGAGGTAAGCGTTTTCTATGAATTGCGATGTTGCACCTTTTTGTCGGAATTGGTATTCTATTTATGGGTGCAATCTATCGATGTATGATCGATTGTTTTTAACAATTGTCTATACATACCTTAAAGGAGGAGCAATTATGCCATTAGTTTCAATGAAAGAAATGTTAGAGACTGCTAATAAGAATCGTTATGCGGTTGGGCAATTTAACCTTAACAACCTAGAATATGTACAAGCTATTCTTCAAGCAGCAGAAGAAGAAAAATCTCCAGTAATCCTAGGAGTATCTGAAGGTGCTGGAAAATACATGGGTGGTTTCAACGTTGTAGTAGCAATGGTTGAAGCAACAATGGAAGCACAAGGTACAACAGTTCCTGTAGCTATCCACTTAGACCATGGTTCAAGCTTCGAATCTTGTGCGAAAGCAATCCATGCAGGATTCACTTCTGTTATGATTGACGCTTCACACGATCCATTCGATGAAAATATCGCTGTTACTTCTAAAGTAGTAGAACTGGCACATTTCCACGGAGTTTCTGTAGAAGCAGAGCTTGGTACAGTTGGTGGTAATGAAGATGGCGTACAAGGTGGAATCATGTATGCAGATGCAAATGAATGTAAAGAGCTAGTTCAACGTACTGGTATTGACTGTCTTGCACCTGCACTAGGTTCTGTACACGGTCCTTACCAAGGTGAACCAAACTTAGGATTCAAAGAAATGGAAGAAATCAACACTATTGCTGGTATTCCATTAGTACTTCATGGTGGAACTGGTATCCCTGTAAAAGATATTCAAAAGGCCATTTCTTATGGTACATCTAAAATCAATGTAAATACAGAAAACCAAATCCAACAAACAAAAGTGGTTCGTGAAGTATTAGAAGCAAACCCAGAAATGATCGACCCACGTAAATATTTAGGACCTGGACGCGACGCAATCAAAGAAACAGTTATTTCTAAAATGCGCGAATTCGGTTCTTCTAATAAAGCGTAAGTATACATGTAAAGCCACTCTTCACGGAGTGGCTTTTTGTATGGATTTTTAGAGGGATCGTGAAAGTTGTTCATAAGGATGGAGCTAATGGACAGAAAATAAGCGAAGTCGGAAAAGTTGTCCGCAAGAAAGGATCTTATGGACAGAAAATGAGCGAAGACGAAAAAGCTGTCCATAAGAATCAATCCGATTGTCTTTTCATGTCCAAAGCTGCACTATTCGTCATTTGGATAACTGCCTTATTCAAGATCCAGCCCAGGGGCTAGTTCTATTACTGCAAACTCATGCAATAAGTCTCCACCATCAACAACCCACATTTATTTCATCAAATAGTCATCGAATCAACTGTTTGAAAACCTCTATAAATAAGATATAATAAGATTAATGTGTTTTTTATTACATAAATTTGGCAAGTGTTGCACAAGCTATAATTATACATGTTAAGTGGACAAAATGACGACAGGAATCCTTGAAAGTGAGGGAATAGATACCATGCAAAAGTTGCTTATTGAGGGCGGCCATTTGTTAAACGGAAAAGTTCGGATCAGCGGCGCGAAGAATAGTGCGGTGGCGTTGTTACCAGCATCGATTTTGGCAGATTCGAAAGTAATTATTGAAGGTTTACCAGATATTTCAGATGTAGAAACGTTAAGTTGTTTATTAGAAGAAATCGGTGGAACAGTGGAACGAAGAGGACAAACTGTTCATATTGACCCGGCTGAGATGACGGCTATGCCATTACCGAATGGACGGGTGAAGAAATTAAGAGCATCCTATTATTTCATGGGAGCGATGCTGGGACGATTTAAAGAAGCAGTTATCGGTTTGCCAGGTGGCTGTTACCTTGGTCCACGACCGATCGATCAGCATATTAAAGGTTTCGAAGCACTTGGTGCAACTGTTACCAATGAACAGGGTGCAATTTATTTGCGTGCCAAAGAATTGACAGGAGCCCGTATCTATCTTGACGTGGTCAGTGTTGGCGCGACTATTAATATTATGCTGGCAGCTGTGAAGGCAAAAGGCAGAACAGTTATTGAAAATGCGGCAAGAGAACCCGAAATTATTGATGTAGCAACATTATTGACAAGCATGGGCGCAAGAATCAAAGGTGCTGGTACTGATGTGATCAGAATCGATGGCGTTGAGGAATTGACTGGTTGCATGCATACGATTATTCCTGACCGAATTGAAGCGGGTACCTATACGATCATGGCGGCAGCACAAGGTGAAAAGGTACTGATTGATAATGTGATTCCGCAGCACCTGGAACCATTGCTGGCAAAATTGCGTGAGATGGGCGTGCAAATTGAGGAAGGGGAAGAACAGCTCTTAATTTCTCGAAGTGATAAGCTTAAGTGCGTGGACATTAAGACGTTAGTCCATCCTGGCTTCCCAACCGATTTACAGCAGCCATTCACCTCCCTAATGACGAAAGCGGAAGGCACAGGAGTTGTCACTGATACAATTTACCAGGCAAGGTTTAAACATATCGATGAATTGCGAAGAATGAACGCTCAGATTAAAGTAGAAGGCAGCTCAGCGATCATTCAAGGACCGACACCGCTAGAAGGTGCTAAAGTAAAAGCGAGTGACCTCCGCGCTGGTGCGTCATTAATTGTAGCGGGTCTGATGGCGAACGGTGTAACGGAGATTACCGGTTTAGATCACATTGACCGCGGCTATGCCAATATTACCGAAAAATTAGAAAACCTCGGAGCAAAAGTATGGCGCGAAGAAATGACAGAAAAAGAAATTCAGCAATTCCAAAATTCATAACTAAAAAAAGAGAAGCGCCAAGCGTTTCTCTTTTTTATCGCAGAAGAAAGCTATAAACACAGTCACAGCAGTAAGCACATTGAACAAGAAATGGACTTCCTATAATATGGATTGTGTCAAATAAGGCTGTATTATAGAATAGTAATTTTGATATAGTTTATCTGCTTAGCAAAGCTCCGGAAATAGGCTTCGCGTCCTGGTGGCACGGATTCAGCTAGGCTACTACTTGAATAACATCTGTGCTGCCTTGTGCCGAGGAAGCTCACTTCGAAGCAATGCTTGCAGACACAGTCACAAATGATGTGGATCTTCAGCTCGCGCTGAGGCATGAGGAGTCTCCGCCTATTTCCTACGCTTCAGGGAAGTGCTACAACGAATGGCAGAGCTAAAAGCAGTGGTGCTAGACATTATAAATCATAAAAATGGCTATCCATGCAGATAGTGGTCCATATCCTTCATGTCGCATCAGTTGTAGAGCTCCCATCCTAGCGTAGGCCAACCACGTAGACTCCCACGGGACAGGCAGGCGCTGAAGATCCACAACGTCTGCACCTGTGTCTACTAGTAACGCTTCGAAGTAGGCTTCCTCGGTGCAAGGCAGCAGAGTAGTAATTCTAGTAATAGCCTAGCTTCAGCCGTGCCCCGCAGGACGCGAAGTGGTTGGACGGAGCGGTATCCCAGTACATGAAACATATCAAAATAACCACTGTGCTGATAAGTTAACTGGCAAGTGGTCATGTTGATATGTATTGTATACATATCTGCAAGGAGCATCTTTCATTATTGGAACTGTAAAGCCCCTTATATTCCACAAAAAGTCATTTTTTCACAAACTAAATCATAAAAAATATGAAATTCTGCAAAAATTAGTTGAATATCTTGTCCTAACCATGTACTATATAAAAAGAATACAAGATCTCGATTTTTCCGTATAATGGAGTTCTTCCAAGTATCAAATAAAAAGTAAAATATAACTTGCTTCCATCTCATACTCTTCTTGGGATTTTAAGTGATCTCAGTGCTCCAATTGAGTTTCCTAAACTGATTACATTTTTAAAAACATTGAAACAATTTTATTAACCATTGAATAATAGTCAATTCATAGAATTGATGCTATTCCCCGTGTTTATCAAGTTGTGAACGGTTAATCTCGAATTACGAAAGATGGAACAACATAAAAAATAGGTGTGGTGATTTTGTGAGTGAAGTAACAATTTCTGAATTAGAATCAATGACATTAAAAGAACTTTATGCACAAGCGAAAGAATATAAAGTGTCTTATTATGCTAAATTAACAAAACGTGAATTAATCTTTTCTATATTAAAAGCACAAGCAGAGAAAAGCGGCTACTTATTTATGGATGGTATTCTGGAAATTATCCCGACAGAAGGGTTTGGTTTCCTTCGTCCAATAAATTATTCGCCAAGTGCAGAGGATATTTATATCTCGGCATCGCAAATTCGTCGTTTTGATTTGCGTAACGGTGATAAAGTCTCCGGTAAAGTTCGTCCTCCAAAAGAAAATGAGCGTTACTATGGACTATTGCATGTAGATGCGGTAAACGGTGAAGATCCGGAAGCGGCGAAAGAACGTGTACACTTTCCAGCTCTGACCCCATTGTATCCAGATCGTTTAATGAACCTTGAAACAGACACGAAGTTAATCTCGACTAGAATTATGGACTTGTTAACGCCAGTTGGTTATGGGCAGCGTGGACTGATCGTTGCACCGCCAAAAGCGGGGAAGACGATGCTGTTGAAACAAATTGCCAACAGTATCACCAGAAATCATCCAAATACGAAGCTGATTATCCTGCTGGTGGACGAGCGTCCTGAGGAAGTAACGGATATCGAACGCTCGGTTGACGAGAATGTCGATGTTGTCAGCTCGACGTTTGATGAAGTGCCGGAAAATCATATTAAAGTAGCAGAACTTGTGCTAGAACGTGCGATGCGTTTAGTGGAACATAAGAAAGACGTTGTTGTCTTAATGGATAGTATTACACGTCTTGCGCGAGCATATAACCTGGTAATTCCTCCGAGTGGAAGAACGTTATCTGGTGGTATTGACCCTGCAGCGTTCCACCGTCCGAAACGATTCTTCGGTGCTGCCCGTAATATCGAAGATGGCGGAAGCTTTACTATTTTGGCAACAGCGCTCGTGGAAACAGGTTCTCGAATGGATGATGTGATTTACGAAGAATTTAAAGGAACTGGAAATATGGAGCTGCATCTTGACCGTAATCTTGCCCAGCGTCGTATTTTCCCTGCGATTGATATTCTTCGTTCCAGCACACGTAAAGAAGAATTACTTGTGTCGAAGCAGCATTTAGAAAAAATGTGGGCGATCCGCAAGAGTATGCAGGATTCACCAGATTTCTTAGAGCGGTTCCTGCGTAAATTACGCTCCACGAAAAATAATGAAGAATTCATTTCTGTATTAGAGGAAGAAATGAAGCGAAAAGGGACAAAAAAACCGACAAATAATTAAGGGAAGATGACAATTGATACCAGCTATTGATTTTTATTAAATTAAGCTTGCATTCAATAGGTGAGATTGTTATAATCTTTCTGTATGACAAAAGTGCGTGCGTCGCATAATCTCACTCTGTTTCTTAAGGATTCAGGGCAAAAGGAGTGGACAGACATGAAAAAAGGCATTCATCCAGAATACCAAAAAGTAGTTTTTCTTGATACAAGTTCTGACTACAAATTTCTAGGCGGATCTACAACATCATCTGATGAAACAATCGAATGGGAAGATGGCAACACATACCCATTAATCCGTGTAGAGATCAGCTCAGCTTCTCACCCGTTCTATACTGGTAAGCAAAAAGCTGACAAAGTCGGCGGTCGTGTTGACCGATTCAAGAAAAAATACAACCTTAGCTAATTGGTATTTTTTCATTGTACGGAGATATAATAGGATATTAATCCTTCGAAACAGGCAAATGCATCAATTATTTGCCTGTTTTTTATTTCCGAAATTGATTAGAAAACACAATTTTGATTATGAATATAGATAATGACGACTCCAATTTTGCCAGCAAATGGGGCATCTGCGGGGAAGTTCTGTTACGAAAAAGTACAAGTAAGGATGCTTCATATGGATTATGTAAAATGGAGCTGTCTGATTTTGTGGTGATTTTGATAGAATCTGCTTAGCAAAGCTCCGGAAATAGGCTCCGTGCCCCGCTTGCACATACAATATATCAAAATCATCGCAACGCTAGTAAATATAATCCCTATTATAGGTAATTGAATTTTATTTATGTTAGCTAGAGCCGGTTGGGCTTTTTCGTAACATGTACATGAAACAGGGGCGGTTCTCCTGTTGCGTTTATTGAGACGATTAACATAAATACAACAGGAGAATCGTCTCTAATTTTTACACATAGAGAACAAAACTCTAGGGAAAATCAGAAGACCTTTAATCGATAAGGCAGCAATGAAGGACCAGAAGAGATATCTGTTAGACAGATAAAAAGGAAAGTGAAGGTTAAGGGGGAGAATTGTGGCACAATTATATTTTAAATATGGAGCAATGAATAGTGGGAAATCAATCGAAATATTAAAGGTAGCCCATAACTACGAAGAACAGGATAAACCAGTTTTAATCTTCACTTCGGGAATTGATGACAGAAATGAGATAGGTTACGTTTCTAGCAGAATCGGTCTTAAAAGAAAAGCACTTCCAATATATGAAGAATCAAATATATACGACGTAGTTAAGTTTTGCGAGCAAAGACCACATTGTGTACTGGTGGACGAGGCGCAATTCCTAAACAAAGAACACGTTCTACAGTTAACGAAGATCGTTGATGATCTTGATATTCCTGTAATGGGCTTTGGCTTAAAAAATGACTTCCAAAACGAATTGTTTGAAGGAAGTAAATATTTTTTACTGTATGCCGATAAAATTGAAGAAATGAAAACAATATGTTGGTTTTGTGCAAGAAAAGCTATTATGAATTTGCGTGTAGATGAAAGAGGCAAGCCAGTCTATAAAGGTGAACAAATTCATATTGGAGGAAATGATGCCTACTATCCGGTATGTCGTAAATGCCACGTCAATCCACCACTTTGAAAACATTTCTTGTTTGATTAAATAGAACATAAGTTAACTCAATAAATCCCACCTGCATCAGTAGGTGGGATTTATTGATGTTGTATTTATAAAAGAGGTTTCTCTGCTAATGGTGCTGGTTTTTACCCCCGCATACTTTTGCAATTGCTTTATAATCAGGTTATTAAACTTGAGAGTAAAATCAAACTGTTCAGCTATCAAATAATGGTTAGTATAGGATGGATCAAATTTAAAACTAAAAAATTAAACTACAGGTATTATTACCTATAATAAGGAAAAATATTTAAAAAAAGAAAAAAAAGCCGATAAAGGTTATAGAATTATATTTTAAAAAATAAGAAGTAAAATGAAAAAGTTTATTGTTTCATTACTTGTACGAATTGCACACTGTTATTTGTTACCTTAAGTTAGTGCTACTGACTACTGAGACCTTCTGATATTATACAACTGGTTGTTACTTCTAATCGTAACGAATTAGATTCGAATGAGAATTGACTTTATCATTTTGCTTATTCCATGTATCGACCTCACTAAAAGGAGTGACTAAACTTGTACATTAACACATTTAATAATCAGTCTTTACACTTGAATAATAGTTTGCGTATTGAATCCAATCAAACAACACGTGAGGATATTAAGAATTCAGCGAGTATAAAGTTGGACAAGTTAACTCTTTCTGATGTTGTAGGAGAGATGAGAAAAGATGCTGATTTAAGGTTGAAAGTTACTGAAATGAAGGAGAAAGAACAAAATGACTCAGATTATGACAAATATTACTCTTCATTTTTGGGGAAATTAGAAGGGGTTCCTGAAGAAGATAAAAATCAGCTAACAGAACTAATTAAAACAGCATTAAAACGTAATGGAGATTATTTTTCAAATGGTTGGACGAGTGATAAAGAAAGCATGTATCATCTTCAGACTCAAGAAAAGTTAAACCTTATAGCTGAAAAGCTGGCTCCTGATTCAGTTAGAGATGAACTGCTCTCAATAACAAACCAGTACACAAACGATAAGTTGGATCAGACGGTTAACAAGTCATTAAGTGTTTACGAGGCTATTTATAACCGGGACAAAGGAAAAGCAGGAGAATATGTTCAGATTGTAAATCGGATGAAAAATTCCATTAAGAACATTCAGGAAGGTAATCATGATGTTCAAGTTGAGCAAAAACAGTACAAGGAGTTATTTTCTAATTTAAACTCATTGCCCCCATTTCAAAACCAATATGAAGAGGTTATGACGGGATATAAGGAAATCCAAAAAGATCAATTAGATGGATCTTGGAATAAGAAGACCGAATCGCGTATAGATAAAAATATTCAGTTATTAAGAGAAGATTGGAATGATTTTGTTAGTCAATTTGAAGAACTGGATTTTTATAGACTTTCTTCCGATAAATACTCTAAGATCGATTTCAAAGTTTAAATGTCGGGTTGTTACTGGTTTAGATTAGTCTGGTCGTAATTATATTGCGACTAGGCTTTTTTTATTTTAATTACCTAAATAAGCACGAATAATGTACAATAGTAGTTATGCTCTCCTTTTTGGGATAACATCCATTGAAGTGAATTTCGCTAACCTTCAATGGACAACCCTCCCCATTGAAGGAAGTCTCGCTTTATACTATACTGTAACTTAGTGAAGTTTCGTTAATCGTAGAAAGAGGTGAAGGGCGTGTTAGATCGTTTAGAATCGTTAGAAGCACGTTATGATAAATTAAATGAATTATTGAGTGATCCGGAAGTCATTAATGATTCGAAGAAATTAAGAGAATATTCGAAGGAACAGGCGGATTTACAAGACATTATTACGGCGTATCGTGAATATAAAGACATTACGGAGCAGTTGAGTGATGCGAAGGAAATGCTCGAGGATGACTTGGATGATGAAATGCGTGAAATGACCAAAATGGAAATTTCGGAGCTTTCGGAGAAACAGGAAGAATTGGAAGAGCGCCTGAAGATTTTATTATTGCCAAAAGATCCGAACGATGACAAAAACGTTATCATGGAAGTTCGTGGGGCTGCTGGTGGTGATGAGGCTGCTTTATTTGCCGGGGATTTATTCCGGATGTATAACCGCTATGCGGAAGCGCAGGGCTGGAAGATTGATATTATGGACTCGAACACAACGGGTGTCGGTGGATTTAAAGAGGTTGTCTTTATGATCAACGGGAATGGCGCCTATTCAAAATTGAAATATGAAAATGGGGCGCACCGTGTACAGCGTGTGCCTGAGACTGAGTCTGGCGGACGTATCCATACTTCTACTGCAACAGTAGTCGTTATGCCGGAAGCAGAGGAAGTGGAAGTTGACGTTCATGAGAAAGATATCCGCGTTGATACCTTTGCATCAAGTGGACCTGGTGGGCAGTCGGTTAACACGACAATGTCTGCCGTACGTTTAACACACGAGCCGACTGGTATTGTTGTATCGATTCAGGATGAAAAATCACAAATTAAAAACAAAGAAAAAGCGATGAAGGTATTGCGTGCTCGTATTTATGATAAATTCCAGCAGGAAGCACAGGCAGAATACGATCAGACACGTAAGTCAGCGGTTGGTTCCGGGGACCGTTCGGAACGGATCAGAACGTATAACTTCCCGCAAAACCGTGTAACAGATCACCGGATTGGTCTTACGATTCAAAAGCTTGATCAAATTCTGGAAGGTAAAATGAACGAAATCGTTGAAGCATTAATCATCGAAGAACAAGCGCAAAAGATGGAAGAAATCGGTGAATAATGATGACTTCTAAGACGATTCATGAGGCCCTGACATGGGCTTCTTCTTTTTTAGAAGCACATCAATGTGAACCAAAAGTCGCCGAGATTCTTTTGCTGCATGAACTGAACTGGACCAAAACCGATCTGCTTCTCGGCTTGCGTGACAGTCTGCCAGCAGAAAAATGGCAATCATTCTCCAAAAATGTTTCCACACATGCTGAAACCAAAGTGCCGGTACAGCATTTAACCGGTGTGGAAAACTTTTACGGCAGAAGCTTTCGTGTGAATCAGCACGTCTTAATCCCGCGTCCGGAAACGGAAGAGCTCGTCCAATATGTGCTCGGACATATGAACAACGCTGTGCAGAGTGGTGTCGATATTGGCACAGGCAGTGGAGTCATCGCGATAACATTAGCGAAAGAATCGCGATCCCCCATTGAGATGCTGGCAATCGATCTGTCGGATCAGGCCTTACAGATGGCACGGCGTAATGCAGACGAACAGCAGGCAGCGATTACCTTTTACCAGGGAAGTTTCCTGACGCCGCTCGTTACAGAAGGGAAAAAAGTAGACATGATCGTCTCGAATCCACCTTATATTGCCTATGAGGAGGCTGATTCCTTAAATGAGACGGTGCGTCTATTTGATCCTGAGCTTGCGTTGTTTGCTAAAGAAAACGGACTCTATGCCTATCAGCAAATCATCAGCCAGGCACCACACGTATTAACCGAAGGCGGCCCGCTCTTTTTCGAAATTGGCCATACACAAGGAGATGCCGTATCAGCAATGATCAAGGACCAATTTCCAGCCTATCAGACCAGCGTGATACAGGATATCAACGGAAAAGACCGGATTGTGCATGGTTACTTACCTGACTCTGCAAAAAAATAATAGTTTACCAGTTTAAAAGTTTTCGTTCTTGTCCACAATAGGACTAGCAAAAGATTGAGCTAGGAGGAGAAGAGAATGCGAAAACTTTTTTTATTTTCTGTACTTATTTTTTTAATTATCGGTTTTTTTCCGCAAAAAATAGAAAGCAAGGACGAAAATGCGTACCAGGTGATTCCGGATGAAGCGATTCGTCTGCGAATTTTAGCTAATAGTGATAAGGAAGAAGATCAGGCACTCAAACGGGAAGTACGGGATGCGGTCAATCAAGAGGTCACCAAATGGGTCGAAAAAATGGATGACATTGATGAAGCGCGCCAGCTTATTTCTTCTCGAATCGATGAAGTAGAGCAAATCGTTGCAGATACTGTTGCTGAAGAGCAGGTTGAATATAAAGTGGAATACCGTAAGGACGTGAAGTTCCCAACGAAATTATATGATCATTATTTATATCCGGCAGGTGAATATGAAGCGATTCTTATCTCACTAGGAGAAGCGAAGGGTGCTAATTGGTGGTGCGTCGTCTTTCCGCCGTTATGTTTCCTCGATTTCTCTTTTGGTACAACCGTTCAGGATGAAGAAAAAGAAGAGGCTGCCGAATCGGAATCAGAAGATAACGAGGCGGAAGAGAAGGAAGAAGAGGTAGAATATACATTTTTCTTCTTAAAATGGTTTCAATAGGCATAACTCTATCATTTCGTCATAGATTAGTAGTAAGACCAAATGATAGAGGTGATAGGATGTTAAAAGCAACAAATTCTATATCCGATCAAGAATTTGACGCGTTTTTTAACCAGCAGTTAGCCATGTTCGATCGAGATGAAATGAAAAAATATGGGTATTTCTTGTATCAACAGGATCAACCAGCTGCCTTTTTTTCCTTACTGCCAGTTGACCGTAACAGCTATTGGCTGCGAACACTCGTGATGAAGCAGCACGTTTCTAAGTTATTACCGATCACTATTTTTGAATCAGCAGAAAGCTTAACCCACAATTTCGGAGCATCCTCCTTAATTGTGCACAGTAAGACGACGATATTAAATGAGTTATTAACACAATTAGGTTATCAACAGACTGAGCAGGTTTTGGACGAATCACTCGATGCCTCTTGGTGGATAACCACTGTGTCAAATGTGGATAAAAAACACAGTTATTCACACGAATAAAGCGATTTGTGCATAACATTGTAACGATTGTGGGTAACAAGTAAAACTATCTGATAATTTCGAAATTAATCTGTGTATAAAACTGCCGTTTATGCACAGATTTTGTTCGTGATGTGGAAAAGGTTGTGGATAGTTGCAGATCCTTGCGAAAATAACAGAATCGTTTCATAATAACGATAGAATATATCGAGAACGAGGGATAGTATGAAAACAGAATTTTTGGATGCTACACCATCCGCATTACAACAAGCCGCTCAATGGTTACAAGCACAAGATGTTGTCGCCTTTCCGACCGAAACGGTGTACGGACTAGGTGCAGACGCTACCAGCGAACCAGCAGTAGCGAAGATTTTTCAGGCAAAAGGGCGTCCCGCTGACAATCCGTTAATTGTCCATGTTCATGGACGTGACCAAATTGCACGCTATGTCACGGACGTTTCCCTGATGGCACAGACGTTAATCGATCAGTTTATGCCGGGACCTTTTACGATTATTCTAAAAAGTAATGGGACGGTAACGCCGACCGTAACGGCTGGATTAGACACGGTCGCGATACGTATACCGGCTCATCCGGTGGCAAGAGATCTTATCGAAGCGGCCGCTTTACCAATCGCTGCACCGAGCGCCAATCTGTCCGGTAAGCCAAGTCCGACGACCGCTAGTCACGTGTATCAGGATTTAAATGGCAGAATTGCAGCCATTATCGATGGCGGTGCAACGGGCATTGGGCTTGAGTCAACTGTAGTCGATGCAACTGGAGAAGTCCCTGTTATCCTGCGACCAGGTGGTGTCACCAAGCAGGACATCGAACAGGCGGTTGGACGAGTAGAACTGGCAGGGACACTGACAGAACAAGAAGCACAGCCGAAATCGCCAGGCATGAAATATAATCATTATGAACCGGATGCACCGCTCGTTTTAATTAGTGGCGATTCAGCATTTTTCCAAGCGCAGATCCAAAGCTATCAGCAAGAAGGAAAAAAGGTTGGAGTCATTGCCAGTAATGAACGGTTGACGCAACTCGCTGCAGATCACGATTATGCGTGTGGCAGCAGAGACCACTTAGAGGAAGTGGCAGCAAAGTTGTATTACGCACTGCGCTATTTTAATGATACAGATGTGGATATCATTTTGGCCGAAACATTTACACAAGCAGGAATCGGCGCAGCTATTATGAACAGGCTGTCCAAAGCAGCTACTTATGAGAAGAAGCAACAATAAAACATATAACAAAGCCTCCTAGCATAAAAATGGGACAAGGGGACAGTTTTGTCCAATTGTTTTGTTTGACGGCGAAGGAGGCTTTTTTATGGTGGCGTCAATAAATGAAATCGTATCGATTATATGCATGGCGTTTGCATTAGGGATGGATGCTTTTTCAGTCGGGTTGGGAATTGGAATGCAGGCAATCCGTCTTAAACGAATATTGCTGATCGGTTTTGTCGTCGGAATTTTTCATGTTGTGATGCCGTTTATCGGATTAATGCTCGGCTCGATTCTGTCCAGCAAAATTGAAAGTATCGCGATATTGGCAGCGGGGTTATTGTTATGTGCGATCGGTTTTCAAATGATATGCCAAACCTTTATGAAACAGCAGAAACCAATATTAGCACCGGTTGGCTTTGGACTGTTTATCTTTTCTTTCAGTGTCAGTCTTGACAGTTTTTCGATCGGTTTATCGCTTGGTTTATCTGGTGCCGCTACTGCTTTTGCGATCACGATGTTTGGCTTATTCAGTATGGTGTTAACATGGACAGCCTTATTGATCGGGAGACGGACCCATCATTTATTAGGTACGTACAGTGAATTATTGGGCGGTGTTATTCTGTTTGGCTTCGGCTTGGTCGTGCTGTTGTAAACACTGCGAGAGACATCCTCCATATGCTATAATAGAGGTGGATCATCAAAAATGGAGGAACCAACATGACCAATATATTATTTGTATGTACGGGTAATACGTGCAGAAGTCCGATGGCTCAGGCGATCATGCAGCATAGAAGTGAATGGAATGTCCAATCAGCTGGTATTTTTGCTGGAGAAGGTGCCGATGCCTCCCAAGGTACGAAAGAAGTGCTGCATGCGAAAGGTATCCCTTTTCTGCATCAATCGCAGCCTGTTACGGATTCCTTGCTGGAGTGGGCGGATCTGGTCCTGACAATGACGCAGAACCACCGTGATCTGTTAAAACAACAATACCAAGCGGCAACGAACAAGATTTATGCGCTGAAAGAATACATCGATCCAGATTATGAACAAGCATGGACAGAGCTGAAAGAAGCGTATGCGCAGCTCGAAGATCAGAAGCTGGTTGGAAAAGAAATGCAAGCAGATGTTATCAGAAAGATCAATAAACTCGAGAAAAAGGTACAGAATGTCGATATTAGTGATCCCTTTGGCGGAAATATCATGACTTATCAAAAAACTTATGAAGAATTAGATAATTATCTTGCACAATTAGTCAAAAAGATGGAGAATGAAAATAGATAAAAAGTCATGTTTTTACCTTAGGAGGACTCCATATGGAACAAGCAAAAAAAGGTGCAAGTTTACGCATTAAACTGGTGGTTTTCACGACGTTACTAGCTGTTATTACCTATTCCACCAGTGCTTTCTTTATCTATTTTCTACAGGAAGTCATTCGGCCCATCATCCAGATTCCGGAGATGGTCTACGTATTAGCGACATTATTATTAGGAATTATCTGGTCCGGCATTCTGGCGTTTGCTGCAGCAGGATTTATCACGAAATCATTAACCAAGCTGAAGGAAGTCGCCGAGCGAGTGGCGGAAGGAGATTTGAATCAGGAAATCGAGTCTCCGAAATCAAGAGGTGACGAGGTGGCAGCCCTAACCATTGCTTTTCAAAAAATGGTCGGTCAGCTAAAAACAGTTTTGCTTGATATTGATCAGCATGCCTCGGAAACGACAGAATCGGTACATAAGATGAAAGAAGCGGCTTCGAATACGAAGGAGCAGACCAATACGTTAGAGGATACCGTTGGCCAAATATCTGCTGGTGCAGAAGAAACGTCTGAAGCGATTCAGCAGACAGCGGAAGCCGTGGAGAATTCTACGAGACTCGCCACCCAGGTCGATCAGAAAGCAGAAGAATCACAACGGAAATCGAATGAAATGGTCGAGCAATTGAATCAATCGAAAGACGTAATTAGTCAGTTAGTCACAGGTATTACCCAGCTTGCTGATAATCAGGACCATGCGCTCCATGATGTTAATCGATTGTCACAAAATGCCAAGGAAGTAGAGAATGTCATTTCTTTAGTAGGTGATATTAGTGAACAGACCAACCTGTTAGCACTTAATGCCTCCATTGAAGCTTCGCGTGCAGGGGAAGAGGGCCGAGGTTTCGCTGTCGTTGCCGAAGAAGTGCGAAAATTGGCGGATCAAAGCTCAGACGCGGTCAAAACTATCTCGGAATTAATCCAAGCTATGCAAAAGGATGTCGAGTTAGTCGTAACGAATATGCGCACGCAAGTGGACGAAGCGAGAGGCGAAGTCCAAAAAGGCGAACAAACAACAGCTGTCATCGATCATATGTCGACCTCCGTACTTCAAGTAGCGGGTGCCATAAAAGAAATTTCGGACCTGGTCGACCATCAGCTGCAGGAAATCGAAGCAACCCAGGCGAAGTCCCAAAACGTGGCAGCGATTGCGGAAGAAACATCGGCAGGGGCAGAAGAAATGCGAGCTACCATCGAAGAACAGGCTAACTTCGCTGAAAGTTTAGAAGGATTGGCGATTTCACTCGAACAGCAAGCACAAAACTTGAAATTAAAAATCGGCCAATTTAAGCTAAGCTAAACAACAACTTTTTCAAAAGGAGCTTGAAACAGTATGAAAGTCATTTTGGCATCAGATCACGGGGGGATTAATCTCTCAAAAGAAATCGTTTCATTATTGGAAGAATTGAATATTGAGTATGAAGATATCGGCTGTAACTGCGCTGATTCAGTAGACTATCCTGATTATGGCATACCAGCTGCAGAACGAGTGGCGAGTGGGGAATTCGATCGTGGTATCTTAATTTGCGGTACCGGTATTGGCATGTCGATTGCGGCCAACAAGGTAAAAGGTATTCGCGCGGCCCTTGTGCATGACCTTTTTAGTGCGAAGGCAACGCGTGAACACAATGACTCCAACATGATCACAATGGGAGAACGTGTCATTGGTCCTGGTCTGGCAAGAGAAATTGTCAAAGAATGGTTAGGAACAGATTTTCAAGGTGGACGTCATGCCAACCGTATCGGCAAAGTAGCAGATTACGAAAATAACTAACAGAAAGAGAGGGGAAATCCATGAATTTAGATCAATGGGCACAGGATGTAAGATCAATAGTGGATGAATGGATTTCACAAGCAATTCTTTCAGAAGGTGATTTGTTCATCGTCGGCTGTTCGACGAGCGAAGTCGCTGGTGAGCGAATCGGAACGGCAGGCAGTGAAGAAGTAGCGGCGATGGTTTTTCAGGAACTGACCCGTTTGCAGGAGAAGACAGGTGTTTCTCTTTGTTTTCAATGCTGTGAACATTTAAATCGTGCGGTTGTTATCGAAAAGTCGCATCTTCGGGAACGTCAATTGACACAAGTAGCTGTCCGCCCTGTCCGAAAAGCAGGTGGCGCGATGGCTTCCTATGCATTCGATCATATCGAGGATGCTGTCCTCGTTGAATCGATACAGGCTGATGCCGGTATTGATATCGGTGAAACCATGATTGGTATGCACTTGAAACCGGTAGCTGTGCCGCTTCGTATGGAGAAACGCTACGTCGGGCATGCCCGCACAACGAATGCTCGAACGCGACCGAAGTTAATCGGCGGACCGAGAGCTGTTTATCAATAAGACCGCTTCAAGTATTAGAAAGAAGCAAAGTGGGAGTAGACAGACGCTGACACCTTGCTAATGATCAGCGGGGGCAAAAACACCTGCTGATCAAAGTCCCACTTTAGCTTGATTAAATAGGATAAAATACGCAATTGTTCGTTATTCACGAATAAAAGGTGCGTATTTTATTTTTTTATTCGTGAAAATCTCTAGATTTATTTACTGAATGATGTTATTTTAGAGATGGATCATAGAATTAACGAATAATGAACTTTTAGGGGGAGCTAACAAATGGACCACGTAAAAAACTTTGATGCAGAAATTTTTCAATCAATCGAAAATGAACGTAAACGTCAAAATGACAAAATTGAATTAATCGCATCCGAAAACTTTGTTTCAGAAGCAGTAATGGAAGCACAAGGATCAGTTTTAACGAACAAGTACGCAGAAGGCTACCCAGGCCGTCGTTATTATGGTGGATGTGAGCATGTTGATGTGGCAGAAGACTTAGCGCGTGATCGTGCCAAAGAACTGTTTGGAGCAGAGTACGTAAATGTGCAGCCACACTCTGGTGCACAAGCCAACATGGCAGTGTACTTCACGATCTTAGAACCAGGTGATACTGTGCTTGGTATGAACCTAAGCCATGGTGGGCACTTAACACACGGCAGCCCGGTTAACTTCAGCGGTAAATTGTTTAATTTCGTAGACTATGGTGTGAATCAGGAATCCGAACAAATTGATTATGACGCCGTATTAGCGAAAGCGAAAGAAGTACAGCCTAAGTTGATTGTAGCTGGCGCGAGTGCGTATTCCCGCCAAATTGATTTTGCTAAATTCCGTGAAATCGCAGACGAGGTAGATGCTTATTTAATGGTAGATATGGCACATATTGCTGGTCTTGTTGCAACAGGATTACATCCAGATCCGGTTCCTCATGCACATTTCGTTACAACAACGACACACAAAACATTGCGAGGACCTCGCGGCGGTATGATCTTATGTAAAGAAGAGTTCGGTAAGAAGATTGATAAGACTGTATTCCCTGGTATGCAAGGTGGTCCGTTAATGCATGTCATCGCAGCAAAAGCAGTAGCATTCAAAGAGGCATTACAACCGTCTTTCAAAACATATGGTGAGAATATTATTAAAAATGCCAAAAAATTCGGCGAAGTATTAGAAGCTGAAGGCATCCGCACTGTATCAGGCGGAACGGACAACCATCTGTTATTATTAGATGTTCGTGGATTAAATCTAACTGGTAAAGTTGCTGAGAAAGCACTAGACGAAGTAGGAATCACAACGAACAAAAATACGATTCCTTTCGATCCGGAAAGTCCGTTCGTAACAAGCGGTGTACGTGTTGGTACCGCAGCTGTCACTTCCCGTGGCTTCGGTGAAGATGAAATGGCAGAAGTAGCAAAAATCATCGCCCTGACGTTGAAAAATCCAGAAGACGAACAAACACTGAATGAAGCACGCGAACGCGTAGCAGCATTAACAAAGCAATTCCCTTTATATCAATAAATAACGAAAGACGTGATCAATGAGATCACGTCTTTTTTTAGACAAGAAAAGTGCAGTCACAGCAGTAATTATATTGAATAGGAAGAGTTGAGTTCCTATGATATGGATTATGTCAGCCATCGCTAGCCAAGCATCCATATTGATATATATAATGTGCTGAGATACCGCTTCGTCCAACCACTCCGCGTCCTGCGGGGCACGGCTGAAGCTAGGCTACTACACGAATCACTTCTCTGCTGCCTTGCACCGAGGAAGCTTACTTCGAAGCGTTACTAGAAGACGCAGGTGCAGACGTTGTGGATCTTCAGCACCTGCCTGTCCCGCGGGAGTCTCCGTGGTTGGCCTACGCTGATTTATAGATCTACAATTTATGCGATAGCTAGGATATGAGGCACTACCTGCAAAATTACATCTTAATTGATGTAATACATTGCTTAGCACCACTGCTTCTAGCTGTTCCAATCGTTGTAGTACTTCCCATTAGCGTAGGAAATAGGCGGAGACTCCTCATGCCTCAGCGCGAGCTGAAGATCCACTTCATTTGTGCCTGTGTCTACAAGCATTGCTTCGAAGTGAACTTTCTCGGCACAAGGCAGCAAAGAAGCATTTTTAAGTTGTAGCCTAGCTGAAGCCGTTCCCACAGGACGCGGAGCCTATTTCCGGAGCTTTGCTGAGCAGATAAATTATATCAAAATGACCATTCAGCAATACAGCCTTTGTGGACATAATCCATATTATAGGAAGTTGTTTATTAATCGGAGTTATGTCCAGTTTTTATTAATGAATAACGTGACCAGCAAGCCGTAAATTGCTAAGTCCAAGTCATGCAGGTGAAAATTGACCGGATAGAAGATTCAATCGGCCAAAAAAGGGGGATAAGTAGGTCTCGCTTGTCCGATAGAAGGGTTCAATCGGCCAAGAGGAGGGTCAAGTAGGTCCCGCTTGTCCGATAGAAGGGTTCAATCGGCCAAAAAGAGGGTCGAAGAGATCCCGCTTGTCCGATAGAAGAGCTCAAACGGACAAAGAGAGGATCAAAGAGGTCCCGCTTGTCCGATAGAAGAGCTCAAACGGCAAAAAAGAGGATCGAAGAGGCACTGTTTGTCCGATAGAAGTGCTTAACCGGCCAAAAAGAGAGTCGAGCACCTAACAATTGTCCGATAGAATGACCCACCGCAAAGCACCACCCACCCCACCTCCCCCAGCACGAATCCCAAAGTAAATATTTCCAACCACAACCCTACCACGATCAAAAACCCTGCTCACGCCACATAGCGCAAGCCTCCAGCACCAATTGAAAATAATTTAACATGACACTTGCATCAGCATCTGATTTTCTGTACAATTTTAAGGATGAATATTGTGGGTTATGGAATATTAATTGTTAAAGGAGAGGTATCCTCATGAGTAAATTATTTGTTTTGGATCATCCGTTAATTCAGCATAAGTTAACGTACATACGAAATAAAAACACGGGAACGAAAGAATTCCGCGCGTTAGTAGACGAAGTGTCAACTTTAATGGCATTTGAAATTACAAGGGACATGCCTCTTGAAGAAACGACGATCGAAACACCGGTCACACAAGCAACAACGAAAGTGATCAGTGGTAAGAAAATTGGATTAATTCCAATTTTGCGAGCTGGATTAGGTATGGTGGACGGAATCTTGAAACTGATCCCAGCTGCAAAAGTAGGACATGTCGGCTTGTATCGTGATCCAGTAACATTTACACCAACAGAGTATTATATTAAATTGCCTTCAGATATAGAAGAACGTGAATTGATCGTAATTGACCCGATGTTAGCAACAGGCGGATCAGCAAATGACGCCATCCACTCCTTGAAAAAGCGTGGCGCAACGAACATTAAACTAATGTGTCTGATTGCAGCACCGGAAGGCATTGAAGTCCTTCAAAAAGAACATCCTGATGTCGACATTTACCTAGGTGCTCTTGATGAGAAACTGAACGAAAAAGGTTACATCGTACCAGGGCTAGGCGATGCAGGAGACCGATTATTCGGAACAAAATAACACCAATCAAAACAGCTGGAACCCGGTCACCGCGTTTCAGTTGTTTTTTCTAACCAACATATCCCATGTTCTTATCAGCAATTTTCTCCATCTTCCATACATATCTTTTCCAACCCAAGTTAACAATACTCCTATCTAGTGGAAGGAGTGCTTGTCGTGTCATTTATCTTATCTTTATTCCTTTTTACATCGATACATACCGAGCAGCCATTACCTTTTATTATAGAAGTAGAAGGGGATCCTCATCAGGTGGCAGAAGAAATCGAAACATATCATCCTAGTGTGGAGATATTATCGATTTATGACACGATATTTAATGGCATAGCAATAAAAACAGACCCGAAAAACTTAGAGGATATTAAAGAAAACAGTTATTTCAAACAGACCTATCCGGTGCAAAACTATCAAACCCAGCAAACCGAGGAGAACATCAATCAAAGCATTCCCTTCCTTATCCCGAATGAGACAGGCTATACAGGAAAAGGCGTCAAGGTTGGCGTGATTGATACAGGCATTGATTATACCCATCCAGACTTGCAGCCAAATTTCAAAGGTGGCTTCGACCTGGTCGATTTTGATGAAGACCCAATGGAGACCAAACCGGATCAGGGTATTCCTACATTGCATGGCAGTCATGTCGCTGGCGTGATTGCAGCCAATGGCAAGATGAAAGGAATAGCGCCTGATGCTGAATTATATGCCTATCGCGCCCTTGGCCCGGGTGGAACCGGGACGTCTGTGCAAGTGATGGCTGCTATCGAAAAAGCGGTCAAAGATGGGATGGATATAATCAACTTATCTTTAGGTAATTCGATTAATGGACCGGATTGGCCGACGAGTGTTGCTGTTAATCGTGCTGCCGATGAAGGAGTGGCCGTCGTTATCGCCAACGGGAATACTGGTCCAGATCTATGGACAGTAGGTTCGCCGGCCACAGCTGACCATGTCATTTCTGTCGGTGCATCGACACCAGCAATGGAATCTGCCTATTTATATGAACGATTCCATGACAAAAAAATTAACATGTTACCGATGCAAGGCTCACAGCCATGGGATTTTGCCAGAGATATGAAGGTGACAAACAATCCAGATAAGATTGCACATGATACGATTTTAATAATAGAGCGAGGCGAGATTCCTTTTACGCAATTGGCTTATGAGGCACAGGAAAAAGGAGCCGCTGCTTTACTAATCGCTAATAATGAAGACGGCATGTTTCAAGGTGGCATTGATCCAAATATCACGATTCCTGTGGCAGCGATAACGAAGGAAGATGGCGAATGGCTCAAGCACAACCCAGGCTACTTGAACCTCGAATACCAGCATGTCCAGGATACCGTAACAGATTTTAGTTCGCGCGGACCTGTCACCGTTAACTGGGCGATTAAACCGGAAGTGGTAGCACCGGGTGCCGCTATTTTAAGTACAGTACCCGGCGGTTATCAGAAACTTAGCGGTACGAGCATGGCGGCTCCCCATGTCGCCGGCGTGATAGCCTTACTGAAAGAAGCCCATCCAGACTGGACACCGAAACAATTAAAAGCCGCTCTGCTGACAACCGCTGATCCATTTCAGGCTTTTGAACCAACTGCGCAAGGTGCAGGAAAAGTAAATGCGCAGGAAGCGATCAATACAGACACGCTGATCTATCAATCCTTATTGCGCTTTGGCAAAATTGGTGACAATAGTGAGCAGAAGCAAGACACACTAATCATCGAAAATATATCCGATCAGACGAAGGAATATGCCTTTCAACTGCCCGATCAGCAAAAAGCGATCCATTTTCAGCTGCCGCGGTCTTTTACATTGCAACCACATGAGAAAAAAGAAATAGTGGTGAAGGCAACGATCCGGCCTAGTTTATTGGAAGAAACGATTAAGCAAGGCTACCTGTATCTTAATGAAACGCCGATTCCGTATATGTTCCTGTCAGATGATCACGAGATTCCGACAGCGATGGGGCTCGAGCTGTCTGTTACCCCATTGGAAGACGGTTATCATTATCAGCTTTATTTAGTAGAAGAAGCAGAGAAATTAACAATTGATTTGTATAATCCGCAAACCTTCGCCTATGAGACGACCATTGTTGAACGTGAAGATTTGCAGCCTGGCGTAATTGAAGGGGATATCGAACGTAATTCAGACATAAAAGGTCAATATATTGCAAATATCACCATTGAAACGAAAGAAAAAAAGACATTTCAATACCAAACAATTTGGTATGGGAGTGGTTAAATGATCGGTTTTTCTACAAAAAAAGCGGTTGTTTCGACACTCGAATGAATTGTCACAATTCTTTCGAAAAGTGAAACTATTCACTTGAAAGCTGTTATTAAAGGGTTTTGATTACCGATGTGGATACTTGTCCGTTTATTTTTAGTTTTTGTGGTCAAAAGAGATTGACATTAGATTACCCCTATTGTATGCTAATTTAGTGTGGATGATAAGGGTTTCAATATAGTGACAAAATCTATCTGTTTGGTTAGATTTTCTTCCTTTGTACATATAAAGAGATTGTGCGAAATTAGGAGTGAGTAGATGTCACCGCCCAAGAAAAGTACCTATTACGGTTTGACAGTATATTCTGCAATTTTGTCACAACTTGTCGGAGCGCCACTTGTAGGGTTATTTATTGGAAGATTTATTGACAGACATTTATCCACATCACCACTTTTTTTATTAATCGGACTCTTTATCGGTTTAGGAGCCGGGTTATACGGAATGTTCCATTATGTTAGAGAGTTAACGGGAGACGAATGATAATGAATCAATATAAGCAAATAATTACCCGTCAGCGTAAATGGATGTTCTACCTTCTTGCATTATTTGTTCTTGGATTAGGCCTAACACCTTTTACGAGAATATTCCTCGGACTCCTCCTGGGAACTACACTAAGTTTTTATAATTTATGGGTAATGCAACGAAAGATCGACCGGTTTGGACAAGTTGTCGTAGAGGGTGGTCGTGCTTTCGGGATAGGAACCTTTACCCGTTTTGCCACTGCAGGATTAGCGGTGTTAATCGCTCTGTACTA
This sequence comes from Gracilibacillus salinarum, assembly GCF_022919575.1. NCBI lineage: Bacteria > Bacillati > Bacillota > Bacilli > Caryophanales > Bacillaceae > Gracilibacillus > Gracilibacillus salinarum. The sequence continues at coordinate 2,023,766 of NZ_CP095071.1, read as the reverse complement.
TGACGAACATTTCCATTCTTTATCGGTTATTATGGGATTAATGACAACTTATGTTGTTATTATGATAGATTTTGCACTATTTAGAAATCAAGACTAGCAAAGGAAGTGAGGTGAAGGAATTGGATCATGAGGCACCAATAGTTCATGATGTATTAGGAATTCCATGGTTGGATTTTAATTTATCTACTATTTTGATGACATTTATTGCTTCAGCAATAGTATTTATTATCTGTACGGTTGGAGCGAGAAAATTACAAATGAAGCCAACTGGTTTCCAGAATTTCATGGAATGGATTATTGATTTCGTGAAAGGTATTATTGGCGACACGATGGATTGGAAAACAGGTAAAACGTTCTTACCCTTGGGATTAACTTTACTAGTTTTTATATTTGTCAGTAATATATTAGGGGTTATTACTATGGTGGTTTTTGGGCACGACCTCTGGTGGAAATCACCGACTTCTGATGCGGTATTGACATTAACATTGTCATCGCTTGTCATTGTCTTATCCCATTATTATGGGGTAAAGGAAAAAGGGTTCAAGGAATACGCGAAAGATTATGTTAGACCTGTACCATTTTTACTTCCATTTAAGATTATTGAAGAGTTTACAAATACATTAACTTTAGGTTTGCGTCTCTTCGGTAATATCTTTGCTGGTGAAATTTTATTATCACTTATTACCAAAATGGCGATGATAGCTTTCCCTTTAACAACTGTCGTATCCATCGTTCCAATGGTGGCATGGCAAGGGTTCAGTTTATTTATAGGCGCTATTCAAGCATTTATTTTTACTATGTTAACGATGGTTTATATGTCTCATAAAGTGAGTTCAGACCATTAAAATAAAACAATTTTAATAATTTATACTTTTTAAAGGAGGAAACAATAATGGGTCCATTAGCAGCAGCAATAGCAATTGGTTTAGCGGCACTAGGTGCTGGTTTAGGTAACGGTATGATCGTAAGTCGTACAGTAGAAGGGATTGCACGTCAGCCAGAATTAAGAGGTGCACTTCAAACGACAATGTTTATCGGGGTAGCATTGGTAGAGGCGATTCCGATCTTTGCGGTAGTTATCGCGTTTATCGTAATGGGTAGCTAATAGTTTTAGATGAAACAGAATGGCGGAGTTCGTCGATGACAACCTTCGCCATTCGTTTATGAAAAAATATTCATTGCTAATTGGCATTGTGGTGCCGTTGTGCAACGAATTTGAATACAGAATGCAATTTATAGATGGATATAGATGATTATACGGAGGAAGGAGTGAACACTGTGCAACTTTTATCAAGTGGACTCATCATTCAGGCGTCAATCGGCGGTTTACATGGTGGAGATATTCTCTTCTCATTAGTCAGCTTTTTGGTTTTACTTGCTTTATTGAAGAAATTCGCGTGGGGACCAATCATGAATACCATGCAAAAGCGTGAAAATCATATCGCAAATGAGATCGAAACAGCTGAAAAGAACCGTGTCGATGCTGAAAAAGCATCACGTGAAGCGAATGAGCAATTGAAAGCAACACGTCAGGAAGCGCAACAAATTATTGAAGATGCAAAGAAAGCTGGTCAGGAACAAGAACGTTCGATTATCGAAGCGGCAAACCAAGCAGCAACTCGTATCAAGAAATCTGCTGAAGAAGATATCGCACGTGAGAAAGAAAAAGCAGTCGAAGCACTTCAGGCACAAGTGGCAACATTGTCAGTACAGATTGCTACTAAAGTGATTGAAAAAGAAATCGATGCAAAAGATCAGGAACAGTTGATCAGTGACTACATTAAAAAGATAGGAGAAGAGCAATGAGTAAAACGAATGTAGCCAAGCGTTATGCAGAAGCTCTTTTTCAAATTGCAACAGAAAAAGAAACGATTGATTTTCTTGAAGCAGAACTAGCAACAGTGAAAGAAGTTTTTCAAAATAATCAAGCATTTCTTAAGTTCTTGCACCATCCGAAAGTAGAAGCAGATAAGAAGAAACAACTGTTAAACGAAGCGTTCCAGGGATTCTCGAAGGATGTGTTACATACACTTTCGTTATTGGTGGACCGCCACAATGAAGCAATTATAGAAGATGTTGCAACAACTTTCATTACCCTTGCACAAGAGGCAAGAGGTGTTAAAGAAGCGACAGTCTATTCTGTTCGTGCATTGTCTGATGCAGAGCAGCAAGAGATTCAACAAGTATTCGTTAAGAGATTGAACATTAAAGAATTGAAGATAAATAATCAAATTGATCCGAAGCTTTTAGGTGGAGTGAAAATCAGAATTGGCAATACAGTGTATGATGGTTCCATCAAAGGAAAGCTCGATCGATTAGAACGACAAATCGCAACTGCAAATTAAGAACGATAGGGGTGAAATGGCATGAGCATTAAAGCTGAAGAAATCAGTGCACTGATTAAACAGCAAATCGAAAGCTATGATTCAGACATCGAAGTAGCAGATGTTGGTACAGTTATCGAAATCGGTGATGGTATCGCACGTGCACACGGTTTAGATAACGTAATGTCTGGAGAGCTTGTTGAATTTTCAAATGGTGTCATGGGTATGGCACAGAACTTAGAAGAATCAAACGTAGGTATTGTCATTCTTGGGCCATATACAGGTATTCGTGAAGGCGATGAAGTTCGTCGTACCGGCCGTATTATGGAAGTGCCAGTAGGGGAGGAACTTATTGGTCGTGTTGTTAACCCATTAGGACAACCTGTTGATGGTAAAGGTCCAGTGGAGACATCTAAGACTCGTCCAATCGAATCTCCAGCACCTGGTGTAATGGATCGTAAATCAGTTGATGAGCCATTACAGACAGGTATCAAAGCGATTGACGCATTAGTGCCAATCGGTCGTGGTCAACGTGAGTTAATCATCGGGGATCGTCAAACTGGTAAAACAACTGTAGCAATCGATGCTATCTTAAACCAGGCAGATCAGGATATGATTTGTATTTATGTAGCAATCGGTCAAAAAGATTCAACTGTACGTGGAACAGTAGAAACATTACGTCGTTATGGCGCGCTTGATTACACGATTGTAGTAACAGCAGGTGCCAGTGAACCAGCTCCATTACAATACCTTGCACCATATGCAGGTGTATCAATGGGTGAAGATTTCATGTATAACGGCAAGCACGTATTGGTTGTATATGATGATTTATCTAAACAAGCGAACGCATACCGTGAGCTTTCCTTATTATTACGTCGTCCGCCAGGTCGTGAGGCATTCCCAGGGGATGTATTCTACTTACACTCTCGTTTACTTGAGCGTGCAGCGAAGCTTAGTGATGCAAAAGGTGGAGGATCTTTAACAGCTCTTCCATTCGTTGAAACACAAGCAGGTGATATCTCAGCATATATCCCAACAAACGTTATCTCCATCACGGATGGACAAATCTTCTTACAGTCTGACTTATTCTTCTCTGGTGTTCGTCCAGCGATAAACCCGGGTCTATCTGTATCACGTGTTGGTGGTTCTGCACAGATCAAAGCGATGAAGAAAGTTGCCGGTACGCTTCGTCTTGACTTAGCGTCGTTCCGTGAGCTGGAATCATTCGCACAATTCGGTTCTGATTTAGATAAAGCAACAGCTGCTAAATTGAACCGTGGTCAACGTACAGTAGAAGTATTAAAACAAGGTCTTCACAAGCCATTAGTAGTAGAAAAACAAGTTATGATCATCTTTGCTTTAACAAAAGGGCATCTTGATGATATTCCTGTTACAGATATTACGCGCTTTGAAGATGAGTTCTTGAATTGGATGGACCAAAACAAGAAAGACTTGCTTAACTCAATCAGAGAAACTGGTCAACTAGCTGACGCTGACGAAATGAGCGGAGCAGTAGAAGAATTCAAGAAAACATTTGTAGTATCCGAATAAGAAGCAAGCGTTTCTGTAGCGAGTTAACGTTACAGAACTCCCTTCGCTTTCAATATAGGAAACGTTCAACCTTTTTGGAAAGGGCGGTGAAAAATAGTGGCATCTCTTAGAGATATAAAAACGCGTATTAATTCTACGAAAAAAACAAAACAGATCACAAAAGCTATGCACATGGTTTCTGCTTCAAAGCTAAATAAAGCAGAAGAATTAACGAAATCTTTTGATCCATACAGCAATAAGATTAAAGAAGTCGTCCATAGCATTGCCGGAAGTGGCCAGGATGCAGATCATCCCATGCTGCAAACACGTGAGGTGAAGAAAACAGCCTATTTTGTTATCACATCTGACCGTGGTTTAGCAGGTGCGTTTAATAGTGGAGTATTACGCCAAGTATATCGAAAAATAGAAGAAAAACATCAATCAAAAGATGAATATACGATTATCACTTTAGGTCGTATGGGTCGTGATTTCTTTAAGAAACGTGACATGCCGATTTTGAGAGAAATTACTGGTGTTTCCGATCAGCCAAGCTTTGCGGAAATTAAAGAATTAACATCTGAAACGGTACAACTTTTTATTGATGAAGAAATCGATGAATTAGTGATTTTCTATAATCACTTCATCAGTGCGATTTCACAAGAAATAACAGAGAAAAAGCTTTTACCATTAACAGACTTGTCCGAAATGTCTGAAGGGGTACAAAGCACGTATGAATATGAACCAAATCAACAAGAAATTTTAAATGTATTATTGCCACAATATGCGGAAAGCTTGATCTTCGGCGCACTTCTTGACAGTAAAGCGAGTGAACATGCATCTCGTATGACAGCGATGAAGAGTGCGACGGACAATGCGGATGATCTTATTGATGATCTGTCCTTACAATATAACCGTGCAAGACAAGCAGCCATTACGCAAGAAATCACCGAAATCGTCGGTGGGGCAGCCGCTTTAGAATAATACCATTCGGAATCATTTAGTTAGGAGGGAAATCGATGGCAAAAGGACACGTTATTCAAATTATGGGGCCGGTAGTTGACGTTAAGTTCGAAGACGGACACCTCCCTGAAATTTACAACGCGTTAAAAGTACAGTATGAAGCGAACGGTGAAACGCAGGATCTTACAGTAGAAGTTGCACTTCACTTAGGCGATGACGCTGTACGTACAATTGCAATGTCATCTACAGAAGGTGTACAACGTGGTGCAGCAGTATTAGATATGAACGCACCGATTTCTGTACCAGTAGGTGAAGAAACATTAGGCCGTGTCTTCAACGTATTAGGTGAGAAGATTGACCTTGATGAAGAATTAGGAGAACAAGTTCGCCGTGATCCAATTCACCGTCAATCACCGAAATTTGAAGATTTAGCAACAGAAACAGAGATCTTGGAAACAGGTATTAAAGTAGTAGACCTTCTAGCACCTTATATCAAAGGTGGTAAAATCGGTTTATTTGGTGGTGCGGGTGTAGGTAAAACCGTACTAATCCAGGAATTAATCAACAACATCGCACAAGAGCATGGTGGTATTTCCGTATTCGCAGGTGTTGGGGAACGTACTCGTGAAGGTAATGACCTTTACTACGAAATGAAAGATTCTGGCGTTATCGCAAAAACAGCGATGGTATTCGGTCAAATGAACGAACCACCTGGAGCTCGTATGCGTGTTGCCTTAACTGGTCTTACAATGGCGGAGCACTTCCGTGATGAGCAAGGTCAGGACGTTCTATTGTTCATCGACAACATCTTCCGTTTTACACAAGCAGGTTCAGAGGTTTCGGCACTTCTTGGCCGTATGCCATCTGCCGTTGGTTACCAGCCAACACTTGCAACGGAAATGGGTCAATTACAAGAGCGTATCACATCTACAAACAAAGGTTCTGTAACATCTATCCAAGCGGTATACGTACCTGCCGATGACTACACGGATCCGGCACCGGCTACAACGTTCGCTCACTTAGATGCAACAACAAACCTTGACCGTGGATTATCTGAGCAAGGTATCTACCCAGCCGTGGATCCACTTGCATCAACATCTCGTGCCCTTGACCCTGAGATCGTTGGGGATGAGCACTATAATGTTGCGCGTGAAGTTCAGCAAACAATCCAAAAGTATAAAGAATTACAAGATATTATCGCGATCCTTGGTATGGATGAGTTATCTGATGAAGATAAACTTACCGTTGCTCGTGCGCGTCGTATCCAGTTCTTCTTATCTCAGAACTTCCACGTTGCGGAGCAGTTTACAGGTCAAAAAGGTTCTTATGTACCAGTTCAGGAAACTGTTCAAGGTTTCCGTGAAATCCTTGACGGTAAATATGATGACCTTCCAGAAGATGCGTTCCGTCTAGTAGGTCGTATCGAAGAAGTAGTAGAAAAAGCGAAGCAAATGGCGTAAAAAACGCCTTTTGCTTTTATTCCAGCCTAAGGAGGGGTTCTGTTGAAAACACTAACAGTAAGTGTTGTTACTCCGGATGGCCCTGTTCTGGAAGATTCATTTGAAATGGTTAGCTGTAAAGCTGAGAGTGGAGAGCTCGGGATCCTACCAGGTCACATTCCGCTCGTTGCACCGTTATCAATAAGTTCTGTGCGCTTAAAAGGAGAAAATCCACATCGCATTGCCGTAAGTGGAGGATTCCTTGAGGTACGCCCTGACAAAGTGACCATCCTGGCACAATCAGCAGAGCAGCCAGAGGACATCGATATCGAACGTGCCCGCGCAGCAAAAGAACGAGCAGAACGCCGTTTACAAGCTAAACAAGATGAAATTGATTTCAGAAGGGCAGAATTAGCACTACAACGTGCCTTAAACCGAATCGAAATTAAAGAAAACAGATAAGTAACAAAAAAAGGTGGCTGCCGTAACCGTCCAGGTTATGCGCAGCCACCTTTTTTGCATAGGCTCTGCAATGTTCCATGTGTTAGACCTTCGTTCCGCGTAGGCACGGCACATAGCCGTCAAGTTAAGAAAAAATAGTCTTTAAACCTTTTTGCATGTTTACTCCTGTCATATCATCCATTCTTATGGACAGATGAGCAGAAAAAGGGAAAAAGTTGTCCATAAGAATGAATCTTACGGACAGTAGAAAAGGAAAAAAGCAAAAGCTGTCTATAAAAACTAAATCTATGACCAATCAAGGGTATCAAAGGAACTCTTGTGCCAATACTTGTGTAATTCGAAGCCGACAATACTTCGAGATTAGCTCCGCCTTATTTTTGGTCAGCCAAAAAAGTATAAAAATGCAGTCACAGCAGTAAACTTATAGAGTTTGAAGTTGAGTTCCTATAATATGGATTATGTAAACTGGAACTGTCTGACACGTAGTTAATTTTGATAGTTTTCATCTGCTTAGCAAAGCTCCGGAAATAGGCTCCGCGTCCTGTGGGCACGGCTTCAGCTAGGCTACTACTTGAAAATGCTTCTTTGCTGCCTTGTGCCGAGGAAGCTCACTTCGAAGCAATGCTTGCAGACACAGGCACAAATGAAGTGGATCTTCAGCTCGCGCTGATTCCACGGGAGTCTCCGCCTATTTCCTACGCTTAAGGAAAATGCTACAACGGATGTAACAGCAAAAAGCAGTGGTTCTAGGCATTGTTGAATAGCTATTATATATGCATCCGATCAATATGCTAGCTCTTACAAAAGTTGTAGAGTCCCTATCCTAGCGTAGGCCAACCACGTAGACTCCCGCGGGATCATGCAGGCGCTGAAGATCCACAACGTCTGCACCTGTGTCTACTAGTAACGCTTCGAGGTAGGCTTCCTCGGTGCAAGGCAGCAGAGTAGTAATTCTAGTAGTAGCCTAGCTTCAGCCGTGCCCCGCAGGACGCGAAGTGGTTGGACGGAGCGGTATCACAGCACATGAATCATTTCAAAATTACCACTAAGCATAAAGCAGCTACTTTACATAATCCATATTATAGGAAGTTGTTTAGTAATGAAGTCAATTAGGACCGGGTGGTTTATGCACGTTTTTCTTAAAACGATCTGCATTATTAGTAGTCATAGAATATCCTTTCACTGCGTTAGTTCTACAACAGGTGAAGCAGCTAAGAGAAGGGAACAAAGCATGGTTAGAGAATTAAATCGACACTGATGGATAAATTTCAATATGTTTGAAGCGTCAGTACATAGCGTAGACCATCCACATACATTCCCGCAGACGCGAAGTGGTTAGCCGCATCGGTATTCCACCAATCCCAGCGACATGCGAATAACAGCACATTTTTGACAAATCACCAGCTTAATTGCCGTCGAATTTCCCGGGAAATATCGAATCGTAGCCAAAAAAACAGAAATCGATCCAGATATGTTATAATATAGGATAAAGTGAGACTGCAATCAGCGGGGGGAATCCCGACGGATTGCTTGCGAAACTTATCAGGAAGTTATCGCTGTGATAAATCATAGGTTAGTGAGGGATTTTGAATGTTAGAGAGTTTAGCGCAAGATGGGTTAGTCGGCATGTTATCTCATCTGCTTTTTATTGTGATCACATGGCAAGTACTCCAATCATTAAATTTTGATGAATGGTTCAAGAAGCACAAAGTAATGGAAGCGAGAATCTTCCTTATATTAATAACCATTACGATCGGTTCCACTGTAAGTAACTTTTTCTTAGATTTCTTAAACTGGTCCCAGCAACTGCTGTATATGTTTTCTTAAGACATATCCGTTCAGCAATACCAAAAAGATAAGATCTTCATGTATGGATACTTCATTTTCTGCCAATACTTTTTACTAAAAAAAAGGAGTGCGGGGAATGAAGTATTTACTTTTTTCTATAACGGCAATGATGATGATATTTTTTGTACAGCAATTAGATGCGAAAACGATGGATGATAATACGAAAGAGATGAATGATATGGTGGCGATGATAGAGGAACAAGGCTTAAATCTAGCAAACTTAGAAACTACTATTAGAGAAAGAAGAATAATTCCAGAAATTTCTCGTTTTATCGACAATCTCAAAGGGTATCAACTTACTATGGTCGACGACGATACGTATAAATTAGATGCAAACCGTCGGAATAATAACGGGATGAACGAATCATTATTAATAGTGCGCACCTATGAAAAGAAAAATGAATATCAAGTCCTTTATACTATTTCAGCGACGGAAATGACGCCGGAAGTACTAGAAAAGTTTCAGCAGAAAATAAAAGGAGTTACGAAAGTAATATTTACGGACAAAGCACAATATTTCTCTTGTGCACAGGCATGGAAAAATGGTATTATAGATATTGTTTCTTTTATAAATTTTGTAAAATCTGAACTGAAAATGTCAATTATTGACGAAGTAAAAGAACCAGACTTTACTACGTGGACTGGTTATACAGCGAACTGGAATCAAAAAATACAGCAATATGATCAAGAATTCAATATACAAATCGCCGTTAGAGAAGGGATAGGAGACAGAACTACCGTAACAATTGGAACACCTATCCTGATTAATGAATACTAATAATAATGAATATGCACTACAGAGGAGAATGAGCCTTGGAAAATATCATCGTTCGTGGTGGGAGGCAGTTAAATGGTACCGTTAAAGTAGAAGGTGCCAAAAATGCCGTACTGCCTGTCATTGCCGCAAGCATAATTGCAAGTGAAGGAAAAAGTATTATACACGAAGTACCTGCATTAGCAGATGTACTCACTATAAATCAAGTATTAACGCACATGAACGCAGAAGTTAAATATGAAAAGAACACCGTTACAGTTGATGCAACACAACCACTTCTAACAGAAGCTCCTTTTGAATATGTACGTAAAATGCGTGCTTCTGTACTGGTATTAGGGCCATTGTTAGCTCGTTATGGTCATGCAAAGGTTGCTTTGCCGGGAGGATGTGCAATTGGCTCAAGACCGATTGACCTTCACTTAAAAGGCTTCGAAGCAATGGGGGCAGATGTACATGTAGGTAATGGTTTTGTGGAAGTTTCAACAAATGGCAGATTGAAGGGTGCAAAAATCTATCTCGATATGCCGAGTGTTGGAGCAACAGAGAACATTATGATGGCCGCAGCACTTGCAGATGGCAAGACTGTTATTGAGAATGCTGCGAAGGAACCAGAAATAGTAGACTTGGCCAACTATCTGAACAAAATGGGTGCGCATGTTATTGGAGCAGGAACTGAAACAATTAAAATCGAAGGCGTCGATAAATTGCATGGTGCAGAGCATACGATTATCCCTGACCGTATTGAGGCGGGAACATTTATGGTAGCTGCAGCAATTACTGGCGGAAATGTTTTGATTGAGAATGCTGAAGTGGATCATATGCGCGCACTAGTATCAAAGATGGAAGAAATGGGAGTCCGTATTCTTGAAGAAGCGGATGGTGTTCGTGTGATTGGACCTAAAACACTTCAATCAACAGATATCAAAACGTTGCCACACCCAGGCTTTCCAACAGATATGCAGTCTCAGATGATGGCCCTTATGCTACATGCTGCAGGTACAAGTGTAATTACCGAAACTGTTTTTGAAAATCGTTTTATGCATGTTGAAGAATTCAGAAGAATGAATGCAAAATTGAAGATCGAAGGCCGCAGCGTGATTGTAGAAGGTCCTGTAAGTTTACAAGGGGCTGAAGTAGCTGCGACAGACTTACGCGCAGGAGCTGCGTTGATTTTGGCAGGACTGGTAGCAGACGGTTACACACGTGTTACTTCTCTGCACCATATTGACAGAGGGTATGTCGATATCACGGAAAAATTTGCAAAACTTGGGGCGGACATTGAACGCGTGAACGCAATGGAAACATCTTTTGTAGCAGAAGCTAATATGGCGGATACAGAACAAATAGAAGTACAATAATAGAGATAAGAGGACAGCTTAGACATATGCTAGTCCTCTTTTTTCTTTTACGTTTCTCCTGTTCTATTCTCCTAATCTTGTGAATAAAATAGAGTAGAATTGCAAGACAAGAATGAGGAGGTTATTCATGGCCAAATGGCAGTACAAAAAAACCAAACAATCCAACTGGAAATTGCCTTTCCTAGTCATCGTAGCAACTTTGCTGACCTTTATGTTCATCGTCCCTACTATTATTGTTATTCCTTTTAAAGGGGACAACGCCACACAAGCATCCAGCGAACAACAGGCAGAAGAAGCGACAGCCGCAGCACCCGTCACATTGGATTCTCCTTTTGATGTCAATGTCTTACGTAGTGAAACGGACGAAGTCGAAAAAGTACCATTGGAGGATTATGTCGTACATGTGGTTGCCTCAGAGATGCCCGCAGATTTTGAATTAGAAGCATTGAAGGCACAAGCGCTGGCGGCAAGAACGTATATCACGCAATACCTATCGCAAGGTCAACAAGGTAAGCTGGAAGGTGGAGCAGATGTAACCGATACCGTCCAGCATCAGGTGTATAAGAGCACAGAGGAACTGCGCCAGGTATGGGGTAGTGATTATCATTGGAAAATGGACAAAATCACAGAAGCTGTAGCAGCGACACAAGGTAAGATTATAACGTATAGCAATCAGCCTATTACACCAGCGTTTTTCTCTACAAGTAATGGGTATACTGAGAACTCGGAAGATTACTGGGAAGGTGAGTTGCCATACCTTCGAACAGTAGAAAGCCCATGGGATGAAGAGATTTCACCTAAATTTTTTGATCAGAAGATTTTTACAAAGGCAGAGCTAGAGAAGAAATTAGACGTAACGATTTCCAGTCAGATCAATGATTTTCAATTGACGAGAACGGAAAGTAAACGGGTAGCAACCGCCAAAATAGGTGATAATACGTTCACAGGCCGTGATATACGAGAATTATTAGGCCTGCCATCCAATGACTTCACCATTTCGAAAAAAGACGATCATTACGTCTTCACGACGAAAGGGTACGGTCATGGTGTCGGTATGAGCCAATACGGGGCAAATGGCATGGCGAAGGAAGGAAAAACGTATGAAGAGATCATCGAATATTACTATCAGGGCGTGCAGGTTTCTACGCTTGAAAAGGCGACACCAAAACTTTTAGTAAAAAAATAATTTTTCCATGTATATTTTTTCCTCTATTTGATCACAATGGTTGCTGAGGTGATGCATAATGGAGGAAAACAAAAACGTTTCAAAAAATAGCTGGAAACGTATCTTCAAGAAAAGATGGTTCTTTCCTGCAGTTTATTTAGCAGTAGCGGCTCTACTTTTAACAGGGGTATTATGGTATCAGAATGCTATCAATCAAGTTCCAGAGGCTGCAGAAGACATGCAAGATCAATTGAATGGTGAGCAAGACAGTCAGGATGAAGAAGATGCAACAACAGTCATGCAACAACAAGAAATGCTGGAGATGCCAGTAGCGCAAGACTTGCAAACGGAAATCGTGACAAAATTTTATGATTATGGTGCAGATGCAGAAACACAGGAACAAGCGTTAATTCTACACGAAAATCAATACTATCAAAGCGATGGCATTGATATCTCAACATCCGGAGATGAAGCTTTTGACGTAAGTGCTGCACTATCAGGTGAAGTAGTCGAAGTGAAACAGGATCCTTTACTAGGTAACGTTGTAAAATTAGAGCATGATTTCGGTGTGACAACGTATTACGCTAGTTTAGAAGAGATTTTCGTAGAGCAAGGCAGTACAGTAGAACAAGGTCAAGCAATCGCAACAGCTGGACAGAACACGCTAGGTCAGGAAAATGGAATTCACGTACACTTTGAAGTAAGAAAAGATGGTACACCAGTGAATCCAGAAGATTTTGTTAATCAACCAATTAACAAGATTGTAGCCCCTGATCAAGACGATGCCGAAGCTGATAGCGAAACAGACACAGAGTCAGACCAAGGAACAGAAGCAGATGATAGCGAAGATAAAGCCCCTGCTGCTGAAGAAGAAGACAATACAGATGATGCAGAAGAGACACCAGAGGATACCGAAGAAGATTCAACGAATAACAACGAATCTGAAATGGAAAACAGTGAATCTTCAAGCGCAATGGAAAACGCATAAAAACGAATCTCCTTACCTGTGAAAATAGGTAAGGAGATTTTTTTGTGTGTCAGAATCTCTTAGATAAAAAAATTTACAGATTGATTATTTTGAAAATGATTCATGTGCTAGGATGAGATGAGGCTTTTAGCAGTATTCATCAGTCTCCGAAGTTGTTAAACAGCAATAAAATACTAGTTTACACAATTGGAATGAAAGGAAGAAGTATATAAGATCAGATGGTAGGAAGTTTAAGTATTATATACAACGAACAAAACGTTTCTAAAAGCGATCGATCTGTCGATAATATGAGGTATTTGACGAACGAATATACCGATTTACCTATTGAAATCTATCTCGAATATGAAATAATATAGTAATGTGAAAGGAGATCGCAAATGGAAACTACAAAAATAAAAACAGGGATGATCCGCGAATATGTTGAATCAGAGAAGCAGATGCAGCTCTCACAATTCCTCACGATGATCAGCTTGGATAACGACGAAACACAGGAACTGTCCATCACTAAAGATTTTTTACTTCTTAGTAATTCCACCACAGACCAACGCCTTGCCTTAGAATACTTTTACATCAATCGATCCTACGAGGAACTGCAATACTATATAAAATTAAATATGGACCATGCCCATCCAGTAAATAAAAATGCGGCAAAACTATACAAGCTTATGCTCCATCTAAGAGATGGCAAACCTGCCCATGAAGTTAGGGCTCTTGCGAAAACGGTTTCCGCCGACACACCTGAATTAAAGTGTATAAAATACTTTTTAAATATAGAGGTAGATTCAAAAGTATATAACTTTGAGAGAATCGGATATTTCTTGAACAAAATCCAAAAACAGATACGCTATGTGGACAATCCGCTTTTGATTACATTCTTTAATAGCAGAATTCAAATGATTTTGTTCCATTATTATTGGAAGCGTAACGAATTAATTCTGGCGAGGAAACATGCATATGAAGCATTACAACTACCACATCAGGCAATACAAAAAGCACAGCTCCATCTGGATTTGGCGTTAACGTATATTTATGAAGATTTTCATTCCTGTATCTATCACATCGAAGAGGCAAAATATTTGGCACTTGCCTTAGATGATAGAGAGATCTTAGATAGGATTGATAATTTCACTTATCCGTTTGTTTGTGCGCACTTCGGAAAGACGGATGGTGTTGATACAGAACATCCCGTAGAAAAAGCGCACCTTGAAATTGCGAGAGGGAACTTCGACGTGGCTCAACAACTATTGGAAAACTTGGAATTCAGCACCCCTTTTTCGCAGTATTATTTAGGACTCGCCACCAAGAAACAGCATTTCTTTATATATTCTTACCAACACTTTATGGAGAAAAGGAGTGATCATTTTTTCGCAAAACTGCCACTCAAAGCTTCGGAAGGATTAGGTTTATAAAGTGAGACTCCAATCAGTGTGGGTTTTGACCCCTCGCTGATTGATAGCGAAACTTATCAGGAAGTTATTGTTCGTTTATCACCCACTTATCTTCTTATTTATCTCTCGAATCTTGAAGTGTGGAGATTACGGACGGTTAGTACCGTGATAAAAAAGATAATCCAAGGGAATAGGGGAAATTCGGTTAATGAAGTCAATTAAAAAAGAGGACCCAGACTACGGTGATATCGGATGAAAGGTGATGGTGCAGCCATCACCTTTTTCCTTTTGTGCAAGCAGTAGAGTGTGGCTATGTAAAAGAGAACAAATGGCGAAAGGAGCCAAAAGTAGGGCATCCTCTCATAGATTTGTATCCATTGCAGCGGAAAGGAGACAAGAGTCAGAAGCCAAGCGGCAGATTTGTATCGTTTAACGAGAAAGGATCCAAAAGGGTGAAGCAGTCCCCATAGATTTGTATCGTTTAGCGGTAAAGGACCCAAAAGTGTGAAGCAGCGACCATAGATTTGTATCGTTTAGCGGTAAAGGACCCAAAAGTGGAGAGCAGTCCCCATGGATTTGTATCGTTTAGCAAGAAAGGACCCAAAAGTGTGAAGCAGCGACCATAGATATGTATCGTTTAACGAGAAAGGACCCAAAAGTAGGAAGCAGCGACCATGGATTTGTATCGTTTAGCGAGAAAGGACCCAAAAGCGGAGAGCAGCCATCATAGATTTGTATCCATTACCCAGGAAGGGACCAAAAAAACCAATGCAAGCAGCAGATTTGTCTCCAAAACATAGAAGCCCAATAGAAAAGCGTTCATTCGCAGATCGTATCTGCACAAAGCCAGCCAACAAATCCCCCGCCCACCCACTCACCCAAAACAACTTCCATCCCATATCCCTCGCCCGCCACTCACCCAACCCCCCATACCAAAAACTCCGCCACATCCCCCCACACACCAGCCTGTCCCACCATTTGTCCCATTCCAATATCCATCCGGCAAACACTGCTTGTCCAATCCATATGAATACGCTCTCCTCGCCACTTGAAAAGCGATCGAGCATAGGTATGTCCCAAAAATTACTGTCATATTGGGCTTTGCTGAGTAATAAGATGTTACAAATTATCTTTTATTTGTCTAAGGTGAAGTTCTCATCTCAGTATCCTATGTATTTTTATACGCAATGCTTGTCTCAATTCACGCCTTGGACTGACAACTATGGGAGGCGAGTAAAGTGCATGACTACATCAAAGAACGAACATTAAAGATTGGCAGGTACATCGTAGAAACGAAGAAAACAGTTCGAGTCATAGCGAAAGAATTTGGAGTGTCCAAAAGCACGGTACACAAAGATTTGACAGAGCGCTTACCAGAATTACATCCCGACTTAGCTAACGAAGTAAAAGAAATATTAACTCACCATAAATCAATCCGTCATTTAAGGGGTGGGGAAGCGACCAAAATGAAATATCAACTTCATGGCAAACAAGCACCACCACATCCAGAAGAACTTATTACAAAGTAGCAGCACATTATCCTCTCTAATTCATCTGGAATCCTTTTTCAAATAGCCTATTCCCAACAACCATTCGCCAATACCATCTAAGATCCGACAGCATCCACATATTTTCCTAAAAATATTGACATTTTTTATGGAAAGCTATAACGATCTGGATCATTTTGTGATATTATATATAATTAGAGGTATTATGTACCATAATAATAATGATTCTTCTATAAAGCTTACATACATAACAAACAACGTCCTAGACGAAATGGATCACAAGGTATTGAAATAGGGAGGATAATCGTTCATGTTTTCAAGAGATATTGGAATAGATTTAGGAACAGCGAATGTGCTGATTCATGTAAAAGGAAAAGGGATTGTACTAGACGAACCATCAGTTGTAGCAATGGATCGTAACACTGGTAAGGTTCTCGAAGTAGGGGAAGCGGCTCGTCGTATGGTTGGTCGTACACCTGGCAACATCGAGGCGATTCGTCCGTTGAAAGATGGTGTCATCGCTGACTTTGACGTAACAGAAGCGATGCTGAAATATTTTATTAACAAAATTAATGTAAAAGGATTCTTGTCAAAGCCAAGAATGTTAATCTGCTGCCCGACAAACATAACGAAAGTGGAGCAAAAGGCGATTAAGGAAGCAGCCGAGAAATCCGGTGGAAAGAAAGTATACTTAGAAGAAGAACCTAAGGTAGCAGCGATTGGCGCGGGAATGGATATTTTTCAGCCTAGCGGTAATATGGTAGTTGATATCGGTGGTGGAACAACAGATGTCGCTGTGTTATCAATGGGTGATATTGTAACGGCACAATCGATCAAAATGGCTGGGGACAAATTCGATGCTGAAATTCTTCAGTATGTAAAACGTAAATATAAATTATTAATTGGTGAGCGCACAGCAGAAGATATTAAAATCAATGTTGCAACGGTATTCCAAGGAGCCCGCAGCGAGGAAATCGATATCCGCGGCCGTGACATGGTGTCAGGTTTACCAAGAACGATTACGATTCGTTCGGAAGAAGTAGAAGAAGCATTGCGTGAATCGATCGCTTTAATCGTACAATCAGCGAAAACCGTTCTGGAAAAAACACCACCAGAGCTGTCCGCAGACATCATCGACAGAGGTGTGATTCTAACAGGCGGCGGTGCATTACTAAACGGATTAGATCAATTATTGGCAGAAGAATTAAAAGTACCAGTCCTGCTTGCAGAAGAACCAATGAACTGTGTGGCAAAAGGTACCGGAATTATGCTCGATAATATCGATAAATTAGAACGTTCTATCGTATAACGTAACCGAAAGTGAGGTTCAACCGATGTTAAGAGGTTTCTACACAGCGACAAATGGCATGATGGCGCAGCAGCGCAGTCTAGAAGTGATGTCGAATAACATGACGAATGCGCAAACACCAGGCTATAAACAAGATACCGCAACACTAAGAGCATTTCCTGAACTGCTGATTCAACGGATGGAAAACCGTGAATTGCCAACAACGGAAGGTACGAAGATCCCGACAATGACAGAGCTCGGGGCAATCAATACAGGTGTGTACGTGCAGGAAACGATCCCTGATTTTGTACAAGGCACGTTAAAAGAAACAGGTGTCTCGACTGATATGGCACTCGTGCAAGGCACCACACCAGATGAGAACGGCTCGATTTTTTTCACGGTTCAGAATGGTGATGGCGATATTCGTTATACACGAAACGGTAATTTCACAGTAGATGGTGAAGGAAATCTGACGACTAATAATGGTTACTATGTATTAGACGAAGCCGGTAATCCGATTAATACGAATGGGCTTGATTTTACTGTGTCAACAGATGGTATGGTTCAGGTGGCAGGTGAAGAGATTCCTCTCGGGATTGCCTACAGTGCCAATGCCAATGATCTAGTGAAAAATGGACAGGACCTGTTCGAACTGGCTGAAGATGGACAAGCGTTAGTCAATGCCGGTGGCTTAGCAGGATTGCAATACAGCATCCAGCAAAATCATCTGGAGAATTCCAATGTGGATACGCAACAGACGATGACTGATATGATGCAGGCATATCGTAGTTTTGAAGCCAATCAGAAGGTTGTGCAGCAATATGATCGCAGCTTGGACAAAGCGGTCAATGAAATTGCACGACTTGGATAACTAAAGGGGTAGAAGCCGATGACTAGAATGACTTTTCAAGCTGCCGCGACAATGGGGCAATTGCAGAAACGACTAGATAATATCGCGAATAATATCGCCAATACCAATACGACTGGCTACAAAAACCGTGATGCCAATTTCTCTTCATTATTGTCGCAACAAATCAATCTCGAAGCAGATCCAACCAATGAAACCGGCCGATTAACGCCGGAAGGTCTACGTGTAGGAACAGGAGCAAAATTAGGGCATACTAATTTTGATTTCACCCAAGGTTCGTTGCAGACAACGGATCGCAACCTCGATGTTGCATTGCTTGAAGATAATCAATTTTTTCAAGTAGCGGTTGAGGAGAATGGTCAGCAAGAGGTTCGTTATACGAGAGCGGGTAACTTTTACTTAAGTCCGATGGAAAATGATACGGTGATGCTGGTTACCTCGAACGGTAATCCGGTACTTGGTGCAAATCAACAGCCGATCACGTTAGCGGATAATATGGAAGACTTGACCATTGACGAAAATGGTATGATCAATGTAACAAGGAATGGCGTTCAAGTTGTCGAAGGACAGCTCGGTGTCGTGGAAGCTGTGCGACCTCGTCTGTTCGAGGCATCAGGTGAATCGCTTTTCCGATTATCAGAGGACAGTCTTACCAATTATCCACTAAACGAAATTATAAATGACGTCGATACAATCCGTGTCCAAAGCGGGGCACTGGAAGGATCAAATGTAGATATTGCCAAACAAACAACCGATATGATTGAAACACAGCGCGCCTATCAGTTTAACGCGCGAACAATCTCGATGCACGACCAGATAAATGGTCTAATTAATCAATTGAGATAAAGTCGAAATAAGGAGCCATCTCGTATGTCAGAGCAAATAAAGAACGAAAAACAACCAACTGAATCCAAGCAGGAAAAGAAGCAAAAGAATGAAAAAAGAGCTGAAGTGAAAGAAAAGCAGAAGCAGGAAAAAGCCAAGGAAAAGGAAAAACGCTATGTTCGAAGGCTTATTCCTATCTGGGCAAAGCTTCTCATCTTTTTAGTGCTCGGCTTATTTGCGCTTATCATTGGACTTATTGTAGGATTTAGCATACTAGGAGATGGCAGCCCGTTAGATGTGCTGAAATGGCAAACATGGCAGCATATCATCGATTTTATTCGTAAATAGAGGAAAAGGGATCAGGCAATTGCACTGATCCTTATTGTATGTAAATGGAAGGAGACAAACCTATCATGGATATTCAAGAAATTAAAGAGACGATTCCACATCGTTACCCATTTTTACTAGTGGATCAAATCACTGAACAAAATGACACAAAAATCACCGGAAAAAAGAACGTAACGATCAATGAACCTTTTTTCCAGGGACACTTCCCCGATTACCCGGTAATGCCCGGTGTCCTAATCGTTGAAGCCCTTGCTCAAGTAGGTGCTGTAGCAATCTTAAGCAAAGAGGAAAACAAAGGAAAAATCGGTTTCCTGGCCGGTATCGATAAATGCCGTTTCAAGCGTCAAGTAAAACCAGGCGACCAACTGCAATTAGAAGTAGAAATCATCCGCATCAAAGGCCCAATCGGCAAAGGCAAAGCAGTAGCTAAAGTAGGCGACGACCTAGCATGCGAAGCAGAAATTACATTTGCGGTAAAATAGTATTTACATGAAAAGCAGAACATAACTCAGCAGACGATTGGAATTCTCC
Source organism: Gracilibacillus salinarum (assembly GCF_022919575.1). Taxonomy (NCBI): domain Bacteria; kingdom Bacillati; phylum Bacillota; class Bacilli; order Caryophanales; family Bacillaceae; genus Gracilibacillus; species Gracilibacillus salinarum. The sequence continues at coordinate 2,004,161 of NZ_CP095071.1, read as the reverse complement.
TGTGTTATGTTCTGTTTTTTTATTTAACTTGACGGTAAGGGTGGTCTTACCGAATGAACGAGCTGTCAATTCGATCATAACTCAAGATGGAAAATTTGATTAATGAACGAATGAGAGGTTTATTCGGATTAGACTGTCCGATAGAAGGATTCAAACGACCAAAAGAGGAGTGGAGCAGTGTCCAATTGTCCGATAGAAAGGTTCAAACGGCCAAAAAGGGAGCGAAGCAGTGCCCAACTGTCCGATAGGAAGGTTCAAACGGCCAAAAAGGGAGCGAAGCAGTGTCCAATTGTCCGATAGAAAGGTTCAAATGGCCAAAAAGGGAGCGAAGCAGTGTCTAATTGTCCGATAGAAGAGCTCAAACGGCCAAAAAGCGAGAGGAGCAGTGTCCAACTGTCCGATAGAAGGGTTCAAACGGCCAAAAAGCGAGCGAAGCAGTGTCCAACTGTCCGATAGAAGGGTTCAAACGGCCAAAAAGGGAGCGAAGCAGTGCCCAACTGTCCGATAGAAGGTTTCAAACGGCCAAAAAGCGAGAGGAGCAGTGTCCAACTGTCCGATAGAAGGTTTCAAACGGCCAAAAAGGGAGCGAAGCAGTGCCCAACTGTCCGATAGAAAGGTTCAAACGGCCAAAAAGCGAGAGGAGCAGTGCTCAATTGTCCGATAGAAGGAATCAAACGGCCAAAAAGCGAGAGGAACAGCGCTCAACTGTCCGATAGAAGAGTCAAGTCCATATTCCGTAAGAAAAACTCAAAGCTTCATCCTACAGCCCGCCGCACATCGCCAAAAGCAACTAACGTACGAAAGCGAAGCCAATCCAAGCCGAATCAACACCCCCAGAAAAAGATCTATTCTCTCGACAACTTTTAACCAACCAAAACAACGAAAAGCAGTGGTCAACCACCCCTCGTAACCATACAACACCAATCCACCACAACCCCGCATTCAGCAAATCTTATCAAATCCACACCATATCTCCCCACATATCCACCCATCAAAAAATTTCCATTCCACATAAGCATATAATTCGAAAAAGTTGGTTAAGCTAGCACTGAAGACGACTTAAAAGGAGGACAACACCTTATGAAAACGAAGTACATCAAGTACCTAAGTGCCTTTTTATTATCACTTGCTTTTCTTGCAGGTTGTGCAGATAGTGAAGAAGAAGAACCATTAGAAGAAGAACAACAGCAAGAGGATGACCAAACAGGTACAGAAGAGGAAGAAGTACCTGGCGATACGGGTGACAACCCAGAAGAAGGAACTGGAACGGGCACTATTGATGAAGGTACCACAGATGAAGGCACTACCGAAGAAGGAAACACAGGTGAAGACATGGGCGAAGAAATGGAAGATACCATGGATGAAGCCGAACAAAATATGGAAGATGCGGTAGACAACGAAGAAGATAATACAGAAAATGAATAAGTAAGAATAAAAGCCAATCTTCATATCAGGAAGTATTGGCTTTTATTATGTTTTCAACAAGTCAGCAGAAAAAAAGTTGAAACACAATTATTGCAACACGCTTTGATAGTTGTTAATGTGGAGGTGTGACTGACCAGTCATGAGAAAAAGTGAAACCTCTGTAGTTCAGCTATCGTACAAGAAAGAGGGGAGAGAAAGCCATGTCGAAACTGGAAGATAAAAAGAAACGAATCATGCAGGAAAGTCTGAAACTCTTCGCAGAAAAAGGATTTCACACGACTTCTATTCAAGAGATTGCCTCCACCAGTGAAGTATCCAAAGGCGCCTTTTACATCCATTTTGATTCAAAAGATGATTTGTTAGTAGAAATCTTCAAATACTATTCCGAAACCATCATGGAGAAACTTAACCGTATGGAAGATTCCTCGGATGATCCGTTTGAAGCATTCACAAATCAAATAGCAGCCTTTCTTGAATTATATAAAGACCACAAAGAATATTTATTAATGCATTTTCGTGATAATATTCACCTCGGTGACAAGATGGATGACCTGATCCGTAGTCTACATAAACAAAGCTACGACTGGATGGAAGAACGCCTGAGCAATATTTATGGCAGTCCGTTATCCACACATATGACCGATATCATCATCCAGGTCGACAGTCTGCTCAGCGGCTATTTCAAATGGATTGCGATCCATAACCTGGAGTTCGATTCCAGCCAATTGGCATCATACATTACCCATCATATTAACCTAATGATTCAGGATGTTCTCGAGCAACAGGCACCACCGATTTTTCACTATCAGGATCTTACCCAATTTAATGAAAAAGATGAACTGGCGATTCAGGAGAATATCGATGCATTACATGAAAAGATAACCCAGTTACCTCAACAGGACAAGCAGGATGCGCAAGAAGCGATCCAAGTATTAGAAGAAGAACGAACGAAGCAAAAGCCGAAACGCATTATTATTCAGAGTATGCTCAAGCATTTAGAAACACATGAGGTATTACAATCCCATGTGCAAAATATAAAAAAATATCTTTAAGAACAGAGAGGGGACAAAAGAATGAAGCGTTTATTGTTTTTACTGATGATTGTGATCATCACACTTGTTGCATGTTCACAGAATGACAACGAAGAGCAGGAGGAAGAGACAGAGCGTGTGACGCCAGTAGAAACTGGTGAAGTAACAAAAGGTGATCTGGTCATGGATCGTGTTTTTTATGGACGAACCTCACCAAATCAATCCACACCTGTTATTCCGTCAGTAGCGGGCGAAATCGATGAATTGGAATTAGCGAATGGTGATGAAGTCGAAGAAGGCGACGATATTGCGAAGATCGCAAGCCCGCAAGGAACGATTACGGTAGAAGCACCAGCAGATGGTGTGATTACTCAGCTGACTGCCAAAGAAGGTTCCATGGTATCGACACAGGATCCATTAGCTGTTGTTACCGATCTGACAAGTCTTAACGTCCAATTACAAATTGCCGATACGCAACTGAATTTATTTGAAGAAGGAAATGAAGTGAGCGTCACGACAGGTAATGAGGACGAAGAAGCGCAGCAGGCGACGATCGATTACGTGTCAGATGTCTCGAATGATTCCGGTCTGTTTCCAGTTGATTTGTCGTTTGACAATGAATCAGCCAATATAAAAGCAGGCGTTGTGGCCAAAGCGATTATTAAGGATACTGTTGTGCAGGATGCCTTGCAGGTTCCGACCGCTGCCTTAGTGGAACAAGATCAGGAGACGTTTGTCTATGTGGTCGATGGCGATACAGCTCGAAAAGTAGCCGTCACAGTCCAAGCTACCCAATCACAGTCAACCGCTGTGGAGGGAGAGCTTTCAGAAGGAGATCAACTCGTCACGAGCGGCCAGCTGACGTTAGTCGATGGCAGTAAAATTAAAGTAGCTGAGGAGGATTAATCATGAAATTAGTATCAACATCTGTGAAACGGCCAGTCGGGGTCATCATGATTGTCCTCGCTATCATCGCAATGGGTTTTATCTCCGTTCGAAATTTAGCGATAGATTTATTTCCGGAAATTGATTTACCAATTGCGGTCGTTGCAACCAACTATCCGGATGCAGCACCACAAGAAGTGGAACAGCTCGTTTCCAAACCAGTAGAAAGCAGTCTTAGCTCGATTGAAGGTGTCAACACGATTCAATCCCAGTCACAAAGGGGTTCTTCACTCGTTATTGTCATGTTCGAAAATGGCACGAACCTCGATAATGCCTTACTTGAAGTCCGGGAAAGCGTGGATCAGGTCAAAGGGGCATTGCCAGACGGCGCCAATGATCCAAGCGTTCTCCGTTTTAATCCGAACCAAATGCCCATTATGTGGGTCGGTTTAACAGGCAGTGATACACAAAAATTACAATCTGTAGCAGAAGACACGGTTCAGCCTTATTTTGAACGTCAAAGCGGTGTCGCTTCCGTCAGTATCGAAGGTGGCGAAGAACGAGTGATTGACGTTGAACTCGACAGAGCGGCCATGAAGCAGTACGGTGTCTCGACGCAACTGATTCAGCAGTCATTACAAGGCGCCAATCAATCCGCCTCTGCCGGTACTGTGCAACGAGGTGAACAGGATTTACAGATCCGGATAGACGGTTCTTATGGATCGGTCGATGATATTCGCCAGTCGATTATCCAGACACCACAAGGGGCCCAGATTACGCTCGATGACGTAGCGGATATCCAGGATAACAGACAAAAAAATAGTACAGCCCTGGTTAACAATGAAACAGCAGTTGTCCTCAGCATACTTAAGCAGTCTGATGGCAACACGGTCGATGTTTCTAACAATATATTAGATGCGATGGACGACTTGAATCAGCAGCTTCCAGATGATGTCAGTCTCGATGTTGTCGTCGATACATCCGATTTCATTAAACAATCGATTAATTCGGTTATCCAGAATATGATCTTCGGTGGTATCTTTGCATTACTCGTCCTGCTGTTATTCCTAAGAAGTTTCCGTGCCACGCTCGTTATTGGTGTATCCATCCCAATCGCGATTATTTCGACGTTTGTTTTACTCTATTTCACCGGTGAAACCTTAAACGTCTTAACAATGGGTGGTCTCGCCCTCGGTATCGGGATGATGGTCGACAGTTCGATCGTTATATTAGAAAATATCGTCGCCTACCGTCAAAAAGGCTACAGTATGAAAGAAGCGGCGATCAAGGGTGCATCCGAACTCGCACCAGCGGTTATTGCCTCCACTACGACGACATTGGTAGTATTCTTGCCGATTGTGTTCGTAGAAGGAATCGCATCCGAGCTATTTACGCCACTAGCCTTAACGATTTCGTTCTCGCTGATTGCATCACTGGCAGTAGCAGTTACACTGATTCCGATGCTATCTTCCAAGCTATTAACGAAAGCAATGGAGGATCACGGCAGACGTTACTGGTTTGATCGCATTATGCAAAAGGTGATCAACGGCTACGAACGCGTCCTTAAAGGGGCATTAAAATTAAGAAAAACAACGATTCTTATCACGATTGCAGCAATTATCGGAAGTCTCGCCTTAATCCCTTATATCGGCACAGCCTTTATACCAGAAGGGGACCAGGGCCAACTGACGATTAGCGTAGAAACACCACCAGGAACGAGTGAAGAGAAACGACTCGACCTAACCGAAAAAGTGAATACACAGCTAGCAGAATATGACGATATCATCGATGTCAGCTATGTCACAGTTGGAAGTGGCAACAGCCAAAGCGCGATGATGTCAGGCGGAGGAGGTTCAAACGCCTCGTACCAGATCCAGCTCGTCCCAGCAGAAGAGCGGGAGCAAACAACGTCATCTTTCGTACAGGAAGTTGATGAACAATTACAGGAAATTGCCGGCGCCGAGATCACGGTTAGTGAGGCAAGCTCAGGAGCAAGCCTTGGCGATCCAATCCAGATTCAGCTGTCCGGTCCCGAGAATGATGTGTTAAAAGAGCTGTCTGATCAAGTATTAACCGTATTAGAAGATGTGGAGGGCGTCTATAATCCAACGTCATCCTTATCGGATACCCAGCCAGAAATGATGGTAGAGGTAGATCGTGAATTAGCATCCCAGTATGGTCTCACGTATCAGGAAGTGATGAGTCAGGTTCAAACCGCCATGACCGGCCAAACCGTGATGCAATACCGTGAAGAAGGCGAAGAGATGAACGTCACCTTGCAATATCCAGAAGATGAAACGTCTACCATTAACGATTTAGAAAATCTGGAAATCCAGAATCAGCAAGGTACGACGATTCCGTTATCAACCATAGCAGAATTTGAACAAGTTCAAAGTGCTGCCACGATCAGTCGTGAAAATCAGCAGCGCCAAGTAAATATTACCTCTGGTATCGAAGGCAGTGACCTTGGAACTGTGTCACAAAATGTGGAAGATGCACTTAACTCGATGCACTTCCCAGAGGAATATGACTACTCAATCGGTGGTCAGGCAGAAGACATGACGGAAGCTTTCGCTGACTTAAGTCTTGCGTTAATCTTATCAATCTTCCTCGTCTATGCTGTTATGGCTGTTCAATTTGAGAACTTCTTGCATCCGCTAGTCATCATGTTCTCCATGCCAGCAACAGCAGTCGGTGTCTTCGGCGGCCTCTTCATCACCGGCCTGCCACTATCGATCACCGCCTTCATCGGGGTCATCATGCTCGCCGGTATCGTCGTCAACAACGCCATCGTGCTTGTTGACTACATCAACATCTTAAGAGACCGTGGCATCGACCGATATGAAGCAATTGTGGAAGCAGGAAAAACAAGACTGCGCCCAATCCTGATGACCACGTTAACCACCATCCTCGCCATGGTCCCACTTGCCCTGGGCTACGGCGAAGGTGCCGAAATGCAGCAACCAATGGCAGTCACCGTTATCTTCGGTCTTGCCGTATCAAGTATTTTCACACTAGTATTAATACCGGTTGTGTATACGTACTTTGACAGCGTGTCGATGCGAGTGAAGGGATGGTTTACGAAGAAATAATTATGAAAAAAGAAAGCTCCATTCTATTACAACTACCAGAATGGAGCTTTCTTTTGTTACAAAAATATTAATTTGAAATGAATGGGTAGATTTTCAATTGCAATTATTAAAGTTATTGTTTATAATATTTCAGGAAATAATTTTAAAAAAAGTCTCTTATTCTATAATTGTAGAGTTTTAGTTTAACTAGAGTTAGAGTTGGAGGATTAAAATGTTGTATATAGCCTTGTTAATAAGTTTACTACTCACAATTTTACTAACACCTTTAGTCATTAAATTAGCCGTCAAGACAGGAATAGTAGATCAACCAAATAATAGAAAGGTTCATAAAAAATTAATGCCACGTTTGGGTGGGTTAGCTATTTTTGGAAGCTTTGCTATTACCTATTTGCTTTTTATAGATAGAACAATAGAAATTTGGCCAATTTTCGCAGGTGGCCTCATTATAACAGCAGTCGGAATAGTAGATGATGTGAAACAAATCTCACCAAAAGCAAAATTATTAGGTCAATTATTAGCCGCCTTAGTGACTGTACTTGGTGGAATACAGATTGATTTTGTAACATTACCTTTTATTGACAGAGTTGAGTTTGGTTTTTGGGCAATCCCGATAACTATTGTATGGATTATTGGTGTAACGAATGCTATTAACTTAATTGATGGTTTAGATGGACTTGCTGCTGGGGTATCCTCGATAGCAGTATTTACTATCTCTGTATTTGCTGTAGCAATGGGGAACTATTTAATAGCCTTAATCGGCTTTATCCTATTAGGAAGCACTGTTGGTTTCTTATTGTTTAATTTCCATCCAGCAAAAATCTTTATGGGAGATACAGGATCGCTATTTTTAGGCTATATGATCAGCGTGTTGGCAGTATCAGGGCTATTTAAGAATGTGGCAATGTTCTCCTTACTAGTACCTATAATTATTTTAGCAGTGCCAATTATAGATACAAGCTTTGCTATTATAAGAAGAGTTGTAAATAATAAGCCTTTATCTTCTCCAGATAAATTGCATTTGCATCATTGCTTATTACGATTAGGTTTTTCACACAGACAAACTGTCTTACTAATTTATCTAATGAGTAGTATGTTCAGTGTTGCAGCAGTTATTTTTACAGAAGCTACTATCTGGGGAGCGACACTTCTCATTATTGGACTATCAATAATTGTTGAATTAATTGTAGAAATTACTGGTTTAATAAGTAAAGATTATAGACCAATACTGAACTATCTAGATACAAAGAAGCAAAATTAGACAAACTTAAAGCCCTTAATTTTAATAAGGGCTTTTATTTTTTAGAAAAATTGTCGAAAAAGTTGCGATATATAGTGTATAATGTATCAGAATGCTTAACAAAAAATAGTGGGTTTGTTCTAGGGGGAGCTCTATCGTTATGAATTTAATTGAATCAAACAGAATGAAATGGTCCAAATATATAGAATTTTTCTTTGTGTTTTTTATTTGCTTTCAGCCATTCTTGGATGTTTTAGCATTTTTAGATTTACCTTTTTCTGAACTGATCAGAGTAGCAGCTATGGGAATAGGTTGTATATATGTGCTACTATTGCCGAAATCGAAAATGAAAAACTTTGCACTTACTTATCTAGTTGTCCTAGGGGTGTTTATTTGTAGTCACTTTGTGAATAATTTCTTAGTAAAAGAACCTTTTAACTTAGGACAGGAAGTCAATTATATAATTAAAACATTATTCGTAGTTATTATGTTAATTATATACCCTTTAATTTTCCAATCAATCATAAAAAAAGATAATTGGCAAGAAATAATCCAAAGAAATATATTTATTAGTATGTCGATAATAGGGATTATTATGTTAATCGCAGATTTAACCTCTACAGGAAAACGAAGCTACGGTCAGTTAGTAAAAGAAGGTCATTCAGGGTGGTTTTTCTCTGGGAATGAATTAAGTGCGATATTAGCAATGGGCCTATCTCTAATGATCTTATACATGATTAAAAAGAATAATCTTAAACATAAAATCCTTCTATTACCATTTATTATTGTCGTTGCTTGGTCAAGTCTCCAAATTGGAACAAAAGTTGGTCTAGGGGCATGTGTTTTTGTTCTAGGAGTAGCTTTTATCGGTATATTAATAGCGCAAATAATTAAAAAAGGTCAATTTATAAATGCTTTATTTATTGGTGGGTTGTTAATAGCTACACTTGCATATGTACCTATTTCTCCTGTTTGGAACAACATGAATGTAATGGTTGAAGATACTGGAGAGGATGATTTAGGAGAGTTTGATAATGGACTAGGTGAAGGAGAAGATGAGAGTTTTCCAGAAGGAAATGTAGATGAAAATGGCGAACCTAAAGCGAATCATAGCATCTTACAGAATAAGTGGGTAATTAAATTACTTAGTGGGAGAGCTAACTTTTTTGAAAATACATTAACACAATTTGAAAACTCACCTAACTCCCAAAAAATATTAGGAATGGGTATTGGTGGAAATTACGAAACAGAAGAACAAATGAAATTAATTGAAATAGACTATTTCGATTGGTTTTTCGGCTATGGAATATTAGGATCAATCATATTGTTTAGTTTATTTATCTTCTATGGATTTTTTATTATAAAAGGCATCGTCGATCGACTTAAGTTAAAAAATGTTAATATATCCTATTTACTGGTCTTTGTTTCAGTAGGGTTAGGATTAGGAGTGGCATTTTTTGCGGGGCATGTACTCTTGAATCCAGCATCAGGTATATATTTAGCAATTGCTTTAGCTTATTTATATGTCCTGTCCATTCATCCAAGTGACAAACTAAAATAAGGGAGTTTGAAATCTAGCTATGCTAAATAAAAACAAAAAAGTTTTAGTAATTACGAATATGTATCCTAGCGACAAACACCCATCATTTGGTATTTTTGTGAAAAATCAGGTGAGCGCTTTACGAGATAAAGAACTGGACATTGATGTAGCAGCTATTCAAGACCAACGAATGGATAAGATGCATGTTATCAAAAAATACCTGCTATGGGTGTTTCAAATATTCAAATTTCTAATCCTAAATGGAAAAAAATATAATGTTGTCCATGCTCATTACGTTTTTCCATCAGGTTTATTTGCCATGTTTTTCAAGAGAATATTCGGTACGAAAGTCGTAGTTACTGCTCATGGTGGAGATATAGATAGAATGGCAAAAAAAAATAAAATAATATCTAAGATAACTAATTATATATTAAATGGTGCAGATCATATAATTGCTGTTGGTTATCAGTTGAAGGAAGAGATTATTCAAACTTACTCCATTAATGAGCGTAAAGTTTCCATCATAAATATGGGTGTAAATAGAAAGGTATTTGAACCGCGTTCAAAGTTGGACACAAAAAGTAATTTAAACTTAGATCAAGAACATTTTCATATTTTATTTGTTGGTAATCTTATTAAGGCAAAAGGAGTGCAAGAATTAATTTTTGCGTTTCAAGACCTCCAAAAAAAAGATCAAAAAATAGAATTACATTTAATAGGTGCTGAAAAAGAACCAGCATTTTTAGCAGATTTAAAAAAAGAGATAGGAGCAAGAGAATTAACAAAGATAAATTTCTATCCACCTAAATCCCAAAAAGAAATCGCTCAATGGATGGCAGCCGCTGATGTATTCGTTCTGCCTTCGCATATGGAGGGGTTTGGATTAGTAGCATTAGAAGCAATGTCTTGCCATACTCCAGTTGTTGGAAGTGATGTTGGTGGCTTATCATATTTGCTTAGAAATAATGCTGGGATACCGGTGCAACCTGCTAATCAAGAATCATTATTTAATGCTTTGGAAAAGATACTAACAGATAAGTCATTTAGACAAATATTAATAGATAATGGTGAGAAGCAGGCTGACCAAAATAAGGAAAGTGTTCAAATAGATAAATTATTAAACATCTACAATTTAAATGGAGAGTAATGACATGAAAAATAAAAAGCTTTTATTAATTTCGTCAATTGGTGGTCATTTAACCCAATTGTTACAATTAGAACCATTATTTAAACAGTATGATTATCATATTGTTACAGAGAATTCAGAAATCACAAAGAAACTTTCTGAGAATTACCCTATGTCTTTTTTAGTTTATGGAGCGAGAAATTATCCAGTAAAATATATATTTAAGTTTTTCTACAATATCATCAAATCATTATATATATTTATGCGTGAAAGACCAGATGTGGTTATTACTACAGGTGTCCACACTTCAGTTCCTATGTGCTATATAGCAAAACTCTTTAGAAAGAAAGTTATATTTATAGAGAGCTTTGCCAAGTCATCAACACCTACACTTTCAGGTAAACTTGTATATCCAATTGCGGACTTATTTATCGTTCAATGGGAATCAATGAAAGAAGTTTACCCTAAAGCAATTTATGGAGGGACGATATATTGATACTAGTATTATTAGGTACTCATGAGTTACCATTCCAGAGGTTATTAGATGAAATAGAAACATTAAAAAATAGTGGCAAGATTGAAGAGGAAATTGTTGTACAATCTGGTCATACAGACTTTAAAAGTAAAGAAATGAAGATAATCCCTTTTATCAATTATGACGAACTTGAAGAATTATATGAACAAGCCTCTTTAATTATTACTCATGCTGGTACTGGATCTGTAATAACTGGTCTAAAGAAAGATAAAAGAGTAATAGCAGCTCCACGATTAAAGCAACACGGTGAACATAATGATGATCACCAATTAGAGTTAGCAAAAGTATTTGAGGAATCTGGTCACATCTTGATTTGGAATGATGGTGACGATTTAGAAGAAATTATTCAAATCTCACGACAGTTTTCTCCAAACAAATTTATATCACAAAAGAAAAAGATGCTCGGACTTTTAGAGGACTACATCGATAATATTTGATGACATAGGAGTGTTTGCGTAGATGAATACACCATTGGTTACAGTTTTTATACCAGTTTATAATTGTGAAGACTATATAGTAGAAACACTAGACAGCATGCTAAATCAAACGTACAAAAATTTGGAGATTTTGCTGGTAAATGACGGTTCGACAGATAAATCAGTAGAGGTAATAAACTCTTTTAATGACCCTCGAATCAAATTAATAAATAATGAAAAAAATATGGGAATACCGTTTTCAAGAAATGTTGGTTTAACAAGAGCCGCTGGAGACTATCTGGTGATTATGGATTCAGATGACATATCTGTGCGAACTAGAGTGGAAGAGCAAGTAAAATACATGGAAAATAATCCTGAAATAGACGCTGCAGGCTCGTATTATATCAAATTTAATGACAGCAATGAAAGAAAAATTAGACCTTCTAACTTTACTAAACCAGAGGAATTAAAGATCGAACTTATGTTCTTTAATCCTATTGCTAATCCATCGGCAATTGTAAGAATGAATACAGTAAGCAAGCATAAATTAACTTATAGTCTTGAACATTTCGTTTCACAAGATTATGGATTTTGGGCCCAACTATCAAAAGTTGGAAAAATAAGTATTATTCCGGAATATCTTTTGAAATATAGGAGTGGGCATGAAAATATCACTAAAAAATCCAAGGCTAATAAGACATTAAAAAGAAAAGCAGTCATCAGTTCGATACAATTAGATTTGCTCAATTATTATGAATTTAACCTTAATAATGATGAATTAGAAATATACCACGATTTCTTTTCATTTAATTACAGTAGTATTGAACAGATAGAATCTATTATAAATTTAGTGCAAAAAATAAAGCATTTTGGAGAAGCGTCGCGACATTTTGATCAAGCAACATTTAGCTATGTATTAGAAGACGCAGTATTCAGAGGAATTACTAATCAGAGAATTTCCTTATTGAAAAAGCTTAAATTATGTAGTTCATTGGTAAAGAGTGATAAGACTAGAAGATATGCTTACATTATTATAAAACATGTATATCATACAATTCGCAGGTATTAGAGTAAGGTGGAATCTGATATCGGAGAAACAACATTTCCTGAGATCACATTTTAAGTTCGAGTGAGATAACGAGCACTTACAAAATGCTAAGCTTTGTTATTCTTAAGTTGTTGTCTTTCATTCATGGAATCTTTACTTTGATCAACTTGTTAAAAAATTTAGGTGAATCCAGAACTAGAATCTGATAAGAATTTGAGGTAGTTACATGTTTAATAAGTTAAGTAAGTTCTTTAAAAATAAATTCATACGAAACGTTATCATTATGGTTTCGGGTACTGCAGGAGCTCAAGCAATTACTATGCTACTGTCCCCAATAATAACACGTGTGTATGGTCCTGAGAATTATGGGTTAATGGGGACATTTATGGCCATCGTAATAATAATGGGGCCCATTGCATCTCTAACCTACCCGATAGCGATCGTTTTACCTAAGAAGGATTCAGAAGCAAAGAATCTTATTTTACTTTCTGTCATCATTGCCATATCTGGAGCAGCTATAGTTGCTATTCTCCTCTTAATTTTAAAACCGTTTATTGTGGAATGGTTTGATATTGGCGATATACAGGGTTACTTGTATTTAATACCTGTAGTCTTGTTAGGAGCTTGTTTTCTGCAAATAAATGAACAGTGGCTTATAAGAAAAAATAGTTTTAAAGTTTCTGCGAAAGCAGCTATTTTACAAGTAATTGTTACACAAGGTGGTAAAGCAGGAATTGGGTTATTTGCCCCTTATGCATCTGTATTAATAATCATCTCTGCGTTTAATGAAGCAATTAAAGGGATTTTTATGTTTCTCTTGTCAAAACGAAATGTACCGCTTAAATTCGTAAAAAATGCCATAAATTTCGAAGAGTTGAAAGAAGTAGCTAGAAAGTATAGAGACTTCCCTAAATATCGTTCACCACAAGTATTCTTGAATGCATCATCTCAGAATCTTCCTGTTTTAATGTTAACAGCATTTTTTGGACCTGCAGCGGCGGGATTTTATTCGATTGGTAGGACCGTACTTAATATCCCATCGCAATTAATTGGCAAATCAGTCGGAGATGTGTTCTATCCTAGAATATCGGAAGCAGCCAATAATAAGGAAGATGTGACTGGAATTGTTATTAAGGCAACCATGATTTTAGCAATGATTGGTCTCATTCCTTATGGGATTATTGTGGCATTCGGACCTCAATTATTTAGCTTTGTATTTGGTGAGGAATGGTTTAGGGCAGGAGAATATGCAAGATGGATGGCTCTATGGGTTTATTTTATGTTTATTAATCAGCCTTCAGTTAAGACATTACCAGTTATCAATGCTCAAAGGTTTCATTTGATCTTTACAATAGTAATGTTAATAGGGCGTGTATCTGTATTATTTTTAGGATATTACTTATATTCAAGTGATATAGTTGCAGTAGCATTCTTTGGAATTGCTAGTGCCGTGCTAAATATTGCTTTAATATTTGGAACTGTTTATTTAACTAAAAAGCATAAAAGGATGACTTAACGTGGTAGATATTTTTGTATGCGGAGATATTGTCAATTATCAACATAAAGACGGTTATTTTATATCAGAACCATTACGCGATATAATTGCAGGTGCAAATTTTTCAATAGCAAATTTTGAAGCACCGATACAAGGTAATTTTGGCCCTGCGGAGAAGTCTGGTATTCAGCATCATCAATGCAAAAATACGATTGCAGCATTAAAGGATCAAGGATTTGATATGCTTACTCTAGCTAACAACCATATTATGGATTATGGTGAAGAAGGCTTGAAAGCAACACTAAATGAAATAAAAGCTAATGAACTTAGAAATATTGGGGCTGGTACGAGCTTTTCCGAAGCTTATACCCCTCAAATAGTTAAAATAAATAATATAACGATAGGTTTTATTAATGCATGTGAAGCACAGTTTGGTGTCCTAGACTATAATTCGTCTGATAAAAGTGGTTATGCCTGGATTAATCACAATGAAATAGATGAGAAGATTATCGAGTTAAGAAATATATGTGATTATGTTGTTGTGCTTGCGCATGCAGGATTGGAAAACTTCTCTATTCCCCAACAAGAATGGCGAATGCGATATAAACAATTCATTAATCTTGGTGCAGATGTTGTAATAGGATCTCATCCACACGTTCCTCAAGGATTTGAAGAGTATAAAGGGAAATTTATTTTTTATAGTTTGGGTAATTTTTATTTTGATTCGAAAAATTATGTAAACAAAGAGGATAACTCTTATTCTGTGTTACTAAAACTTGAAAAAGAGTTGAGTTTTGAGTTGATTTACCACCATAAAGAAGATGGACAAGTGTTATTATCCCAAGACGATCAAAAAATAAATATACATGATTTAAATAGACAACTGGAAGATAATTATGTCTCTGAATTAGACAAAATATCTTTATCAGTATTTAATAAAAAGATTAAAAAGAACTTAGTTTATTCTCTTTCAATTGGTATATATGATGGAGGGATTCTGTCGAGCTTAAAAAGAATAATCAGAATTATCATTGGGAGAGAAAAACGGCATAATAAAAAATTATTATCTTTACACTTAATGCGTAATGAAACATATTATTATGTGGCTAGAAGAGCACTAGAACTACAAGCTAATTCTAAGATTGATGGTGATATACATGAGTGATTTTATATATTCTTACAATAAATGCAGCATCTCTGACATTAAGAATGCATTCCAGTCAATTTATCCTGATGACTTTAACCTTACTGTTACCGAGTATCATGGTGACTGGGGAAACCTTTTTGTAACGAAAAGTCCCTATAATGGCTTTGAACCTTATGAAACAGATGAATATCTCGCTGTAGTAATAGGAGGACCTTTACTAAACTTTACGGATAATAGCCATCTTTCTGTTAACGAAAATAATGATGCAACAAAAGCAATTTTCGACAGATGGTTAAGTGGCAAGATGGAATGGCAGAACGATCTAAATGGTCCATTTGCGGTTATTATAATAGAAAAATTATCAAAAGAAGTTTTCAGTGTAACAGATTTAATGTCTTTTATACCGCTTTACTATTATCAAAAACAAGGTCAATCCGATATGATTGCAAGTCACGTAGATGTATTTAATAAAATGTTTGATGGTCATTTAGAAGAAGATATAGTATCGAAAGTAGACTTTATCCTTCATGGAATTGTTACTTATCCCTATACAGAGTATAAGAATGTCTTTCAATTAGCACCAGCTTCCACTACAGTAGTGACAGAAGGTAATATACAAAGAAATGAACATTACTGGTACCCAAGTGAAGTTGATCTCCATTTAACAAAGAAAGAAGTCGCAGAATCCCTTAGAAATGCACTGACCTCCTATACGAAAACTATTACGGATCACTCCTATAATGTTGCCCAATTTATTAGTGGAGGCGAAGATTCTAGAGTTTTATTAGGTTTGATACCTGAGGTAGATAAAAAAAGAGAAGCAATAATATTTCTCGATAATATGAATAGAGAAGGTCAAATGGCTAAGAAAGCTGTTACCTTGTATAAAACAGCTAATTTTAATTTGTATACTCGAAGCAAAACATATTATTTAGATATATTACCTCAATGTGCTGATCTTGTAGGCAGTGGTGCTCAGTACTTTCATGCACACACATTTGGTTTTTATAATAAAAGTAAGTTGAACGAGTATGATGCTGTATTCGGAGGCTTATTCTCGGACGCACTGTTGAAAGGTGCTAGGGTGAAGAAAATAAGAGGGTCAAAACGATTTCCCTTTATTCCCGATATTAAATTGTCTACCTATTCACCAGAAAAGCAGCAATCGACAGGTGTGTTTAATAATGAAGTTGTACAAGAAGTATTCCGTAGAAGAAAAAATCACTTCGAATTCATTAAAACTTTTAGGGAGAAAACAGCTGAAGAATGGTTCGAATTATGGCCAAGTTCTATGAATTTAAATATTCCTAATTTTCATGTGAATAGAAGGTTGTTCAAAAGTTTTGAACCATTTTTATCAAATGAAGTAGTAAAATTATCTGCCGCTATTCCTCAAAAATGGAAAATGAATCGAATTATCTTTCACAGGACAGCTAAATCTTACCTGAAACCTTCTAAATGGTTATTTCATAGTGACGGGAGGCTTCCGTACTTCGCATGGTATGTGAATATTCCAATTCAATTTAGTTTTTGGTTATATGAACAACTGGGAAAGAAACTAGGATGGATTAAAGGAAATCAAGGACCATGGGCAGAATGGCACTTTGTTATGAAAAGCGCAAAATGGAACGACATGATTGAAGAATATGCCTCAGATGAATACTCTTTGAGTGAATATGTTAACGCAGATAATGTAAGTGAATTGTTTAATTCGAATCTAAACTATGTTCAAAAATTAAATGTGATGCAACTTTTAAATCAAGAATATAAAAATAGAAAAATTGTAGAAAAATAGTAGTTTTTATCTGTTTTTTTACAAAATTGTATTGAAAAATGTTCCATTAAAATATACTATTAGTAATGTAAATATTTATCATTTTATGTTACTCTGGGGTGAATACATTTGAAGAAACAGGCATATTTAACTATTTCTCTTGCTGCCGGTTTAGTAGTTTTTAATCAAGATTATCTAATCACAAAAGCTGAGACTGCTAAGAGAGAAGTCGTAGAACAAAAGGCTAGTCAAAGTGAAAATGCAATGGAATCTTCAACAGTTAAAGCTGTCGCTACTAACGGTGACTTATCCATCGGTTCTTCCGGCGAAGCTGTTAAAACGATGAAGATGAATTTAGCTAAACTCGGTTTTATCGTTTCAGACAATCCTAATCAAGATTTTGGACCAAAAACAAAGGAAACAGTCCAAAACTTTCAAAGTTATTATGGACTTCAAGCTACTGGCGTGGCAAATGAAATAACGTTGAGTAAGATCGATCAAATATTAGCAAGTCCGTTACAAAAAGGTAATAGTAATCCAGAAACCCTGCAAATGAAGCTTGATTTGGAGACGTTAGGATTTGAGGTATCTGATGATCCAAATGAAGATTTCGGACCGAAAACTGCTGATACATTGAAAGAATTTCAAAATAAATATAATTTAGTAACAAATGGTATAGGTGATCCCGTAACGATGGCAAAGATAACAGAATTAATCGAAATGCCGATGCAGTACGGCTTATACCGCCAAGATGTATTAGAAATGAAATTAGATCTCGAAGAAATAGGATTCAATGTAACGGATAATCCAAGCCCACAATTTGGCCCTAAAACAGAAGCAACTGTGAAGGAATTTCAGGCTTATTATGGACTGACTGCAGATGGAATAGCAGGAGATCAGACTTTAGAAAAAATTGATCAAATACTGACAAGCCCGCTCCAAAGCTGGAATAGTAATCTGGAAACACTTCAACTAAAATTGGACCTGAAGATATTAGGATTTGAAGTATCCAATGATCCCAACAATGACTTTGGTCCGAAAACCACCGCTACTTTGAAGGAATTCCAACAAAAATATAATTTAGTAGCAAATGGTATAGGTGATCCCGTAACGATGGCAAAGATAACAGAATTAATCGAAATGCCGATGCAGTATGGTTTATATCGCCAAGATGTATTAGAAATGAAATTGGACCTCGAGGAAATAGGATTCAAGGTTACCGATAATCCAAGTCCGCAGTTCGGTCCTAAGACAGAAGCTAAAGTGAAGGAATTTCAAGCATACTATGGACTTGAAGCTGACGGTGTTGCAGGATCCCGAACTTTAACTAAAATTGACGAGGTACTGGACAGTCCTTATCAGATTGGTAAAAGGGGCGAAGAAATCCTTCAATTCAAGTTAGATTTAGCCGAGCTAGGATTTGGTGTCTCTAGCAACCCGAATGAATACTTTGGTGCTAAGACGAAAAACACTGTTCAAGCATTTCAATCGGAATATGAATTAGTTCCTAATGGTATTGGAGACGAAGTGACATTAGCGAAGCTAGAAGAATTAAAAGATGCTCCACTTCAAATAGGCGTTGATCATGAAGATGTTCTTATTATGAAAGAAAAATTAGCAGAATTAGGCTTTAAAGTATCTGATAACCTTAATACACAATTTGGTCCGAAGACAGAAGCAACTGTAAAAGAATTTCAACGCTATTACGGATTAGAAGTTACTGGGGTAGCTGGAGATATAACGTTAAATAAATTAGATAGTTTACTTAATACTCCGTTAAAATATGGAATCACTCATCCGGAATCTATCACTTTAAAAAGAAACTTAGCAAGACTAGGTTTTAAGATTACTAATAATCCTTCTGAATATTATGGACCTAAGACAGAAGCTACTGTAGAAGACTTTCAAAGCTACTACGGATTAGTGGTAAGTGGTATTGCGGAAGAACGGACACTCAAGGAAATTCAAAACATATTAAGCAGTCCATTAAGTCCAGGGCACAGTAACCAAGATACGAAAACACTGAAAGAAAACTTAAAGAAGCTAGGTTTTAGTGTAAGCGATAATCCGAATATGGATTATGGACCTAAGACAGCATCTACAGTAAAAGAATTTCAGCAATATTTTAATTTAAGAGTTAATGGTATTGGTGATACCGCTACCTTATCTAAAATTAACGAAATTCTGTCTTCACCATTAAGATATGGTGAGAGTAATGCTCAAATTAAACAATTAAAGATTGATTTAGCAAAGTTAGGATTTGTGATATCGAACAATCCAAACAATGATTTCGGTCCCAAAACGGTAGAAGTTGTTAAAGATTTTCAAAAGTTTTTTGGGCTTCGCGTTAATGGAATTGGCGATGAAGTAACACTTAGAAAGATTAGTGAATTGCTAGAAACACATTCGTCAATTAACTATAGTAATTATGATTATACTTTTGACAGCTTTATCGATATTCAAATGACCAAAACACCAAAGGCAAATGGTTCCGGAAGTATCTCGGCAGGAAGAAACTTAGTAGAGTACTATGCTAATCCTTCCAATTTTTCTATGTCGTCAAAATCCTATTTACAATTCTTAATATTAAATAAAAGCGCGAATACAAATGTGAATGAAATAAACGACAAAGTACTTACAGGAGTTGGAAGCTTAACTAATGAGGCAGCGGCATTTATTGAAGCTGGTGAAGAATATGGTGTAAATGAAATCTACTTAATGGCTCATGCCTTACATGAAACCGGTAACGGGAGATCAACTTTAGCAAGAGGTGTCGGGGTTGATAAGAATGGAAATATCCCGACTGATAGTGAAGGAAATTTAATTATTATCACTGATAAGAACGATCCGCGGGTAGATAAAGTAGTTTATAATATGTATGGTTATGGCGCTGTAGATGCCAACCCTACTAGAGGCGGGGTAAGGTATGCCTATGAAAATGGCTGGTTTTCACCGAGTGAGGCTATCATCGGTGGTGCAAGTGATATTGTGAGAGGCTATATTTCAAAAGGTCAGGACACATTATATAAAATGCGTTGGGATCCGGATGATCCAGGTGATCATCAATATGCAACACATGTGGCCTGGGCAGTAATTCAGACTTCTGAAATGCATGAAATATATCAGTCACTAAATAATTATGTGCATTCCTTTGATGTTCCCAGTTACAAGAATCAACCAGGCTCATCCGGTGATCATCCACCACAGAACTTAATAGAATATCCTAGCAATATAAGTGGACAAACAAATGCAAATGTTAATTTCAGATCTCAACCTAACACAAATAGTAGTACAACTATTTATCAAACTCTTCATAAAGGCACAACTATTAAAGTACTAGGATCTAATGGAAACGGCTGGCTTAAAGTACAATATAACGATCGCCAAGGATGGGTATCCGATCCTTATGTTGACCTTCAAAATTTACTAAAAATAGTAGCAAGCAATTTAAATGTAAGGGTTGATCCGACAACGAACCATTCAGCTGTAGGGAAAGTATATAATGGAGACCTGCTAGCTGGTGTTTTACAAGATGATAACCATTTAGTAACGAGAAATGGTTGGTATCAGGTTTATTATCAAGGTAGTAAAAGATGGGTAAGTGGTGGAAATGGTTCATATGTCAGGGAAATAAAATAAACAAATAAAGGCTGTTGATTATTCAACAGCCTTTTCTTTTAAAATTAAAAATCTAATATAGAGGAGAGTATGTGATGATAAAAATGTCGGGTAAAATACCGTGTTTTATTGTTTTACTGGTTGTTACTATTCCTATTTCAGTATTTGCAGCCGATGCAAATGAATCTAGCAATCATACATATGCAGTATCAACAGAATCAGTAGAATTATCAATAGGTGATTCAAGTGAGTTAGTTTTGGAATTAAAAAAACAATTAGCTATTATCGGTTTCAAAGTATCAAATCATCCCAATCAAGATTATGGTCCAAAAACCGCTTCAATGGTAAGAAGCTTTCAAAAGTATTATGGATTAGAAGAAACGGGAGTTGCGTCAGAAGATACTTTCAAAAAAATTGATACAATATTATCAAGCCCCTTACAGGTAGGTAAAAGTAATCAGGCAACACTAGAGTTAAAAACAGACTTAGAGAAAATAGGATTTACAGTATCAGATACACCTAATCAAGATTACGGTCCCAAAACAGCAAGGACTGTAGAAGCCTTTCAAAAAAAATATGGTCTTACAGTTAATGGTATAGGCGATGAAATAACATTAAATAAAATTCAGGAAGTATTAGAAATGCCTATGCAAAATGGCTTGTATCGTCAAGATGTGCTTGAATTGAAAGTTAAGCTTGCTAAATTAGGATTTGAAGTATCAGAAAATCCAACTCCACAATTTGGCCCCAAAACGGAAGCAACTGTAAAACAATTTCAATCCTATTATGGATTAAATGTTACAGGGGTAGTAGGTGAAGCCACGTTATTAAAGGTTGATAAAATACTTGCAAGCCCCTTACAATTGGGAAACAGTAATCCAGAGACTTTACATTTAAAGCAAGATTTAGAGAAACTAGGGTTCATTGTATCCGATAGCCCAAACGAAGACTTCGGCAGAAAAACTGCAATTACAGTAGAAGCATTTCAGGCAAAGTACGGTCTGACCGTTAATGGTATTGCTGATGAAGTAACACTAGCAAAGATCCAAGAAGTATTAGAGATGCCAATGCAGTACGGTTTATACCGTCAAGATGTGTTAGAAATGAAGTTACAATTAGCCAAATTTGGCTTTGAAGTTTCCAATAACCCAACACCACAATTTGGACCTAAAACAGAAGATACTGTAAAAGAATTTCAACAATATTATGGGTTAGATGCTGATGGTGTTGTCGGAAAAGAAACATTAGACAAAATAAATGAAATGAATAACAGTCAATATCAACCGTGGAATAGCAGTAACCAGATTTTGGCATTCAAAAAAGATTTAGCTAAAATAGGATTTGTGGTATCTGATCAACCGAATAATGATTATGGGCGGAAGACAGCCGAAATAGTGAAAGAGTTCCAGCAAAAGTATGGACTAGTGGTTAATGGAATTGGCGATGAGGTAACACGAACAAAGGTTCAAGAAGTATTAGAAATGCCTATGCAATATGGTTTATATCGGCAAGATGTAAAGGAAATGAAAATTAAAATTGCCAAATTAGGTTTTGTTGTATCCAATAATCCAACGCCTCAATTTGGTGCAAAAACAGAAATAGTAGTAAAACAATTTCAGCGTTATTATGGTTTAAGTGCAACTGGTATTATGGATGATAAGACATTAAATAAAATAAATGATAATTATGGTACAATATTACAATACGGTAACAGCCATAATCAAGTGCTTGATATGAAGCAAGATTTGGCGAAATTAGGGTTTAAAATAACTAGCAATCCATCTACTTATTTTGGTCCCAAAACAGAGAATTTGGTAGAAGAATTTCAGCAGTATTACGGGCTGAAAGTAAATGGAATTGTTGATGACGTAACATTAAATAAGATCCATTCGATTTTATCGAGTGATATCATGATATGGAATTCTAATGATAAAATTCTACAGTTTAAAATAAAGCTTGAAAAATTAGGGTTTAAAGTTTCTAATCAACCAAACCAAGACTTTGGTTCTAAAACAGAACAAGTAGTGAAAGCATTCCAACAATATTATAATTTGAGAGTAAATGGTATTGGAGATCCTGTAACTCTCCAAAGATTAGATGAAATTCTTAAGAATTCTTTGCAAGTTGGAGATAGTCACAAAAATTTAATTAACATTAAAAATGATCTAGCTAGAGCCGGTTTCAAAATATCTAATCATCCCAACAGTGATTTTGGACCAAAAACAGAGGAAGAAGTAAAAGCATTCCAAGAATATTATGGATTACGTGTGAATGGATTACTAGATGATGTTACACTAATTACATTAGAACGAGTGGTCAACAATGAGTTAACTAGAAATGTTCCGCTATTAGTGAATGGAGCTCAAACTTATAGTTATCAAGATCTTCAGGGAGATATTAATGATTTCAACTTTTATTATCCTAATCTTGTTAAGACGGTAAACATAGGAAGGTCTGTAGACGGCAGAAACATTTATGCAATGAAATTAGGGAATGGTAATAAAGAGATTTTCATTAATGGTTCACATCATGCTAGAGAACATATGACAACGAATATCATTATGAAAATGATAGATGAATATGCGAAAGCCTATGTAGGAAACAAAAGATTTAGTGGTTACAATGTTCGAAAGCTGCTTAATGAGTTCTCAATTTGGTTTGTACCAATGGTAAATCCAGATGGTGTTATGCTAGTCCAAGATGGAGCATATTCCGCTAAAAGCCCTCAAAGAGTAATCTCTATAAATAATGGTAGCAGAGATTTTAGTGCTTGGAAGGCTAATATTCGTGGAGTTGATCTAAACAGGCAATATCCTTACCTTTGGAATACTATTACAGATAATTTAAGTAGTCCAGGATATGCATTCTATAAAGGACGTGCACCATTAACAGAACCTGAAGTACAAGCAGTTTATGACTTTACAAACGACCATAACTTTTTAGCGGCAGTTGCCTATCATTCATCAGGTCAATTAATTTATACTAGATATGGGTTCACGCCACATACAAGAAATATAACCAAAGGCGTTCAGAGAATTACAGGCTATACACCAATTGACTTGCAAAATAGTGTCAGCGGCGGTGGATATACGGACTGGTTTTTAGCTGATAAAAGAAAACCAGCGATTACCATTGAAATTTCACAATATGTCGGTGAACGACCAGTACCATTAGGTAATTGGGACAGTATTTGGTCTAAACAAAGAAGCATCGGATTATACCTTTTAGATTATGCAGATGAAAATCTATAGTAAACTAAAATAAGATGAAAAGAATAGCATGTTGTAAAGGAGTGAGGAACATTTCGGTACATCATGCTTTTTCTTTGGATGATATCTAAAGAATATTTATCACAGCGCTAAGCGTCCGTAATACTCAGGTTCAAGATTAGAGAGATAAATAAGAAGCTAAGTGGTGGATAAAGACGATAACTTCCTGATAAGGTTCACCACAATAAGTGTGGGCCCATCACTTGTTGAAGTCTCACTTTAAAAATTCTTACAAAAAAGATACCCTATAAAGCATGTAAATAACACGAATATATGAATAGAATGATGAAAATAGAGGGTGAATGAATTTGAAATATAATCACACGATAGATGCAGTCAAGTTTATTTGTGCAATTTTAGTAGTGTTAATCCATGTAACAGCTCCAATAGATCAAAAAGGTATGGCCACTTTTCTAAATTATGACAGTTATAGATCTTTTTTTGATATAGCGGTACCTTTTTTCTTTGCGGCTTCTGGATTTTTTTTAGCTTATAAAAATCGAGAATATTTAATTGGATATACAAAAAAAATACTATATTACTATATTATGTTTTCCGCCTTTTATATATTCTGTAATGCGGTATTGCTGGTAATCGATCGGTTAGTACTTCAGAGAGCGTTCTGGCCACGGGCAAGAGATCTATCTGACCAATGGAATTATGTGAATTTTTTAAATGGCACAATTGGGTCCTTTCATTTGTGGTTTTTAACAGCCTTACTATTTAGTACTCTTTTGGTTTATATGCTTTATAAAAGAAGGCCAGAAGTTATTTTATTGGTTTCATTTCTAGCATTTACAGTAAATGCTACAGGGATATTTAATTTCGGAGAACTGTTTCTGCATGGGGGAGTAGTACAAGGCTTTCTATATGTATCACTAGGATTTTACGTAGGTTCAAAGGACTTGAAGATACGATCACCATTATTGTGGTCCATTGTTTTCCTGGTCATTTACTTTATTGTAGGGGATTTCTTAAAAACAAGTATTAGTATAATATTCCTTTTTATATCTGTTTATTACTTGCTAATCTTTTGTAAGAATAATCCTGGTAATGAATCATTGATATCTAAATTAGGAAAGAAATACTCTTTAGCAATTTACATTCTACATGTGCTTATATTAGCCATAATGAAAAAAGTGTATATTTATGCCGGGTTGACATATTATGAGCATTTCTCATTCTATTTAATTTCAAGTATTGTTTGTGTAATAGTTTCTGTAGTAATCTTTAGTGGAGTTATGAAATCCTTGGATAAAGTGTTTCTTGTACCGTTTAATCATATACTTAATCCGGAGAAAAGAACTCAATATTGATAAACAGGGAGGCTTTAATAGGGTGTTGCTCTTGTGAGTAGCATTCTATCATAGGGCTTCCTTTTTCATGTTCATTGCTTTTGCACTATTTTCTTGATATATCCTTTTAATTGGAAGCGAGAGTAGTTAAGAAGCATCAGACTAGAAATCTTTAGTTAAATGATATTTTTTCGCTCATTTTTTTCGTTATTTGTGCGTCTATTCGACAAGTAAGATCATAAAAGATATAGAGATTAGTCCATATCCTAAGGGTGATGAGTATTGACAAAAAATGTTTTAATTTTCCCCCTCTGTCAAAAAGGTAATCATATGGTCACAAAACAGAGGCAAGCGAAAAGGACGTTAAATAGAATATAAGCATCCTCTAGAGAATGGAAACTAAACATATTCTTTATTAAAATAAACTCTACTAATTTGTATGTAAAGATAAACGAGTAACAGTTTTTGTAAGGCATGTTTTTAGTTAAAATACTATAGCAATAAGTACTTTAAATGCTCTTGAATATCTAATAGACCTATATTTTTGTATGATTTTTGTCTATTTAACAAGAATTTCATAAAACTAATATGTTATAATTCAACGATGAAGAGAATCCACAATACACTACTTTTTACGTTGCAAAATTTAATTTTAACTAACAAGTAAAAAGAAACAGGAGGGCAATCATGCACAAACTAATAACTATTATGGTACCAACTTATAACGAAGACCAAGTTATAGAACAGTTCTATGATAGAATTAATGATGTAACAAACGGGATAAATAACTATGAATTTGAACTCCTTTTTGTAAATGATGGAAGTGAAGACAGTACACTTTCGATCATAAAAAAACTGAGAAATACAGATAATAGGGTATCATATGTTGATTTATCTCGTAATTTTGGAAAAGAAATAGCGATGCTGGCAGGCTTTGATTATGCGAAAGGGGAGGCAGTCATTATTATTGATGCTGATTTACAAGACCCCCCAGAACTTATTACAGATATGATTCACTATTGGGAACAGGGGTATGATGATGTCTACGCAAAACGTAGCGATCGTCAAGGTGAAACGTGGTTAAAAAAGTGGACTTCTAAAAATTTTTATAAGGTTCTTAAGAAAACCTCAAGTATACCTATCCAAGAAGACACAGGTGACTTCCGATTATTAGATCAACGGTGTGTGAATGCACTGCGTAAACTAAGGGAGTCACAACGTTATACCAAAGGACTTTTCAGTTGGTTAGGCTTTAAGAAGAAGGAAATATTATTTAATAGAGATCCACGTGCTGGTGGTGAAACCAAATGGAATTATCCCAAATTAATAAACCTTGCGATTGAAGGGATCACTTCTTTTACTACATATCCATTAAAGCTTTCTTCTTATCTAGGAGTTATCATCTCACTCGGAGCTTTTATCTATATGTTATTCGTCATTTTTAAGACGATAGTATTTGGTGAATCAGTAACTGGTTACCCCTCTTTAATGAGTGTCATTTTATTTTTAGGCGGAATTCAGCTGTTATCTCTTGGTGTAATAGGTGAATACTTAGGTAGAATTTTCAACGAAACGAAGAAAAGACCGGTCTATCTTGTTCAGGAATATAATGATAAGAAAGATTTAGTGATACATGAAAATAAATAGGGAGATATTCAACTATATAGTCTTTGGGGTCCTTACTACCTTAGTCAATATTGCAGTGTATGCTTTATTTACCAAGGTATTTAGTTTGAATTATCAAGTAGCCACAGTAAATGCATGGATTGCAGCTGTTTTGTTTGCTTACTACACCAATAAAAAATACGTTTTTAAAGCTAAAGATAGAAACCTTAAACAACTAGTTAAAAGCTTTCTTTTATTTGTATATTATCGTGTTCTATCCCTTGTCATTGACTTATTAGTGATGTATCTTCTAATAGAAATATTATCCGTAGATGACATGGTCACGAAAGTTATTGCAAACATTGTAGTCATTATTTTCAATTATATTACAAGTAAATTGTTCGTTTTTAAAAAAGAAACATACTAGTTTGCCAGAAACAGAGAGAAATGAGGTTATAAAAATGGGGATTAGCACAAAAATTTCAAAAGACAATATTTTTATTTTGTCTATTATCCTGCTTTCAATCATACTTACTTTTATCTTTTCCACTCAGAAAATTAATTATCATATTGATGAGCTAATGACATACAGTCTTTCAAACAGTACGAGTTATATCGATATCACACCAGGTGAAACATATAAATCTTATGGTATGTATCAAGAGCAATTTCTAACTACAACAGAGGAATCAAATTTTGATTACGAACAGGTTTGGCAAAACCAGGCTAACGACGTACATCCTCCGTTCTATTATGTTCTGATTCACACTATTAGTTCCTTTATGCCGGGAGAATTCAGTAAATATATAGGAATAGCTGTTAACATGTTTTTTAATGGTCTTATCATTCTATTGTTATTCAAATTCTCCATGCTGTTAACTAATAATAGAAATATTGCTTATATAACGAGCTTGTTCTGGGCTGTTAACCCTGGTGTTATTTCAGACATGATGTTTATCCGTATGTACATCATGACGATGTTTTTTTGCTTGTTGATTTCATATATTCACTTAAAGCATGTTCAAACAGTGAACACTTATAGTTACAAATTTTATTTAGCTTTGTTTTTTGTATCCTTGACAGGGATTTTAACTCATTATTACTTTCTAATTTTCACATTTTTTATTTGTGCATTATTTGTCTTTTATTTGCTTGTTCGAAAGCGGTGGATGGACTTACTTATTTATATTGGTACATATGTTGGTATCCTGATATCTGCCATCGGCGTGTTTCCTTATATTTATCGTCATATATTTGGTGGTGGACAACGTGGGGCAGAGTCGATGGAAAATTTCATGAATATAAATGACTATCTCATATCTGTGAAAACTTTTTGGCAGATTATAAGTAACAGTTTATTTGGTGGCTACTTATTTATCTCAATAGTTGCAATAGTATTAATGTTCTTAGTTGCGATTCTGTTTAAAAGAAGTCAGTCAGTAGAAATTACTACCTCTTTAAGCAAGATTATCTATTTATTCAGTGCGTGTTGCCTGTATTTCTTACTAATCTCTAATATAGCTGTTTATACTGTTGAAAGGTATATACAGCCTATTTTTCCAATTTTAGTTCTTATGTTTGTTTGTCTCTTGTATCACGCTGTGATGTATTATCTAAATAGAACAAACTCCTTGTACATCTTAAGTGCCTTTCTGATAATTATTTGTATAAATGGTTATTGGCACACCACTTCATTTGAATATTTAATAAAAAACAGTGAAGAAGCACTAAATGTAGCTGAGCAATATCAAGAAAAAAATGTCGTTTATTTATATGATCGAAATTGGAAGATACCAACGAATTATATGGAATTGGCAAATTATAAAAGCGTTACTTTCTATGATCGTAATGATTTAGCTCCTTTTTATCAGAATACAAATTATGAAGAATTTGTTCTTTATATTCACTCTGAAGATGAGTCCATTGTTAATTCTATCGTAGATCGACTTCCTAACATTGATAACTATACAAAACTTAATAGTTATGGATACTGTGTAGTCTATTATTTAGAATAGACTCAGTATTTCATTTTATAAAGAGGTCCTGTTAAACATAGCGGAAGGTATAGGGATGATTGAAATGATGTTTTGTGAATAGTTGGTAATGAGTCCAAAATCACTGATAAAAGGGGCGTCTCACCGTGTCTTTTATTAACGTTTGGGTCGCCTTGCTTCCTTTACTTTGATATACTATACGTATCAATTGAAAGAGGGAGAAACGTGTATGAGTTCCGTCGATGCTTTAACGCAAGTCATCTAAGCGCAAGCGAAACAAATAGACCAATTTACGGCTCAACTCGCTCATCAAGCGAATGAGATGAAATTGTTGCGTGAACAAGCAGAGTACTTAACGCAAAAACTATTTGGAAAGTCAAAAGAATCTATTCCCACAGATGATAACCAGCTTTCGTTATTTGACGCACCGGAAGCACCGATACCCTTGGAAGAGGAAAAGGAAACCATTACATATCATCGAAAAAAGTCTAAAGGCAGAAAATAAACTATTTTACATCAATTTTCAGAACATTCTGTTCATCATGAACTGGTTGGGGATACTTGTGCATGCCCAACTTGTGAGCCAACCATGAAAGAGATAGGAAGCTATCCCGCGCGAGAAGAACTGGTCTATATTCCAGCTCAACTCAACCGGCATGTCCACTACCAACACGCCTATAAGTGTGAGGGTTGTTCTCCAAAAAGGATTGACAGATAAGATTGACAAAACACCTGTTCCGAAAGTACCGATGGATAATAGCTTGGGTTCCGCCTCTATTATTGTCTAAACGATTCACCAGAAATTTTCGTTAAAAGTACCCGCGTACCGCCAGGAAGAGGATTGGCATCGGATGAGATTACTGATTACGCAACAACATATTACCAACTGGCATATCAAAGTCTCTCAATGTTATTTAGAACCGTTTTATCAGGTATTGAAAGAAAAGCTGGTGGAACAAGATATCTTACATGCGAATGAAACCTCTTATCGCGTATTGGAAAGTGATACTAAAAAGACGTATTACTGTACCTTTTTAAGTGGTAAACATAGCGAGCACCCCATCACACTTTATCATCATGATGCAAGTCGGGGATCGCATGTCGTTAAAGACTTCCTTTCCAGTTATAAGGGGGATGTTCATTGTGATATGTGGTCAACTTATCAAGCCTTAGAGAAGGCAGAATTAGCTGGCTGTTGGGCGCATGTACGCCATAAATTCTGGGAAGCGATGCCGAAAGATTGTCCGGCCGATGCGGTAAGTCGACAAGGGGCAGGAGCTTGTGATCGGTTCTTTCGATATGAACGATCATGGAAATCGCTATTACCGAATGACCGGCTGAAGAAGCGAGAGAAACTTTTTCAACCAGAAATGGATAACTTCTTCGATTGGTTGCGTGCACAACCCGTGCTCTTTGGCAGTAAATTAGGAACGGCTATTAAGTATGCACTGAAATATGAAGCTACTTTCCGCACTGTATTAGATGATCAGTTAGTGCTTGATAACAATCGAGCAGAACGTGCGATGAAAGCTTTCGTGACAGGTCAGAAAAATTGGTTGTTTCGATGGAGCAAAGGCAGCAACCATTATTATGAGTCTCATCGAAACAGCGAAAAAAAAACAACATGATTCTGGAAACTTATATTACATATTTACTTGAAGCACTACTAAACCTAGAGATCCTTGCCGATTCTGCTAAATAGGGATATTTTTACATGGCGTCCGATGGTACAAGCTCGCTGCAAAAAAATAGGAAACAGAAACGAAATGAACAGGAGCATACCCAACACATTCGCTAACCTATCTCAAGAATAAGTTTAGCTTAGTGTTGGGTATTTTTCTATATACTTGAGTATTTGGCGCTTACCAACAAATTGACAGCGCATAGACAAATTTCAAATATTTGACCGAACAAGAATGAGGGAGAGAGGACTAATCCTCTCTCCCTCATTTATATTTAGTATAAAATTTATATTTGTTGTATTTCTACTAAGCATCATTTTGTAAGGATGGTTGGGAAAAGAGTAAAGACATTTCTTGACTATAACGTAATAATTCTAAAATATGGAAATTTTTTGAATTAAAACATTATAAAATTTAATATTAATCAAAATTGAACATATCTTCAGCAGTTAGCTGTGTATTATTGTACATGATGAAAACTGCGTCGAAATTGTTATTTGCAATATAATCCTTTAAGGATTGATCAGGATTATGTCTTAAATCATAGATCGTAGTTTCATGAAAATGTTGAGCGATATGATAGATTAAGGCATTTGTGTACGAATCTTTAATTATTAAAACATTGTCTGATTGAGCATTTGCATTATTTGTAATTTTAATTTTACTCTCATCATTAGAAAAGATATTCCCATAATATATATTATTTTTGGTGTCATAATCTTCTAGACCTGAGGCATATACCAGATATGGATCTATAGACTCCCCATTTAGCGCAACTTCATAACTAGAAAATGTTTTATCATCAAGATAGACACACTCATTCTGAGAGTCATTTGATTTTACGCTAGCATAAATTTGCTTATTATAGGTTCCCATAAAAAACTTATGATCAGGAATGCATTGTTTTTCATATGCGTCTTTCTTAAGATCATTATTCGCCACACTCATCTTTAGGAAATTATCCGCCTTTAACTGATTCACCGTTGCAGTATACGCGGCAAATGCTCCGTTTGCATTCCAATGGTGATCCGTCTTAAAGTAGAAATTACGGAGTTCTGATTCTGATTTTTCATTAAATGCTTCTCCGACATTAATTACATTCATATCATCTTTATTCAATTGTGACAAGAAGTACTCATTCTTTTTATCATAAGTCGGTTCTCCCAGATAACCTGGATACAAGAACTCTAGAGTAGCTGCTTTATGTGGTAAAGAAATATAGTAAGTGTTTATATTCTGTTTCTTTAAATACTTTGCGAATGCATTGGTATTCTCAGTAGCTGCATCCATTTTTTCCTGTGGAAAGCTCTTAGAAGGTTTCGGCATGATCCAGTTATCATCTGTTATATAATAATCAAAGATATAGGTTTTATTACTCAAACGTTGCCAATTGATATACATGTTAAGCCATACGTTTCTCCCCGGAAACTGATCGGTAAAAAAGGCTTCAAAATTCTTCATAAATTCTCCCGTCGACATTTGCTCCAATGAAATAGGTGGTCTCTGGGCTAACGTTCGATTTTCTACATCTGAATCTTTATTTTTCGGCGCAATGACTAAATAGACACCAATAATAAAAATGTAAGTAATAAATAAAATAAGTAAGATTTTTTTACCTGTTTTATTCATAGATGACACCTCCAATACTAAAATCTGAAATATATGAATGGATTATAAGTTGAGTTTACTAATGAAATCATTACAATGCCTAATAAAGACATGTAAACAAAAGGCATCACAATGGAATAGATTGGTCGTATTCTGTTTTTGTTCGTTTCACTAAGAGTACTGGACAAGCTTACTTTCAAATACTTAGCAATTGGCATGGAGAAAATAATACCAAGTACGAAAATGATCCAATAATCATTAAGAAAAATAATGGTCGTACCATTCATTAACTGGTCTCCACCTAATCCAAATAAGACTTGGATATAATCAAAAGAATAGGCAAAGTTATCAGCCCTGAAGAAAACCCAACCAATCATAACTACCAATAGCAAATAAATATGCTGAAGGGGTCTGTATGCTTTTGCTAATACTTTGGAAAATCCTAATCTTTCGACAACGATTAATAACCCAAAATAAAAACCCCAAGCCATAAATGTCCAACTGGCACCATGCCAAAAACCTGTTAAAGTCCAGACAATTAATAGGTTTACTATAGTCCTGACAGCACCTTTTCTATTTCCTCCCAGAGGTATATATACGTAATCTCTAAACCAGGTACTAAGTGAGATGTGCCATCTTCTCCAGAATTCTGAAACAGATCGGGCAATGTATGGATAGTTGAAGTTTTCTGGGAAATCAAAACCAAACATTTTACCTAATCCAATTGCCATATCACTATAGCCGGAAAAATCAAAATAGATTTGCAATGAATAGGCTAGTACCCCAATCCAAGCAGTAGCAACACTCAGTTCAGTTGTATTTGTAGCGAATACCGTATCTGCAATCTCTCCAAATGCATTAGCAAGCAAGACCTTTTTGGATAAACCAATAATGAATCGTTGAATACCGTCTGTAAACTTGTCTAGTGTAATCTGCCGCTTCTCTAATTGCTCATTAATTGAGTTATATCTGACAATTGGTCCGGCTATTAATTGCGGGAACAAAGCGATATAGAGTGCTAACGAAGTTAAATTTCTTTGTACTTTGGTGTCATGTCTATACACGTCTATAATGTAACTAAGTGCTTGAAACGTAAAAAAGGAAATTCCGATTGGCAGAGGGAATTCCTCAATAGTAATATGCAGATTAAATAGTTGATTAATATTATCAACTAAAAATTGTGCATATTTAAAGAAGCCAAGTATCAATAAATTACTGATAATGGCGCAGATAAGAAAAGTTTTTTTCCTGATTAGCTTCGTTCTGTTTGTATCTATTAACAATCCGAATACATAATTTATCAGAATAGAGACAATCATGAGGAAAATATATTTTGGTTCACCCCAGGCATAAAAAACAAGACTTGCAATTAATAAAATATAATTTTTCAGTTCAATGCGCATCATGTAATAACAGAATAAAACCATGGGTAAAAAACCAAAAAGAAAAACTAAATTGCTAAATACCATCACATTCACCTACAGATTTAAATTTATTTATAAAGAGAAATAAGCTAAGAGAAATACTATTTCATGTAATTCTCTTAGCTTTTCTTTAGGATTACAGGTGCTTAGGAGCAGCCTATATAAGTATTATTCAACATCATTTTCAAACTCTAAGTGTTGTTGGAATTTGGCTTTAACTTCTTCCAAATCTTGCTGATTTAATTCAAAATAATAACGATCAGCCCACAAATCACTTCCAGTTAAGTTTAGGGTTTCTATATCTAAAGAGCCAGATGTACCATATGTAAGCAAGCTCCTCATTTCACCAAAAGTAAAATTCGTTGTCATATTGTCACCGACTGCTTCAATGGCATCATCTAATTTAAATACTGAATTTACTGAAATTGTTTTATCTAGAATTGCTTTCATTATTTGCTGCTGACGTTTTCCTCGTTCTAAGTCATTATCTAATTTTCTTGTTCTAGCTAGAGCTAAAGCTTCTTCTCCGTTCAGTGTTTGTTCACCTTCGTATAAGTGGATCGCATTCTTTTGATCCTTTGAGTTCTGTTCTGTAAATTCATACGGAACATCTACTGTGATACCGCCAAGGGCATCTACAACATCGACAAATGCATCAAAATTCAATCGTACATTATAATCTACCGGTACTTCTAACAACTCTTCCACTGTATCAATTGTGGCATTTATGCCTCCAAAAGAATGGGCATGTGTTATCTTATCCTTATATCCAACTTTAGGTATATAAACGTATGAGTCTCTAGGAATACTCAGCATTTTTACGCTTTTATCGGTCTTATTCAGAGTTGCAAAGATTAATGCATCTGATAGTGCATTTGTATTATTTCTGTGTTCACTGTTATCGATTCCAATAAATAAGATTGAGATATGATCTTCTGTTGGATCAACCTCTTGATCTCGCAGATCAGATTTGTCTCTTCCATTATCTTCATATGATTCTGAAACAACTTTTTCAGCTTTGTTAAGGAGATTGACTGCATAAGTAGTTATCGCCCCGACAAGCAGAATAGAAAACACTAGTAGATATAGTAATATTTTCTTTTTTTTCTTTTTCTTATCCAATTTTTTGTTTACAATTCTAGAATGCCTCTTATTTTCAGTCATTACTTATCCTCCACATTACTGTTTGTTCAAACAATCTAAAGCTAATTCTACTATGAAACGAACGGAACGTAAATAAAATTTATCCTTATTTCGAAAAGTTTAGTATGTGACAAATATCGTATGCTAGTTACAATATTTTATCATATTTTACAATAAAGTTGTTTGTGATATGATATAATTTACATGTTAACTTAAATTTAATGCTAATAATTTTAGGAAGGAAGAATATACATGAAAATAGCTGTTGCTGGGACAGGATACGTAGGTCTGTCAAATGCCGTATTATTAGCCCAACACAACCAAGTAATTGCGTTAGACATTGATGAAAATAAAGTTAATTTAATTAATAATAAAAAATCACCTATAATAGATGAAGAAATTCAAGAGTTTTTATTGAATGAAAATTTAAACTTGATAGCATCTACTAACCAGGAAGAAGCATATGATGATGCTAATTTTGTTATTATTTCAACACCAACTAACTATGACCCGGAAAAAAATTATTTTGATACATCCAGTGTAGAACAGGTAATTAAGCAAGTAGTAGCTACTAATCCCAATGCTGTAATTGTTATTAAGTCAACCATTCCTGTTGGTTATACTTTAGAGCTTAGAGAGAAATTTAATACGGAAAATATTATTTTCTCTCCAGAGTTTTTAAGAGAAGGTAACGCATTATACGATAACCTCTATCCTTCCCGCATAATTGTAGGAGAGCAGTCTGATCGTGCGGAACAGTTTGCTTCATTGTTGGCTGAAGGAGCAAAAAAGAAAGACATTGATATATTGTTTACCAATTCAACCGAAGCGGAGGCCATTAAATTATTTGCAAACACTTATTTAGCGATGAGAGTGGCATTCTTTAATGAATTGGATACTTATGCGGAAGTAAGAGGCTTAAATACAAAGCAAATAATAGAAGGTGTTGGTTTAGATCCTAGAATAGGTAATCATTATAATAACCCTTCATTCGGATATGGTGGAT
The DNA here is from genome assembly GCF_022919575.1 of Gracilibacillus salinarum. Lineage (NCBI taxonomy): Bacteria > Bacillati > Bacillota > Bacilli > Caryophanales > Bacillaceae > Gracilibacillus > Gracilibacillus salinarum. The sequence goes on along the minus strand of NZ_CP095071.1, from coordinate 1,968,766 downwards.
ATTGCTTACCAAAGGACACCAAGCAGCTATTGGCTAACTATCAGGATGTGCCAAATAACATAATGGCAGCAATAGTGGATGCTAATCGAACAAGAAAAGATTTTATTGCAGAAAGTATCTTAAGTAAAAATCCTAAAGTAGTAGGTATTTATCGATTAACAATGAAAACAGATTCGGATAACTTTAGACAGTCAGCTATTCAAGGTGTAATGAAGCGTTTAAAAGCAAAGGGAATTGAAGTTGTCATTTATGAACCGGTACTTGAAGAAGAAAAGTTCTTTAATTCGAGAGTGATTAAAGACTATAATGAGTTTGTTCAAATGTCAGATGTAATTGTTGCCAATAGACTAACCGATGAATTACAAGCAGTAAAAGAAAAAGTATATACACGAGATTTATTCACACGCGATTAAATTTCTATATTCTGCAGGCAAAAAGGTATAAAAATAGTCGTATTATTTAATTATATAAAAGACAATAATCGTTAGTGGGTGTATAAATGTATAACATTTTAGAGTTAGTTATCGCATTTTTAATCTCATCAATTTCTGCTTTTTCAGTAACACCTTTGATAAAGAAATTTGCGATAAAGATTAATGCTATTGATGTTCCGGACGAAAGAAAGAAACACGAAGGTATAAAAGCACGTCTTGGTGGTATAGCTATAATTATTGGGGTAATGGTTGGATTGTTATATATCCAGCCACAACATCCACACATGCTTACTGTTATTATTGGTGGTATTATTATCATCATTACAGGTATATTAGATGATTTGCTTACTTTAAAGGCATATCAAAAACTGCTAGGTCAACTAATTGCAGCAGGGATCGTTGCATCATCTGGTTTATTAATTGATGCTTTGACTATCCCGTTTATAGGTACCGTTCAATTAGATGGTTTTGCCTTTATTCTAACCATGATATGGATTGTCGGGGTAACAAATGCAATCAACCTTATCGACGGCCTGGATGGTCTCGCTGCAGGGGTTTCAGCAATAGCCTTAACAAGCATACTAATCATTGCGATAATGGATTATCAAATTATTGTGGTATATCTAAGTATTGTTTTGGTTGGGAGCTGTCTAGGGTTCCTATACCATAACTTCTACCCTGCTAAGATTTTTATGGGAGATACTGGAGCACTCTTTTTGGGTTATGCCATTGCAATTATTTCGATGCTTGGTTTGTTCAAGAGTGTAGCATTATTCAGCTTCATTATTCCTATTATAGTTATTGCAGTACCTATATTTGATACATTATTTGCGATATTAAGAAGAGTAATTAATAAACAGAGCATCGGTGCACCAGATAGGAAACATATTCATTATCAGTTAATGGAAATGGGTTTTAGTCATCGTACTTCTGTATTAATTATATATGCCTTTAGCGCCTTCTTTGGAATTATGGCTATTATATTTAGCAGTGTAACAATGCTCACTTCCTTGATAATATTTGCTATCACTTTATTTGGAATACAAATTATTGCAGAATTGACTGGTGTAGTATTAAATGGTCAAAGACCATTACTTAGTGGTATTCGAAAATTAATTGCAAGGAAAAACTAAAAAGTCAGTACAAGTTTAACTTGTACTGACTTTTTTTGTATTTTACGACACCTCCCACCCTTCCCAATTGATTATAGTAGTGAAGGGAGGTGACCGTTATGGCCACAGCAAATCGAATTGATTCCAGATTACAATTAACATTCGAGAACGGAACAGATCCTGTCTCAGGTGATCCGATCTACAAGAAACGTTCCTTCAACAATGTGAAAATCGATGCAACAGCTGATCAGCTGCTAGAGATTACGAAAGCACTTGTCCCATTGCAGCAATTAACGTTGTATTCGGTGAAACGTAATGACACTGAGTTAATCACGGAATAATCTTACGCATCACACGATAGAAAGGAGGAATAAGACATGAAGAAGATCGAACTCAAATTTGAGAACGAGCTAGGCAAAACCGTCACGATCTCACTGGATAATCCAGTCGAGCCAGTTGATCAGGAAGCTGTCAATGCTGCCATGGATGCGGTCATGAGCCAGAATGCGTTCTTTTCATCCGGCGGTGATTTAGTCGCGAAGAAAAGCGCACGCATCGTTGAACGAAATGTAACGGATATTGAATTATAATCTAAGTAAAAAAAGGGGAGCTTCCTTCAAGTGAGGCTCTCCTTTTTTCAGAAAGGAGGAGCAATCATTATGGAAGAAACCTGGACCACATTAATCACCGATCTTGGCTTCCCGGTTGCAGTCACCTTTTACCTGCTGCACCGTATCGAAACGAAGCTCAATACATTAATCGAGTCCATCGTCGCCTTGCCGGATAAAATGCGCTAGCCTTGCATGTGAAAAAGGTTAACCTCAGCTAACACCCATCGTTAGCTGAGGTCATTAAAGGAAGGATGGTTAGACGGACGGCTCGAATGTTTGGCAATCTGTTTCTTCTTCAGTGGCAGCACTGTGTCCTGTATGACTGACTACATAAATGATATCTGCATGACATCGATTCCCTTCAGCCCAGAACTTACAGTTGTTAACCTCACATTTTACATCTTTAGCCATCATGTACACCTCCTACAAGCCTTAGTATCATGCCCTCAGAGTCAAAAGATGTATGGTAATTTTTACTTGACGGGATACTTCTGCAGCAAGTGCGAAATAAATCGGTTGCCAGGAAATACGTAATAATGCTTACAAGCCTGTTTGTAGGATTTCAGCCGGTAATAGACATCCCCAAGAATTGCATGACAGTAGTTAGCTTCGACGACATCGCCATTTGATTGGTAAAAAGGAATAATCTCCTCGCTTACTCGCCTGCGGAATGATTCTGATCCGTACGTACACTGCACGATTTCTTTCAAAATGTAGAAGCGGTACTGGTATTTTTCTGAGGTGGCCATCTTTAGACCGCCATTGATCATCGTAATCGTCATTTCAACATCGCCCATTAATGCGTATATGTAGGCATACAGGTACAGGTATCTTTCTTTAAAAAAAGGATTCGTTTCATGATGGAGTGCTTTGCGAATATACTTCAGTGCCTGTTCATATTCGTCTTGCTGCAGGTAGGCGTAGCTGATTAAGTAGTAGATGTAGAAACGGTGTGTGCTTGGATAGTTTTCAAGGATAGTGTGTAATTGTTCAATGATCGTTGGCGTAGATTCTCTGCGGATTTGGTTCTTGATGACGAGAAAGCGGGAATATAGAATATTAGGCTGGTTCATTTTGTCCTGAAATAACATCATTGCTTTGACAGCGTGCTCGTGCGAATCTGCAAAATTTTCTCGTAAATAATAGGCAAGTGCATAGTATAAGTGGATTTCGCCGTCATGCGTAAATTGTTCCTTGTCCAATTTCTTGGCAACATGCAAATAAGTCCAGGCATCTCCCATTTGGGAACGAAGTAAATAATAACAACCGATCGACTTATAATAAAGGTAACCATAAGGTGTGGGAATAACATCAGCATGTTTCTTGACGTCCTCCAGGAAAGCTTCGGCATAATCAAGGTTGAATTTCATCAATCCGTAACGGAAATGACAAAGGGAATACAAGCCAGTTTCATCGTTCAAAGAGCGGATCGATACGTCTTTGAATTGCTTATAATAGTCATCTGCCTTTTGGTGATTCCCCATGGAGATGCTTTTTTGCCAGGCATTTAATTTGTCAAGCAGCGGATGATAGGCTGGATAGGTAATTTCTTTAATATTAAGGGCCTGCTGGATCTGGGTTATCTTTTCCTCCGTAAGGGTGTATTTGCCAGCTTCAAATCTGCTAATGATCGATGCGCTGGTATTTACATGATTGCCTAATTTGGTTTGCGACCAGCCAAGCATCTTTCGATATTTTCGTACAATTTTACCTCGATCATACCTCACTTTGATCATCTCCTAATTATTTACTTTTATTGCATGGATATATCATACTATAGTATTGGTAAAATGTAACTATAAAAAGTAAAGTTTTTTATTTTTTTTTGATTTGCCACTCGACAAAAAAGCCAATAATCAGCAGTATAAAAACGATGACAAAGGTTTTGATGCCGATCATTGGAATGACGATTAGTAACCAGGGGACGAATACAAGAAAGCCAATTAGCATAACAAAGCAAAAGAATACAAATCCTTTCATCGTCTGCCTTCTCCTTCAACATAGTGATACTATAAAGTATGACAATTGCCCAGAATCGTGATTTTTGAGATTGCAAACGATATAGCATATAATAATTGGCGAAGGGGGAATAATGATGAAGAACATAAATATGCAAGATTACCGCAAGGCCGACTATCCGATCGATGACATGTTTGTAAATCGCTGGTCACCTCGTTCCTTCGCGGAAAAAGAACTAGAAGAAGATACATTAATGACCGTACTCGAAGCAGCTCGCTGGTCACCATCCGGGAGCAACAAACAGCCATGGCGCTTTATCGTTGCCCGTTCAGAAGAGGATCGCAAGCAATTTCATTCCTTTATTATGGATGGGAATTTAGCATGGTGTACCAAAGCACCTGCATATGTGTTAATTATATCGGATACCGAAGCAGGCGCTGCACATGCTTTTGATGCGGGTACAGCTTGGGGATTCCTATCCTTACAAGCGATGAAACAAGGACTGATTACACACGCAATGGGCGGTTTCTATAAAGACCAGGCACGTGAAGCTCTGAACATTCCGGAACGATACCAGCTGCACGCAGTTATCGCCATTGGTTACCAGGATGAGAAAGAAAAGCTGGAAGAAGCATTCCAGGAACGCGAAGTACCATCACCGCGTCGTCCGTTAAGTGAAACGGTAATGGAAGGGAAGTTTAAAGCCTGAATGATTTCAGGCTTTTTCTTATATGTTCAGAATCTTATCGGTTTCTCTCTTGTGATCAAAAGCGGATGGTATTCGACCATAAGAGAGAAGAAAAATCGAGTCGTAGTGAACGAAAGTAAGCATCATGCGAACATAGCGCGACTTATTTCCCGGTTCAATAACCATCACAAATCTTCGATCAACTTCAGCCCTTATCTACCTTACAGACTTTCATGACAAGCCCATTGGACATGGCGAATGCGGGGATCCCACTAGTGTTTTCCCGGTTTAATAAGAAATTGATTATAACAAAAATATACTCAATTTTCGCAGTGAGAAAAATGCGTTTAGGATAACTAGCTGTAATGTGTGTCACTGTTCAAATATGGTCATTGATATTAGAAATAGGTATAAATAAAAACTCAATTTTTGGAATAGTATAATTGTCTAGAAAACACTACCAAATAAATTAAAATCTACATTTGAAGAATTAGCATTGTTTATACATCTTAGAAATGATGGTATTAAAAAGTCTGTCAACTTTACTTGTGCCTATCTTTTTCAAATGTTTTTTTGTGATCTTTGAAAATAAGAACTGGTATCAACTACTTCAAAGTAACAAAGCGAATGATTGTCTAGAAAAAATGCCGTCTATCGCTTTTTAAACAAGTCTACCTTTGCGTGAAGAAGATTTTTTACTATTTCTAAGTGCTCATACCATTGGAAAGGTAACCAACTTTTCGAATCATGATCGCCCAAAAGTTTTGATTATAGATGATTCTTCGTATAATCGTAACCGTATTAAATCAGTTGAATTATTAGCTCGCTGTTTTGACCATGTATCCCAAAAATGCGCTTCTATAAAGGGTTTCGTATGCTTACGCTTGGCTGGATTACGCACCGACTGTACCCTTGAAGATCAGGAAATCTTCGTATTTATGGAATATGCTGGGACTTTGAAGTCTCTTTTAAACCAACATAGTCTCTTTTGAGTTCCGAGGTCGCTCGTATGACAGCTTAATTATCATACCACGATTGTTTTCGCTCGATTTATTGTACTTCTTGGCAAAATAGATGTAGCACCGATGAACGGACTTTAGGTGGTATGTTTTATGAACTATGTGATGAGATACATGATCTTGATTGGGCTGTGGCATTTCAACAGTTGATCGAGCTTATTGAAGATGCTCTGAATAAGAGCAACAAGAAAGTACAAAAATTAATCAAAAGTCAAGTCCAACACTGGATTGCAGGCTTACCCAACTATAACAGTGCTTACCTGCCTATTTCAGTCTGCGAAAATTGAGTAACTAATAAAATTCGAAGTATTGTGTACGAGAATAATAGTAAAAAAAATAGAATCATTTAATCCCAAATTACTAAAGGTAATTCCGTGATATTCTAATAAGGCATCACCATACGATCGTATTAGGTTTTTATTAATGAAAGTTTCGTTGGGTCCCTATAGTCTGTATGTCTTGTCAAATCATACCGTTTTGGGAGCATAAATCAGTCATACAACGTAAAAGCATTTGGCGAAATATACGTTTTTACCATGGTATCTTGTTAAAACTCCTGACGCTACCTATAGTTAGATACGAATAAATGAAAAAAATTATGCTATTTATTCTAATATAGTAAAATAGTCTGGTATCATTCGTTTATTATTTAAAATAATGATACATTTAACCTAAAACTATAATTTCTATTATAAGAAATTTGTCTGTAATCGTAGAAATTTGGTATCATTTCTGCTTATAAGGTGGTAAAATGAAGGTGTTATTTTAGCTATTTATACTAAAGGAGGTAAATTTTATGAAAAAATACTTGTCAATATTGTTGATTGCTTTCATAATGTTCTCTCAATTATCGTACTCTAGTTCGATCATTCTTGCAGAAAGTAACAACAATCACACAGAAGAGTTTACCATCACCCTAGAGAGTGGTGCGTCGTTAAAAGAAAGTATCATAGATATAGGTTCAGAAACTATATATGACAACTTAAAAATCACTTTACCTAATGATGCGGATTGGGATGAAGAAAAAACAAAAGAATTAACAAAAGCAGACTTTTCTTTAACCTATCAACCTGATACTCATACGTTAGTAGTAGATAACGTACCCGATTCACCACCTTTATCTATTAAAATAGTACTGAACAATTTATCAGAACAGAACGAAATAAAAGTTGAAGGATATACAAATAATGAATTAGTAGCTAAAGAAAGCTTAACGTTTTCTCTAGACAAAAACGCTGCTGACGACAAAAACGTTTCTAATGACTCATCTACTATAGAGAGCACAAACAATGATTCCTCGGAAAATATCAACAATAAGTATGATGATACTGTTGCTAACCCCAAAGAAACCACCAAAGAAGAAGCAACCCAAGACGTTCTTTCAAATAATTTTATTACTCCTCTATCGGGTAATTTAAATGTGGATATTGATGTATCGCCATTAAATACTAATATTTATGCTGGAAATGACGCTGCTTATAAATTTGTATTTAAAACGACAGGGTCAATCGCAAAATATACGAATGCTGTGATTCGAGTAGATTTACCAGAACTAGATACAGTATCATTTAATCAGGCTCTTTCTGAATTGAAAATAGCAGGCGTCGAGCCTCATTTTGATGAAGAAATGAATCAGTTGATATATGAGTTTGATAGCATAAGTACTGGACAAACGTATGAAAATATTATCAAAGTGCAGACTGCAAATGGCATAACACCGAATGCAACGAAGTTAAATATGACGGCATCATTTGAAGCAGATCAACAAGCGATAGTGGACGATTCGGCACAAGTAATAGTGGATTCCTCCACAACGATTTCTGTATCAAAAAATTTTACCAAAGCAATAGGAAATGATCGAAATCTACCTATTCCAAATTCGGACACAGTTTGGAAAATTAGTGTTGATATCCCTAAAAAAAGTATTGGGCAAAGCTACATTGAAGAAGGCTCAAAAATTACGGTAGTAGATACTATACCGAATGGGCTAAATTATGATTCGACCTCTAAAGGGCCTGAACCAGATCAGAGTGGAAATCAATTAACGTGGACATTTGACGCTCCAAGTATAGAGGAGCAAGAAAATTCGGAAGATACATTATTCACAAAAGATCTTGAAGTGGTATTAACGGCTGAAGATAATACCGTGGATCAAACGTTAACAAACAATGTTGATGTTACTACTTCTTTTATTGGGGGAAATGAAAATAGTGTTAGTGCAAGTGACAGTGTAACAATCGTGGATTCGGAGAAAGCAACTGGCGACATTGAGGGAAATGTTTATGTGCCGGGGCATCACGGACCTTTAAATGGTAAAGGGGATATTGGTCCATTTGATAATAAAAACCCTAATCCCGTCGTATATGATGACGCTTTACTAGGATTTTCACATGGTATTGCACCATTGCAAGAAAGTAAAGAAGGAGATTTTCGCAAGTATACTACGCGTTATGATATTGATCCTCATTTAATATTTGAAGAAATGAAGACTCCAGGAGGGTTTGTATATAGACCTGGACCTGATTATCCCGGAGGGGTACCTTTAACTAATGATCCTGTCTTCAACATAGAAGCAATAGTCGACGGAAGTAGAGAAGTGTTAGTACAAGAAGCAGATATTGATACAACTTATACCAGATCAGAACTAGGAATAAGCGAGAATGCCAGAGTAAGTGCTATATTCTTAGATTTTACTTACGCACCCAGCGGTATGCTTAATAATGGCAGACCAAATTATTATTTTGGAGTTGAAAAGGGATATACTGGAGATGTTACAAACATATTTAATATTAATGGTATAGGTGGTGAGGGGACAGCCTTCGGAAGTAATACAAATGGGAGGCCATACAATACGGATCCCATTGCAGGCCCTAGATCTGCGCAAATTGTGCCCAAGCCCACGGATCAACCACCAATAGCAACAGTCGATGTATCGCTAACCAATCATCAAGGTTCCTATGTTGACTTTGGAGATAATCGAATGAGTGTTAATTTAACTACATCAAATAGTTCTACCTTAGCTATGAACGAGCCGTTAGAAGCAACAGTATTGTTACCATCAGGGGTTGTAATCTCAGATAATCCAGATTCGTTATTTTATGGTTCAGACGGAAGAGAATCAAATGGTGAGTATGAAATAGTTAGTGATAATTTTAATGATACAGGGCGGCAATTGATAACCTTTCATTGGGAAGATAGACTCTTACGTCCGGGGAAGAATATAAACACAGAAATCAATGTGGACATTAGTGAAGGGGCTCCGAATATTTTAAAATTTGATGTATATGGCTTTTCCGGAGATGAGGAACTAACAGTTCCCACTGTAGATAATCCAGGGTTAACAGATACCATTCTTCAAACAGACGTAGGGGACCTAAATGGAGACGGAAATGATGACCAACCACGACTGAAATCTGGTAATGAATATTATATGAGTGGTCAATATAATATTCAAACAGAGAAGTTAGTAAGAGGTGCATTAGATGATACATTTACCAAATTCGGGAGTACTGTGCCTGGTGGGGAAATTGATTATCAATTAACGTTAACGAATACAACTGGAGATGATATTTCTAGTATGACTTTAATGGATGTCTTACCATCTGTTGGAGATTTAGGTATCACTGATAATATTGATCGAGGAAGTCAGTTTACCCCTTCGTTGGTAAAGACAATTCAAATACCTACATCTTGGGAGGATAGAGTAGATATATACTACAGCTCCGTTGCTACACCTGAACGTGATGATTTAACGAGGAATACAAATTATCCAGAAACGACAGAGAAACTTTCTAATCCTGATAGCGCGGAAGCACCAGATTGGACATTAGCTAGTGAAATTGAAGATTGGTCTTCTATCCATGCCTTTAAAATTGAATTAAAAGATGGTGTTGAATGGATAGAAGGCGAAGACATAACAATTTCTTTCTCCATGGTAGCTCCGGCTGCTTCTGATGTAGATCCTAAGGTGTTAGATAAAAATATTAATCCAAGTGAAAGAGCAGCATGGAATTCGTTTGCGATTGCGACTGATCAAGGACAACCTGTGGAACCGACTAGAGTCGGTGTTTATATGAATTTAGATAATTCTGTACAATTATTAAAGAAAGGCGAAGATGATGAGGTTCTTCAAGGTGCGATATTCTCTCTTTATAATGAAGATAATCAAGAGATAGATTCTGGACTAACCACTAATGAACAAGGAATAATAGTTGTAGAAGACTTATTGCCGGGAAGTTATGAATTTGTAGAAACAAGCGCACCGGAAGGATATCAATTAGATGATACGCCAATACCCTTTGACATTGAGTTTGCTCAACAAGAGCCAGTTGAGATTAGTAAAGTTAACGAACTAGCCACAGGCTCTGTGGAGCTGAAAAAAGTGGGGGAAGACGGACTATTACTGGTAGGTGTAGAGTTTGAACTTCAGGATGCTGAGGGGAAAATGCTTCAGGATGGATTATTTACAGATGAAAACGGAGTTATAAAAGTAAATGGTTTAAAGCCAGGTAGTTATCAATTTGTGGAAAAGGCTACACTTGATGGATATAAGCTAGACACAAATCCTATTTCATTTGAAATTGGATTTGCGCAAAACACTCCGGTTGAATTAGAGGTAGAGAATTTATTAAGTACAGGTTCTGTAGAATTATTTAAAATAGGAGAAGAAGGAGAGGGGTTAGAAGGCGCTGAATTTACGTTACGCAATGAGGCAGGGGACGAGCTTCAAACAGGTTTAACAACGGATGAGATTGGTCAACTGCTCATTGAAGATTTGAAACCCGGTCATTACGAACTGGTAGAGACGAAGGCACCATTTGGTCATGAATTAGATGAAACACCTATACCTTTTGAAATCGTGTTTGATCAACAGGAAACGTTACAACTAACGATGGAAAACGAACAATCAACCGGAGCTGTGGAATTAACGAAGACCGGGGAAGACGGGAACATTTTAGAAGGCGTAGAATTTGAGCTGCAAGATGCGGAAGGGAATACCCTTCAAGAGAATTTGACCACAGATGCAGATGGCAAGTTACTCGTGCAAGAGTTGAAACCAGGAAACTATCAATTCGTCGAAACCAGCACGATCCAAGGATACGACATTGATAACACGCCTATCTCCTTTGACATTGTACTGGGGCAAACAGAACCAACCGAAGTTTCCTTTGAAAATCCATTAACACCGGGAGCTGTTACCTTAACGAAGGTAGGAGAAGAAGGAGAGGGGTTAGAAGGCGCTGAATTTACGTTACGCAATGAGGCAGGGGACGAGCTTCAAACAGACTTAACAACGGATGAGACTGGTCAACTGCTTATCGAAGACTTGAAACCCGGTCATTACGAACTGGTAGAGACGAAGGCACCCTTCGGCTACCAATTAGATAAAACGCCTATACCTTTTGAAATCGTGTTTGATCAACAGGAAACATTACAATTGACGATGGAAAACAGCTATATTCCAAGTACCTTCGAGTTAACCAAACAAGGGGAAGATGGACGCTTATTAGAAGGTGTCGTCTTCGAATTGCAGGATAGCGACGGCGAAACGCTAGAAGAAGGTTTTACGACAGATGAGCAAGGAAAGCTAACGATAGCTGATCTTGATCCTGGTAGCTATCAATTAGTCGAAACAGAGACCATTGCAGGCTATGACTTGGATGCGACGCCAATTGAGTTTGATATTGGTTTAGGACAAACGGAACCAACCGAAGTTTCCTTTGAAAATCCATTAACACCGGGAGCTGTTACCTTAACGAAGGTAGGAGAAGAAGGAGAGGGGTTAGAAGGCGCTGAATTTACGTTACGCAATGAGGCAGGGGACGAGCTTCAAACAGGTTTAATAACGAATGAGACTGGTCAACTGCTTATTGAAGATTTGAAACCCGGTCATTACGAACTGGTAGAGACGAAGGCACCATTTGGTCATGAATTAGATGAAACACCTATACCTTTTGAAATCGTGTTTGATCAACAGGAAACGTTACAACTAACGATGGAAAATGAACAATCAACCGGAGCTGTGGAATTAACGAAGACAGGGGAAGACGGGAACGATTTAGAAGGCGTAGAATTTGAGCTGCAAGATGCGGAAGGGAATACCTTGCAAACAGGATTGGAAACTAATGCGGGTGGTAAGTTATTGATTAGTGATTTAAAACCTGGTAGTTATCAATTTGTGGAAACAGAAGGTTTACCTGGGTATGACCTAATTGCGGATCCTATTGAATTTATTATTACACTTGGTCAGACAGAAGTTACAAAAGTTAATGCGGTGAATCCACTATCTACTGGATCAGTTGAACTAACCAAGTTAGGAAAAGCAGATAATGGCTTATCTGGAGCGATATTTGAATTGTTAAATGAGCAAGGGGAAACACTGCAAATGGGTCTTGCTACTGATCAAAATGGAAAGTTAATCATTGAAGATTTGAAACCAGGTTCTTATCAACTAGTAGAAACGGAAGCGCCTTTCGGTTATGAGTTAGATAGCACTCCAATACCATTTGAAATTGATTTTAACCAAGCAGAAACATTGAATCTAGCAATGAAGAACAGTATGACTAGCGGCTCAGTTGAATTAACAAAAGTAGATGAAGAAACTGGTGGAACATTAGCAGGTGCGACCTTTGAACTTCAACAAGAAGGAAAGGTTTTACAAGAGAATTTGAAAACAGATGAAAATGGGAAACTTTTAGTGGAGGACTTAACGCCAGGTACTTATCAATTTGTCGAAACGCGAGCTCCTGATGGCTATCAGCTAGATTCAGCACCTCTCACCTTTACGATTGATTTAGGTCAAAGTGAAACGTTATTAATCTCTACCGATAATACCATTGTAAAAGGTGATTTTGCATTAACCAAGGTAGATTTTGATAATCCATCGTTACCTTTAGCAGGTGTGAAGTTTGAAGTGCAAGATGCAGAAGGAAACATATTAAGAGAGGATCTTGTAACAGGAGAAGATGGCAAGCTTTTAATTGAAGATTTACGTCCTGGAAAATATCTGCTAAAAGAAACGGAGCCGTTAGAAGGTTATCACTCCCATCGACCGATATCCTTCACAATTGATAAAGGACAATTAGCACCTAAAAAAATAGCATTAACTAATAAGCAAATTCGTTCAGGCGTAGAATTAGTAAAGTTAGACAGTAAGAATAAGGAAAAGACCCTACATGGGGCAGAATTCAGTTTAAAAAATAAGGATGGCGAACTTATTGCGCAAGATCTTACCACCGATGAAAATGGTATGATTATTGTTGATTATTTAAAGCCTGGAGAGTATTACTTTACAGAAACAAAAGCTCCTAAAGGTTATACGCTTGATCCATCACCTATTCGATTTACAATAGAATTAGGACAATCTGAACGAACGAAAGTCGAAGTGCTGAATCAATTGGAAGTAAATGGTGAAGAAAAGACTCAATCTAGTCTTCCTACAACAGCAACAAATATTTTTAATTATACGTTATGGGGAGCTCTTTTTGTGATTGGTGGTACCGTTACTTTCATGTTCTATCGTCGTAGAAGACAATAAGTATATAATGTATATAGTATAAACATATAAAAGCATCACTTCTGTTGATTGAAAGACGGAAGTGATGCTTTTTTAATGGAAATTTATAGAATTGAAATAAGCTAGATATAAAGTAAGCGCCCAATAACGAAGTATCTATATGAACCGATCATTCTCCTATCCACTTATCCTAAGACAAAAGCATAGGAGGTTTTGATTTGATTGTAAATGTAGAGGATGCGAAAAGATGTTATATCGTATGTGGTAAAACGGATATGCGCTATGGCATTGATTCATTAGCTTATACCGTCCAACCACAGTTTGACTTAGATCCCATTCCAGGATGCTTTTTTTCTTTTGTGGGAACAAAAAAGACCGCTTTAATGCACTATATTGGAATGGGGGTGGTTACTGTATAAGCGGTTTGAGAGCGACCAATTAAAATGGTCTCGAACCATAAGAGAAGTGAGAACATTAATGGTCCAACAAGTGGATTGACTACTGCGTGGCTTCACTATAGATCCACCGATAAAAGATGCGTATCCCACACATTCGCTAATCTATCTCAAGTCTTGGTTTAGCTCAGTGTTGGGTATTTTCCTATATACTTGAGTATTGGTCGCTTACGATATAAAAAATCTAGAGTTAAGAAGAATTTGTAAATCTAGTCACATTGAAAAAATATATTGTATTCTATGGGTAGAGAATGTCGGTAAGAGAAAATTAGCGCCTATAATAATTGACTCAACTTTCGCAGACTGAAATAGGAAGGTAATCATTGATATAGTTGGATAAGCCTGTAATCCATTGTTGGACTTGACTTTTGATTAATTTTTGTACTTTCTTGTTGCTCTGTTTTTCAAGGCATCTTCAAGAAGCTCGATCAAGTGCTGAAGTGCCACACCCCAATCGAGACCATGAACTTCATCACATAATTCATAAAACATGCGGCCAAGTGTTCTCTCGTCTGTACTACATCGGTTTTCCCACGAGAGAATAATATATCGTGCGAATACGATGGTTGTATGACTAATGAAGCCGTCATACGAACGACTTTGGAACTCGTTTTGGAGTTTCAAAAGAGATTTTGTTGTTTGGAAAAACGAATTTCAAAGCACCAGGTGATTATGAGGGCAAAACAATCTGGCTCTTCAATGTCGGTACTAAAGCAGGCTATAAATTCAATCAGTCTTTCTTAGATGGTGCGATTGGAGCTATTGATGTAGGGGGAATTCGGAATGAAGAAATCGAAATGGTACTTTATATAGGCTGGAATAATGGAAGACTTGATAGATTTACTAATGCGTATCGTAACGACGATGGCAAGGTTGTTATCATTTATTTTATGATGGCACGACAAAAACAGATTATCAGTAATAACTAGAATAAGTAGTTCCGTTTAGTCGGAAATATCATAAAAAACAAACACATATGTTTTTCTTTCAGTATTCAAGTAGCTGCAATTGATGCCCGTTCAACAGAAAGTTAAAAAAATGCAGTAACTATTTCGTGGTGTCGTCAGCGAGTTTTTGTATTATAATGTAAAGCTTCTCCCTGACGATACCACACTACACCATTATACATATGATGCCTTTTACTCCTGATTTTGTTCTTCAGAAGGTTCTTCGGTTGGATCCGGTTCTTGCTCATCATTACCATTCCCGCACCCGACTAATAAGGAAGTGGAAAGAATGGCAGTAAACAGACCATATGCTAATTTCTTATATTTCATGATATTCACCTCATTTCAATCATTTATCTGCTTATTATTTCAGTTTTCTTCTTCATTATTCATCGAATCAATTAAGGTATCGCCCTAATTAATCTGTTCGATTTCAACGTTTCCAGTTCTGTAAAGGCTTCATAACAGCATCCAGTTGCCAAAGCTCTAGTCCTATGTCAATATAGACGATGCCCAATTGATTCCTCTGTCTATAAGATATTGGGAAAATTAATAGTCCTTGGATTAACGCTTTCAAATTCCTTCTATCATGCTTCATAATGAACTCTTTATGTTATATGCACCAACTTCTTATCATACACTCTATAGACTATAAAAAGATTGGTGGAGAATTTATGAATAAGAAGAATACAAATTCCCAACATAACCATACGTCAGAGAATCATTCCCCTTCATTCGCAAGGCCCTATAAATGGAATATAGACTTGCCAGCTAAACTTCACTCTCAAACAGTAGGAAAACGAGGGCCCATTTTAAAACAAGATAGCGTTGAACATGAAACACTACAGACATTTATCCATGAAAAGATTACAGAACGGCCTGTGCATGTGAAGGGATGGGGCGCTTTCGGCTACTTTGAAACCATTTATTCGATGTCCGATTACACGTCGCTTTCTTTTCTGCAAGAGCCAGGAACACAGGTGCCGGTATTTGTGCGATTCTCATTAGCGGTTAGTACAAAAGGAACACCAGATACATCCAGAAATGTGCGGGGTTTTTCCACTAAATTTTATACGGAAGAAGGTATTTTTGATCTTGTGTTTAATCATATTCCAGTCTTTTCAGTGCGGGACACGATTCGTTTCCCTGAAGCGATTAAGGCATTTCTTCCATCATCGAAAAACAACTTAATCGATCCGACCCGTTACTGGAACTTCGTCGCAAGAGCACCGGAGTCATTGCTATTCACATTACTTGTGTACTCCAATCTAGGCACAGTAAAAAGTCTGCGTCATATACCAGGCTATAGTGTTAATACATATGTCTGGAAAAACACAGAAGGTAAGCGATACTATGTGAAATATGTTTGGTCACCAATGGCAGGTCAACAGTATATCCGTAATGAGGAAGCTGTGAGATTAGCGGGCGAAAACCCGGATATTGCGGGGCAGGATTTATATGACTCGATTGAAAAAGGTGAACCAGTCGAATATGGATTGTATGTTCAGGTGATGGACCCTGAACAGTCATTGAACTTACCCTATGATCCATTAGATGATACGAAAATTTGGGATCAGCAACAGTTTCCATTCCTTCCTGTCGGTCGTATGGTGTTAAACAAAAATCCAGATAACTACATGGAGCAAGTAGAAAAGGCGGCCTTCTCCCCAACGAATTTATTGGATGGTGCAGAACTATCCGATGATAAGATGCTGCAAGGTCGAGCAAATATATATTGGGATTCTCAACGTTACCGTATAGGACCGGATTTCCGTAATGTTCCTGTGAACAAGGAGGCAAATTGGTGGCCGGGTGATTTAGTTACTAGCGGTAATGGGCGATTGGTGGAAGGAACATTGCAACGATCTGACATTGAAAAACACGATGATTTTACACAAGCAGGACTCTTTTATGAATCATTGTCCGAGCAAGACCAAGCAGATTTAATTGATAATATGGCAGCGGGATTGTCTGCTGTTTCGTCAGATGTATTCGATGTGGTGAATCAATATATGGAGCAAGCATCTGATGATTTAGCGAGAAAACTGAACCAAGCGGTCACAGAGAAAAAAGAGCAATAGACCATAGCCATTTTTTCTCGATTTGAGCACGAAAATGTAAGGCTACCATGGATCGCCACGGTCCATGTGTAGCCAGCTGAATAATTTTATCCAATTCGCCAAAATATAACAATAATACAGGGGTTTCGCTATTGAAATGTCACTATATCATTCGATATAATAAAATACATTGAATTCAAGATAAATAATCTAACAAAAAGGGTGATCGAGCATGGTGTTACAATCGCTTCTAATTATATTTTTATTATCTGCCTCCTTCTATCTTTCCTATATAACCTGCCGAAAAAAGTAAACATCTCAAGCTCTCTTATTCTATCAATGTCAAAATTCCGCTATTTTCGACAGATTTAAACAGAAAATGTTAGGTATTAAAACTCATAAAAATGGTTTTTTTCTTCAATTATTTAAGTCTTTTGATTTATCTTTGCTATAATACCTTGATGGTTATTGCAATTAATATAGGAAAACGGTATGATAGACATAGATAATTGAAGTATTTGATAAAGGCAAACTATTTGAAAGAGTAGGACGCAAAGCCTAGGGTCTAAGGGTATTTATCTTCATATCTTATACCTATGATCGCCTGGTTACCTAAATAACACTAATCGGATACGTGTGTGTATGACAAAGTTTCTTTTGTCATTTTAGGCTATTTCTGTTCTTTTCAGGAATAGCCATTTTTTTTGGGAATAAAAATGAGGAGGTAAAAACATGCGAATTGCAATTGTGAAAGAAGCTTCTATTTATCGCGAGGGTTTGGTAGGGGTGCTTTCTACGGAATTCAAGGATTATGATGTAATCGCAGTGGAACCGAAACAACAAGAGAAATTACGAGACTATATCATTGATTTGTTAATCATTGATATTGATACTAAGACTGACACCATGTCGCTTGTAGAGAAATATATGGAGAACAACAAGAAAATTATTATCTGGACGGAGAATCAACACCATGAGAATCTAACCGAACTGTTCAAAATGAACTTACACGGTTACTTCTTTAACGGAATGGAAAAGGAAGAATTAATTGGAGCCATTGAAAAAATCGTTGCGGGTAACCATTATATCCACCAGGATCTTGCACCAGTTCTGCTAGGCGATTACCGCCAGATTTATAATCGTAAAGAGTCAAGACCCGTTGGTGTGTTTACCAACCGCGAGTGGGAAGTGATGGAGCTCTTGACAAAAGGTTATAGTAATCAACGTATTAGTCAAAAGCTTTATATCACAGACAAAACGGTAAAGAATCATATTAGCTCCATCTTGCGTAAATTAGAAGTACCAGACCGGACGAATGCAGTCATTACAGCCTTTCGGAATGAATGGTTTTACGTTTCTTAAAAAAAGAAAGCCTGTGTCAGGAGGGACACAGGCTTTCTTTTTTTGCAAGGCAGGATGATATAACCTCTTAGTTATGAGTAAGCTCGTTGTAGTGAAAAGTTAGAATAAAAGAAACTACAGTACACGCTGAAAGACGAGCTGAATGTCGAATTTTTTAAGATATTCAAGAATAATTGTATGAATTTTACATAATAAAAGGTATATTGCTATGTCATATCAAAATGTATTGTGTTATAATTTCGAATATAATGTGCTAAGTATGCTATTTGACAGAAATACATTTCATTCGGAGGTTACTAAACTATGGAGGAAACGATATCACTGAAAGAGATTTTTGAAGTATTGAAGAAACGCCTTTTGCTGATTCTATTGTTAATGATTGGAGCGGCAGGTGCAGCAGCAATTATTAGTTATTTTGTCTTAACGCCAACCTATCAATCTAGTACGCAATTTATTGTTAACCAGGATACAAGTGAAGCACAAAGTGTCGATATAAATCAAATTAGATCTAACTTGGAAATAATTAATACATATAATGATATCATCACGAGTAATCGAATTTTGGATCAAGTTATAGAAGAATTGAATTTGGCGATTTCACCTGGCGCATTAAGTGAGAAAATATCGGTAGCGAATTCGGAGAGTTCTCAGGTAGTGAAGCTATCCGCAACCGATTCCGATCCTGAACTGGCAGCAGAGATTGCCAATACTACTGTCGCGATCTTTCAGGAAGACTTACCTGAATTAATGAATGTCAACAATGTGAGTGTCTTATCAGAAGCGGTTGTCCCAGCCAATCCAACGCCTGTTAATCCGAAGCCAATGCTGAATACAGCTATCGCACTTGTTATCGGTGCTATGATCGGGGTAGGCTTAGCGTTCTTATTTGAATACCTCGATAATACGGTGAAAACAGAGCAAGATGTGGAAAAAACTTTGGAATTACCTGTACTTGGTGTCATTTCTCATATTGACGAGAAAGATATGATGACGATGGGGAAGTCCGTATCCATCAGTCAGAAGCGTGAGAGGGGGAACTTCAATGGCCAGAAGAAAAAAACAGTCTAAAGTATCGAACATTCGTCACTTAATTACGAAAATGAACCCACGCTCTCCGATATCTGAGCAATACAAAACGATTCGGACTAATTTACAGTTCTCTTCCGTTGACGGTGATCTACAAACAATGCTGGTTACTTCATCAGGACCATCGGAAGGTAAGTCATCTACCACAGCGAATTTAGCGATTGTGTTTGCTCAGCAAGGAAAGAAAGTGCTTCTAATTGATGCGGATATGCGGAAGCCAACCTTGCATTACACGTTTAGAATGGATAACAGAAGAGGATTGAGCAGTGTATTGGTGGGAGAGTCAACCTTATTAGAATCGATTTCTAATTGTGATGTCGCCGGACTGGATCTATTGAGCTGTGGCCCGATTCCGCCTAACCCATCAGAATTACTAGGTTCGAAAGCAATGGAGAAGATGATCGTGGCTGCTAAAGAAGAATATGATGTGATTTTATTTGATACCCCGCCTGTTCTTGCCGTTACAGATGCCCAAATTCTTGCCAACATATGTGATGGTGCGGTGATGGTCGTACGGAGTAACCAGACGGAGAATGATGCAGCAATTAAGGCAAAAGAGTTGCTGGAAGTCGGTAATGCGAAATTGTTAGGAGTGGTCCTCAACGACCGTGAACAGAAAAAAGGTCATTATTATTATTACGGAAATTAATAGCAGAATGAAAGCCATTTGACTAGTCATCCTAGAGTTAAATGGCTTTTTTTAGTATTCAAAATCACCTTTATGAATGAACGAATTGTAAAAAAATATACATATCTCGAAATTCATCTTTTCAATTTATAACGAATATGATATTCTTTATATAGAACAGGACGAAAGTCTCATATAATATAAGGGGTAATGAGAAAGGATGGTATTAATGTTGGATATTAATCCGTATATTCTTCCAATCAATCAAGATAGCGTAAAGGATAAGCTGTCTGCTCTTCAAATGGCAAAGGAAGCAGAGAAGGCTGGCGTGAAATATATTATTGCTGCACCGAGATATATACAAGGAAAACAGGAAATTAATAAAGAATCCATCATAAGCTACATCAATACGTTAAATCAACAACTAAGTCAGGAACGAATAAACGTAGAGATTCTCCCTGGCCAAACCATTCGCATTTACGGTAATCTGGAAGAAGATTTAGAGAAAGGCAAACTGATCACCTATGGGAATGATCCAGCATATATTTTCATAGAGTTCATGTTTGATCATATACCACAATATACGAAACAGCTCTGTTATGAACTTCAATTAAAAGGGTATAAACCAGTGCTTGTCCACCCTGAGAAAAATCTGGACATTCAAGAGGATATTAATATGCTGTACAGCCTGGTGAAGAATGGTGCGCTGGTTCAAGTGAGCGCCAGAAGTATTGTCGGTAAGAAAGGCAAAAAAATACAAAAAACAGCGCAACAATTAGTAAAACATAATCTTGCTCATTTTATCAGCTCGGATACCGCAGATCCGAAACAATTCTATTTACAATCTGCCTGGAATACATTAAAGAAGACGGTATCGTTAGAACAGCTTTACCTGCTTCAAGAGAATATGACTCTATTAATGGAAGGTAAAATAGTACAAGGTGAGGAGCCTGTACGCATTAAGAAAAAGAAAATTTTTGGCATTATTTAGCATAAAAATGGAGGAATTAGCAAACATTTTACATAAATTAATGATGTTCGACAAAACTCGTCTAATTTCTCCTATTTTAATTTCTTTCCAATACTGCTATACTTATCCTAATATGACAGTGTGGCATAAGAAATATGAATTTAGATAAGGAAGGATGCGATGAATCGAATGATCGACATTCATTGTCATATCTTGCCTGGAATTGATGATGGTGCGAAACATACCGAAGAAAGTGTGCAAATGGCGAAAAGTGCCGTATCGCAAGGAATTACCACGATAATTGCGACGCCTCATCACTTAAATGGCAGCTATGATAACTACAAAGATGATATTATTACAGCAGTAGATCAATTGAACAATAGATTACAAGACGAAGCAGTACCTCTAACAATTCTACCCGGCCAGGAAACACGGATAAATGGAGAAATGTTAACCGATTTAGAAGCAGGACATCTGTTACCACTTAATGAATCAAGTGGCTATTTATTCGTGGAACTACCATCCAACCATGTTCCGCGTTATACAACGCAATTGATGTTTGATCTGCAACTGCAAGGAATCAAGCCAATCATTGTCCATCCCGAACGCAATAAAGAAATAATGGAAAACCCTAATATTTTATACGATTTAGTGAGTAATGGCACGTTAACGCAGCTTACCGCTGCAAGCATCGCTGGAAAATTCGGTAAGAAAATTAAGAAATTAAGCCTGCAATTAGTCGAGGCAAATCTCACACATTTCATCGCAACAGATGCTCATAATGTCACAACCAGAGGATTTGTGATGCAGGAAGCGCATAGTGTGATTAAGGATGAATTCGGTACAGAGACGCTTTTTTGGCTAATGGAAAATTCGCAATATTTAGTCAATGGAGAAAACGTTATTGGTGATGTTCCCGAAAGAATTAAAAAAAGAAAAATTTTAGGAATTTTCTAGTTGTTAAGTCCTAACCTTTTCGATATAATGTTTATCGTGTATTTCAAATATATGTTTGAAAAGACAATGGAGGATGATGATCCGTGGAAAAAGTAAGAAAAGCAATTATTCCTGCAGCGGGATTAGGAACAAGATTCTTACCGGCAACGAAGGCAATGCCAAAGGAAATGTTGCCAATCGTAGATAAACCAACGATCCAATACATAATTGAAGAAGCGATTGCATCAGGAATAGAAGATATTATTATCGTGACGGGAAAAGGAAAACGGGCCATTGAGGATCATTTTGATAATAACTTTGAATTAGAAGATAACTTATTGAAAAAAGGTAAGTTAGAACTGCTGGAAAAAGCAAAACAACCTGCCAGTGTGGATATTCACTATATTCGACAAAAAGAACCGCTGGGACTTGGACATGCCGTATGGTGTGCACGCAAATTTATTGGAAATGAGCCATTTGCGGTATTACTTGGTGACGATATTGTCCAATCAGATAAACCTTGCCTGGAACAATTGATCGATGAATATGAACGCACGGGCGGTTCGATTATTGGGGTCCAGCAAGTACCCGAGAACGAGACACACAGATATGGCATAGTAGATCCTGATCAACAGGATGGTAACAGCTATTCGGTAAGACAATTTGTTGAAAAGCCAGATAAAGGAACGGCACCATCGAACCTAGCAATTATGGGACGATATGTACTTTCACCAAAAATCTTTAACTATTTAGAGCAAAAAGAGATCGGTGCTGGCGGTGAAATACAATTAACCGATGCGATTCAGCAGTTAAATCAGACTCAAAGTGTATTTGCTTATGATTTTGAAGGAAAACGCTTTGATGTTGGTGAAAAGCTAGGTTTTATCAAAACGACGATTGAATTTGCCATTCAGAATGAGGAAATCGGTCCTGATGTACGGAAGTTTGTTGATCAGCTGGCAAGTGAATTCGAAGTAAGACAATAATAATGAGATGGAAGGGATCTACTGATGGGTTATAAGCAACGGATATTATTATTAGTTTTATTAGATTCAATCATCGTAAGTACTGCCATTTTTATCGCTTCCTGGGTTGTTTATCCGAATTATTCCTTGCAGAAGGCAGAAGTAGTGGCAGTATCATCAATCGCGCTGCTTCTCTTCCATCACTTGTTCGCCTTTATCTACAAGCTGTATCACAAGGTATGGGCATATGCGAGTGTGGGAGAATTAATTGCTATTGTAAAAGCGATCACATTTACGATTGTAGCAACAGGAATTGTTCAGTTCTTATTTAATGATTTTACGATTTATAAACGAGCACTTATTGTCACATGGTTATTACATATAATGCTTATCGGCGGCTCGCGGTTTGTCTGGAGAGTCTACCGGGACCGTTTCATGCATGATAAGAAGAATAAACAACGAACATTAATTGTCGGTGCAGGGTCAGCAGGTGCGATGATTGCAAGGCAATTAAAGAATGAACAGCATCATAACGATCTATTACCAGTAGCCTTTGTCGACGACGATATGGCCAAGCATAAAATGCAATTATACGATATTCCGGTTGCAGGACACACGAAAGAAATTCCTGATATCGTAAGTGAACTAGAAATTGATCACATTGTCATCGCGATTCCGTCATTAACGAATGGTGCTTTATCTGAACTGGTTACTATTTGTAACAGTACGAATAAACGAGTACAAATGGTACCGAAGATAGAGGATATTGTCTCCGGCAAAATTTCAGTTAGTTCTTTGAAGAATGTTGATGTGGAAGATGTGCTTGGTAGAGAGCCTGTCGAATTAGATATCAATTCGATTTCAGAATATGTCACTGATAATACCGTGATGGTAACAGGGGCCGGAGGTTCAATCGGCTCTGAAATTTGCAGGCAGTTAATGCGATTTACTCCGAGAAAAATTCTATTAGTCGGACACGGTGAGTTTAGTATTTATTCGATTGACATGGAACTGCGAAATAAATACAAAGATACAGCTATTGAAATTATACCTATTATTGCAGATGTACAAGACCGTGAACGAATATTCGAAATTGTCCAGGAGCATAATCCGAGAATTATCTATCATGCAGCAGCACACAAACATGTTCCGTTAATGGAATACAACCCACACGAAGCAGTCAAGAACAATATCATTGGTACGAAGAACGTAGCGGATGCGGCAGATGCTTTCGGCATTCATACTTTTGTTTTAGTTTCTACAGATAAATCTGTTAATCCGACCAATGTGATGGGCGCAACGAAGCGTGTGGCAGAGATGATCGTACAAACTCTTGCTAAGACAAGTAAAACGAAATTTGTTGCTGTACGATTCGGTAATGTGCTTGGAAGTCGTGGCAGTGTTATTCCCTTGTTTAAGAAACAGATTGAACAGGGTGGGCCGGTTACAGTGACCCATCCTGAGATGACTAGGTATTTTATGACGATACCGGAAGCTTCTAGGCTTGTGATTCAGGCGGGGACTTTAGCTCATGGTGGAGAGATTTTTGTGCTGGACATGGGTGAGCCTGTTAAGATTGTTGATTTGGCTAAGAATTTGATTAAGCTTTCAGGTTATACAGAAAACGAAATTATAATAAGCTATTCCGGAATCCGACCAGGCGAGAAAATGTATGAAGAATTACTTGGAGAAAATGAAGTTCATCCGGAAGCGATATATGAAAAAATTTATGTTGGCAAAACAGTCAATGTTGAAGAAAATCAATTGTGGGATTTAATTAGTCATTTTACAGAACACGATAAAGAGCAATTGAAGGATCATTTAATGAGGATCGTATATGCGGAGCGAATCAAGAGGGTAGGAGTAGCGAAATAAAGGCAGGATGTTACTTTCTTTGTCGACTATATAAAATAGGTGATTATTTGATTACATTATAATCCAAAAGAGAGAATAAAAAAGTGAGGTCAAATCATATGTCATATTTAGTTGTTGTTGCACATCCAGATGATGAGGTTCTAGGGGCGGGCGCCTCAATTTATAAGCTTGCTCAAGAAGGACATTCTGTAAATGTCTGTATATTATCTGGAGAAGTAAATGCCAGGAATTTTCGCCCTACTACAGATGAGCTTAATGAAGATGTGAATAACTCTATGAATAAATTAGGTGTTGATAGAGTTATATCTGGTAATTTTCCGAATATAGAGTTTAACAATGCAGGTCATTTAAAACTTGTTCAGTTTATTGAAGCAGCTATACTTGAAACAAATGCTGATATAGTATTTACTCACCATCCTGCAGACCTTAATAATGACCATCTTCACACTTCTATGGCATGTCAAGCAGCAGTGAGGTTATTCCAAAGAAGAAATGATGTAGCTCCTCTTAAAGAACTACTTTTTATGGAGGTACCATCTTCTACGGAATGGGGCTTAAATAAAGCAATGAATCAGTTTTCACCAAACATGTTTATTGAAGTTGGTGAATTAAGTGTGGAAAAAAAAATAGAAGCTCTCGCCCAATATCGTGGTGTTATGAGAGCTTATCCTCACCCTAGAAGTGAGGAAGCAATCAAAGGACTAGCTGCATACCGTGGTGGACAATCTGGAATGGTTTATGCTGAAGCTTTTGAGAGTGTATTTAGACGTGGATTCTAGAAAGTAGAGAGGATGGTATATTTTGAAGAAGAAAATTGCATTTGCAACTTGCGTTCAATTAGGGCTTAGTTGTATTGAAGAGATCTATCGTATTAGCGGCAAAGTAGATTTAATTATTACCCTTAAAGATGAAAAAGCAAAAGATAAGTCTGGAAGAGTTTATTTAGATGATTTTGCAAGTGAACATTATATACCTCTATTAAAGATTGATAATATCAACGATCAGGAGGTTCTTTCCGCATTAAAGAAAAACCAGATTGATTGGCTGTTTATTATTGGCTGGTCGCAAATTGCAAAAAAAGAAGTCCTTGAAACTCCTTCGCATGGTTGTATCGGTATGCATCCGACTCTATTACCAATTGGTAGAGGACGGGCAGCAATACCATGGACAATTATCAAGGGTTTAGATGAAACAGGCGTAACTATGTTTAAGCTAGATGAAGGTGTCGATACTGGTGATATTATTGGTCAAGGGGTTATCAAATTAGATCAGAACACAACTGCAACCCAACTTTATCAAATTGTTGATGATATGCATATTAAATTAATTGAAAAGTATTGGAAAGACATCGTCACTAACAATATAACACTTAAGAAACAAAATGAAATAGAAGCTTCAGAATGGCCTGGTAGAAAGCCTGAAGATGGGGAAATTTTAAGCAGTATGACTATGGACGATGCAGATAAGTTAGTAAGAGCAGTTACACATCCTTATCCAGGTGCTTTCCATAAAGTTGAAGATAAAGTATACCGAATTTGGTCTGCTAAAACAAATAAAGACGAAGGATCTATAAAACTTGTTGATGGGTATTTAATTCCTATCGATTATGAGATAGAGGTATAGTCTATGATAGATAAGACATTTCAAAAATTGATTAAGCGTTTTTGTGATATTGTTGTATCTTTAATAGTTCTTATTCCATTTCTACCAATATGGTTTTTTATTGCAATCATAATTAAGGCTACTTCTTCTGGTCCCGTTTTTTTCTTGCAAGATAGACCAGGGTTAAATAAGGAAATCTTTAAGGTATATAAATTCAGGACTATGAAACCAGGTTCAGAAAAGATGGTGAAAGGTCAAGAAGTAATGAAAGATGATGACCGTATCACAGCTATTGGAAAATTCCTTAGAAGAAGCAAATTAGATGAAATTCCCCAAGTATTAAATGTGTTAAAGGGAGAAATGAGCCTCGTTGGTCCTAGACCTGAAAGAGTGGAATCTCTTGCTGAGTATACGAATGAAATTTCTAAAAGACTTAATATGAGCCCAGGTATGACAGGGTTAGCACAGGTAAGTGGTAATATATATCTTTCTTTAGAAGACCGGTATAAGTTTGATGTTTATTATGTAGAGCATTATAGTTTATTACTTGATCTGAAGATAATCATTAGAACTGTTGGTGTTGTGTTATTTGGTGAAGATAAATATTTCGATAAGTACATAGTTGATATCAATCTAGGTCCTGAAAAGAAAACTCCTACAAATAAGGAGTATGTTTCAAAATGAAAAAGATACTTATAACAGGAGTTAATAGTTATATAGGTACATCATTTCAAGGATGGGTTTCACAATATCCTGATATGTATTCTGTAGATTTTATTAATATTAGAGATGATCAATGGAAAGAAAATTCTTTCTCTGGGTATGATGTCATTTTTCATACAGCAGCAATTGTACATGTTAAAGAAAACGATACGGATAAGTATTTTAAAGTAAATAGAGATTTAACAGTTAAACTTGCTAAAAAAGCTAAAGAAGAAGGTGTAAGGCAATTTATATTTATGAGTACTATGGGTGTTTATGGTAAAGAAAGTGGCTATATTACTGAAGAAACTACGCCAACTCCAAAGACCTTTTATGCTAAGTCAAAATATGAAGCTGAAAAACTCCTTTTTGAGATGAATTCTAAAAATTTTTGTATAGCAACTCTACGGCCACCGATTGTATATGGAAGAGGATGTCCTGGTAACTATTCCAGACTAGCAAATATGGCAATAAAATTGCCACTTTTTCCTGATATAGATAATAAGCGGAGTATGATATATATCGATAACTTAACAGAATTTATAAGGTTATTAATTGATTTTAAGGGTAGAGGGGTATTCTTTCCCCAAAATAAAGAATTTGTGAATACAACTGAATTGGTAAAGCTTATAGCAGCATATCATGGTAAAAAAATTAAGACCTCAAATGTAATTAACTGGGCAGTTTCAATGGGGCTAAAACAATCAGGGACTTTTAAGAAGGTCTTTGGTTCTTTTATTTATGAACAACAAATGCCTGGGAGTCAAGGTGTTTTTATGAATGGAAATATATTAGATTATGAGGTTGTCTCATTTAAGGAATCAATAAAGAGGACAGAGTATTATATTATGTAAAAAGAGATGACTTTTCGATGGATACTTTGTAAATTGAAAATTAGAATGGTCTTTGACACGGCAAATTCCTTTTATAAAGGGTGGAAAAAATATGGTAGAACGACAGCAGCATTTGAAAGTCAGTATAATAATTCCAGTTTATAATGTCGAGGGATATATAAAGAAAACATTATGTTCAATAATAAATCAAACATTTAAGGATTTTGAAATAATAATAGTCAATGACGGTTCTAGTGATAGAACCATAGATATAGTAGAATCTATACTTTCACAATCAATGATCAATTATATGATTTTAAATCAAAAAAATAATGGGGTTAGTTCTGCCAGAAATAAAGGTTTATCAAAAGCATGCGGTGAATATGTTTTTTTTATAGATGGGGATGATTATGTTTCTAATTCCTTTTTAGAAAAAATGTATTCTACAATGGTAAAGAATGAAGTGGATTGTGTTATGTGTGGTGGTAATATAGTAGATGAAGAAGATGGTAATATACTTCCTTATCAAAAGTCATACAGGTATTTTGATAATCTAATCACAGGTGAAGATGCATTATTTTGGATGTTAAAGAAAGACATATGGATTTATGTTGGAAATGCAATTTATAAGAAAGAAATAATAGATAAACACAATTTAAATTTTTCTATACATAATACTTACGGTGAGGATCAAGAATTCACGCTTAAATTTCTAGCGCATTCAGACAAGGTTGCTTGCGTAAAAGAAGTAATGTTTTATTATGTCAAAAGAAAAAAAGCTGCTACAGAAAACGTATCATTTGAAAGGTTTAATGTGGTTGAAGTTTTTTACAGTTTAATACACTATCTAAAAAGCTTAAATTATATTAAAAAAAATATAATTAATTATATTTATAGTGTACGTATACCAGAAGAAAGAATCTTAATTTTGTATCTGATATTAAAAGAGGTCAAGTTGAAAAAAGTGAATTTTCACTTGTTTGATCAGTTCCCAATTAAAGAAGAATTTAAAAGGTATGTGAAATCACAAGCGGTTGGTAAGAATTTTAAATTGAATCAATCAATAAAAATATATTTGCTAAACGAACATCTTTTTGTATTCATAATAAGGTTTCAAAGGCTCCTCAATAAATAGATTTATAAGTTTTGTTTAAAAGAATTGGAAGGTGGAAATTACATTTTGGATAATTGTACAAAACTAGTAATATTAACAAAGTATTTCGGTAATAATTTCACAGGTGCGAATATTGCTACTCATGAGATTGTTAAAAGGATTGAAAGGGATTTTGGTGAAGTCGTAGTATTTACAAAACATGAAGGAAGTTATGATATGGAAGATATCAGCATTAATAAGTATACAAATTTATTTGAATTAATAAAGTCATTAAGTTTTTTTAAAAAGAACCATAATAATTTTATTTGTTATTCTGATGATCACTTTGGCTTCATATTTAAGCTATTGAATATTCCATACTTTCATACTTATCATGGTAATTGGCCAGATGCAAAGAGGATTAACTTGACGCATTATCTAAAATCATTTTATTACAGACCACTATATAATTTGACATTAAGGAATGCAAAAAAAGTTGTGAACGTATCGTATTATATGGATGCTTTTGTTAGAAAATTAAATTCTAACACTGTAGTTATACGGAATGGTTTAGGATTATCTTCAGAAAAAAAAAATGTTAAAACAAAGGAAATTGCCGCTGGGGGCAAACTTAACATAGTAATGATAGGTAATATTGATAAAAGAAAATATAGTTTAGCTACACGATTGTTTAAATGTTTTGAAAATAAATTCAAAGGAAAAGTTACTGTCGATATATATGGTACAGCACAAGATAATTCATTGGTTGATGAAATTTATCAATACAATTTTGTGAAAATAAAAGGGTTTGATCCAAATATCGATTTTCAAGAATATGATTTGTTAATATCAACTTCTAAGAGTGAAAATTTGTCAATTGCTATGTGTGAAGCTTTAGCATCTGGATTACCTGTAATTACATTTAATATAGGTGGGCTAAATGAGATTGTTAAGAATGGTGAGAATGGGTTTACTATACCTAGATATGATATAAAATCAATGTTTGACCAGATAAACTTAATACAAGAAAAAGGATACGATTTTGTTTTCTCGGAAATTGAGTTATCACAATACGACTGGGATAAAGCGGCAAACCAATATTTGAAAAATTTCAAGATGTAGAGGATTTTAGAATGTTTAAAAAAATAAGTTGGGTAAATTTATATTTAATATTAACTGCTATTATTAATCCATTACTTGCATTTGCGCAACCAGATCTATTAATTATTAGTGTCTTTCTTGAGTTTATTATCCTATTTACCCAAAAAGACAATAAAATATTTAACTTGTGGAAAATTTTTATCTTATCTAGTATTTA
Source organism: Gracilibacillus salinarum (assembly GCF_022919575.1). Taxonomy (NCBI): domain Bacteria; kingdom Bacillati; phylum Bacillota; class Bacilli; order Caryophanales; family Bacillaceae; genus Gracilibacillus; species Gracilibacillus salinarum. Next base: position 1,938,595 of record NZ_CP095071.1, on the reverse strand, counting down.
CTTTGGTGTATCAATATTAGGCATCAAATTGTATGATATAGTTCTAATAATAATAGTATTAAGTAGTCTTCTAGGTACATTAAAAAGTAAAATGAAGTTAAAGAAGAGTATTTTCATTAAGCATATTGAGATATATTATTTTATAATTTATTTAACATGTATACTGATATATCAAAATAGCAATAGTCAAGAATTTATGGAATATACTAGATACATAATGTCATTCTTAATTGTAATTATATTTGCATATTCTAACTTGTCAGTTGAGTATGTTAAAAAATTGATAAAATTCACACCTGTAGTAGCAGTGAAAAATTTTATTAGTGGTGTGCTAATATTCATATTATCTAATGTAAAAGGACATGAGTTATCAACCAACAGTAGTTGGATGAATTTCAAAACGCATTATAATCAAGGGGAATTAAGATTAGTTGGTTTTTATTCAGATCCTAATAAGTATTACCTTTTTTTTATAGTGACCTTTTTACTAATTGAGATGTATAAAAATGCTCTAAATACAAAGCTAGAGCATGAAAAGATAATTAAAACTTTTCTGATAGTAGGTATAATATCTTCTTTCTCTAGAACTGCTATAATTATTGTTATATTGCTAGTTTTTACAGAAATACTAAAATTATTCATACCTCAGAAATTTCAAAAATTGAAGGTAGTATTTTATTGGTTACTAGCTCTATTATTTTTTTTAAGCATAGATATTTTAATGGAATTTATGAATAAACTTTTGTACAACCTTACTATCGTTATGGGGAGAGAATCTTCTTTGATTTATTCATCCTCCATCGAAGAAAGTTCTAGGATTATTGCTTCAAAGATAGCATTAGGATCAATAAAACAAAATATGTTTTTTGGTAACGGCTTTTTTACATGGAACGAGTTATATTATATGCCTCCACATAATACCTTTATATTTATACTTCAAGATATTGGAATAGTAGGGCTTTTACTTTATTTTATTTGTATCATGAGTATTAGGTATTATTTGCGTATCGAGATTATTATAGCACTTCTAATTTTACCTAGTATAACTTTAGATTTGCAAAACTTTAGGCTTTTGTATTTTGTATTAGCGTTAAGCATTTTTTTTCGTTATGAAAATGAATCAGTGAACAACTTAAGACGAAGGCAATAAAAGATTATAAAATTTGAATGAATGTAGGTGGTTTTTTGAGAATATGTGTTACAGGGCCAGTAAACACTAATCAAAGTTTTGGTGGTGTTGCAATTTTTACAGAGTCACTAGCTGATGCCTTTAAAGAGTTAGGACACGAAGTACTAATTGTTACTGATTATTCAGAAACTAAGGAAACTATTAAAAACTCTTCTATTATATCAGTGGGAAAAAAGTCAATGAGAAAAAATCTATTTATGCATTATAAACTAAGGAAAAAAATTATTGAGTTTTCACCCAATATATTAATTTCATCACTAGAATATGGTTTTGTTAATTCATTTATTAAAAAAAATATAGATAATTGTACGACTATCCATTACCTTCATGCATTTCCTTCTATAAGGAGAAAACTAATAGATGCTTTTTTTCTCTTTTTAGGAAGTAAAATGATTTCTAGCAAATCGGACTTTGTTATATCTAATAGTGGATTAACTTCAGTTATAAATTCTGAAATTTTTAATACAAAGTCTGATTGTATTATAAATGTTGGATTGGGTTATGATTTCATTGAGAATTTAAAAGAATCTAATGTTAAAAAGACTCCATCTAATAATGAATTTAATATTCTATATGCTGGAAGATTAGTAAAAGAAAAAAATGTAGATTTTATAATTAAAGGTTTTGAAAGTGCTACTAGAGAAATCAAGGATAAGGTTGTTAAATTGAATATTGTGGGCGACGGACCTGAAAAAACAAATCTACATGAGTTAGTTAGAAATTTAGGAATTGAAACCAAGGTGGTATTTCATGGGAAAGTTGATCCACAGAAAATAACAAATTTCTATTTGGAATCAAATTTATTTATTTCATTAAATCCTCATGAACCATATGGAATAGTATATTTAGAAGCGTTAACTTCTGGTTGCAAAATTATATGCCCAATGACAGGAGGTCAAATGGATACTCTGATTGATTATAGAGAATATGTGAACGTTGTTAATCCATATGATTCTAATGATATTTCTAAAGCAATTTTCAATACAATATATGATAATAATATTATTAATGAACCACAGAAGCTTATTGCTAACTTTTCATATATAGAAGTTGCAAAACAAATTGAATTTTTTATTAAGAAGCAAATTAAAATCAAAAGTCTAGAGTAACGAAAAAGAGTCTGTTGAAAAAGTATAAAACTACTTCATCACTATGTGTCAAATTAAGCATAATGAATAAGCTAATATTGAATGCGGAGGTCTATTATGGATTGCGAAATAAAACCAAACTTATTTATAGTAGGGGCTCAAAAGAGTGGTTCTACTTCTTTATATTATTATTTAAATCAACACCCATCAGTTTTTTTTTCAAAGGAAAAAGAGCCAAGATATTTTAATTATAAATATAACAAAAACTTACAGAATGGTCCCGGAGATAGAAAGTGGGATAATTCAAGAATTACCAATTTTAAAGAATACATTGATTTATTTAAAAACGTGAGAGATGAAAAAATAATTGGAGAGGCAACTATTGAATACTTATATTTTTCAGAAGTAGCCCAAGAATTGAAGAAATTTAATAAAAACTCCAAAATTATAATTATTTTAAGAGATCCAAAAGAAAGGGCATATTCAGCCTACACACATCTTTGCAGAGACTTACGTGAGAATTTAAGCTTTAAAGATGCTTTATTAGAAGAGAACAAGAGAATAGATTCGGGTTATCACCAAATATGGCATTATAAAAATGTGGGGTTATATTACAATCAAGTAAAAACTTATTATGATGTATTTGGATATAATAATGTGAAGGTAGTTTTATATGACGACCTACTAAATAACCCTAATAACTTACTAGTAGAAATTCAAAAGTTCTTAGAGTTAGAAGTTCATAGCATTAAAACTTCTAATAAGTACAATCAATCAGGAATTCCAAAGAATAAATTTATTCAAGAAATTATACTAAATGATAATATGGTAAAAAGTACTGTTAAAAAGTTTCTTCCTTTAAACATAAGAAATAAATTAAGACATAAAGCAATATCGATGAATATTGAAAAACCTAAGATGGATAGTGAAGTACGTGGATATCTTATAGAATTTTTTAGGGAGGATATAATGAAAACTCAAAATATAATTGGTAGAGATTTAACCTCGTGGCTTAAATGATGTAAATATTAAATACATTGAAAAGCATAAGTAGTTGGTGAAAAACGGTTTAAATACTTTATGGTTATAGTCTCAAAGAACTATTTCTATTATTTTGTTTTGGTAGGAGAGAAAATGAAAAATATATTACAGTCAAAATTGGTGAGAAGTATATCAGGAAGTATAATTTTGAAAATAATTGGAAGTTTTTTGGCCTTTGTCACAAGTATAATACTTGCTCGATTATTAGGGGTTGTAGAATATGGAGAATATTCCTATATTATTGCCTTAATCGGATTATTAAGTATCCCTACTAATAATGGATTTCCAAATATGATAATTCGTTTCATATCTGCTTATAAAACAAGGTCAGAGTGGAGTCAGTTAAAAGGATTGCTTAAAGTTAGTAATATACTTGCTTTGATTATATCTCTATCGATATTCTTGGTCACTTTATGTATTGTTTTATCATTAGATATAAATTTTGATGAGAAAACAATAATTGTTGGATTGTTACTATTACCTTTACTCGCTTTAAACGCTGTTCGTACAGGAATTTTAAAAGGATTAAATAATGTTATATTAGGACAAATGCCAGAGAATCTAATTATACCTGCTGTATTTATAATAATATTGTTCTTGACAAGATTTATTATAGGCATCGATCTTGATGCAACGACTGCAATAATTATTCGTGTACTCACAGTAGGGATTGCCTTTTTAGTAGGAGTGTTATTTTTACGAGCAAAAATACCTTTTCAAGTGAAAAATACAAAAGAAAAATATAATATTAAAACTTGGATACATAGTGCGATCCCACTTTTGTTAGTTGGAGGAATGATGTACTTAAACAATCGGTTTGATATATTGATGTTAGGAGTATTGAAGAATTCAACTGATGTGGGTATCTACCAAGTGGTAACAAAAGGAGCAGAGCTAATTATATTTGCGCTGACGGCTCTTAATTCGGTGTTCTCACCAAGATTTTCAAGTTTATACGTAGATAATAAAATGCTAGAATTGCAAAAAATGGTGACTCTGAGTGCCAGATTAATATTTTTTATTTCCCTTCCAATAGCATTATTATTTATTTTCTATGGCGGAACAATTTTATCATTTTTCTATGGTAACGAATACGCAATTGGTGGAACATCTTTAGCTATATTAGCATTTGGGCAATTAGTAAATGCTGCATTTGGTTCTGTAGGGCAATTATTAATAATGACTGGATATGAAAAATTTAATGCTTTCGGTGTTGCTGTTGCAGCTGTTTCGAACATAATTTTAAATGCAATACTGATTCCAAAATGGGGGATTATTGGGGCGGCTACCGCAACTTCAATAAGTTTGATCGTTTGGAATGTTTTATTAGCATATGGTGTTTATAAAAAAATAAATATCTATCCAACTCTAATTGGTAAAATCCGTTAAAGATATGTCTAATGAAATATTCCAATAATAAAAATTTGTTATTTTGAATTAACTCTAAGTATATATGATGGATAATTAATTTTAATCTGTACTTATATAATAAAAGTGCAAAAGGTGATTGGAGTAGGTGAAATTTGAAAAAATTCAGTGATTTTAAGAACTTAATCTTGATATACCAAATGGGTAAAGTAGGCTCTACTAGTATTGCAGACTCAATTATTGAAAATGGTGGACAAGCGGAACATATTCATAGTTTTCACCATCCAGTTATGTTTGAACAATTTCATGACTTAAAATCTATTGATTACTATTTCCCAACAAAATCAATAATGAAATACAAAGTATACAATAATGTCTTCTTTAAGAACGCGCTATTACGAACGAATAAACGTTTGAAAATAATTACTTTAGCTAGAGAACCAATTTCAAGAAATATTGCAATGTATTTTCAAGGAATACACTTTCCTATTTTTGAAATTAATCGAAGTTACAATAACCGTTCAGATGAAGATGTTAATTTTGAATTAATCATTCAATTATTTCTGAATAAATTCCATCATAATTATGGGATTAAATGGTTTGATAATGAATTTAATCGTACTTTCAGTGTCGACATATACGATTATCCTTTTGACAAAGAAAAGGGATATACAATAATTAATACAAGAAATCTTGATATTATGGTTATTAAAATGGAGAAATTAAACGATTTAGAAGTAAAAATACAACAATTTCTCGACATGCCTAATTTTAAGTTAAACAAAGCGAATATCGGTGATAATAAATGGTATTCAGATTTGTATAAACGCTTTAAAAAAGTGTTTATTCCATCTGAAGATTATATTGAAAAACTATATAATACCAAATATATGAACCATTTTTATACTGAAGAAGAAATAAAGGTTTTTAGAAATAAATGGGGTCGTTGATCTCCTTAATTTATTGATAAGTTTATCTAATGTTTATTATTTAGAGGAAAGATATTGTTAGCCTAGTGGACCATGTTTAACACTAGACAAAGAAATCATATATAAAAATATAATAATTTTTGAGTAATTGTATGTATTTTAATTTAATTAATAGTTGTGAAAAGGAGAAAAAGTATGGAAAATAATTCTCACCTCGACCAACTCGAGGCAGAAGCAATTTACATAATAAGAGAAGTAGCCGCAGAATGTGAAAACCCAGTAATGCTATATTCAATTGGTAAAGACAGTTCTGTAATGCTACATTTAGCAATGAAAGCATTTTATCCAGAGAAACCACCATTTCCGTTTCTCCATGTAAATACAACATGGAAGTTCAAGGAAATGATAGACTTCCGTGATAGAAAAGCAAAAGAATTAGGTATCGAAATGTTGGAACATACAAATCAAGAGGGTGTAGAGCAAGGCATAAATCCGTTTGATCATGGTTCATCTTATACGGATATTATGAAGACTCAAGCGCTTAAACAAGCTTTAGATAAGTATCAATTTGACGCAGCATTCGGTGGAGGACGTCGTGACGAAGAAAAATCACGTGCCAAAGAAAGAATATTTTCTTTCCGTAATAAAAATCATGCCTGGGATCCGAAAAATCAGAAACCTGAAATGTGGAAATTGTATAATACCAAAATAAATAAAGGTGAAAGCATGCGCGTTTTCCCACTTTCTAACTGGACAGAGAAAGATATCTGGCAGTATATCAAAAAAGAAGAAATCGATATCGTTCCACTGTATTTTGCTAAAGAACGTCCAGTCGTCTACAGAGATGGCAACATCGTAATGGTAGATGATGATCGATTAAAACTAGAACCTGATGAGAAGATTGAACAGAAGAAAGTCCGCTTTCGTACATTAGGCTGTTATCCTCTGACTGGTGGTGTAGAATCTGATGCTGCTACATTAGACGAGATCATTGAAGAAACGCTAGGTGCAGTTTCATCAGAACGAACCAGCCGTGTGATTGACCAGGAAGCAGCTGGCAGCATGGAACGTCGTAAGAGAGAGGGGTATTTCTAGAATGAAGGGATTATTGAAATTTATTACTTGTGGTAGTGTCGACGATGGTAAATCCACATTAATTGGACATATGCTCTATGATGCAAAACTATTATTTGCTGATCAGGAGAAAGCCTTGGAACTAGATTCAAAGGTTGGTAGCCGTGGTGGAGAAATTGACTATTCTCTTCTATTAGATGGCTTAATGGCAGAGCGTGAGCAAGGGATTACGATTGATGTTGCTTATCGTTATTTTACAACCGATGATCGCTCGTTCATTGTTGCGGATACACCTGGTCATGAAGAATATACGCGTAATATGGCAGTTGGTGCGTCTTTTGCTGATTTAGCAGTTATTTTGGTGGATGCAACAAAAGGTGTCATTTCCCAAACAAAACGACATGCTCGTATTTGTGCATTGATGGGGATCAAGCATATTGTATTAGCTGTCAACAAAATGGATCTTATCGGTTATGATCAAAAGCGGTTTGAAGAAATCTCCAAAGACTTTCAGCAGATGACATATGGTTTTAATTTAGAGAGTATTCAAGCCATTCCAGTATCTGCTACAGAAGGGGACAACATTACAAAAAATTCTGATAATACGCTCTGGTATGATGGAAAGCCGTTGCTCCCTTATTTGGAAGATATCGACGTAGAAGATGATGCAGATCATCACGATTTTGTCATGCCTGTTCAACGAGTCAGTCGTCCAAATCATACTTTTAGAGGCTTCCAAGGGCAAGTAGAGGCGGGAAGTGTTAAGGAAGGCGATGAAATTATAACACTTCCCAGTCAGGAAAAAGCGAAAGTAAAAAGTATTTTGGTCACAGACTATGAAGTGTCAGAGGCTAACGCAGGGCAACCCGTAACCATTCAATTAGATCGAGAAGTGGATGTCTCCCGAGGCTGTGTATTGACAACGTCAAAAAATATCCAGGTGACCGATATGTTTACGGCTAATATTCTTTGGATGGATGACGCAGAATTAGTCGAAGGGCGAAACTATTTGGTGAAAGTCGGAACGAAACTTTTACCAGGTACGGTTATGTCGATTAAACATAAAATTGATATCAATACAGGTAAAGAAGTACCAGCCGATAAAATATTCAAAAATGAATTGGTGGAATGTGATATTTCACTATCGGAAAATATGGTGTTTGATAAATTTGATAATAATGAAGCACTTGGTGGACTTATTTTAATTGACCGAGTTACCAATATGACGTCTGGTTGCGGTGTAATTGAACATGCGTTACGTCGTTCCACGAATGTTATATGGCAGGAAACAGATGTATCAAGAGACGTAAGAGCGCAACAGAAGGGACAAAAACCAGTAACATTATGGTTTACCGGTTTGTCGGGATCAGGTAAATCAACGCTTGCCAATGAAGTGGAAAAGCGCTTGGTTGCTTCAGGATATCATACTATGCTGTTAGACGGCGATAATGTTCGTCACGGCTTAAATAAGAACTTAGGATTTAAAGAACAGGATCGTGTAGAGAATATTCGTCGAATTGCAGAAGTGGGTAAATTAATGAATGATGCTGGCTTAATTGCATTAACTTCTTTCATCTCGCCATATGAAAGTGATCGACAAAATGCACGTGAAATCATCGGAGAATCTTATATTGAGATATTCGTAAGTACTCCTTTAGAGGTCTGTGAAGAACGTGATGTCAAAGGTCTATATAAAAAAGCTCGTAGCGGTGAAATTCCTAACTTCACTGGCATATCCAGTCCTTATGAAAAGCCAACAACTCCAGAAATCGAAATCGATACGAGTCAATATTCACTTGAAGAAGCTACAGATTATGTAGTGAAAGAAATGACGAAGTTTTTGATTTAATTAGTTGAAAAGCTACTATCTCTTTGAAATAGTAGCTTTTCTAATAGGGAGGTGATTCCTCAAGTGACAATCGAAATGGGATTTGTATTAATTGCAATTGTTACCATGTTCCTGGCTTTGCTATTCGAAATTGCTAGACCGGATATGATCGTATTTTCTGTGTTAGTCATATTCGTATTAACTGGTCTGTTAAGTCCGGAAGAAGCATTTAAAGGATTCTCTAATCAAGGGATGCTGACCATCGCATTATTATTTATTGTAGCTGGTGCAGTGCAAAAGCATGGTATCTTGGAACAAGTAATGAAACGCTGGCTAAGCAAGAGTAGGAGTATCAAAGGAAGTATGCTTCGTTTCTTTATACCGGTATCCATTTCATCTGCTTTTTTAAATAATACACCAATCGTTGTTACCTTCACGCCAATGATTAAGAAATGGTGTGAAGAGAGAGGAATTCCGCCTTCTAAGTTTTTGATACCACTATCCTATGTAACGATACTGGGTGGAACGATTACGTTAATTGGTACGTCTACTAATTTAGTGGTGCATGGTATGTTACTAGATTATGGATTAGACGGTTTTTCATTGTTTCAATTATCTATCGTTGGAATACCAGTGTTGCTAATAGGATTAATTTATATTTTTACGGTTGGATTTAAATTATTGCCTTCTAATAAGGGCTTTAGTGATCAAGTGAAACAAGATAGTCGAGAATATATCGCGGAAATGATAGTATTAGATGATTTTCCTTCTATTGATTTGACGGTAGAAGCGGCAGGATTGCGAGAGTTAAAAGGGTTATATTTAATCGAAATTATTCGTGGTGCTGAAAGGTTATCGCCTGTTAAATCTACGACGGTTATACGTGCCGGTGACCGCTTGATTTTTACTGGATTAATCTCTACTATTGCTGAATTACAACAGTTGAAAGGCTTGCATTTAGAGACAGGTACTGATTTAGATTTAGATGATTTGAAAAATGGACATGTTCAATTGGTAGAAGCTGTTGTATCACATCAATCATCTCTTCTATCTAAGTCCATTAAACAGTCACAGTTTCGTTCAAAATTCGATGCAGGTGTACTAGCTGTTCATCGTAATAACGAACGAATTAAAAGTAAAATTGGAGATATCGTTTTAAAACCAGGGGATGTTTTATTACTGTTGACAGGATCAGATTTTACAAGAACTTATCAGTATTCCAACGACTTTTACGTAGTATCATCACTGGAAACACCAGACAATTTAAATGAAAACAGATCAAAAGGCTGGTTCTCACTGATCGTTTTAATAACAATGATTTTATCGGTTGCTTTTAACTTATTATCGATGTTCAAGGCGATGTTGTTTGCTGTTTTAATTTTTATCCTTACCAAAATCATTAGTCCCGAAGAAGCAAAGAAAAAAGTACAGTTTCATGTCTTACTGTTAATAGCCAGTGCATTCGGAGTTGGTACAGCGATGACCAAAACGGGATTAGCATCTTGGATGGCAAATGGTTTATTAGAAGTCGGTAAACCGCTTGGAATCATAGCGATACTGACGTTTGTTTATATTCTAACTAACGTATTTACCGAATTAATAACAAATAGTGCGGCAGCTGTTCTCATGCTGCCTATCGGATTAGAAATGGCTGATTCATTAGCAGTAGATTACATAGGATTCGCTGTAACCATTGCTATTGCAGCATCAGCAAGTTTTATTACACCGATTGGTTATCAGACAAACCTGATTGTATATGGTCCAGGTGGATATCAATTTAAAGACTATATGAAAGTGGGAACCCCATTAAGCATTATTGTCATGGTAATAACAGTAACGGTGGTAAATATAATATGGTTTTAAATTTAATGAATGGAGTGAATTAAAATTGAGTAAGTACATATTCGATTTATTCAACGTCTGCTTAGATGCCGGGAAAGAAATTATGGATGTCTATCAGCAAGACTTTGAAGTAGAACATAAAGATGATGATTCACCATTAACTATCGCAGATAAAAGAGCACACCAAGTGATAGCGGAAGGATTAATGAAAATAGATGCATCCATTCCTGTTTTAAGTGAGGAAGGAAGAGAAATTGCATTCGAAGAACGAAAAGACTGGAAAGAATTCTGGTTAGTTGATCCTCTAGATGGAACGAAAGAATTTATTAAGAAGAATGATGAATTCACGGTCAATATTGCACTCATCGATGGAAAATATCCTGCTTTAGGAGTGATTTATGCTCCAGCTTTAGATACGTTTTACTTCGGTGTAAAGGGAGATGGTGCTTATAAATTAAATAAAGCTTCTCAAGCAACTATCTCTAATGTAGAAGATTTAAAGAATCTAAGTATTCGTTTACCAGAAGTAAAAGAAAGTAAGGTTACGAATGTGGTAGCAAGCCGTTCACATATGTCGAAGGAAACCGAAGAATTCATTAATACTTTAAATGGAGAAGTGAATGTAGTTTCTTCAGGCAGTTCATTAAAGTTTTGTCTAGTTGCTGAGGGGAAAGCAGATTTTTATCCTCGGTATGCTCCGACGATGGAATGGGATACAGGGGCTGGTCAAGCTATAGTAGAAGCAGCTGGTGGCAAAGTAACACGATATGAGGATGAGGCACGTTTTTATTATAATCGAAAAGAATTATTGAATGGTTGGTTTTTAGTAGAAAACTAAGTCTATTATAATAACTAATTTTTCTAGGGGAATCAGACTTCTGGAGGATTTGAAAAACGTTTATGAACTTTATCAATAGGTATTAATATCACAGTATTATAAGGAGGAGTAGATATATTTGTGCTCCTTTAACTCTATAAGGGGAAATGATAATGACTAAAAGAGTAGAGCGAAATAAAAAGTCAAAACGTTGGCTGAAAGTTACATTAGCCGTAATAGTAGTAGTCATATTGTCAATAGCTGGTTATGTTTATTCCATTTATCATAACGCTCAACAAACAGTGGAACAGAAAGTCCACGAAGAAGTAGAAACCATTGATACCACCGTAACAAAGAAAAAAATAAAAGATCAGGAACCGCTAAATGTACTCTTACTAGGAGTCGATGAAAGATCTTCGGACAGTGGGCGATCCGATGCTTTAATGGTTTTATCATTAGATCCTGATAATGATGCCATGCAATTAGTAAGCATTCCCCGTGACACAAGAACAGAGATAGTAGGAAGAGGTACGGATGATAAAATCAATCATGCCTATGCTTTTGGCGGTGTCGATATGTCGATAAACACCGTTGAGAATTTCCTGGATATTGAATTAGACTACTACGTCCGAATGAATATGGAAGGGTTATCAAATTTAGTTGATGCATTAGGTGGTATAACAGTGAATAATAAACTGGACTGGAACGACACAGGTTATTATAAAAAAGGGTATCATTATGCGCAAGGTGATATACAATTAGATGGTCCCCAAACAATGGGTTATGTTCGAATGAGGTATCAGGATCCTAATGGTGACTTTGGCAGAACCGAACGTCAACGCCAGGTGATTAAGGCCGTAGTTGACAAAGGGGCTAGCTTTAATTCAGTTGGTAAGATCAATAACTTAATTGACGTACTTGGTAATAATGTGGTTACCAACATGGAATTTAAAGATATGACAGATCTTTTTACCAATTACCGTAATACCAGACAGCATTTCACCAGTTATATGATGCAGGGCAGCGGTACTAAAATAAGCGGTATCTATTATTTAATGGTGACAGATGAAGAAGTAAATAAAGTACACAACATGTTAATCAAGTCAGAATCATAGATTTTACATTATGTTAATATTATTTTCATGAATTTTATCGTAAACTAGTACTAATTTATTGGAAAAAATTATTATATTGTAAAATGATTTCCTGGAGGGATAACAGTGAAAAAAGTAAGAAAAGCCATTATACCAGCTGCAGGACTTGGTACACGTTTTTTACCCGCAACCAAGGCAATGCCAAAAGAAATGCTTCCGATCGTTGATAAGCCGACCATACAGTAAATAATTGAAGAAGCGATCGAATCCGGAATTGAAGACATTATTATCGTAACTGGTAAAGGAAAACGGGCCATTGAAGATCATTTCGATCATAACTTCGAATTAGAAGATAACCTAATGAAGAAGAATAAATTCGATCTCCTTGAAAAAGCCAAAGAACCATCCCAGGTTGAATTGCATTATATCAGACAGAAAGAACCTCTAGGATTAGGGCATGCTGTATGGTGTGCACGTAAATTTATAGGTGACGAACCATTTGCTGTATTATTAGGCGATGACATTGTTAGAGCAGATAAGCCTTGTTTGAAGCAGATGATCGAACAATATGAATCATTTGGCGGATCTATTCTAGGTGTCCAGCAAGTTCCTGACCATGAAACGCATCGTTATGGAATGGTAGACATCCTTAATCAGAACGGCAATGTATATAATATTAAAAATCTTGTTGAAAAACCAGCACTAGGTACAGCACCATCAAATTTTGCTATTATGGGGCGTTATGTACTATCACCAAAGATATTCGGCTATTTAGATGCAAAGAAAATTGGTGCTGGAGGAGAGATACAATTAACCGATGCTATTCAGCAATTAAATGAAAATCAAAGCGTATTTGCTTATGATTTCGCAGGTAAGCGATATGACGTTGGGGAGAAATTAGGGTTTATTAAGACAACGATCGAATTTGCACTTGAGAATGAAGAAATCGGCGCAGATGTAAGAAAGATTTTACAGGATCTGATGGAAACCAATTTGCAGAAATAATAAAAAGTAAATACTTCCCTGGATATTCAGGGAAGTATTTTTTGATAACAACATATGAATATGTGAACATATATGATTTAAAATACTAAAGATTCATTAGTACTAATTATAATGTTTATGCTGGCAATTGATCTTTCGTTACAAGTTCAGTTCCACTGCCGAAACAAAGTAGCACACATCCCAGCCCGTTCCTTCTGCAATTTCAATGATTGAACCGATTCTTTAATGGTAAGCGGTGCATGTTGATCAAAATAAATCTCCGTTACTTGCTTCGATCTAGCTTCCATACGATGAAGATGACACCAAAACAACCAGATACAATCAGAATTTCTATAGTGTTTTGTCGGGGAGGCGATGATAGATGCTACTGGATGAATCGGTATTGGGGTCCTTTTTAAGAAGGGCAGGTGGTAACGAACTGCTACCCGCCTGCCTTCAAAAGTAGAGCCATGTCGTAAGCAATTTTCCTTCACAATGGCTAATGGAGTCTGTGTACTGTATACTGCATGCGTCGTTTCGATAATTTTTGTCGGATATCTTGGATGAGCGGCAGGCATGATCACAAGTGTCTGATCGGTGACACGGTAGCTAGTCGTTACTGCTGTCATTATTTGATCCTGTTTCCCATATGTGTAATACGCTCCTGCATCGCTTCATTGAGGTATTCCGTGTGTAAATCAGTAAGTACGCTCTTGGGAATATCTAGAAATGCAAATAAATTTGTTATGAAATAGATCGTCACATTACTATCCCCTTTTTCAAACTTCTCTAATCCATCCACACTCATATCAATCACTTCGGCCACCTGCTGCCGTGTATAGCCTTTTGATTTACGTGCCTGTAGGCAATAACTGCCTAACGCATATAGAAAATTATCCTTCTCTTTACTACTCATTTTTTAACCTCTTATTTATTTTCATAAATTCAAGAGGGGAGTTAAACCGATTATAGTACGGATTATGGTATTATATGTAAAATGTAGTCAGGTCTCTGAAAAAGATGATCATGTTCCTGTAGGTAATATCAATACTCGAATCAATTATCAAGATTTCAGGGACATATCAATAGTGTTATGTTGCACTTTCGCGCTATTGGATAAGACCATGCCATTAAACAAATGGATCCTGTGCATTCATAGGAATATTAAAAAGTTGGTAAGAAAAAATAACAAGATGAGAGATTCGTTGATTTAGTACGTATATGATAGACATCATAGAGAAGGAGGATTGAAAAATAAAAGCTTGCTACATTTTTATATGCTTTTTTACTGATATGAGTGATGTGTAACGGGTTACACAATAATAGTTATAATGAAATATAACTATACAAACCTTTACGTGTGAGAACATTTTTTTCAATGTGTAACCCGTTACAGATAGAAAGAGGTGAGTCCAACAACTATTCGAGAAGTTGCTAAATATGCCAATGTATCAGAAGCTACAGTTTCACGGGTCATTAATAAAAAAGGGTATGTCAGTCAAGAAACACTTAAACAAGTGGAAGATGCTATTAAACATTTAAACTATAAACCTAATGAAGTAGCAAGAATGCTATATAAAAAAAAGTCTAACACCATCGCTCTGTTGATTCCTGATATCACCAACCCATTTTTCCCGGAGTTAGCAAAGGCAATCGAAGAAGTTGCCAAAAAGAAAGGATATGTAGTTGTCCTTTGCAATACGAAATCAGATCCTGAAATTGAAAAAAAATATGTGACAGAACTGACTAGTAAATATATTGATGGATTAATAATTATGAATCAAAGTTGTGAGGATACAGTGTATCAGAATCTCCCCTTTTCAACTGTTTTTTTAGATAGAGTAGATAAAAATAAATCTTCTTATATCGCTGTTCAAAATCAAGAAGGAGGAAAGCTGGCAACGGAGCATCTGATATCTTTAGGGTGTAAAAGCATTCTCCATCTTTCTGGCCCAAGTAATATTATCACCGCTGTAGAAAGAGCAGAGGGCTACCAAACTGCCATGAAACAGCATGGATTATTAATTGAAACAAAAGAGTGTAAGTATGAAGCAGACTATGCTTATCAAATGAGTCAGGCTATTTTTAAAGATGGTAATCGATTTGATGCGGTTTTTGCTGGGAATGACTTAATAGCAGCGGGTGTATTGAGAGCGGCGAAAGAAATCGGAATCAACGTTCCAAATGATTTACAAATAATTGGATATGATGACATTGACCTTTGTAAATATACGACACCTCAATTAACTACGATACAACAGCCTATCTATTTAATGGGAGAAAAAGCGGCAGAATTATTGATCGAAAAAATTGAAGGAGTATATGATGTCCGAGACAGTAACTATTTATTACCAGTTACTTTAATGGCAAGAGGTTCAACAAAACCTTTAGATAGTATTTAAGGAGAGACATGAATTGAAGCTTGCACGTACAAAACCTAATGTAATCATCGTTGGAAGTATTAACATGGATTTTGTAGTCACTGCAGAAAAGTGGCCAAGTCCAGGTGAAACAATGGTTGCAAGAAAATTTGATATTTTTCCTGGAGGTAAAGGGGCTAATCAAGCTGTCGCATCTGCTCGTGCATGCGCGAATGTTACCTTTATAGGTGCTGTTGGTTCAGATAATTTAGGTAGAGAAGCTATCAAGCATTTAAAATCACAAGAAATTAACACAGAGAATATCCTTGTGAAAGACAACGCAACTACCGGTAAAGCGATTGTTACGGTTGTTAATGGCGAAAACTCTATATTAATTAATGAAGGAGCAAACGGAAGATTAACCGTTAAAGATATTGTGGGACTTTCTCATTTGATTGCAGAGGCAGATATTGTATTAATGCAAAATGAAATCCCCAACCTTGTTCAAGAACAAGTAGTCGATATCTGTCAACTACATTGTATTCCAGTAGTATACAATCCAGCTCCTGCTAGGAAGCTTACCAGACATTTTCTTGAGAACATAACCTATCTAACACCAAACGAGCACGAATACAAGACGATCTTCTCAACTGATGAACCATTAATAAGAGATTTTCATTCAAAAGTAATTCAAACAAAGGGAGCAAATGGTATTGAGTATTGGCAAAACCACTCACTCCAAAAGATGGCAGGAATAAAGGTAGATACGGTCGATACAACGGGAGCAGGAGACACATTTAACGGTGTACTAACCGTGGAACTTGCAAGAGGAGCCACCATACATGATGCTATTGAAACGGCGAATATTGCTGCATCGATTTCAGTTCAAAAAAATGGAGCACAGCAAGGGATGCCTACTCAAAGTGAGATCTCCAAAGCGAGAAAACAACTAGAAATTTTCTAAGAAGATCCGTCATAAGAAAGGAAGTGATGACATGGAAAGTATTTTAAAAATGGAAGGAATTGATAAATTATTTCCTGGTGTGAAGGCACTATCCAGTGTGGACTTGGAACTGTTTAAAGGAGAAGTTCATGCCTTAATGGGAGAGAATGGTGCGGGAAAATCAACGCTTATGAAGATATTGTCTGGCGTATACACTCAGACAAAAGGTACTTTCTCTATTAAAGGAGAAGAGATTCGCATTAAATCTCCTAGTGATGCTGCGAGAGCAGGAATTTCCATGATTCATCAGGAGTTCAACTTATTTCCGAATTTATCGGTAGCTGAGAATATCTTTATGGACCGTCCATCTATAACTGGAACTTTAGGTGTTATCAATTGGAAACAGATGAATGAGAAAGCACAAGCATTAATTGATTCATTAGGGGCTTCTATTGATGTTCGAGAGAAGGTACAGAACCTGAGTGTTCAAAGCCAGCAAGTGGTAGAAATTGCTAAGGCGATCTCATTCGATGCTGAAATATTGATTATGGACGAACCATCTGCAGCATTACCAGAAAATGAAGTGAGGAACATGCTGGAAGTAGTGATGCGTCTAAAAGAACAAGGAGTTGCTATTGTTTACGTCTCACACCGGATGCCTGAAGTGTTTGAAATAGCAGATCGCGTGACTGTATTACGAGACGGGAAAAAAATAGCTACGAAACGAACGAAAGAAACAACGCAAGATCAAATAATAAATATGATGGTAGGAAGAGAAGTAGCGGAACTGTACCCTAATAAAACCAAAATTCGAAGTGAAGAAGTAGTTCTCGATGTACAGGAAATGACTTTGGGACCAAATCAAAAAGTGAACTTCCAAGTACGAAAAGGAGAAATTGTAGGACTTTTTGGATTAATGGGAGCTGGTACACACAATGTAGCAGAGCGTCTTTTTGGATTGAAGAAAGGGAAAGGAACCATCATGATAAATGGAAAGAAAGCAAACATTAAGAGTCCTAAGCAAGCAAAAAAACAGAAAATCGGATACGTTCCTCCTGACCGGCACAGACATGGTTTAATTAAGGAAATGACAGTCAAACATAATCTAACTCTAACCATATTAGATCAATTAACAGAATATTCAAAATTAAACAGAGAAAAGGAACAAGAGTTGATTACAGATTATATACAGGATTTTAATATTAAAACACCTAGTTCCAAACAGGTAGTGAATCTATTAAGTGGCGGAAATCAGCAAAAGATTGTTTTATCCAAATGGCTCGCAACCAACCCTGATATTTTGATTTTGGAAGAGCCGACCAGAGGGGTAGATGTGGGAGCAAAAGCAGAGATTTATGCTTTAATACAGAAGTTAGCGGATGATGGAATGGCTATTTTATTTATCTCTACTGAAATGCCTGAAGTAATTGGGATGAGTGACAGAATCCTTGTTATGCGCAAAGGAGAAATGATTAGACAGTACAATTACAGAGAAGTGGAGCAAAATGAGTTATTATCTGTTGCTTCGAGCATAGAACAAGATGAGGTGAAAGTGATATGAGAAAGATATTCAATTTGCATGAAACACCTATCATCCTTTTTACGATAATTGTAGCTTTTGTCTTTTCTATGCTTTCGCCATTGTTTCTGCAAGCATCAAATATTGAGACGATCTTATTACAAATCACCATTACTGGCATTGTTGCGATAGGCATGACGATGGTTATTCTCTTAGGAGGTATGGATCTTTCCGTAGGGGCAGTATTAGCGCTTGTATCTACGATAGTAGGTCTTCTTGTGAATGCTGGATTTAATGTTTGGATTGCCGCCCTTATTGGTATTCTGGCAGGCATTCTATGCGGAGTAATAAACGGGTTAATTATAACCTTATTGAATATACCAGATATTATTACGACGTTGGCGACAATGTACATTTTCAGGGGAATTGCGGTATATCTAAGTGGTGGAGTGTGGATCACTAATTTTCCAGTCGCATTTTCCTTTTTCGGACAAGGTACTCTACTAGGTCTGCCATTTCCGGTAATTGTACTAGTTGTTCTAGCCATCACGTTTGGTTTTGTTCTCAAGTTCACGCGTTTTGGTAGAAGAATATATGCTATTGGTGGTAATAAGCATGCCGCAAAATTATCAGGGATGGCGATGAAACGTGCTAAATTATATGTTTATTTGTACAGTGGTATGCTTAGCGGTTTCGCAGCAATTATATATGCTTCCAATGTAGGCAGTATTCAAGCTTCTACAGCAGCATTAAACATATCTTTCGACGTGATCGCGGCAGCCCTAATTGGAGGAGCCAGTATCTTCGGTGGTGTTGGTACTATATTGGGCTCTATGTTTGGTGTTTTACTATTAGGTATTATTCAGAATGGAGTCATTGTCAGTCAATTCTCTCCATATTGGGTAGATGCGATTACAGGCCTGCTTATCGTAGTCGCCATTATTATCAATTCTGTTAAACGGTGGAAAGACAGCTTGAAACTGGAGGGGAAACTTAAATGATAACAGCACTTAGACAGAAAACTAATATATTATCCTCTTTAGTCAGTAATCAGATTTTTATATTAGTCGTTCTTTTATTTGTACTATGTGCCTTTTTCAATACGCAGTCACCTTATTTTTTAACACAGGGAAATGTATTTAATATATCGACGCAAATTGTTGAGATAGGTTTAATTGCGATCCCGATGACCTATGTAATAATTTCTGGGAATATGGACCTGTCAGTGGGATCTATTATGGGGTTATCTGCAGTTGCTTTAGGTATGTTTCATAATATGGCAGGGTTAAATATTTGGCTTAGCGTGCTCCTTGCTCTATTAGTAGGTTTACTGTGTGGAACTTTTAATGCTTTTCTGATATCGAAATTAAAAATGCAGGCGATAGTGGTTACAATCGGCAGTATGGTAATGCTAAGAGGCGTTATCTACGTGTTAACGGAAGGAAGGCCAATTAGTGGTTACCCGAGCGAATTCTATTTTTTGGGACAGGGCCAATTATTAGGAGTACCTTTTAATACGCTCATACTAGTTGGATTCTTCTTACTTGCTTATTACATTATTCGTTTCACACGCTTTGGTCGCTATACTTATGGATTAGGTAATAACGAAGATGCTGTTTATTATTCTGGTATCAATCAAACCAACGTTCGGTTTACTATTCTAACCATCAATGGGCTTTTTGCAGGTTTAGCTGGAGTATTTCTAGTATCCAGGCTGGCTACAGCTGAAGCAACCACTGGAAATGGTATTGAATTATCCGTTATTACAGCTGTATTAATTGGTGGAACCCATATATTTGGTGGCAGAGGCAGTTTAGGAGGAACGATGATCGGAGTCTTGATCATAGGAGTATTAAATAATGGTCTGAATTTAATGGGGGTTTCTAGTTTATTTCAGATGGTTATATTAGGTTTATTTATTTTAATTGCTGTAAGTAGACAAAAATCATAATAATTGGAGGATTTATCATGAAAAAATTAGTGACATGTCTGACTTTATTGTTTGTATTGGTATTAGCTGCTTGTGGATCAAATGACGAGGCTCAAGGATCTGCTGAAGGGGAAATGGAAGTGAATGAAGAAATGAATTCCTTCTTTATCAATCCAAAATCGATAGGACCAGCGTATTTTACAGCTGCTGAACAAGGTGCTGAACAAGCTGCTGAAGATTTAGGGGTGCAGGTTATATTCAATGCTCCAACAGAGACAAGCTCTTCGGATCAGATTAATATGATACAAGATATGATGGTAAGAGAAGTAGATGGAATTGGTATCTCTCCTAATGATGGGGAAGCTGTAGTACCGGTCATAAGTGACGCGATAGAACAAGATATTCCCGTCGTAACGTGGGATAGTGACGCACCTAACTCTGAGCGTGCTTTCTATGTAACACCTTCTACTGATTCTGATTTAGGAGAAGCATTTGCTGAGGAAATCGCTCAACAAATGGAAGGGGAAGGGCAAGTAGCATTTATGGTGGCAGGTTTAGGATCAACGAATCAAATTGACAGAGTCGACGCTGCAGAAGCATATTTAGAAGAAAATTACCCGGAAATAGAGATTGTAACAGTTGTAGCAAGCGATGATGATCAACAAAAATCTTATGACAATGCACAAAATCTATTAAACACGTATCCAGATTTAGCTGGGATTGTTGGTTTCGCTGGTGGTGAACCACCTGCAGCTGCTCAAGCAGTAACTCAAGCGATTGAAAGTGGACGTATGGAAGCAGGTGACATTGCGATTACTGGTTTTGCTGTACCAAGTCTTGTTAAAGGATATATTGAGGATGGTATTATTGAAAAAATCATTACATGGGATCCAGCTGTTCTAGGATATACTTCTGTTTATGTGTTGAATGAAATGGCTAATGGCAACAGCATTCCGGAAGGCGAATTAACAATAGAGAATATTGGTAGTGTTTATGTAGAGGGACAAAACATTTTTAGTGGAACGATTGACTTAACCATTGATAATGTAAATGATTTTGATTTCTAATAAGTAGAATAAACAGTTAGGAGAAAAAGCATGAAATCTGTAGAAATTGTTCCTTTAACAAAGAAAATATTCGAACCGTATGGCCGCTCTTTCGAAATTCCATCCTCTCCTCCATCCAAGAGGGGAGAGGGATGGGATTGCTGGAGCTATGTGGCAAATATGAATGCTTCCACCAACGTCGGCGTGGGCATTGTGAAAACTTTAAAAAGACCTTTGATTGTAGATGAAATGGAGAGACATGTAAGTCGGGAAGAGATTCTGGTACCACTTTATGCTCCTATTATCCAACCTGTAGGGTTGTTTAAAGATAATAGTGATCCAGAGGAAAAGCCTGAAATTACAAGCGTTAAATGTTTTTTAATAGAACCAGGACAAGGCATTATTCTTTCTAAAGGTATTTGGCACAGTCCAGCTTATGCGTTAGAAAAAGATACGGATTATCTGTTTTTCATAGAAAATAAAAAGGATCTATTTGGCGATGAATTAGTGAATCCGTGGGTCAAGTTCGATCAAAACGAAAAACTAGAAATGTTTCTTAAGAAATGAGGTTATAAGATGGAAAAAAAAGCACAAGTATTAAAATGGATTGATGACAATCAAGCGGAAATTATCAGGACACTTATGGATTTAATTGAAATTCCCAGTGTAAACCCTTGGTTTGATGAACCAAAAGAATTGACAAATGAAAAAGGTGTTCAAACATATATATCAAAAAAAATGGAAGAGTTAGGTGCGGATGTTGAACAATGGGAGCCAAATGCTGATGCTTTAAAAAAATATGAAGGAAAGGCCGGATATTACCCTGGAAGGGACTTCACGGATCGCCCCAATTTAGCTGCTACTTTTAAAGGTAGAGGGGAAGGCAATTCTATGCTTCTTTTTGGACATATAGATGTTGTGAAGGAGGGTTCCAATTGGATTCAAAAACCCTTTGAACCTAAAATCATCGATAATAGATTATATGGACGTGGCGCAGTAGATATGAAAGGTGGAGTGGCATCCATGCTATCTGCTGTACAAGCTCTGAAAGCTTCTAATGTGGAGTTGGATGGCGATATTATTGTTGGTACAGTGGTTGATGAGGAAGCAGGAGGTATGGGAGCACTGGATTTTATTGACCACGGGTACCGAGCCGATGGTTGTATTTTAACAGAACCAACTTCCTTAAAGATTGCCCCGTTATGCAGGGGGATTTTATGGGGGAAATTAACGATTGAAGGCAGAGCAGGTCATATTGAAATGCCAAAAGCTAGCTGGCAGGATGGTGGAGCAGTAGATGCTATAGAGAAGGCAAAATTCATTATGAAAGAAATAGATGAATTGAATAAGAAGTGGGCGGAAGAGAAAAATCATCCGTTACTTCCTATACCATGTCAAATAAATATATCTCAAATTAAAGGTGGAGAATATCCAACATCGTATGCAAATAAAGTAGAGCTTCATTTTAATGCACAATATTTACCGTCTGAACGTGATGAGAATTTAGTAGGGGGAAGAGTGAAAAACGAAATACTCTCTTTCATTAATGAAATTAGTAAGAAAGATGCTTGGCTGGAAGAAAATCCGGTGCATGTGGAGTGGCAAGTGGACGCAGATTGTGCAGAAACGGATAGTGATGATCCATTTGTTAAGCAATGTGCATCTTCATTGGAACAGATTGGCCAACCTCCTGTCATAGAGGGGCTTTGTTTCCATACCGACATGGGATGGCCGGTAAATGTAGGAATTCCTACTGTTAATTTTGGACCAGGTGATCCTCGAATGGCCCATCATAGCGATGAATTTGTGTCAGTAGAAGAAGTGATAGAAGCAACTAAGATGATAGCTGTTTCTTTAATAGATTGGTGTAATGGACAAAAAAATTACTCTCATGAAGATAGGAGATGATGAAGAGTGAAGTTATTATTTATTGGAGAATCATGGGTTATTCATATGATTCATACAAAAGGTTATGACAGCTTTACTTCGACAAAATATGAAGAAGGTGCCACTCATTTACTTCAAACATTAAATGACAATGGAATTGATGTGACATATATGCCTGCTCACGAAGTACAAGTTCGCTTTCCGAGAAGTATAGAAGATCTTAGAATATATGACGCGATTGTTATTAGTGACATTGGTGCGAACACATTTTTACTTCAGAATCCTACTTTTTATAATATGGAAAAAGTCCCGAATAGCTTAGAGTTGATTAAGCAATTTGTTTCTGAAGGTGGAGGCTTCCTGATGATAGGTGGATACCTTTCATTTATGGGAATTGAAGGGAAGGCAAATTATAAAAATTCACCTCTCGCAGAAATACTTCCTGTGGTAATGGAAGATGGAGATGATCGAGTAGAAGTACCTCAAGGAATTAATCCAAATGTTGTAAGTAATCATGGATTATTAAAAGAATTAGGAGAATGGTCGTCATTTTTGGGATATAATAAATTGACAGCCAAAAGTAATACAGATACACTGATGGAGATTAATGAGGACCCATTTCTAGTATTAGGATCTTATCACAAAGGAAAAACGGCTGCTTTTGCAAGTGACTGTGCACCACATTGGGGCTCCTTAGAGTTTGTAGAGTGGGAGAACTACTCTGTATTCTGGAGCGAGCTTATTAAGAGTTTGCAAAAAGATTAAATAACTGCAATAAAATTGCCCCCTCATTTTTGTGAATGAGGGGGTGTTGTTAAATCCAGCAGCCATTCTAAGAAAAAAGCAAGTTCGCATCATTGCTTTATCACAAACTTATCTTGATAAATAACGTATATGCAATTTTTCAGGATAACTATTCCCCAACAGTTAATAAGATATCTTTTTGATTGATTGTTGATTCAACCGTTAATTCTAACTTTTTATATTGGTCATGATTTGTAATGATAATAGGTGTTACTATTTCATAACCTGCTGCCTGAATTTTATCGATATCAAATTCCAGAAGTAATTCACCTGCCTGTATTTTATCTCCCTGTTCTACATGATTAATGAAATGTTCTCCATTCAGTTGCACTGTATCGATTCCTACATGAATTAAAATCTCCACGCCTTCCTCGGATGTAATTCCGATTGCATGTTTGGATGAAATTAATGTGGTGATAACCCCATTAACAGGAGATACAATTTTCCCTTCACTTGGCATGATGGCCACACCTTTTCCCATAGCTTCTGAAGCAAATACTGGATCAGAAACATCTTGTAGAGCAATGATCTTGCCATTTAAAGGACTAGCAATTATTTCTTCTTTACTCATACTGTTATCAACCATTTCTTCTGTTTGTCCCGTTTCTTCAATCGGCGTGTTATCTTGATTTACTCCTCCGAAGAAATAGGTTAGAACAAAGCCTAATACCGTTGCGACGATCACGGCAATAACATAGCCCCAGAATTCACTGTTAAACCCTTCGGTTGGACTAATATAGGTGGGAAATGAGAAAATTCCTAGTCCGCCGAATACATAAAGTTTGGAAGCAAAGAAACCTGTGATACCACCACCTGCAGCACCGCCAATGCAACTAATAATAAATGGTTTTTTCTTAGGTAGGGTAATACCATAAATTGCTGGTTCTACGATGCCGAAGACAGCCGAAATGAACGCTGGGATACTAAGTGCTTTTATTTGTTGATTTTTTGTTTTTATCATGATCGCCAAAACAGTACCTGCTGTAGCAAGTAAAGAGGCCATAGCAGTTGCTAATACAGGATCATAACCTAAAGTTGACAGGTTATTGAACGCAATAGGCACAATTCCCCAATGCAGACCAAATATGATGAGCACTTGCCAAAGAGCACCAATAAAGATTCCTGCAATAATGGGACTCAAGTCAAATAGCCAACTCGTTCCTCCTCCTAGTAATGAGCTTAACCAGGTAGCGATAGGCCCGATAACAATGAAAGTTGCTGGCACAATCAATAATAACGTAAACGTCGGTACTAAAAATGTTTTCACAACACTTGGAATGTATCTCGAGAGAAATGCCTCTACTTTCGCTGCAAAAAATGTAGCAATAATTATCGGAATAACGGTTGTTGAATAAGTCATTAAAATCACCGGAATCCCTAAGAATGTCATATTTACCGGTGATTCGATGACGGTTCCAGTAAATATTGAATATAATGGATCTCCTTCCGTCAATGTAACGATTGAAGGGTACAACAGCGCACTGGCAATGGCCATGCCGATAAATGGTGTACCTCCAAATTTTTTCATGGAAGTGTATCCTAAGAAAACAGGTAAAAAGTAGAATAGAGCATCTCCTGTTGCATTAAGAATATGATAGGTTCCTGACTCATCGCTTAACCAACCACTTGAAGTGAAAAGCGCTGTAAACCCTTTAATCATACCTGAAGCAACTAATATACTTAGAATAGGTGTAAAAATTCCTGCCACTATATCAATAAAGCGATTAAGAGCATTACCTTCTGGTTTCTCTTCTTTGCTTTCCTCTGTAAATCCTCCTGCTGCTGCAAGTTCTTTATATACTTCTGGTACGTGATTGCCGATAACTACTTGATATTGTCCACCGCTTTGCATGACGGTGACGACACCATCCAGCATTTTAAGTTTTTCTGTTTGGGCTTTTGATTCATCTTTCAATTTAAATCGGAGTCGGGTGATACAATGAATAACACTGTTTACATTTTCGCGTCCACCGACCAGATTTAATATCTCTTCTGCTAACTGCTGATAGCGCATATTTTCACTCCTTATGGTGCAAATTTTGATATGGTAATAACCTTGGTATTCGCTTTATCTTCCTATATGATTTTATCCGTAAATAAACCGGTTTCATTATGTGATGAAAAAGCGTTAACTTATATACAAGGAGATGAGTAGTTAACGCTTTTGTCACGGCGTTAATCGTCCGTAATACTCCCACTTCAAGATTTAAGAGATATTAAACGGACGATAACTTCCTGATACGTTTCGCTAGTAATCTGTGGGAATCAAAACCCCCACTGATTGAAGTCCCACTTTACCTTTAGTTTCTTTTTTTCATTAACAATTATCAGCAGGGAAGACAATATTTGCTGTTTTTCTCGCTGTCTCATACACTTCCATCACAGAGTGTGAGTAGTCTAATAATTCATGACAACGGTCGAAGTCTTTATTATCAAAAATATCTTTAAATACAAGAAGTTCATAATACAAAGTGTTCGCTGTCGTTTGATTATTCAGCTGAGACGATTGGTCATCAACATGTAAGATGACATTTTGGCATCCATTCGCACCATTTTCCACATGAATGTAACCATTTTCCCCTTGAATAAGGACAAAATTCATACTTTTTGTATCCTTGGCTCCTGCGCATTCTGCAATAAAGTCAGGGTATTCCATTAGCAGGATACCTGATGTATCGATCCCATTTGGATGTTTATTAGCTGTATAGTTGACTGATAAAGGTGCCCCAAATAAGTTTAGTACAAAATGCAGGTTATATATGTTGATGTCTGCTAACGCTCCTCCAGAAAATTCAGGGTTAAACACGTTGGGTAAATCTCCATTTAGTAATGCACCATATTTGCTGGAATATTGGCTATAATTACATTGGACTAACTTTAGCTTACCTAATTTGTTTACGTGTTCTTTAATCAATTGATAATTTGGTAAATGAATATTGGTGATTCCTTCAAATAGCATTCGTTCATTTGTTTTAGCTAATTCCTTCAATCTTTTCGTTTCACGTGCTGTAGATGTGAAAGGTTTCTCACAAATAACATGCTTTCCATTCTCTAATGCCTGATACGCATGCTCATAATGAAAACTATTGGGAGAGGCAACATAGACAAAATCTATAGTTGGGTCCATAAATAATTGTTTGATATCTGTATAGATTGTTTCTACATGGTGTTTCTCAGCTAATGGTCTAGCAGTTTCCTCTTTGCGAGAATACATTGCTACACATTCTATCCCATCTATTTTATTGATGGCTGATAAAAATACATCTACTATTAATCCAGTTCCTATCGTTCCTATCTTCATCTTTCTCCTCCGTTCATAGGATCTTTATTTTGTATTCTTTGCAACAGCAAGTCCATTTTCGAGTACATGTAAAACGGTAACCACTTCTTCATCTTTAACGGGTTTTTCACCATTATTGTTAATGGCCTGATATAGCTTTTCGTATAGAATGCCATAATCCGTTATCTCTGAAGGTACTCTTTCCTCATATTCCTTCCCTTTCTCATCAATATAGGATATGGAACCCCAATTACTTTCCGGTTCTACTTCAAAATTTACCTGTGTTGGTCCGTCTGGGTTCTTTTTTTGGTGTCCGCTGCTATATTTAATAAAACTGCCTTTATCTCCATGAACTGTAAATTTCGGGTGCTCCAGTTTTACTGCGATACTGCTTTTTACTGTTACTTTGGTTCTTCCAAAGTAGAAGTCAATATCGATATAATCATCTGATTCTCCCGGATAAAAAGCACTTCTTACGTCATAGTGAATATCATCTGGTTTGCCGTAGACGGAAATGATTTGATCAATCGTATGCACAGCAAGTCCATATAAAAATCCATAGTTTCCTTTCTTTGCGAATTGTGGCATGAAGTAATCATAATGGGATTGGATTTCGATAATATTTCCTAATTTTCCACTTTCCAGTACTTTTTTAAGTGTAAGAAAATCACCGTCAAACCTTCTGTTTTGGTTCGCCATTGCAATAAGTCCTTTAGATTTTGCCAAATCAAATACTTGATTTGCTTCTTCAATTGTTGGCGCAAAAGGTTTTTCGACAAGGACATGCTTGCTATTTTCTAATGCACGTGTTGCATATTCAACATGGCTATCTACATGTGTACAGATCACAACCAAGTCTATATCGGTATCATGCAAAATGTCGTCTAAATTGGTAGTGAATCGAATAGAGGGATACCAGTTCTCGTGTTCTGTACCTTCTTTAACTCGATCTTCTTCTCTGCGAAAAATGTATTTGACATTAATTGTTTCTCTTCTTTCCAAATAAGGTAAGTGATAATTAAGAACAGCGTTTCCGTAGCCAATTATTGCAATATTCATCATTTAGCATCTCTCCTTTAGACTATCTAACAGGGTCATCATAGCATGCATATTTGAGGGATTAAATAGGTATTAATAGCTTTGGTTAACGTTTTCATTTTTAGTGAAATAAATAAACCCATTTGTGAAATTGAATTTCACAAATGGGTTTATTTTGCATGTTGGTTCATCCATTTTCACTCAAATTATTTGTTTAAAAGACCTAAATATAGGACGTCAAAAATATATTGAGTCGTGATTATATTGGTAAGTTTTACTAAATGCGCGATTTTATTATTATAATAGCTTTGAATATTTTTATCAGCTATCCTTGCTAAGTCATTGTCCTGAGAACCAGTAATAGAGATAACTTTTTGGTTTGTCGGTTTTATTTTTTTTGCTATGTCGATAATGGCGTTGTTTGTACCAGTATGGGAGATGACAAATGAAACGGTCGTCTGATTATCTCTCGCATTATTTAATAAATGATAGTTCACACTGTTATGCGACATAGCATGCACACCTATTTCATTCCACTTCGCACAAACTTGCTGGGCGATGTAATAGTTCGCATCCACCCCATAAATATCAATTCGATGTGCATCCCGTAACCAATCAATGATCTCCGTCAGTTCTGAAATGTTAAAGTGTTTTCGAGTCTCTATTACAGCTTCTTCATAGATATAAGGGAGGGAATCAATTTTGCTTTGAAGTTCATTTTTGTCCTGATCATCCTCACTTTTTATTTTATTTGTTAAGTCAGATTCTTTATATTCAAGGGCAAACTGAAGTTGGAAATCGGGAAATCCTTTTGTCCCCAATTTCTTGCATAATCTAACGATTGTGGGTGAACTGGTATAGGTTAATTTTGCTAATTCACTAGCAGTCAGCTTAAAAACTGTTTCAGGGTTATGAAGTATATATTCCACTATGTGTATTTCCTGATTGGTAAGATCTTTCATATACTTCATCTTGTTTATTAGCATCTCTTATACTCCTTTTATAAAGAATAATGTCTCCATTGCGGATCAGTCCGTTTTATTAATTTTAACCTAATATTCTAATTATAGAAAGTGACGGTATGTACCCGTACCGTGCCAAAAAACCCTTTTTCGCTAACGAAATGCTTTATACTCCATTAGGTTTAGCGTTTTTAACCGGTCTGGAACGAAATAACGGCATATGACTTGCTCCCGCATTCCCGCTATGATAGACACACCGCGGAATACTTGATAAGTGCTTATCACCTAGCAGGTGCATGAGAAAGATGGAATTTCAAGAAGTGTTGGCAGAACATGAGCGCATGATTCACCATTTTATTCATCGTTATCAGATACGGGATGCAGAGGGCGAATTCTACCAGGAAGGGCTAATAGCTGTCTGGCATGCTTATCAGCAGCACGATCCTTCTAAATCGAAATTATCCACGTTTATTTACAGTTCGATATCCAGACGTTTTCTTAATATGATGCAGAAGCACAACCGTGATCAGAAGAAGCAGCAAGACTGGCTGGAGCAGGTGAGGGAAGACGACTTATGGGCAGAGGATAATTATCCTTTCGATAGTTACCTGATGAACACGCTCAAGCAGGAATTATCGGAGAAGCAATGGTGCTGGCTAATTGAATTTATCATAGAGGATCAATCTGTGAAATCCATCGCAACACGTCACGATACGACAGAGGTGGCTGTGAAGAACTGGGGGAGAATGGCGAAACAGAAGATTCGGAAGGTGATGGAGGGGTAAAAAATTTTCTGAGTTTCAAAGGTAACTATAGGAAAGCCCTTGTTGAACAGGCAAGGGCTACATTTTTTAAAATTTGTACCGTATGTTAGCCAGCGAGGGTGAAAAAGCGATTTTCTTAATGAAAAATCTTATTTTCTCGTTAGAAAATCGCTTTTTCAACTATTCCCAGACAAATATCGGCATATGCTAAATTTTCTGTTTTCCGCTATTATGGAAGCAAGCTTATATACTTTAAGTAAATGAAGAGAGGGGAATGGAAATGGCAAATCCACAAGTGGAGGATGGGTACATAAGAATAGCAAATGATTTATGGAATGAGGTATTACGACGCGCTTTCTCAAAGAGGCAGACGAATCTGATTCTGTTCATCTGGCGGTTATCGTACGGAACCGGACAGAGTGATTGCTTGATTCCGAGCTTTACCAATTTTGAATTAGCAGGCATGTATAAACAGGACGTGAAGAAGGAGCTTACCTTCCTACGTGATTGTGCCGTGCTTTATTGGGATTCGCAAACGATGGTGTTCTGGATAAATAAAAACTATCACCTCTGGCAAATTACACCGAATAAGAAGTGGGACAATGAGCGTTTTAAACAGCTTCTGAAAAAGAATGTACATCGTAAGAAAGCGAACACTTCAGATGCACAACCTGTCACTGCAGAAAGGAAGCAGGTCAGTGATGTACTGACGAAACCGGGTAAAACGGTAAGTAAATCACTTACCTCCAAGTTAGTAAAATACGTACCAGAAAATAGCGTTAAGTCAATGGTGATAAGGGATCCAGCTTCCCGAAAGACAGAGGGAAAGACAGAAGGGAGGAAAGATAGAAAAGAATGTAATAGTTATAGAGACCCGCGCTTTCGCGAATTAATGCAATTTTATCGTGAAAATTTACAAATAGGATTAACCGATTCGCCTTATAACTATGAATTACTGACCCAATGGTATGAGGAGTATGGCCATGAACTGGTAATGGAAGCAATGAGAAATGCTACCAGGGCCGAAGCAAAAGGAGTGAAATATCTAGAAAGCGTGCTGTTGAACTGGGCAAATATGGGTGTGAAAACAGCAGCGGATGTAACGGTTATGCAGAAGCAAAGAAACGTAAGTCAACGTAAGCCGTCCTACCAGAAGAATCGTGCTGATGCTAAGCGGGATATTGTACCGGATTGGTATGTGAAACAGAAGAGTGAGCCGGTAAAAGAAGATAGTATGACAGAAGAGGAGAAGGATAGGAGAGCGGCTGAGGTCGATCGGATGTTTGGTATGTCAACACTAAACTGAACATATTTTTAAAGGAACATAAACTTGTTTATAGCGTTCTTAGTTCTAGCACTCTATTGGAAGCTAGTGCTTACATTTTGTCACTTGACTTTGAGCCTCTACGGGCAAGATTATGAGCCAGGAAGCCAGATCTACAATAAATCTGGCTCATCCACCAAGGCTATCCTGCCCGCCTCTCCAAGTAAAGTGCACGTTCCTCTACGAAATAGCGCACATACCTGCCTGATGCTTATTCTTATATTCCTTAGGTGTTAAATAGTCTAAGGATCCATGAATTCGAATATTATTAAACCAATTTACGTAATCAAAGAGCTCCAGATCAAGCTCTCGTTGACTTGAAAAGACCATACCACTTACGAATTCTGTTTTAATCGTTTTGAATGTTGCTTCAGCCACTGCATTGTCATACGGTGTACCTTTATTACTTAAGGATTTTTTAATCTCAAAAGTCTCCAGCGCTTCATCAATAAGTTTATTTTTAAACTCACTTCCTCGGTCTGTATGGAAAAGTTCGAGACGATTTAGATTGTACTTCACTGTCGAAAAGGCACGTTGAACTAAAGCTGCGTCCTTATGAGGACCAGCACTGTGTCCAATGATTTCCCGATTATATAAATCTACTAATACACAAATATAGTGCCATTTTTGTTGTACACGAACGTATGTTAAATCACTCACAATGACCTTTAATTCTTCATCTTGATCAAATTCTCGATTCAAGGTGTTTCCAATTTCAGACTCATTTACAGTAGTTTTCGTTGGTTTAAATTGAGCAATTGTGTATTTGGAGACAAGTCCTTGTTCTTTCATTATTTGCCCAATACGGCGACGTGAAACTTGCCAGCCTTTCTTATATAGCTCCTTTTTTATCTTACGCTGACCATAGACACTGCGGTTCTTTTTAAATATATCTATAATCAGTTCTGTTAATTCTTCTTTCTCTTGGTCATCACGGATTTTGGCTTCATAGTAGTACGTACTTCTTGGAAGTTGTAGGACGGCGCACATTGCTGATACAGAGTATTTATGACTGTTATTACGGATCACATCTACTTTCGTCCCATAATCAGCGCGGCTTGCTTTAAAATATCATTTTCCATTGCGAGTCTTTGATTTTCTTTACGAAGTCTGATTAACTCCTCCTGTTCCGGAGTTCTGTTGTCTTTCTCTTCAAAGGATCCAGTTGTTTTATGTTGACTAACCCACTTATCAAAGGCAGAAGGTGTCAACTCGTATTCTTTGATAATCTCATTTCTAGGTTTACCTGAAAGGTGCAACTGGACGATTTGTTCTTTAAACTCATTTGAAAATGTTCTTCTTTCTCTTTTGGCCATAATTGCCTCTCCTCCGACATTAATTGAATCAAGTTTATATGACCTTAACGAATCTGTCCAACTAAGTGTAACCTATTCAGTTGGAGGCGTATTTGAAAGGGGAGGGGTAGGATTTATTTTGATGTTGAAGACACTACTAAGTTACCAGTTTTCTAATACGAATCACTGGTAACTAAGTAGTCAATGTCGTTTTTTACCCTTTAATTCCAGTAATTGCAACACCCTCAATAATTTGCTTCTGTGAAAAGATATACACAATCAATACAGGAATAACAGAAATCACTGTTCCCGCCATCATAAGCGGCCAGTTAGCGGTGTATAAACCTTTGAACGAATTTAATAAGATTGGTACGGTAAACTTCTCTGGTGTGTTTAAATAGATTAATGGATCAGGATGAGGTTACGAGAAATCTGCATTAGGAGCTGAGCTAACAAAAGGGTCACCAACAAATTTTTCTGGTACTTTTGTGTATCCAGTTCAAGGACTGGTCTGCTAAATTCGGGGATGGATAAAGAGGTGTTGAAAACGATTGTCGATACTATATTTATTCATGTTGATCCCTCCCTTTCTTTTTACATATATGAGTTAATAGAGTAATTTATTTGTAAAATTTTGAAGAGGGAGGATGGGGTTAGGGAAAGGTGTGCCATGGTCGATGACTTGGCTGATTGAAAAACCTATTATAATTAGGTTCTTGTGAAGTACAATTTCTTTTTAGTTATGCTGAAAACCTAATTCCTCTTTATTTTTGGTAATCAAAGTGTAATGATTCAAAAAATGAATTCTAATAAAAAGTACATCCTTCATCCTTTCTTAAATGCTAATAATTTATATTTTATGCATGTAATAGTGAAAAAATAACCGTCAGAATGAAGCTATCCAAAATTTTAAAATAATAATAATTTGTGTTAAAAAATAGTATTTAACGTTAAAGACTTTATAGGTGACCCTGTACTATAATATTACCAAACTTAATTAACCGCTTACATTCGAGGGCGATTATTAAGTAAAAGAGGAGGATGTTTAATGAAACTATATGTGTTCCGTTTGATGTCTGTCTTAACATTAATCTTTGTTCTAACTGCTTGTAGTACGAATACGAATAATAATTCAGAAGAAGAAAATGCTGCGAAGGAGTCTCGAAATGAGGAAGAAATAACATTGACATTAGGTCACTATCGTGTAACAGATAATCCAATTGATCAACTTTTTGTTAAAACAGTAGAGCAGTTTAAGGAAGATCATCCTGAAGTAACCATAGAAGAAAATGCAGTCGCACATGATCCATATCGAACAAGAATGACGACATTAAGTGCCTCAGGTGAATTACCAGATATTTTCATGGCCAATGGTTCCATGCTTATCGATTATATTTCGAAAGATTATGTTGCTTCTTGGAATGATATTTTGGATGAAGATACGGAATGGCGGGATGGCTTTATTAATAATGCATTTGATGATTTTAGCTCTGATGACAATATTTATGGTATACCTGTTCAAATGCAGGGAGTCCACACAATTTACTATAATCAAAAAATATTTGAAGAAGTAGGAATTAATGAATTTCCCAAGACTTACTCCGCATTCCAAGATGCTATACAAACAATTAAAGAAGCAGATTATACACCAATTGTGATGGGGAATAAACCGAACTGGCCATTTGGTTCTACATTTTTTAGTACATTTGCGGATCGTATTACCGGTACAGAATGGTTTGCTGGATTAGAGACTGGTGAATCTAAGTTTACGGATCCGGAGTTTATTCAGGTATTAGAAGAAACGAAAGAACTTGCGGAAAGTGGAGCATTCAATCCTGATATTAACAGTATTGATCCAGAACAGGCTGCTAATGTGTACTTCACTGAGGAAGCGGCAATGATGGTAATCGGACCATGGGGGATAAGAGATTATTTTTTAAATGCTCCAGATGAGGTGAAAGAAAATACGCATTTAGCTCTTCTTCCAGAGATTGACGGAGGAAAAGGAAAAGCGAATGCTGTAGCAGGTGGTGGAGGATGGTCATATGCGATTAATGGTCAACTAGAGGGAAAGAAAAAAGAATTAGCAATCGAATTTGTTAAATCGTTGACAAATGATGCATTTGCACAAGGAATGCTTGAGAATAATGGGATGCCAATGAGAAATTTGGATACAACTGATGCAGAATTAACACCATTGCAAGAGGAATATTTCTCTATGATGGATGGAATAGAATATACGCCCGTGTATGATATTCGTCTTGAACCTGCGGTAGTTGAATCCTTATATAGAGGGTTGCAAGATATGCTTATTGGAGGGGTTACCCCTGAGCAATTAGCTGAGAATGTTCAAAGTAACGTAGGAAATTAATTAGAAACTTGTTTGTCGAATAGCCTTTTTATCTATCAATAGAAGAGGTGACCAAGAAATGAACGGAACATTATTTAAACTAAAGGCAAACCACATTTTGAAATACTTGTTTCCTGTTTTGTTGATTTATAGCGTAGCCGTACTAATCCCTTTAGTCATGTCTTTTGTGTACAGTTTGTTCGATGATACCGGTACTGCTTTTATCGGTTTGCAAAACTATGCTGCATTACTGAAAGACTCTGTTTTTTGGATTTCCTTTAAAAATAATATTATTCTAGTTGTCTTTTGTGTTGTCGGTCAGGTAGGAATAGCGTTTATTGTCGCAGCTCTTCTGAATACAAAATTTTTAAAAATGCGGAGTCTGCATCGACTAGCCATATTTCTTCCAGTCGTACTTGCTCCGGTGGTAACTGGTTACTTGTGGACAATTATTTATAATTATCGATTTGGATTATTGAACTGGTTTATTGGTCTATTTGGAATGGAACCTGGCCTATGGCTGGATGACCCGGAAAAAGTAATTTATATGGTTTCCATTCCTTTGATATGGCAATATATCGGACTCTATTTGATTATCTTTTTAGCAGGTATGCAGAATATTCCAAAAGAAATATCGGATGCTGCAGAAATCGATGGAGCAAATTGGTTTCAGAAGAATCTTTACGTCAATATTCCAATGTTAAAAGGGGTTACGCAAGTAGCTTTAATGTTATGTATATCCGGAACGATGAAAACATTTGATCACATTTTTGTAATGACAGGCGGAGGCCCAGGAACTGGTTCACTTGTTATGGCGCAACATGCCTATAATAATGCATTTTTAATGTCCAAGACAGGTTATGGTAGTGCGGTTTCAATCGGAATGATGATCTTAAGCGCGACTATTATTCTGGTTACTATGAAATTGATTGGGATGAGTGATAAAAATGTATAAAACAGGAGCAAAAATAGTTAAAGTACTAACCAATATATTTGTATTATTGTTTACTTTGTCTGCGATTTTTCCAGTTGTTTGGATGCTTTATACATCATTGAAAACAAATAAAGAATTTCTGGCAAATACATTATCATTCCCCATTGCTCCAACTCTAATTAATTATTTGAACACATTTGAGGTAGGGGAGCTCAGACACGCTCTTTTTAGTAGTGTTTTCAACACCATCATAACAGTGCCTTTAATAGTATTTTTTTCCTTCATACTTGCTTACTTTTTTGCCAGATTTAAGTTTAGGGGAAAAGGTATCTTATTTGGACTTATCCTGATTGGGATGCTTGTACCTCTGCATTCTTTGTTGGTGCCATTGTTTGTACAATTCAAAACAACAGGAATGCTTGATAACCGATTCACTTTAATTTTGCCTTATATTGCTTTCAATTTACCATTGTCAGTCTTTTTGTTTCAAAGTTTCATAAAGGAAATACCTTCAGAAATAGAAGAAGCAGCATATATCGATGGGAGTTCTTTCGATCGTACACTTTTTCGGATTATTTTACCGATTTGTATGCCAATGGTTGCGACTGTTGCAATCTTAAATGTTCTACATGTGTGGAATGAATTTCCGTTCGCATTAGTGTTAAATAAATCACCAGAATTTTATACTCTTCCAGTATGGTTGACGTTCTTTAATGGAGCATATACGACAGATTATACGGGGAAAATTGCAGGTTTAATGATTACTTCTCTTCCTACGATTATTCTTTACATGTTCTTTAGCAAACGGATTATACAAGGTATGACATCAGGATCTGTTAAAGGATGATAGTAAATATCTTATATTGAACGGGCAAAGGATGTGAATGCATTGGAGTGGACGAAGATAAATGATATTTCTCCACTTGTTCGTAAAGTGAAAATTACTAAGAGTGACCATTTATCAGGAGAATGGACTGATTTTGATCATGTATTCACGTATATTGAACAAGGTACAGCGGACTTCATTCTTAATGGTATTAATTATAAGGTTCAAGAAGGTGACAGCTTACTGTTTTACCCAAAGATGCGGCATTTCATTCGCTCGACTTCTGAGGAACCATTAATTCAATATATTTTTCATTTCGATCTTTATTTTAATGAAGTTCGAAGTAAATGGAAGGAAATAGGTGTGATGAATGAACAAAGGATGACTGTTCCACCTGAAGAAATGATCCTAATGTCCAGTCATCCAATCTCTAATCTTAGCATATCTTCCCGGATAGAATTAAGAAAATGCTTCTTGAAAATGTATCAGGAATATGTGAATAGACAGGATTTTTATTCGTTAAGACTTAAAGCAGCTACAATTGATATTCTAAGTATTTTTTACCAGAATCAGAACAAAGAATCTAATAATGAGGGCAGTCTTACCAAAGGTTGGGGGATAATCGAAAAATGTATCAATTTTATACAGGATAATTATGATATTGCTGAATTGGATAGTGTAATGATAGGTGAATATGTAGGGTTCTCTGCTAGTCATATTTCCTTTTTATTTAAAGAGCAGCTCGGTGTTACCCTTCATAATTATATTACACATGTTCGCATCGAAAATGCCAAGAAGCTTATGCTGGAAAGCGACGATACCATAACGATGATCTCTGAACAGACAGGATACAAAAGTATTTATTCCTTCAGTAGATCTTTTAAGAAAAAGGTTGGAATGACTGCGAGTCAATATATTGCGTATCATTCTAATGTTAATCTATAGAAATGACAATTTGAAGGAGTGCTTAGATTTGGATAATAGAGAAATAGTCTTTGTAGAGCCATGGAAAGTAGAAATTACTAGTAAAAGAATAGATGCTCGTATGGAAGCACATCAAGTATTAGTGAAAAAAATTTATACAATGGTTAGTCCTGGAACGGAACTAGCATGCTTGTCCGGTATGGAATCTTGGTTTAATATGCCTGGAGTTCCTGGTTATGCTTCTGTCAGTGAAATTGTAGAAGTAGGATCAGAGGTTACGGATTATAAAGTCGGTGATGTAGTTTTTCATTACGGGAAACATAGCAGATATGAATTCACTACAACTGACGGTGTGTTTCTCAAAGTACCAGAAGGATTGGAACTAAAGAGAGTCCCTTTCACTCGAATGGCTACAATCGCACTTACGGCTATTCGAGTCTCTGAAATTGAACTAGGAGATCTTGTCTCTGTAACGGGGCAAGGAATAGTAGGTAATATGGCTGCTCAATTAGCTGCATTACAAGGTGCTGAGGTTATTGGTCTGGATTTAGCCAACGAGCGGTTGCTAACGGCAAAAGAATGTGGAATAAAGCATTGTGTTAATGCAGGAACAGAAGAACCAAAAGACCGTATTATGAACATATCAAATGGAAAGGGTGTTAACACTGCTATTGATGCAACGGGCGTACCAAAGGTTGCTATAGACAGTCTTTCATGGATCGGAAAGTTTGGGGAGATTATTCTGTTGGGAACACCTCGAGGCACATACAATACTGATGTTACAGAAGTACTAAGGTCTTCACATCTATTTGAGAAAGGGTGCATTAACTTCAAGGGAGCGCATGAATGGCGTTACCCAGTTGCTCCGGACACTTTTGTCAAACATTCACTTTTACGAAAT
This sequence comes from Gracilibacillus salinarum, assembly GCF_022919575.1. Taxonomy (NCBI): domain Bacteria; kingdom Bacillati; phylum Bacillota; class Bacilli; order Caryophanales; family Bacillaceae; genus Gracilibacillus; species Gracilibacillus salinarum. The sequence goes on along the minus strand of NZ_CP095071.1, from coordinate 1,900,254 downwards.
TCAACTATTGTATTTCAATTACTTATGAATGAATCGCTAATAGTCGACCCTTTAATTAGCCATATCATTCCGTATGAGAAAGCCCCAGAGGCATATGAAGGTCTCCGAAACAACAAAGATCTTTATAATGGAGTTTTATTTAAATGGTAGTGACAGGCTGCAAAAGTGTATTAAAACTGTGGGTGAGACCAATAAAAGTTGAAGGAGTATGTACATGTTAAGAGGTTTAACTAAAGCAGGGCTAGGTGTTATAGACAGTGATTTAGCGTTTATTCAATTAGCAGCAAAGTATGGTTTTCAGTCAGTTGATTTAGATGCTAAAACTTTTATTAACAGTTATGGAATAGAGGAAGCAAAAGCGATATTAAAAAAATATGATATGCAAATTGGTTCGATTAATTTACCGGTTGAATGGAGAAAATCAGAGACCGAATTTCGGCAAGGCATTACGCAATTAGTTGCCAGCGCTGAAGCAGCTGCTGAATTAGGATGCAAGAAATGCTGCACGTATATTCTTCCTTCTACTGACATAAAGCCATCTAGTTTAATGGCACTTGCTGTCAGACGCTTAAGAACCTGTGCATCTATATTAGGGACTTACGGCATTCGCATGGGGCTTGAGTTTGTAGGTCCAATGCATTTAAGAAAAATAGGCGAGCATCCATTTGTTTGGACATTAGAAGAAACTATTGAGTTATCTGATGCCATCGGGTTACCTAATGTCGGAATTTTACTAGATTCTTATCACTGGTATACTACAGGATTAACAACGAAAGATATTGAAAAATTAAGACCTGATCAGATCGTACATGTACACATTAATGATGCATATGATCTTCCGATAGAGGAGTTAAAGGATAATGATCGATTATATGTTGGAGATGGGGTAATAGATTTACAAGGTTTCTTAACCGCCCTAAAGAAAATCGGATTTAGTGGGACAGTTGCTCAAGAAGTGTTAACTACTGAAGCGCCAGTGGGAAGTGTGGAAGAGATAATAGAACGCACACAAAAAGGTTATGATGCGTATATGTTAGGAAGTTGACAAGATGATGAATAGGATAAATGAGACGGTTAATGAGAGATTATTAGTAGAGGTCAAGATTATAAAAAACCATCACTTGCGTGTAGTGATGGTTTTTTTATTCGTATTTCTGTGTTTGTTATTATTTAGTAATGCCCTTTTGTTTGAATAACATTTTAATTATGTTTGTATTTATGAGAGCGATTTTATTATACTTTAATTTTTGATATTATTAATCTCAGTATTTACTGTATCTGTTTACAGTATTTTATTTTCAAGTTATTTTAATAACGTTTACTGGTAAGGAGGTATCGAATTGAAGAATAAAAATAACTATCTTCAACAAAAATCACAGCATCCTAAGGTTGTAGCCTATTATTTCAAAGAATGGAGGGGGTTCGATATGCCTTTTCATTCACATAAAGCGATCGAGATTATGTACGTGATTTCTGGTGAATGTTTGGTAGAAGTGGGGAATAGATCTTTCCAATTGAAAAAAGGGAGATTTATTTTTATTGGAAGTGAAGTGCCCCATCGTTTATTTGTGAAACCAGACGGAATATGCAGAATGTTAAATTTAGAATTTATTTTAACAAAAAGAAATAGATCATTTCCTTCATTAGATGAGTTAGCTGATGAGAATAATCCGCTTTATAACTTTTTGAATATAAATCAAGCTTTTTTACTTTTAAGAGATATAAATGGTATTGTATTAAACTCTTTAAAGCAGCTTGTATTAGAACTTGATAAAGGAAATGAAAGCGATAATTATTTAATGGTACATCTTTTACTATCACAATTATTATTGCAAGTGTCCGAAAATGTAGAGAAAACAAAGGAAAGACCCATAAAGCAAACAGACATTTATATTAGAAAAGTAATTGACTATATTCATGAAAATTATGACTATGACATTAAGATTGAAGAGTTAGCTCAACTTGTCCATTTACATCCTAATTATTTGCATCGCATTTTTAAAGGAGCATTGAACATAACTATAATGGAGTATTTAACAAATTTTAGAATTGACAAAGCAAAAATGTTATTAACACGATCTGATATCCCTGTAACAGATATATCCAATTATGTCGGAATGAATAGTAGCCAATATTTTAGTAAAGTATTTAAAAAAGAAACAGGGGCAACGCCGATTGAGTATAGAAGGAAAGAAATTAATAATATACGCCCTTAATTATTACTAAACATTGGATGAGATTATTAGAATTTTGTTCAATATACACCAGTCTCTATTCGCTGAGCTGATAAATTGATAACGAAAGTAGTGGCCGATAAAAGTAGATTAGTCACATAATCTATCTTTATCGGCTATTAGCTGCTCTATTCTATTAATATTCCTCACATTATTTTCTTTCACCAATTACATAATAATTCACCTTTCCGGAGGTTGCTCAATACAATTTACAACTCACACTCTGTTAAATAAATAGTATGCCGTTCTATAACAACATTTTCATGGATTAATAAAGAAGTGGAATAAATAGAAAGGCAAAAGAGTTTTTATGCTTTTCCATAGTTAGAATTATACACAAAAAATAAGTAAGAGGAGATTATTGTTAAAGCGCTATCAAATGTAAGGTGATACGATAATTATATTATAAAAAGTTGAATAAACCCTAATCCAGTAGCATTTGTTGAACAATGAATTATTAGTATTATTTGTTCAGGAATTATTTTAATTTCGTAGATTTTAGATTATTACTTGAGAATTTATCTCTTAATTACTAGTGCTATTTTTATGCTTGATAGCCATAGTAAGAGAAGAAGAAACAATACTATTTAAAAAGGGGTATTATTATGAAGAAATTAACCAGTTTTATTACGGTAATCTTATTGTTAGGTGTTAGTTTATTATTAATTAGCTGCGGAAAAGCTAATGAGTCGTCTGGTGATAAAAACGAAGGTGAAATAACCCTTGAATACTGGGTGGGATGGTCACCTGGAGAAGAAAACGCGATTGAATCAAAGAAATTAATTGAGCAATATGAAAAAGAGAATCCTAATATAAATATAAATATTCAAGAACTTAATTATGATATGATACATGACAAACTTGTTACAGGAATTACTGCAGGAGATGTTCCTGATTTGTCCTGGGGACTTGGGGAATGGGTCGCTGACCTTAATGGTATGGGTGGATTAATGGATTTAACCGGTTATGTTAATGAATGGAATGACAAAGAAAATATCCAACAGAGTAGTCTAGATGCATTGACTATCAATGATAAACTAGTGGGATTACCATATCAGACAGGTGCACGTGCATTGCTGGTACATGAAAATATGTTAAAGGATACAGGGATAAATAAAGTCCCAGAGACATGGGATGAATTAATAAGAATAGGAAAAGAATACAATGAAAATACAGGTAAATACCTTTACGGTATGACGGGGACAAGTGTTAGAGCACCACAAGAAATGATAGGATATTTTGCTCAACAAGGTGTAGAAATCGCTTCTGAATCAGAGAACGGAAAATTTAGAAATACATGGAATGATAATCCTAAAGAATTGGAAGCGGCTACAAAAGTATTCGCTTTTTATCAAGACCTAATCGAAAACAAAGTAGTTGATCCTAATGCTAAAACATGGGATTGGGAGACAGCAGATACGAATTTTGCAACCGGAACATACGCAATGGAAGTTGTAGGTAACTGGATGCAGGAACGAGAATCATCAAATCCCGAAACAATGAAGGATGTTTCCGTTACAGTACCGCCATATGGTGAGGAACCAGCAACATTTCTAGAAGTGAAACCAATATTTATCTTTAAACAATCCGAACACCCGGAAGAAGCGTGGAAATTTGCCCAATTTTTATTGAGTAAAGAGTTTCAAGAAAAAGTACAATCTGCAAATACACCAAGGACTGATGTTGTAGAAGATACAAAATGGGGGAATGGTTTTAAGGATTTGGGAGAAATTGGAGTGAGTTTTCCTCCGGTACCAATGGGTAACATTACCAAGAATATGGAGGATGCCCTTGCTAAGGTGATTCAAAATAATGAAAAACCAAAAGAAGTTGCAAAATGGCTAAGCGATGAAATTAACAAGTCATTAAAAACATCTGGGGTGTTAAGTGAAGACTAGTTAGAGGATCTGTAATTACTTAAGGGGGAGATATTTCTCCCTCGGAAAGGAATAGCATCATGGGTTCTAAAAATATAAAACGACAAAAGTATTCAAGAGAACAACAAAGACGTTTTACCGCAATGTTGCTAATCATACCATCTATAATATTTCTAGTTGGATTAATTGCTTATCCATTAGTAAAAGTAGTGATTGATAGTTTTAGACTGGTAAACTTGACTAACGTTGCAGTAAGTGGATTTGCAGGTTTTGAGAACTATGTAAAGGTTTTAACAAATGAACACTTTCAAAAAGCACTTTCGAATACTGTGATTTGGACATTACTATCCGTAATAGGTGAATTTATTTTCGGTATGATTACAGCAGTTGCTTTAAATAATCAAGTGAAAGGTGTAGGTTTTTTTAGAAGTTTAATCATCATTCCTTTTGTTGTACCCGTTGTAGTTGCGGGTTTAACTTGGGAATGGATGCTATCTCCTGATTTTGGGATTATTAATTATCTGTTTGAAAAGATAGGCTTGATAAGTGAGTCTGTTAACTGGTTGGGAGAAAAAGAGACTGCATTATTAACTGTGACATTTGTAAATATCTGGAGATCATTTCCTTTTTATACTGTGACTTTATTAGCAGCTTTACAGTCAATTCCACATGATATTATCGAAGCTGCTGCCGTAGATGGTGCAAATGCTCCTAAACGATTTATGAAAATAATTTTTCCTCAATTAAAATCCGTTTCTATGGTGCTTATTGGCATGCATTTAATTTGGACTTCTATTAATTTTGATTATGTTTGGGTTATGACAGAGGGTGGACCGTTCTATGCAACAGAAACATTACCAGTTCAAATATATAGGTACGCAATGAAACAATATGATGTTGGTGCAGCCTCTGCCTTATCGACAATGATGATTGGTTTGATGACGATAGGATTTGTGACTTATTTTTATATTAAAAAAGTAAGAAGTAAGAGTGAGGGGATAAAATGATTACAACTAAAAGGAGTAAACTATTCTCCAAAATAGTAACCTATATTGTTTTAATTGCATTTGCTGTACTATGTATTTTTCCACTATTATGGATGATGGCTACTGCGATAAAGCCAGAGGATGAAATAAGAACAGCTATTCCTACTTTCGTTACATTACATCCAACTTTTGATAATTTCAGTCGTGTGTTAATGAATAATGGGTTTTTGTTAAATATCAGAAACAGTCTCTTGGTCGCGGTATTCACTACGATTGTTTCTTTAGTCGTTTCTATGTTTGCGGCATATACAATGAGTCGATACGGTAAATTTAAGGAAATTAAGCTTTCCGGTGCAGCGATGTTAATTTCTCAAATGGTTCCAGGAGTCTTGTTGCTTGTACCATTATTTATTATTATGAAAGAGATTAATCTGATTGATACGTATCTATCGTTAATTATTGCTTATACAACATTTTCTATACCTATGTGTACGTTCATATTAAAAGGTTTTTATGATACATTGCCACATGATTTAGAAGAGTCAGCTGAAATAGATGGTTGTTCGAAGCTTGGGATTATTTTTAAAATAATTGTACCAATTTCTATTCCAAGTCTCATTTCAACAGGGTTATATGCATTTGTTTTAGCGTGGAATGAATTTATGTTCGGATATGTATTTATTAATAGTGAATCAATTCGAACAATAACACCAGCTATTAAAATGTTTCAAGGTTCCAATATAACAGATTGGGGTGGATTAATGGCTGCTTCGACATTAGCTGTATTGCCTATTACAATTGTATTTCTTTTCTTCCAAAAATATTTTGTATCAGGTCTAACAGCTGGTTCTGTTAAAGGATAGTTATACCATAACAAGGTAGCATTTGGAATTTGAATTATACTCCATACATTAAAAAGAATTGGTGAAGGAATTAATGTTAACAATGTTTCTTAAATATAATATATTAAAAGCCCTACAGATTATGAGGTAAGTAATCTGTAGGGCTTTTTAATTATGTTTTAATTACTTGCTTACTTAAAAATTTATTATATTTATCATTTTTTCGCCTATATACTAATATGTACTGTTACACTCTTTGGCACTAGGTGGTAAAAATGTGTCAGACGTGGTACATTTCAGTGGCCATAATCAAAATTATGCTAAACTTAAAATTCTCTAGTATCTAAGAGCTGTTTAGATTGATCTAACTTTAATTCATTACTTTTCTTATCTATAAAATCATTTGCTTTTAAATTGTTGGTATTATGTATTATATCTTCTTTTATCTTTGATTTGCTGCTATTCATAATTTTATATAGCTCTTCGATTAATTCTTCATTTGCTTCTAATTGACTTTTTAATTTTATAATTTCTTTTTCTAATCTGGCTCTGATACTTTCATTAGAAGTCTGCTTCATTTGTGTTTCTTTTTCTCTAATTTCTTCCTCATACTGTTGTTTTTTCTCTTGCTTTCTTTTAGAAAATGCTTTTTTCATATAAGAGATAATAAATTCAATAATTTCATCTGCATATCTAATTAACAATTTTTTTATAAAAGGAAATGCTACTTTAATAAACCACCCTGTGAATTTTTGTTTAAAACCCAATTTTATCCCCTCCATTTAAATTAATTCCATATTACCACAAATGTTACAAAATAGGTATTTTTAATTATATGATGTTAGAACATTTGTCACACACCTCCTTATTTATGAAAGAGGAAAATATCAGGTGGGACTGTATTCTCTTTTCGTAAGTGAGATTATGCAAATATTTAGTTTTCGGTAGTAGAAGAAGAGAGGTATGGGGAAGTAGACTATCGTTTGGATTTATCAAAGGTGTGGATAGTAATCAGTTTTCGAATCTGTTGATCCATTTGATGGGGAATTAGAAGAATAGAACTTTCCCTACTCCAGAATGCTTTTAAGAATATATTAGTAAAACCATCATATCCATCTAATACTAGCATTCTAAAAATAGTTTTCAAATAAAGAACAGGAGGATAACATAGATGAATATACAATTTGGAATGACAAAGCTCATACAAGCTATCGCCGAATGGGTGACGAGGTTGGCTCTCACCAATATGATGTGGCTGCTATTCAATGTACCAGTGATATTGTTTAGCGTGAATCTAGCATTCGCAGAAACTAGACAGGAAATGATCAGTATTATCGGCATACTGTTCATCCTCGCGCCTTTTATTACCTTTCCTGCTACTGGCGCCTTATTTGCTGTCGTAAGAAGGTGGACAATGGAAGATACAACGATAGCTGTGTTTAAATCTTATATAAGATATTGGAAACAGCATTATAAACAGAGCATCATTGCAGGACTTATCATAGAAGTCTTCTGGATGATATATGCCATTGATTACTACTATTTCACTACGCAAATCAGCTCCTCATTAGCACTGGTATTTATCATGCTTGGAATAGTATTTCTGATGATCACACTCTTTTTTATCTGCTCGCTTGTGCATGATGAATTATCGATGATGAACCTGATGAAAAACGCGATTATCATGGTTATTACCAATCCAATTGTAACCGTATCGATCGGTGTATTTAACCTGTCAATTCTGTACATCAGTTTCCGTTATGCACCATACCTCATTGTCTTTTTTCTAGGATCCTTGATCGCATTTGTTACCTTCAGTGTTTTTTATAAAATTCATAAAAAAGTGGAATTAATTAAAAAAGACTCAATATAAATGAAACTATAACCATTAAAAAATGGTTGTTTTTTTATCACTGTTTAGAAATCGATTTCCAAAAAACGTAAAGAACAAACTAACAGCTGATTGTATCTCAAGAGTTCTTATACCTGCACTCAAGGATTAGAAAGGGATTTATATACTTATTTAAACAATAAATGTAAGGGTTTTCGGAAATCGATTCAGTCAATTACAAAAAAGGGAGCGATAAGCAAATGAGTAAATTTAACCGAGAAGAAATATTGGAATTGTACAAAGATTTACGTGTAACGGATGTACGTGACGGGATGGACTGGGTAGGACTGCACGGTTATGGGACAGTGGATCATAGTATCCGTCCGTTATTCCGGACAAAAGTGGTTGGCATTGCGAGAACCGCGCGTTATTTACCATTTGAAGGACCTGTTCCCAATGTAACAGGTGATGCGTATACGAAGTGGGCGAAATGGTATTACGGTGAGGTTTGTACGGATGAATGGGCACATGACATTGAAGCAGGGGATTTCATTGTTATGGATATCGCAGGGGCAGATGTTGGGATACTTGGTTCTAATAATACGTTGGACCATCTCCATAAAGGAGTAGTCGGCTATTTAACTAACGGTGGAGGGATTCGGGATACAGATGAAGTGATCATGCAACAGATCCCAGTCTGGTCTAAGTTTGTCTCACAAGGAATGGACCAGACGAGAATTCGCTACTATGAGAAAGATATTCCTGTCGCCATTGGTGGTGTAGCTGTTTATCCGAATGATGTGATCGTAGCAGATGGTGATGGTGTCGTCGTTGTGCCAAGTAAATATGCTAAGGACGTAGCGAAGTATGCGCATCAGGAATTAGCAGGTGATAAAGCAGGACGCAAGAAATTATATGAGAAATTAGGTTGGGAATTAGACGATACCGTACAGTAATTCGCAAATAATCTTCCTGAATCTTTATGAAGCATAAGAGGTGATGAGTAGTTGGAGACATTAGGGTTTAGAATTCTGACAAGGGAATCAAAGGTTAGTCCAGCAATGGTACAAAAGTTCGAAAATGTGGTGACACCACATGTGAGTGATAACATGAACAGAATGTTTTCCGGCGGTTCTGGTTTAAGCGCTTATTACCAAAAAGGAAAGTTACTCGGTGCAGCATTAACCATCAAAACCAGACCAGGCGATAACCTCATGGTACACAAAGCGATTGACCTGGCAGAGCATGGTGACGTATTAGTGGTCGATGCCGGTGGTGATACAACAAATGCAATTGTCGGTGAGATCATGTTGGAATTATCAAAGAAAAAAGGAATCAGCGGCTTTGTCATTAATGGAGCGATACGCGATTCCGCAGCATTCCGTAATGGTGATTTTCCGGTATATGCCAAGGGCGTCACACACAGAGGGCCTTACAAAGATGGGCCGGGAGAAATAAATGTCCCGGTATCAATAGACGGCATGGTGATTCACCCAGGTGATTTGATCTTGGGTGATGAAGATGGCGTGGTTGCGATCCCGCAGGCATTAACCGCTGACATATTAGATCAGGTGAAATCACAAGAAAAAAAAGAATGGGAAACATTTCAGGCTATAGAGAATGGCAGCGTGGATCGATCCTGGATAGATGCAACATTAAAAAATAAAGGGTGTGAGTGGAAATGACACCCGTTAATCACTATAGTTACAAAAAATTGCAGGATTTCTGCTCCTCGATTTTTGTTCATGCGGGAGTGGAGAAAGAACAGGCAGATATCGTCGCTGCATCCTTGGTTCAGGCAGATTTACGCGGTGTAGATTCCCACGGAGTTGTGCGAACCGCTATTTATTTAAAGAGAGTCGAGAACAACATGATAAACCCTGCAGCGAAGATTCGTACCGAAAAAGAAAATGAATCAACTGCTTTAATCGATGGCGCCAATCACTTCGGTGCTGTCGTCGGAACTAAGGCGCTCAAGCTCGCAATGAAGAAGGCAAAAGCAAATGGGATCGCCATGGTAGGTGTAAAACATTCCAATCATTTCGGGACAGGAGCTTATTATGCTTTAGAAGGTGTAAAGGAAGATTTGGTCACGATTGTTATGTCTAACGCATCCCAGACGATGCCGCCAACCGGAGGGTTAAGGCCGTTTATCGGGACCAATCCGTTAGCGGTAGGAATTCCATGCGGCGAATATCAGCCATTCCTGTTAGATATGGCCACCAGTGTGGTAGCAAGAGGGAAGATTATTGTTGCCGCCCAAAAGGGCAAAAGCATTCCACCAGGTTGGGCGATTGATAAGCATGGTAAGGCCACGACAAATGCGGAAGAAGCGTTACAGGGTTCTGTTTTACCATTAGCGGGGCCAAAAGGATATGGTATTTCGATGTTTATCGATATCCTGTCAGGTGTACTGACGGGTGCCGGCTTTGGTAAGTATGTCCATAATATGTATGAGAACTGGGAGGATCCCCAGAATGTAGGTCACTTTTTTATCACCATTGATATTAACAAGTTTATCGATATCCAAACGTTTAAAAAGAGAATGGACTTATATATTCAAGCTATTAAATCAGAACCAAAAGCAGAGGATGTCGAGGAAATTCTGATTCCTGGTGAGATCGAAACCAGAATATCCGAACAACGAAAAAAGAATGGCATCACACTACCTTTGAAAGTAGAACAGGAATTAACCGAAATCGGCAGGAAATACGGCGTACCGTTAGAAGATGCTTTATTACGGTGCTAAGTCTGCAAAACTTCCACTTCAAGTTTCGAGTATCCCAAAAAAGCTAAGTGGAAGTAAACAGACGCTAACACCCTGATCAAAGTCTCACTTTATTCATCCATTCTAATACAGAAAGTAAAGGTGTGTAACCATGCTAGTGAATGATCAATTCAGATATGAAATGCCTACGAAAATAGAATTTGGTGCTGGTAAAGTAGCGCATCTGGCTCAATATGTAACAGAGGTAAAGGGGAACAGAGTATTAATTGTTGGTGATCTGGGCGTATTACACGCTGGCATAATCGAAAGGATCGAGACGCCGCTGAAGAAGGCAAACATCCCTTACCAGATATTTAGTGAGATCGGGACAGAAGCAACGATCGAATCGGTCGCTAATGCTTACCGAGTGGCAAGGGAAATGCATTGTGACGTTGTGGTAGGTGTTGGTGGTGGAAGTTCACTTGATATCGCCAAATCTGTTGGCGTTTTACTTGGAAATGGAGGAGAGATCCGTGATTATGTTGGGTTAGATAAAGTACCCGCACCAGGTAAGCCGGTAATCGCGATTCCAACTACTGCTGGGACTGGGAGTGAAATCACGAGATTCTCGGTATTATCCGACAAAACAGAAAAAGCGAAATTGAGTGTCGGCAGTATGTTTAATTGTCCTGCTGTTGCATTAGTGGATCCGGAACTGACCCTGACCTTGCCACCACATCTTACAGCAACAACTGGGATGGATGCCTTAACCCATGCATTGGAATCGTATGTTAATAAAGAAACACAGCCGATATCTGAGGCATTATCGTTAGAGGCTATGAAACGTATTGCCAGTAGCTTAAGGCTCGCCGTTGTGCAAGGGGAGAATCTGAATGCGAGAAAAGACATGTTATTGGCGAGTACGATGGCGGCTATGGCCTTCAATACGACACGACTGGGATTGGCCCATTCATTAGCCATACCATTAGGGGCAAAATTCAATATACCACATGGATTAGTTAATGCGATATTGCTACCAGAAGTAATGCGTTTTAATGTTATTGGCAATCCGCACAAATTCATTGAAATTGCCCATATCTTTGGAGAGCAAATCGATGGATTAACTGACAGGGAAGCGGCTGAAAAATCCGTCAGTGCAATTAGGAAACTGAATGAGGATATTGGAATCAAACAGAAATTATCGGACTTTAACGTGAAAGAGGAAGATTTAGAAGAAGTGGCGCAGGAAGCGATGTTATCTGGAAATACTCCGATTAACCCGGTCAAACCAACAATTGAAGATTTAAAAAATATTTGCAGAGCAGTCATGGAGTAAGTGAGGAGGGATGTGTGTCATGACCATTGGAGAAAAAATGCAACACTTCTTAGATCATCTGAAGCCTCGTATATACGGAAATTATATTAATGGCCAGTGGGTGTCTGGTGCAAGTAACGAAGCCTATACCCTATACAATGCTGCCAATACGGAGCAAGCTTTGGCCAGTTTTCCTAAATCGTCACAGGAAGATGTCAACCAAGCGGTGGCGGCTGCCAAGGATGCGTTTGAAGCCTGGTCGGCAGTGCCTGCTCCTGATCGTGGAGCGATTTTATATAAAGTGGCGGATCTTTTGGAAGAACATTTGCATGAATTAGCTTTTATTGTATCTGCAGAGCAAGGAAAGGTGTTAAGTGAATCATTGGGGGAAGTAGCAAGAGCGGTGAAGGAGGCGCGTTTCTGTGCAGGAGAAGCGTTCAGGATGGAAGGAAAAACACTCCCGGCTGAACGTGAAAATGTCTCGAACGCCACTTACAGAAAACCGATCGGTGTGATCGCAGCGATTGCTCCTTGGAATTTCCCTATGGTGACCCCAATTCGTAAGATTGCACCTGCATTAGCGTATGGTTGCACAGTTGTGTATAAGCCTGCAACAGCAACCCCATGGACATCTGCCAGATTGATGGAATTGCTGACAGAAGCCGGTGTGCCAGATGGTGTAGTAAACTTGATTGTTGGCAGTGGATCTGCTGTTGGTGATCCATTAGTTGCTCACCCGGATGTTAAAGGAATCAGTTTTACCGGCTCTACTGATTTAGGAAAGCGAATTAATCAAATAGCTTCTGGGAGATTTGCCAAGACACAACTCGAATTAGGCGGAAAAAACCCTGCTATCGTATTAGATTATGCGGATGTAAATCAGGTAGCTTCCCAAATCATCAGTGCTGCCTGTAATTGCAGCGGACAACGTTGTACTTCCATCAGTCGGGTGATTGTGTTACGTGACAAGAAAGAAGAGCTCGTCCATGCGTTGATTGATGCATTAGAAGATATAACGATTGGTCCGGCCTGGGATGACAAGGCGGATATGGGTCCACTCATCAACAGAGGACATTTGGACAGTGTGCAGGACTACATTGCGATCGGTGTGCAGGAAGGTGCCAAGCTTAGATACGGTGGAGCGTTATTAGAATCTGGACAGTATAAGCAAGGTGCATATATGAAGCCGGCCCTTCTGGATCATGTAAGTCCTTCTATGACGATAGCTAAGGAAGAAATATTTGGTCCCGTTCTAACGGTAACAGAAGTAGACAGTGTGGAAGAGGCATTAGCAGTTGCGAATGATGTAGATTACGGGTTGGCTGCATCTATCTTTACCGAGCAACTTTCCGTAGCTCATCAATTAGCTGACAAAGTGGAATCAGGAATGGTCCATATCAATCATGGAACAGCAAGCGCGGCACATTTACCATTCGGAGGTACCAAGCGTTCAGGCTTTGGCGCATTTTCGATCGGCAGTTCTAATATCGAATTTTTTACAGAATTAAAATCCGTGTATGTGGCGTACTGAAGCATATCCTCGTTATCAGTAAAGGGGAGCTCTGTGTGAAACCAAAAATATATGTGACGAGAAAATTAGAAGATCGTATCATAGCAAAGCTGGAAAAATACTGTGAAGTGTCCATGTGGGATAAAGAAGATATTCCTGTCCCGAGAGAGGTATTAATGGCAGAAGTACCTAAGGTAGATGGGCTCTATTGTCTGCTCACGGAAACGATTGATCAAGAAATCATCAGGTTGGCACCACGTTTGAAAGTGATCAGTAATATGGCTGTGGGTTATAACAATATTGATCTGACAGCTGCTAGGGAACGTAACATTGTGGTCACCAATACTCCTGATATATTGACAGAAACAACAGCGGATCTCACCTTTGCCTTGTTAATGGCTACAGCCCGCCGGATCGTCGAAGCTGTTGATTATATAAAGAATAACCAATGGCAGACGTGGTCCCCGATGCAATTAACAGGAAGAGATGTATATGGCGCTACGTTAGGAATTATCGGAATGGGGCGGATTGGATCAGCTTTAGCAAGAAGGGCTAACGGATTCGCGATGAATGTCGTGTACCATAATCGCAATCGTTCCCCAAAAGAGGAGCAGGAATTAGGCGTTCAATATCTAGAATGGGAAGAACTGTTCAAAACTTCAGATTATATATGCGTGATGGTGCCATATAGCGAAGAAACGAAAAACCTGATTGCGGAAAAAGAATTTCAACTAATGAAAGAAACGAGTATGTTGATTAATACATCAAGAGGTGGAATTGTGAACGAAGATGCACTCTACCACGCTTTAACTAACCAACAAATATGGGCAGCCGGGCTTGATGTTTTTGAACAGGAACCGATTGATAATACTAATCGATTTGTGTCATTACCGAATGTGACTACCTTACCCCATATTGGCAGTGCAAGTATGGCAACACGATTAAAAATGGAGGAAGTCGCTGCAGAGAATCTGATAAGGGTACTGCAAGGCAGGTCTCCTTTGTACAGCGTAATCTGAATTTTGCTGAGTCAGTTTGGATAACGATTTCCAATGGATACGTATCCAGACACGAAAGGCAGCCCACCTGTTTTGTTAGAAATAGCTGTTTTGGAAAACGATATTATCGATAAAAAAAGGAGCGATTAAGCAGATGAGTAAAATTAACCGAGAAGAAATATTAGAGTTGTACAAAGATTTACGTGTAACGGACGTACGCGACGGGATGGACTGGGTGGGACTGCATGGTTATGGCACGGTGGACCACAGTATCCGTCCATTATTCCGGACAAAAGTGGTAGGTATTGCAAGAACCGCGCGTTATTTACCATTCGAAGGACCTGTCCCGAACGTAACAGGGGATGAATATACCAAGTGGGCGAAATGGTATTACGGTGAGGTCTGTACGGATGAGTGGGCACAAGATATCGAAGCTGGAGATTTCATAGTCATGGATATCGCCGGGGCAGATGTAGGCATACTCGGTTCTAATAATACCTTGGATCACCTTCATAAAGGCGTAGTCGGCTACTTAACTAATGGTGGAGGGATTCGTGATACGGACGAAGTGATTATGCAGAAGATTCCAGTCTGGTCTAAGTTTATCTCACAAGGAATGGATCAGACGAGAATTCGCTATTATGAGAAAGATATTCCCGTCGCGATTGGCGGTGTAGCTGTTTACCCGAATGATGTGATCGTAGCAGATGGCGATGGAGTCGTGGTCGTGCCTAGTAAATACGCCAAGGACGTTGCGAAATATGCGCATCAGGAATTAGCAGGCGATAAAGCAGGACGCAGGAAATTATATGAGAAGCTAGGCTGGGAACTAGACGATACCGTTCAATAACGATTCTATTAAACTTGTATTTTAAAGTGGGGGAATAAGCATGAAGAAGATAGGCTTTATCGGATTAGGAGCTATGGGATTACCAATGGCACAAAATATATTAAAACAAGGGTTTCAGCTGCATGTGGCACAACATCGAAACCCAGACCCTGTAACAGTTCTCGAAAATCAAGGGGCGCAGGTTCATGCTAGTTTAGCAGACGTGATTCGAAATAGTGATGTTGTTATTTCGATTCTGCCGACAGACCAGGAGCTGAATGACGTATTACTTTCAGAAGAAATAATGGAGTCCTTTCACCAAGAGGCAATTTTAATAGAAATGACCTCTGGGTCGCCTGATGCTATTAAAAGACTGCATAAGGTCTATAACAACAAAGGGATTCGTGTATTAGATGCTCCGGTTAGTGGTGGAACGCCTGGTGCAGAGAGTGGAACATTAACAGTCATGCTGGGGGGTGAACAATCCACGCTAGATGAAGTAGAAGATGTAATCAATGCAATGGCGAAGAATGTCTATTCCGTTGGCGATGTGGGCGCAGGTAATGCTGTGAAAGCAATCAATCAAATGCTTGCAGGTATTCATATGATTGCCACATCGGAAGCGGTCCGTTTAGCGAATGAATTGAACGTAGATACCGGTGTGCTGAAAGAAGTTATTGGTAACAGTTCTGGCCAGTCATGGATGTTAATGAATAAACTCGATGCAATTGTGCAGGAACAATTTGAGCCTGGATTCAAGTTGAAACTGATGAAGAAAGACGTGCAAATAGCAGTAAATGAAGCAAGAACCAGCGCATTACCGATAGCATCATTAGCATTAGAATTATATCAGTCAGCTCAAAAAGAATATGGTGAATCAGATTTCGCAGCAATTAGTAAAAAGCACTGATATCTAGGGTTACCGCGTTTTACAACTGATGGCTATTACGGAAAAAAAGGGGAGATTAAATAATGAAGAGAAGTTTATTGTTGTTCACAATGATAACGCTTGCCTTTTTGTTACTGTTAGGTTGTTCGAGTAATGAAGATGACTCCAATAACGAAAGCTCTGATGGTGGATCTGAAGAGCAAATTGAGATTAGTTTTTCCTGGTGGGGAGATACCGGGCGTCATGAGAAATACAATGAAATCATTGACTTATTTGAAGAAGCCCATCCAACTATTAAAGTGGATAGACAATTTGGAGGCTGGGGAGATTACTGGGACCGGTTAACGACACAGGTCTCTGGCGGTAATGCTCCTGATGTGGTCAGTATGCACCAATTCTATGTCTCAGATTATGCAAGAAGAGGTGCGTTGCATGTCTTGAATGACAAGGTAGAAAGCGGGGAACTGGATTTATCAGACTATCCAGAGGCTGCTCTGGATAGTGGCAAGGTTGGCGATGATATTGTCATGGTAGCCAAGGGGATTACAATGCCTGGCTTTGTATATAATACAGCAGTCTTTGATGAACTTGGCGTTGATTATCCTCAATCGGATTGGACGTGGGATGACTTTGTCGATAAAGCATATGAAATTAAAGAAGCGATAGGTGAAGATGGCTGGGCAATAGAGGATGGAAGTGGTGGACAATTACAGCCATTATTCCGTTACTTTGCACGTCAGCATGGTCAGGATCTTTTTACAGAGGAAGGAAAATTAGGTTTTGAAGAGCAAGTGCTAACCGATTGGTGGACGATGTGGGATCAGATGAGACAGGATGGCGTAATTCCTGATGCCGCTACCAGCAATGAATATGACGGATTACCGTTAGAGGCGAATATGTTCGCAACGAAGAAAGTAGCATTACTTGGATTACCAGCAAATCAAATGTATTTATATGAAGAACAAATGGCTGAAGGTGAAATAAATATTGTCCGTGATCCACATATTGATGGTGGTCCAAATGGTGAATATATAGAAGGAGCTTACCTCAGCATTACCGAAGCTTCTCCTCATAAAGAGGCTGCAGCAGAATTCATTGAGTTTTTTGTAAGTAATGAGGAAGCGGTGAAAATATTCAAAACAGAACAAGGTCCTCCTGCAGGTACAGAGGCTTCCAATACCGTAATCGAAGAACTTACACCTCCTGAGAAACGAGCGGTGGAATATATACAAACGACTGTAGACCTGTCAGAGCCTGCTCCTTATGCGCCAGAAGGGGTAAATGAACTCGAAACATTGTTCTCTGACAACGCTGAAGCAATTGCTTTCGGACAAAAGTCAGTAGAACAGGCAGTAGCAGATTTCATGAATGAGGCCAAAAGTATACTGGGCGAATAACGTTGATTGGATAGGTTAAATGTGGTGAAAGATCAGATTCAATTAAGTCCAAAGTATAGTTGATATCTTAATTGAATCTGATTATTTTGCAAGCTGGGAAGATAAGAAGTTAGGAGATCAACGTAGAGACAAAATAGCGTGGACCATGTTTAAGAATCTATGGATAAGGAGTATCCACTATGGGGAAATTTAAATTATTCTGGAAAAATAACGGAATTGGTTATCTGTTCTTAACTCCTTGGCTAATAGGGATTTTGACATTAACGGCAATACCAATGGGAGCATCCCTTTATTTTTCATTTACTAGTTATGATATGTTCAATGCGCCTACCTGGGTTGGCCTTGATAATTATCTGTCGCTTTTCTCAGATGCAAAGTGGCTGCAAAGCGTAAAAGTAACGCTCATCTATGTATTGTTAGGTGTCCCTTTTCAACTGGCATTTGCCTTATTTATCGCAGTCATATTAAATAAGGGGATTGGCGGTTTGCGAGTGTATCGTGCAGTCTACTATGTTCCGTCCTTATTTGGAGGAAGCGTGGCGATTGCGATTCTATGGCGTCAAATATTTGGCGGAAATGGCTTAGTTAATAATATCCTTGGCAAGTTCGGATTTGAGGGGATTAACTGGATATCGACACCTGACACTGCCCTGTACACGTTAATTATACTGATGATTTGGCAATTTGGCGCATCTATGGTGATATTTTTAGCAGGCCTGAAGCAAGTACCTGTAGAACTCTATGAGTCTGCGAAGATAGATGGCGCAGGATCATTAAAGCAATTCTTTCAGATCACACTTCCATTAATTACGCCGGTCGTTTTTTTTAACTTAGTGATGGGGATTATCGGAGCTTTTCAAGCATTCACGCCAGCATATATTGTCAGTGGTGGAACAGGTGGACCACTAAATTCAACCTTATTCTATACACTATATCTTTATCAGAAAGGGTTCACACAGTTTGCAATGGGATATGCTTCAGCGATGGCCTGGATTTTGCTAATTGTAATTGCCTTTGCAACGGCAATCGTTTTTGCAACGTCGAAAAAGTGGGTATATTACCAAGGTTAGAGGTGATGATAAATGGAAACAAGTTCCAAAGAAATGGTCAAAACAAATAGTCGATCCAAACAGAAACGAGAGATAAAGAAGCTTGCTATTCATAGTTTTGTAATCGCCTTAGGCATTGTGATGCTTTACCCTTTGATCTGGATGGTAAGCAGTTCGTTTAAACAGCCGGCAGAGATTTTTAATTCGGTGTCTTTTTTTCCTTCGGATTGGACGCTGGAAAATTACACACAGGGGTGGGCTGGCGTATCGGGATATACATTCGGACTGTTTTTTGGCAACACACTTCTGATTGTCGTCTTAGCGATCATTGGGAATGTAATAGCTTGTTCAATGGCAGCCTATGCATTTGCCAAATTAGACTTTAAGTTTAAACCGATATTTTTTACACTAATGCTAATGACGCTGATGCTACCATTTCATGTCACAGTTATTCCACAGTATATCATGTTTAATTATTTAGACTGGATCAATACGTATTATCCGCTGATCTTACCGAAATTCTTTGCGGTGGAAGGATTCTTTGTCTTTCTTATGGTGCAGTTTATCAGGGGGATACCGAATGAACTGGTCCAGGCTGCCGAGATTGATGGCTGCGGAAGAATTAAGACGTATTGGTATCTCATTCTGCCATTATCGGTTCCCGCCCTTGTAACGACGATGATTTTTACTTTTATATGGACGTGGAATGATTTTTTTGGTCAGTTACTATATATTAGTGATTTGAAATTATATACAGTGGCACTAGGATTAAGAATGTTCTTGGATTCAGCTGGTGAAAGTGCCTGGGGACCAATGTTTGCTATGTCGACATTATCATTAATACCTTTGTTTGGTGTGTTTATATTCTTCCAAAAGTATTTAATTGAAGGAATCACTACTGGTGGATTGAAGGGATAATTTAGAATAAATGTATTTATTATGATATGATACATCTATAAATGCATAATATTGGGAAATGAAGGATAGACATATTATAAACGTGGAAAATGGTGATAGCTATGAAAGTAACAATAGCTGATGTTGCTGAAAAAGCCGGAGTATCCAAGACAACTGTATCAAGAATTCTAAATGGTAATCATGATCATAATACTCCTGAAACGATACAAACCGTATTAAGAGTTGTAGAAGAATTAGAGTACCGCCCGAATGCATTAGCAAAAGGATTAAAATCTATGAAAACAAATGTGATTGGTATTGTGTTATCGAATTTTCGCAATGAATTCTGGTTTAATGTACTAGAGGGCGTAGAAGATACCTGCAAAGATCAGGGATACAATTTAATGATATGCAACTCTGATGGAGATCCAAAGCTTGAAGAACAATATATAAGAGAATTCCAAATGAGACAAGTTGATGGAATAGTCATTAATCCAACTGTCAGAAATCAGCGCTTATATGAGAAGCTAATGGAAGACAAGTATCCGATGGTCGTCATTAATCGAAAAATACCTGGCCTTCATGCAAACAACGTAGTGGTAGATAATATTAAGGGCGGTTATCTGGCAGTTGACCATTTATTGGATAACGGTCGTAAACATATACTCGCGATTACGTATAAGAATGAGAATATTAGCACGTGGCAGGAAAGAATTAAAGGCTATCAGGATGCGCTTATTTCTCATGGATTAACGGAAAGTTCTATCTATATTTTAGAGATTACCAGTCTTAAAAAAGCTCCAAAGCAAATCAAGAAATATTTAGAAGAAAATCCGATGATAGATGCGGTATTTTCCACGAATAATATGTTAACCCTTGAATTAATAGAAGCATTAAAAAAGATGAACAAAAACGTACCAGCTGATATTGGTATTGTAAGCTATGATGACACAATTTGGGCTAAACATATTAACCCTCCTTTAACTACTATTAAGCAGCCTTCCTATGATATAGGAAAAGAAGCAGCAAAACTACTCATAAATGAAATCAGATCGAAAGAAGTTCCAACGATAAAAAACATTATTTTTCAACCAGAATTGGTAGTAAGAGAGTCGTCTGAAGAAATAGAATGATAACATCATTTACAGGCAGGTGACCTAGAGATGAAAATGGTAATAGGCAGCGATCACTGTGGTTTTCCTTTAAAGAAACAGATGATCCCGTTTTTAGAACGTTTAGGATGTGAGCTAGTTGATTTGGGATGCTATTCAGCAGAAAAAGTAGATTTTCCTGATATCGTCAAACGTGTAGGAGAAAAAATAGTGGATAAAGATTGTGAGAGAGGCATTGTCTTTTGTGGCACTGGTATCGGAGCAGCGATAGCAGGTAACAAGATTAAAGGAATTCGCGCTGCTGTATGTCATGATACGTACTCAGCACATCAATCGGTGGAGCACGACAATGTAAATCTAATGTGTCTGGGCGGAAAGATTATATCTGAGTGGTTAGCAGAAGATTTAATCCGATCATTTATTGAGGCAGAATTTAGTGCTGATGAGGATTTTAGAAGAAGAGTAGCTAAGCTGGAAGAGATGGATGATTCGGGTTTATGAGAAAAACGAGGTGTTCTACTATTGCGTTCTCTATGCAGAAAAGAAAATAGAGAGCGCAATAGTTGTTTTTATGATTAATGGAGTGGTATTGGTCGTGGGGGGGAGGCAGTGAGTTGCTGGTGTGGTTGGTGATGTGGTAGTGAACGAAAGTGTGCGTAATTCGATCATAAGTGATGGGAAGAGGAAGTGTAGTGAACGAAAGAGTGCTCTATTCGACCATAAGCGATGAAAAGAAGAAGTGTAATGAACGAAAGCAACTCTATTTCAAACTGAACGTTACGGAAGTCGGTTCCCATTGCAGATTAAAGTGATGAATGAGCCAAAAGAGAGGGAATGACCTTCTTCACCAAAGTGTATAGCCCCTCTACTAGTATAATCAAATGAGAAGCGATTAAAGTGTCTAACTTTTGAAAAGCAGATTGGCTATATCCCGCCAATAGCCCTCTATCGTTAAGAAGTGTTGGTCCTCCTCGGTAACTGCCGTTAAAAATTTGTGAGTTCCTTCCGTGTATAATTTCCTCATGTATGAAAAAAATTCACCTTTTACATAATTTATACCGGTATGTGATCAAAGGTGTAACAAAATCGTTTTTTCTCTAGAGAAAATCCTTTTTTCGTAATAGAAAATCTATTTTTGTTAAGCGTTCAAGTACATATCGGTAGATGCATAATCTCCTTTCCATGGTTATCATGAAAGCACAGAGGCGCGTGTATTGCTTTAAGCCGATGCAATGAGGAGAGGGGAATAACAATGACAAATCCAGAAATGGAAAAAGGGTACATTAGAATTGCGAATGTTTTATGGAATGAACTATTACGCAGAGATTTTACCAAGAGGCAGATGAACCTGATTCTGTTGATCTGGCGATTATCGTACGGAACGGGACAGAAGGATTGCGTGATACCGAATTATACGGTCTTCGAGTTAATCGGAATGTATAAACAAGATGTGAAGAAGGAGCTTACTTTCTTACAAGATTGTGCTGTGCTGGATTGGGATCGCCAAACAATGGTGTTTTGTATTAATAAGAACTATCGGCATTGGCAAATCACACCGAATAAGAAGTGGGAAAATGAGGGGTATAATCAGTTGATGCACAAAAATTTAATCAGAAAGAAAGAGCAGAATCAAAAACTCCCAGCCAATACCTCACGCAGTAGCAAAAATGTTAAAGTAAGTAAATTACTGACGAAACGAAGAAAAGCGGTAAGTAAATCACTTACTTTCAAGTTAGTAAAACACTTACCGGTTAAAGGCGCAAAGTCAGCTGTAATAAGGGATTCAGCTTCCCTAAAGACAGGTTTAAAGACAGTAAAGAGTAAAGACATAAAAGAATGTAATAGTAATAGTAGTGACGTCGACTTTCAAAAATTGATGAAATTTTACCGTGAGAATTTGCAGAAAGGAATCAGTGAATCACCTTTTAATTATGAACTGTTGACTCAATGGTATGGAGAATATGGTTATGAGTTGTTATCCAAAGCAATGGAGCTTGCTGCCAAAGCAGAGGCAAAAGGAGTGAAATATTTAGAAAGTGTGCTGTTGAATTGGTCTAAGATGGGCGTGAAAACAGTAGAGGATGCCAGACTATTGGAGAAACAAAGAAAAGCAAGACAAAGAAGGCCAGCTAATCAGACAAATGGGTCAACAGCTAAACGGGATATAGTACCGGATTGGTATGTGAAGCAGAAGAGTCAGCCGGTGAAACAAAAGACGGAGACGGAGGAGGAGAAGAGGAAGAGAGCGGCTGAGGCGGATCGGATGTTGGAGGAGTATTTGAAGGGGGAGCGGTAGGGATACGTTTTTTAACAGTCTCTTAAAAGGCGATGTGATTACTGACAATCGGATTATGAAGGATTGTTTTGTTGAAATAAGGGGAGACGAAATAACTTGGATTGGAAACGAGAAGAAAAATCTGGATCATGCCTTATATGAAGTAAAGGATGGTTTTATTTGTCCAGGTTTAACAGATGTTCACATACATGGTGTGAACGGTTTTGATTTTATGGACAATCAAGAAGCATTTACTGACATTGCAAACAGTCTTCCAAGCTATGGTGTAACCTCTTTTCTGGCAACTTCAAGAACAGCTGCAGAGAAAGATGTGGAGCAATTTCTCAGGCGTGTAAAGATACATCAGAATAGTCCTTCAGGCGGAGCTAATTGCCTCGGCGCTCATTTGGAAGGGCCGTGGATAAGCCCTGCTTATAGTGGAGTCCAAAGCAAGTCCTATATAAGGGAGTTAACTTGGAATGATGTCGATACGATTATCAATCCTTATTTAAAAAATATCTCTGTTATTACATTGGCACCTGAGGAAGTGGAAAAGCACGCTATCTTGAATTATCTTCAATCAAACGGCATACATATATCAGCTGGACATACGAACGCATCATTGGAAGAAATAGGGGGAGCCATTGATTCTGGTTTGACACAAATAACGCATACATTCAATGCGATGAGCCCTGTGCATCATAGAACTCCAGGTACAGCTGCAGCTTCTTTGTATTATGATGACATAACATGCGAAATTATTGCAGATGGTATTCATGTAAATCCCAGTATGATTGAGCTTTTGTATAAGGTGAAAGGCCAGGAGAAAATGATCTTGATATCTGATTGTACTGGATATAATGACTTAGCGGATGGAGAATACTTTTTTCGGGGAAAGAACTTAGTAAAGGCTGGCAATAAGGTAACGTTGAAAAGTGGTCAGCTGGCAGGCAGTGCAATTACGTTGGACAAAGGATTGAAGTATATCGTAGAACAGTGTCATATTCCATTGGAACAAGCTGTTTATATGGCAACACAGGGACCATTGAATGCAATAGGGCAAGGAGAAACGAGAGGGAGGATTGCTGCAGGGTATAAAGCAGACATCATGATTTTAAACAGTGACTTAATGGTTGAGAGGACCATTGTTAATGGGAAGAAAGTATACTCTCGGGACGCTTGTTGATTGAAATTCGGAAAGGGTGTTTAGGTATATGTTTAATAGAGTTTTTACACGGCGCTAACCGTCCGTAATCCCCCCACTGATTGAAGTCTCACTTTATATGAAGGATTAGTTTAGTAGGCACTAGATTAATTTTTTGATTCTGGAATACCAATCTGTCATTTCGCTTTGTTGTATAATACGAGAGGCAGTTTTGTCCTTGCTTTGAATGCGAGGTACTAAGCAATGAAGTGTGATGAATTTTTTCATATTTTAATAGTTTGTTTTGCATCTTATTGTTATAATTAAATTATAGTAACTACATAGAGCGAATAGGCGGTTGACACTCCCTAAAAAGAAAGGGGGTGTTTAATATGGTGACATATGAAGCAATGAGCATGCTTTTTCAATTCGGCATATTTTTAGCTACGTTCCTAGCAACTATAGTAGCAATTATTGCATTAGTCACCAATAGAAAAAAGAAGTAATCGTCTGTCGCTCCACCAAAGAGTCAGATGATTACTTCTTTTAGCATACTTCAACCTCTAGTTGGTCAGCCGCTCTTCATGCGGCATGTAGTTACTGACACCGAGTGGTAACAGCCACTCGGTTTTCTTATATTGTATTATAATGTTATTTAATAAATGAGTCAAATTATTGTATTATGCTTTATATCTTTTATCACGGCGCTAACTGTCCGTAATATCTCCACTTCAAGATTCAAGAGATAACTAAAAAGGAATCAGTGAATCACCATTTAACTATGAACTGTTAACTCAGTGGTATGAAGAGTATGGTTATGAGTTGTTATCCAAAGCAATGGAGCTTGCTGCCAAAGCAGAGGCAAAAGGGGTGAAATATTTAGAAAGTGTGCTGTTGAATTGGTCTAGGATGGCCGTGAAAACAGTAGAGGATGCCAGTCCATTGGAGCAACAAAGAAAGGCAAGACAGAGAAAGCCAGCCAATCAGACAAATTGGTCGACAGCTAAACGGGATATAGTACCGGATTGGTATATGAAGCAGAAGAGTCAGCCGGTGAAACAAAAGACGGAGACGGAGGAGGAGAAGAGGAGGAAAGCGGCTGAGGCGGATCGGATGTTGGAGGAGTATCTGAAGAAGGGGGAGGAGTAGATTTAGAAGTATCGGCTATATTCTTAATTCAAAATAAAAAGAACAGGAATCAACCTATTTTTTCGTAATAGTACGATTTAATCTATTGTGAGAGCAGCTGTTTCATCACTAGAGGATTTACTTGCCTGTTCACTTACATAATCGATAAATTTCTGAAACTGATCATCGTATACATACTTAAAGGACCACTTCATCAGATTAGTTATAAATTTATAATAAGAATTAGCTGGTATTAACGTTACTTCTACTGTAAACACGGTACCCCCATCGTATTCAGTAAGGGTATATTCCGTCTTGCTTAGACCTTCTTTTGTCTTTGATGATACGGCTACATGATGTGGTGGGTTAAAGGTGGTATAGGTAGCAGGCAGGGTATAGATTTTTTTACCTAATTTTTGTCTGGTGATATAGGTTGATCCTTCTGCTAAATCTTCTTCTTTTCCATCGAAGATATTCTCTATAATCTGGTCATTCCATTGCAGTACATGTTCATCTTGATTTAAGCAATCAGATACAAGTTGGATGTCAGCTAGTATCACAGCTTGAAAGTAGTAACATTTGATTTCCTTCATGTCTTTTTCTTTTCTCCTGTCAGGTTAATTTTTACTTATATACAACCTTTGATTCTGGTATATCTAATGAAGAAAACAGGATGTCAAAGGAATCCCAGCTGCTATATTTACTAGTTGTCTAAAATCCTGTGCATATAAGTAAATAAATTTTATCACTTGTTGGATTGTTTTACCATATACAAATCAATCATTTGTAACAATTTTGCACTAAAAAAGTATATTGACAACCCTGATGAATAGGCGTAATATAAATAATATTGATAATCATTATCAATAACTATCATTTAACCTGTACATATTAAGGAGAGGGAATAACTTGAAGAAAGTACTTATCGCATTTTTATTTGTAACAGCGCTTTTATTAGCGGCTTGTGGGAACGCAGAGGATTCCTCAGGATCAGATGAGGCATCTGCTTCTGAATCAGATGCGCAAGAAACAAGCAATGAAGAGGAAGAAGCATCTTCATCTGAAACGTTCACATATGAATCGGAAGAAGGTCCTATTGAACTGCCTAGTAATCCACAACGTATCGTAGCATTATCTTATGCACCGAATGTGCTTGCATTGGGTGGAAATGTCGTTGGTGTAGATGAATGGACATTTAACAATCCGATCATGGCAGATAAATTAGAAGGTATTGAAGCTGTAACGGAAGAAAGCTTAGAGAAAATCATTGAATTAGAACCAGACTTAATCATCGTAGGTTCCTGGTTGAAAAATATTGATAAATTGAAAGAAATTGCACCAACCGTTTCTTTCACTTACGGTAAGCTAAGTTACTTAGAGCAGCACGAAGAAATCGGAAAAGTCCTTAACAAAGAACAAGAAGCAAAAGATTGGGTAGAAGATTTCAAAGCCCGCGCAACAGAAACTGGTGAAGAGATTAAAGCCAAGATCGGAGAAGATGCGACCGTTTCTGTTCTTGAAAATGATGTGAAACAAATGGCTGTATTCGGTGACAACTGGGGTCGTGGAACAGAGTTATTGTACCAGGAGATGGAGTTGAACATGCCTGAGAAGGTCAAAGAGAAAGCATTGGCAGACGGGTATTACTCCTTGTCACTAGAAGTGATCTCGGACTTTGCGGGAGATTATATTGTCTTAAGTAAGAACCCTGACGGCGATACTGCATTCCTTGAGACGGAAACGTGGAAAAACATCCCGGCCGTTCAGAACGGGAATGTGTTGGAGCTAAATACACATGTGATTGCAGATAGTGATCCGATTACGTTGGAATACTTGTTGGAGCAATTTAGTACGTTCTTTTTGGGAGAATAAATGAGTGCATTTGCGGAAAAAAGGAAAGTGCCCTCTCAAGAAGACTAATTGAGCTGATTTTAATAACTTCTATCAAAACATTCACTGACCATGTAAATGGAAGGTGGATGTTTTTTTATAGTTGTCTATCCAACCATAATTGGCTGGACCAGCTTCCATTGTATCCTGGCAGGCTTTATTGGGGAAAACAGTTGGAATGGGGGCATAGGTCCAATTAAAAAGCAGAGGGTTCTGATAGAAGAACCCTCAACTAATTTTCACTGTGTTAGACGCTGGTCTGTTGTTGCATTCTTTTATCCCTGACCAGCAATGATAGATACAATACTATCGATGTCATAATCGAAACGGAAGATGTGATGTAAATGTAATGATAGCCGAATGCAGATGCAATAAAGCCAAAGCCAATCGCGCCGACACCTACCCCCAAATCGAAGAAGGAGAAGAACGTTGCATTTGCCATGCCTTTACGATTATCAGGTGCCTGGTTCACTGCCCATGCCTGAAGTGCAGGCTGTACGGTACCGAAACCTAATCCATATAATGCAGCAGCTAAGTACAGAACGAACGAATTCGGCAGCCAAGCTAATAATACCATTGCCGTAAAGATGGCAACCGTCCCAGGCAAGAAGACGACGATATGCCCTTTGCGATCATACAATTGGCCCGCATACGTCCGGGTAATCATCAACGAAATCGCAAATACAAAGAAGTAGATCTCGATCCCTGCTATCCCTTCCTGCTCTGTATATAATGGCAGGAAAGATGCAATGCCGCCAAAAGCTGTTGTTATGAAAAATAGTAAGAGCGATGGACGTAATGCTTTTTTCTCCAATACGTCAAATCGTGGGGCGACGGTTTTCTTGGCATTCGGATCGACGGGCTTGTACGTAATTTGGCTGGATAAAATGAACGCCACTAATCCCAGCGCCGAACAAATTAAGAACAGCATTGTAAATGAAATATAGCCGTATAACGTAAGACCTAATGCCGGTCCAAAGGCAAGCGCTAAATTACCTGAAAGCCCGAAATATCCCATCCCTTCACCACGTCTGCTCTTCGGGATTAAATCGGTCGCAATCGTTCCGGTAGCCGTGGTGGAAAAGCCCCATCCTAATCCTTGTACACAACGCATGATGAACAGAAAGATCATACTGGTAATAAAAGCAAAAGATCCAATCGATATTACAAAAATGCCAAGCCCGATCATATAGACAAACTGTCGTCCCTTAGACTCCAATGCATGTCCGGCAGTGGGACGTAATAATAATGCTGAAAACGTAAAAATACCTGTAATAATTCCAATTAACTCATCACTGCCACCTAATTGTTGGACAAATAACGGTATCGTCGGTAATGTCATTTGAAAGCCTAAAAATATAAAAAAATTTGCCAAACAAATGAGGGCAAAATCCTTCGTCCAAATCTTTTCCTTTTTTATAGCTGCTTCATCCACAAACAGAACCCCTTTATTTCGATAGTCGAAATATAATTATACCGTATTAGTATTCACTCTGATAATAATATGCATTTTTATATGCTGCTTATTAGGGGATATGCCTCTCGCTTGTCATAGTTATACTAATTACGATCCGTGTTTCTGTACCAATTATGAATCATAGTCTAATCTATCTTGTTGTAGTCGCGGATGTTCTTTTCATAAGGTCTCAGAGGGGATGCTGGGAATTACTGCTGGGGGACGAGACAAATGCTGAGTTTTACGGACAAAACCGGGGAGGAGAAGAAAGGAATTGTCCGATTGAAGAGCCCAAACGGACAAAATGGAGAAAGAGAAGTGGTCAATTGTCCGTTAGAAGAGCTCAAACGGACAAAACGAAGAAAGGGAAGTGGTCAATTGTCCGTTAGAAGAGCTCAAACGTACAAAATGGAGAAAGAAAAGCGGTCAATTGTCCGTTAGAAGAGCTCAAACGGACAAAATGAGGAAAGGGAGGCGGTCAATTGTCCGTTAGAAGAGCTCAAACGGACAAAATGGAGAAAGAGAAGTGGTCAATTGTCCGTTAGAAGAGCTCAAACGGACAAAATGAAGAAAGGAAAGTGGTCAATTGTCCGTTAGAAGCTCAAACGGACAAAATGTGAGAAGAAATGCAATCAACTGTCCGGTAGAAAGAATTTTCTCCACTCCAGTACCAGGATTGAACTATTATGCGTCATCCTCTTCCATAAAAATTCGTTGACATCGAGATGGGCGTATGCTCATTTTTTTATTAGAGCAAGGGGAGTATCCATTGATTCCAAATAAAAAAGCAGGTACCACCGATGTGATACCTACTTCTCTTTAACAAAATGAATCTTTAGGTTTTGGAACAGATAGTCCAAACATGGGCCGCAGATAAAGTGCGACAAACGTTCCTGCTAACGCTAGAATTCCCCAAATGTAACCGTGAAGGCTGAAGGAAGAAATGCCACCGAAATATGCACCGATGTTACAGCCAAAGGCTAATCGCGCTCCATATCCCATCAGCAATCCACCGATGATGGACGCCAGAACATTTTTCACATTTAATCGGGTAAACTTGAAAAGTCCTCCCGCGGCAGAAGCTAAAAATGCACCAAGAATCACACCAAAGTTCAATACAGTAGTTGAATCAGCAAATATTGATGCTTCTAATGCTTGAGCATTCGCTCCTTGCCAGAACCCCCAACTTGCAGGATCCATACCGAAGAATTGTGCAACTTTTGATCCCCATAATGCGAAGGCAGAAGTAATACCCCATGGCGCTCCACGAGTCATTAGCGTTAATGCATTTAATACAGCCAGAGCAATGGCTGCGGCAAATAACGGCCATGAACCACGGAAAATACGTTTCCAGCCAGCAGTAGTTGGTAATGCAGCCATTTTTGGAGCTTTTCTTTTTCTTTCCACTACTAATGTGATCCATGCAATCAAGCCAAATAACAAGATCGATACGAACCATGCACCACCATAACCAAGACCTGTAGATGTAGCTAATGAAACAGGTTCAAAAGATGGCAGGTCCTGCGTCCAGAATGAAAAGTGGGCAGCTCCAATTGTAGCTCCTACAATAAAGAATAATAGTGTAATTAACATGACAGTACGTCCGCCACCAACAGCATAAAGTGTACCAGATGCACACCCGCCGCCTAACTGCATACCTACACCAAACATAAAAGCACCAACTAGTAGACTAATTCCTATTGGCGATACATAACCTGACACACCAGTTCCAAAGAATGACACACCAAATGCTAGAATCGGAGCAAATAGTGTTACTGCTACTGCTAACATCAGCATGTGAGCCCTTAAGGCTTGTCCGTTCCCTACAGATGCAAATCGGCGAAATGCGGAGGTAAAGCCAAATCGAGCATGGAATAATGTATATCCAAGTAATAATCCTATTACTAATAATAATGACTGAGAGATATCTTGCGTTACCATTAAATAGATAAGCAATACGAACCCAACAATAAGCGCACCGATAATTAGTGGCGTCTGTGGAGCATTTAACTCTTTGTGTTGTGTTGCCAACTGATCGGTTTGCTGAGCAGTTCGATTCTTTGCGGTTGTTTCCACTCAAAACACCCTTTCCCTATTAATTTTATCGGAATAATACTTTTTAATAGTAAAGATAGATGGTGATAATGTCAACCTTATTGTTCGAGGTAAATACGGAGAGTAAGCTTAGGACATTATCTATGGCAAAATAGAATGACACTTATTTAGTACAAAATTAATATCATTTGTTGTCATACACGGTAAT
Source organism: Gracilibacillus salinarum (assembly GCF_022919575.1). NCBI lineage: Bacteria > Bacillati > Bacillota > Bacilli > Caryophanales > Bacillaceae > Gracilibacillus > Gracilibacillus salinarum. The sequence goes on along the minus strand of NZ_CP095071.1, from coordinate 1,869,625 downwards.
AATGCCTCTTATCAGTAAGCTAGTAATCTTTATGTACTTAGAAAAAATACTTTAATGATACAAAAGAGAAAGTCATAATTTAGTATGTTAAGAAAACTTCCTAGCATTATTTAAAAAAAATGAACACATTCCACCATCCACTACGTCTAACTTATAAAGGGGGGAGCAGCAATTGGAAATGGATGACCGCTTTGAACATGTACAATCGAAAGAAGAGCTGTTGAATGAATTAATCCATTATTATGGGAACGATTTAAAAAGAATCGCTTATTCTTATGTCAAAGATATGGCCCAATGTGATGACATTGTTCAAGAAGTATTTATCTCGTGCTATCAGCATCTTCACACTTTTCGAGGAGAGGCCGAATATAAAACATGGCTCATTCGAATCACTTTAAATAAATGTAAGGATTATCATCGCAAATGGAGTTTTCGCAATCTTATCTATCATTCATCTATCAAAAAACACGTTGATAAAGAAAGTGTGAGGCATTCGGCAGAGCAGGAAGTCATGCAACAAGAAGGGGCAAATGAGATTTTTGATGCTATTGCAACGTTGAAACCAAAGTATAAAGAAGTGCTCATCTTATATTATGTGCAGGATTTAACCCTGAAAGAAATCAGCGAGATCATGAAGTTCAATCTTAATACGATCAAAACCCGATTTAATAGAGGGAAGGACCAGCTGCAGAAGGAATTGAGGAGGAGGGGATATAACAATGGATCAGTTTGATGCGAAAATAAAACAAGACGCAAAAAACTATTTACAGCAGAATGTACATTTCACGAGGGAAAACAGGAATAACATTAATGAATCGATTGCCAAAAAGAGGACTCCTTTTCTCATCACTGGATTAACAACTGTGATGCTTGCTATAGCCATAGTAGTGATGATCGGTTTACCTGTATGGCTTCAATCTCAGAATAATGTTGTCTTGCAACAAACGATAGCTTCAATCTCAGAAATAAATCTCACATTAAAAAACAAGCTTCCTGATGATTTCTTGCCGGTTGTTGAACCTGAAGAACCAGAAAAAACGGAAGAACAGGAGGAAACAGAACAACCAGAACAAAACGAACCTGTTGAAACCGAGCAAAATGAGGAACAAAGTGATAATGAGGTAGAAACTAACGAAGAATCACCTTCACAAAGTAACGAGGAAGAACCGGAGGAAACGGAAGAATCCACGTCAACTGAGCAGGGAACAGAAGAAGAAGAAACGAATACAGAAACAGAAGAGGAACAATCTGTTGATGAAGCAGTATTTATTGATTTAGTAAAAAAATATAATGCGATGGGAGATGATATAATTTTGGAGGAGGGTTCTTACAAAATAGAAAATTATCAGTCCAAAGAAGAATATTATAATTATCTATCCAGTTTTATGACCTATGAAACAGCAAAAGAATTATGGCATTACAGATTAAAGAATGTTGAAGGTGGGTTAGAATTAATAGCAATGGATGGTCATGAAGACTTCAGTTTGGAAGAGGGATATACCTTTGGTCAGTACTCCGATACGGAATACTATATTAATCGCTATCAGGAAAGTGATCTATTCGGCGGAACGGATATGACTATTAACTTTACGCTTAGAGAAGGTACATGGGTGATAAGTGATATTATTAGGAAATAGAGACCAATACTTTCATTAAGGGATAACTAATCTGAATAACCTAACTAAATAATAAATTCTTCACCTCCGGTCTGTGGTCTGGAGGTGTTTTTTGTGTTTTTATAAACCGGGCTGTCGTTTGGAGTTCGGGAAAGCATTTATTTACTTTTATACTTATTTACGTTTCATTAAACTGAAAACGAAGTAAAGACATTGATTTTTTTAAGTAGTTTTTATCAGTAGCTTTTCTTATTGTAGTTCTCTAACAATAAAACCACGCTTATTAAAACAAGAAATGTGAATTATTACATAATTTTCGTTTTCTTTTTTAGTGTGAGTTTGGACAATTATTATAGTATCAGAATGGATGGTATGGCTACTAAAAATGTATAAAAGTGCACTTTAATAAGCAGGGTTAAATAAAACAAAAAAACTGTAGAAAAATGATATTTTTAAAAGAAAGGGTTGACTAGTTCTTTTTGTAAGCGTATTCTTTATGTTAAGTTACAGATATTAAGTAATTAAACAAATTTAATGTAATGATTGGATGGTGTTTATTTGTGACTTATAAGAAACAAAAGGAGAGATGTGTAAATGACGGTGAGTACAACGATAAAACAAAAAACCTATCAACGAACAGAGTATCCGAGGCCGCAATTCCGACGTCAGTCATGGATTAACTTAAATGGCAGGTGGAAATTTTCTTTTGATGATGAAAATGTTGGGGAGAAGGTAGATTGGTATAATCAACCGAGTTTTTCTAAGGAAATCCAAGTCCCTTTTACTTATGAAACGAAAGCCAGTGGGATCGGAGAAGAGAGCTTTCACCCATATGTTTGGTATCAGCGCATGTTTGATATTCCAAAAGAAGAGGCTGGGAAAAGATCAGTCCTAAGATTTCAAGCTTCTGACTACTTGACGAAGGTGTGGGTAAATGGAACGTACATTGGTAAGCATGCTGGAGGTAATTCTGCATTTTCGTTTGACATTAGCCATGCAGTAGATCAAGCGAAAACAAACGAGCTTGTTGTTAAAGTAGAGGATAGTAACAGCTGCTGTCAGCCTCGAGGGAAACAGCGATGGACAGAGAATAATTTCGGTTGCTGGTATGTACAGAATACCGGCATTTGGCAAACGGTATGGCTTGAATTTCTTCATCGAAATAGCATCGAACACGTGAAAATCACTCCGGAAATTGACACACACTCAGTCGTTTTTAATTATAACCTCCATGGATTGGTGGGGGATCAGAGTAGAATAGAAACAATTATTAGCTTTAAAGGAAAGAAAGTGAAGCAACTATCATTTGTGCCGGATCGCACTAAAATGAACATGGAAGTCGATCTGCTATCTGACATACACGAATGGAAAGTGATGCACTGGTCCCCGGCGAATCCCAACCTCTATGATGTAACATTCCGATTATATGAAAATGAAATATTAGTTGATGAAGTAGAATCATATTTTGGTATGCGAAAAATTTCAATTCAAAATGGTCAAGTCCTGTTAAATAATTCACCGATTTATCAAAAGCTGTTATTGGATCAAGGCTATTGGCCAGATACAATGTTGACTCCTCCTTCTGATGAAGCAATGATAGAGGATATTAATAAAACGCTTGAGATGGGATTTAACGGTGTACGTAAACACCAAAAAATAGAAGATGACCGTTTTCTTTACTGGTGTGATATCAAAGGTTTACTCGTATGGTCTGAAATGGCTGCAACTTACGAATACGATGATGAGGCAGTTGATAATTTCACCAAGGAATGGCTGGAAATTATGCAAGAACGGTACAACCATCCGTCTATCATTACATGGGTACCTTTTAATGAATCCTGGGGCGTACCTAATATCGCTACCGACAAGAGACAACAAGCATTTACGGAAGCGATTTACTACTTATCTAAATCAATCGACAGCCAAAGACCGGTAATTGTAAATGATGGTTGGGAGCACACAATTTCCGATATCATTGCACTTCATGATTATGAAGAGTTTGGCGAGAAGTTTTATGAACGTTATTCAGATAAAGAATGCATCTTAAATAACAAAATACCCCATAACTACCGCAAATATGCGTTTGCAGAAGGTTACCAATATAAAGGACAGCCAGTAATTATTACCGAATATGGTGGTATAGCCTTTAGCAATAGTGATGGATGGGGTTATGGTAATTCAGTTCAAACAGAAACGGAATTTCTAAAAAGATATCAAAACATAACAGATGCTATTAAAAAGATCCCTTATATTTCTGGCTATTGTTATACGCAAACAACAGATGTACAACAAGAAGTAAATGGATTATTAAAAGAAGACCGTACGCCAAAAATTGCGATGGATAAAATCAAAGAAGTGAATGATCGGATCAAATAGAGCTGCTGCTAACTAAAACTAGGAGGGATTATGATGGCAAATGAAAAGCCAAATATTCTGCTGATTTTAGCGGATGATTTAGGGTTTTCTGATTTAGGTTGTTATGGTGGGGAAATTGATACGCCAAATTTAAATGAAATTGCAGGTAAAGGTGTACGATTTACACAATTTTATAACTCAGCTAGATGTTGTCCTAGTCGTGCTTCTTTACTTACCGGATTATACCCCCATCAAGCAGGTGTAGGCGAGATGGATCATGACTTAGAGACGCCGGGTTATCGTGGTTATTTGAAGGATGAATGTGTAACACTTGCTGAGGTGCTACGTACGGAAGATTACCACACTTATCTATCTGGGAAATGGCACGTTGGTAAACAAGGACCAATAAAACGTGGCTTTGACGATTATTATGGGTTACTTGGAGGATTCAATAGTTTCTTTGAAAAGAAAAACTATGTTCGTTTGCCAGAAGGACGACCTGAACATCAATATGAGAGAGACCAATTTTATGCAACAGATGCAATTACTGATCATGCATTAGATTTCATAGAAGATGCTCGTCAAGACGACAATCCGTTCTTTCTATACTTATCATATAATGCACCGCATTTTCCATTACAAGCTCCAAAAGAGGATATTAAAAAGTATGAAAAAGTGTATGAAAAGGGATGGGACCGTATTAGGGAAGATAGGTTAGCACGGATGAAAGAACTAGGTATCGTTGCAGAAGATTCTGATTTGACACAAAGAGCAGAATTTTGGACTCGTGATCGTAAAGTTACAGGAAGAAACCCAGCGTGGGATTCTATTGATCAGGATCGTCAAAAAGATTTGGCAAGACGTATGGCGATATACGCAGCGATGGTTGACAGAATGGACCAAAATATTGGGAGAGTACTAGAAAACCTTCGTAATAATGGTGAGTTAGACAATACATTAATCTTGTTCTGTTCAGATAACGGCGCTTGTGGAGAATGGGATCCGTGGGGATTTGACAACTGGATCACCACTTCTAACACCCTGCATCGTGATAAAGATCTAGATAAAATGGGAGGGCCTGAATCGTATCACAGCTATGGTTCAGGCTGGGCAAATGTATCTAGTACACCACTCCAATTATATAAACATTACAGTCATGAAGGAGGAATTAGTACACCACTGATAGCACACTGGCCAAAAAGATTAGAACGTGAGGGTGAAATTGACCATCGACCTGGTCACTTTATCGATTTTATGGCTACTTTTGTGGAGATATCGGGAGCGACATATCCTGATAATTACAATGGTCATGAGATCTTACCAATGGAAGGAGAAAGTCTTGTCTCTGTTTTTGATGGGAAGTCTTGTCAGGTGCGCACTTTATGTTTTGAGCATGAGCAGCATTGTGGAGTTCGAAAAGGGAAATGGAAACTGTCAAAAGTTAGGGAAAGAGATTGGGAGCTTTATGATATGGAAAATGATCGTACGGAGCTTTACAATCTGAAAGATCAATATCCAGAACTAGTAGTTGAAATGATTGAGATATGGAATGAATGGGCGAAACGAACTGATGTGACCCCGCGCCGTAAAGTAACCAATTAAAAAACTCTGTTATCGTCGTTGCTATATGGTAACGGCGATAACGGACTGACGTTTGTGAGGTACTAATAGCTAGTGTAACAGATGATCTTTTAGTGACTTGTGCGTAAGCAGTGAGGAGGTAAAAAGGTGGGAAGTGTGGTTTCAGGTTTTTATCGTGTGAGTGAATGGATAATGCGCTTTGCTATAGTCAATATACTGTGGCTACTTTTTACAGCGATAGGGGCAGTAATATTTGGTATAGGTCCTGCGACGTCTGCTATGTTTACCGTAGTAAGAAAATGGTTGCAGGGGGAAGAGATTCCGATATTTAAAACATTTAGTCTAGCTTACAAACGAGATTTTATAAAGGCCAACAGCTTATTTTTACTATTGGCAATAGCGGGATATACACTAATTCTTGACTATCGATATTTTGCCGTCCAAGATGGCCTGCTTTTTAGTATATTAAGTATCATCACTCTACTTCTCTTGATCCTGTATTTCATTACAGCATTGTATGTATTCCCAGTATTCGTTCATTATGAATTAAATATGTTGCAATACTTTCGAAATGCTTTTTTAATCGCAATTGCCCAGCCTATTTTAACTTTTATTATGTTTATTGGTGTAATAGCGATTTATTATGTATTATTCATCATCCCTGGTCTGATCGTTTTTTTCGGAATAAGTAGTTTTTGTAGTTATATCATGTGGGTCGCATACGTTTCTATTTCTCGAGTAGAACGGGCAAATGAGGTGCTGAAAGAAAAAACATATAGTTAGAAAACAAAAAAGCATAAAGTGATCATCTGTTTTCGATAACAGGATAGGCATACGCAATGGGGAAAACCACAACTGGTCTAATGATTATACGTTTTTAGATACTGACATGAAATGATTAATTTTAGGAGGTAGGATAATGAGTAAGACTTTCTGGCATGTCTTATTGTTCGTATTGAGTATGGTGGTGATGACGGGATGTAATGGGTCAAAAGAAGTGACTGACCAGGTAAGTGAAGGGCCATCTGAGACATTTAATGAAGAGGGATTCCCTATTGTGGACGATGAAATTACGTTGAATATTTTTTCGAGAAAATCACCTCCAAATGGAGCTTATGAAGATATGTTAATGTTTCAAGAATATGAAAAAATGACTAACGTAAATATTGAATGGGACGATGTACCACAGGATGGTTTTGCTGAAAGAAAGAACCTTGAATTCTCATCTGGTGAACTTCCAGATGTTTTCTACAAGTCTAGTATTTCTCAGTTGGAGGCTGTCAAGTATGGCTCGTCTGGTATTCTTATCCCGCTTGAAGGTTTATTAGAAGATCACGCACCGAATATAACAGCACTGTTTGAAGAATATCCCGAGATTAAATCATCGATTACGGCTCCTGATGGTCACATATATGCCTTACCTGCCATTCTGACATTAAATGCAGCTAGGACAGATAAAATTTGGATTAATCAAACATGGCTAGATCATTTAGGGTTAGAGCAACCGACTACTCCCGAGGAACTAGTGGAAGTATTAACTGCTTTTCGGGATGACGATCCGAATGGAAATGGCAAGCAGGATGAGATTCCCTTGACATTTCGTAACTGGAGTCAGTTAATGAATTCGATGATTGGGTCATGGGGCATGGTGGATCAAATGGGAAATCATTTGATGGTGGAGAATGACAAGATTAAATTTTGGATGACAAGTGATAGATTTAAAGAATATCTTCAATTCTTAAATAAGCTTTACAGTGAGAATCTATTAGATCGAGGGGTATTTACGCAAGAAGAAGCTAAATTTGTAGGGAATATGGCTGCAGGTAATGTTGGTGTTTTCTGGAATCAAACGACAGATGCTTTCGACAAGGTTAAGGAACATTTTGAAGGGATTTCGCCGATTGCTGGTCCGTATGGTGATCAGTTAGTGCCATCTTCTCCAGTGGCGCGGGATTTCGGAACATTTGCCATTACATCTGAAAATGAGTATCCTCATGAAACAATAAGATGGCTTGATTATTTCTTTGGAGAAGAAGGTTCAATATTTTTCCGGTATGGAGTAGAAGGAGAAACGTTTACTTTTGGAGAAGATGGTCTGCCGGAATATACAGATGATATCCTGAATTCAGACATGGGGAGTGGGCCAGCAATCGGTCAATTTACCCCTTGGCCAGGTGGAGGTGCACCACAGCTTGTAACAGAGAAAAATGCTTCTGCTATTAACCCACCAAAAGCGCAAGAAGCACAAAGTAAATTGGATCCATACTTACCAGAAGCTATTTACGGGACCCCTATCTTTGATGAAGATACAACGAAAGAAGTAGATCAAATCCGCCAAGACATGGATCAGTACTATGAGGAGACGACTTCCAAGTTCATTACTGGTGACATGAATTTCGATCAATGGGACGAATATGTATCAACTATAGAAAACATGGGATTAGACCGTCTGACTGAAATATATCAAGAAGCCTATGACTTAAATTATAAATAAATTCACCCTCTCACTGGGTACAGAAGTTCTGTGCTCAGTGAGTTAGGATGTTACACGGAGAAGGAGGTAGGAGGCGTGAATGGCATAAAGTCAGAGCTTCATAAAAAAGATGTTACAGGACAAACCAAACCGTTGACAGAAAGACAGAAAGCTTGGAAATATATATTCGCGCGTTACGATTTATATTTAATGCTTTTGTTACCACTGGCTTGGTATGCTGTTTTTCAGTATGGGCCGATGTATGGGTTGCAGATTGCCTTTAGAGATTTTAATCCTGCTTTTGGGTTTTTAGGGAGTGAGTGGGTAGGTTTTGAAAACTTTGAACGTTTTTTCTCTTCTTATTACTTTGGCAGATTACTATGGAACACTTTTTTGATTAGTGTACTCTCTTTATTAATTGCATTCCCCATTCCTATTGTGCTGGCATTGTTAATTAACGAGATTCGTAATACAACTTTAAAGAAAACGCTTCAGAATGTAACCTATATGCCACATTTTATTTCTGTAGTAGTTATTGTCGGTATGCTGGATTTATTCTTAAATCCAGATGGAGGATTTATCAATATTATTTTAGGTTCGTTTGGAATAGAGCCGATACCTTTTATGGAAAAGCCTGAATGGTTTAAAACACTCTTTATAAGTTCAAACATCTGGCAAAGCATGGGGTGGCAGTCGATTATTTACGTAGCGTCCTTAGCCGGGATTGATCCCCAATTATATGAAGCGGCAAAAATGGATGGTGCTTCGAGGCTGCAACGGATTATTCATGTGTCCTTACCCGGTATATTTCCTGTTATCATTATCATGTTGATATTGGATATTGGACAGTTCATGAATGTAGGCTTTGAGAAAATTCTCTTAATGCAAAATAATTTAAACTTGGAATCTAGTGATGTTATTCAAACGTTCGTTTATCGTAATGGTATTTTGAACGGCGATTACAGTTATAGCGCTGCAATTGGTTTATTTAATTCGCTTATCAATTTCTTCTTGCTTATTCTGATTAACAGATATGCAAGAAAGAAGGCCGAAACAAGCTTATGGTAGGTTCCATGTGCCGAACGAGGAGGGGATAGTAGGATGCAACGATCATTAAAAATATCAGATGGTAAACTCTTTGATGTCATCATCACGTTGATTTCGGCTGTGATTATTATCATCGTGTTATATCCGCTTATTATAGTGGTTAGTGCTTCATTTAGTGATCCGGCAAGGGTTATGAATGGAGAGATGTGGCTCTGGCCGGTAGGATTCACACTAGATGCTTACACAGAAATTTTTAAAAATAGCGACATTTGGATTGGATATCGCAACACTATTTTTTATACGGTTTTTGGAACAGTAATTAACATCGGATTAACGACATTAGCTGCATATCCTTTGTCCAGACGTGACTTGCCAGGAAGGAACGTGTTCATGTTTCTTATTACATTTACAATGTTTTTTCATGGTGGGTTAATTCCTACTTACTTAGTAGTCCAAGGTTTGGGAATGGTCGATACGATTTGGGCGATGGTTATCCCTAACGCTATCGCGACATACAATTTAATCGTTATGCGAACCTACTTTCAAACAAGTATCCCTTGGGAACTTCAAGAGGCGGCAATGATTGATGGATGTTCGAATATCAAACTGTTATTCAAGATTATCCTTCCTTTGTCCAAACCAATCATTGCGGTAATGATTTTGTTTTATGCTGTTGGGCATTGGAATGCTTTCTTTAATGCCTTAATTTATTTAAGGGAAGAAGGACTTTATCCGTTGCAGCTAATTCTTAGAGAAATTTTGCTAGTTAATCAGTTAAGTGGAACAGAGGCTTCTGGTCAATTTGGAATGGATGAAAAATTATTACTTGGCCAAAGTATTAAATATGCTTTAGTTGTTGTTGCTAGTATACCAGTGCTAATTGTGTATCCTTTCGTCCAAAAACACTTTGTAAAAGGGGTCATGATTGGATCTATCAAGGGATAAATGATTAAAGGGGAGAGGCGAATTGTGTAATCCTAATATTCTATTGATTCAAACCGATCAGCAGACAGCTGAAACGTTAGCGTTATACGGTAATTCATTGGTAAAGACGCCTCATTTAGAAGGATTGGCGGAAAATGGTGTTTTATTTGAGAATGCTTTTTGCAACTACCCAGCCTGTTCGCCATCGCGCAGTTCAATGATGACTGGCAGATATCCATCTACTATTCGTTGTCATGCTAATCATATGTTAATTAATCCTGAGGAAATAACATTACCTCAAGTCTTGAAGGAACAGGGATACCAAACAGCCATAATTGGAAAAAATCATGCGTTCATGGATGGCAGAATGGAAAATTATTATTCCTCATCGAGAGAGAAGGAGGATATATTACATCAGACATTCGACTATATTGTTGAAGGTGGTCATGGACATCTTGTGGATGGATTTAGAGACGACCCAGAGGTACAAGCGGCTCATCAATGGGCAGAAGAAAACTGTTTTCAAAAACCACTTGGATATGGTACGAATCCTGCTTCTTTTACGAAATGTGGTACACAATTATTAGGGGATACCGCGATTGATTATTTAGAAACTGTTCGTAATGAAGATGTCCCTTTTTTTATGTGGCTATCCTTTCCAGATCCGCATACTCCTTATCAAGTACCAGAACCTTATGCAAGTATGTATGATCCGGCTAATGTTCCGCTGCCACCAAAAGATGATCTTAATGATAAACCGGAACGTCAAAGGGTGGCGCATATAATGGATGCGATGGATAAAGCGGATGATGATGTTATTCGTAAAGTGCGAGCTACTCATTATGGCATGATTAACTTTATAGATGACAACGTAGGAAGAGTGTTGGAAACAATTAATCACCTTGGTATAAAGGAAAATACAATTATCATTTTTACATCTGATCATGGCGATTCAATGGGTGCACACCAGTTAATCCAAAAGCATAATGCTTTCTATGATTCGTTTACACATGTTCCATTAATTGTTTCATGGCCTGGTACAATCCAAAATAAAACTGGCAACCATTTAATTGAACTGATAGATTTAATGCCGACATTGCTGGAATTAAGTAACTTATCCATTCCAGACGGTGTTCAAGGTAAAAGCTTTGCCTCCTATCTTTTAGAACAGCCTTACCATCCACGAGAATATGTTGTCATAGAAAGCGGTGAAAAAGGAAGTCCTCCAGAGGTTTCGGACATAACCGCTCGTCCTGCTGATCCGTTCGATGAGTCGTGTTTTGTATGGTGTGCTTACCGAGAAGCATGGTACGGACGAGGGAAATCGATTAGAACGAATGATTGGAAGTTAAATATTTATGATAACGGGGATGGGGAGTTGTATGACTTAAAGCATGACCCGGCAGAGTTAAGTAATCTGTATGGTAAAACTAATTATGACTCTATAACGATCGAATTAGAAAGGAAATTACTAAGGTGGTGTATTGATAAGGATGATGTCTTACCTGTAAATAAGACTGTCCATCACCAATATAAGAATTTATTTGCAGGGGGAGAGTTAGGACAGTAGAAAATCAAGTTTTATTCAAATAATAATGTTGGAAAACCGGATGGCTCTCTTGATTCATTTTTAATTGCTGAAAATGTGACAAGAGAGCCATCCTTGTGTTCTCGAGTTATAGAGAGTGTTTCTTGATAATTAAAGAGTAGATCAAAAGAAAAAAGAATAGGAGTCCCTATTCTTTCACACGCTTATTCCATTTGGTATAAAGTAAGCACAACTGTCCCAATAATAGAAGAAACGCGCCTATTATTACAAGATTAATAATATTTGTTGCCGTACTCGGTAATGCTGCGCCATCATCACTATCAGTGGCTACGGCAAAGGAAGATGTTTCAGTTTCTGTATCATCAAAAGCTGTAATGATAATTTCTGCATTTGTCATTAACCCTTGAAATTCATTTCCTGATTCAGGAGGGAATGTTAAGCTAAACGCTAAGTTGTCGGTGCTATCTGGTGGTAAAGTTAAATCCGATAGTAATGAAAAATTGGCTAGCTGGTCATCAAATAAAATACCATCCGCATGTGTTATCTTCAGTGACAATTGATTGTAGAACGCTTCCGAACCGTCTAGATATTGAATGTCGATTGTATAGGTTATATCGTGATCGACTTGATTGCTGATAGTAATTTCACGATCGGCCCAATCTCCGGGCTTCAGGTTACTAAGATCAAATAACTTACCATTTTCATTTAAAGTTCCATCGAGGTTTATCAGGTTTTGACTTGTGGTCGCCTGCACGATGGGAACAGAGAATAAGAAAAACAGCAGGAATATAGAATAAAAGAGTTTCGGCTTGGTCAATATCATACACCACCTTTTTATTAAGCAAGGAGCAGCTGTGTTGTTACTTCTGTTCAACTGCTTCCTGTGCCTTTGATTCAGCAGGTTTTTTTAGTTCGATCTGGGATAGTGCTTGCCAAATGGTGAAAGCTGCATATCCGATTAATAGAATGCCAGGTAAGATTAACAGCATAGCGCTGCCTGCTTGCGAATTTGCGAAAGTGACGACATAACCGAGATAAGGGATAGTGAATCCCTCATACTCCGCCACTACGTTGTCTGATAGAACGGTTGCTGGATCTACGGCATTATTATTGTCCCCTTTTGTTTCATACATCACATGTTCGCCACTCTGAATGACGTCGGAAACGCGGTGGGTAATTAACGTTTCATTTTCATTTAAGAAGGTGATGACGTCCCCTTCTTGAAATCTTGTCATATCACCACCAGGTTTAACTGCGATGATGGAGCCTGTTTGGATATCGGGTTCCATCGATCCAGATAAGACTGCTTTTAGCTGATATCCCATCACTTCCGGTTCCCCACCGGATGCTTTGGTGGAAATCGTGATAAATACCGTAAATACTAACGAAACAAAAAGCACAACCGTAATAAGAAAACTTAGCCATTTTCTAACTTGTTTAAAAATTTTATTTGTCATTTCGTTTCACCTTCTTGAGATTCAGTTTTGGATGATGGTGCATCTTCTGATTGACTTTGTTGCTGTTCTTTCTCGGTAGCTGTTTCGGGTTCTTTTGTTTTTTGCTCTGTCTCTGCTTTTTCTTTTACCTCTTCTTTCGTTTCAGGCTCTTGACTTTCATTGGCTGGAGGTAATGTTTCTTCTGGATTCGAATTGGCCTCTTTATCAGCTTCTTCTGTTGGTGCTTCTTTATCTTCTTCTTGAACTGGCTCTTCTACTGGTTCATCCGGCGTTTCCGGAGGTGCGGTATTTACTGCCTCTTCTTTTTCCGGTTCCTGCACTGTTTCTTCCGCATCTGGTGTTACTTCTTCTTCCGATTCCGTTTCTGTCGGTTCAGAAGGGCATGATACTTCGAATACTTCGCTCCAGATTATTTTTTCTGATTCACCGGCATAATCCGGTTGTTGAAAGACCTTTACGATATAAAATCCTGTAATTGTTGCCTCATGTGAGATCGTTGTCACTTCATTAGCTTCCAGTAGCTCAAGTGTATCCTCAGCAATTTTGCTCCCATCTTTTGGATTGCCGTCCTCTATGTAGAAAATCTCGTATTGGGTAGCATTGGTCATACTGAACCCGTTATTCTGTATATCTACTGAGAAGGTTGTTGGGAGGCAACTATCGTTTACAGTTTGATTCTCACTTGGTGTAAATAGTAATTCGCTACCATCCCACCAAGTTCCACTCGGCATGGTGAAACTAACCTCTTTGGTGTTGCTGAACATGGAACTGGTGGGGGAGGTGAGCTGTGACAAAGATAGGATGACGGCGTATAAAATGATCACTAGTTGTAGGAGAGGGGATTTTTTTCTATGATTTTTTCTGTATGTTACCATTCTTGAACTTCTCATATCGATTCCTCCATTTTGAAAAGTTTATTTATTATCGTTAATAGATAAAGTGAGACTTTGATCATTGGGGGGGTTGGCCTCCAATGATCATTAGCGAAACTTATCAGGGTGTTAGCGTCTGTTTCCTCCTACTTAGCTTTTTTGTGATACTCAAAGCTTGAAGAGGGAGTCTTACAGACAGTTAGCACCGTGATAATTGTGTTATGTATTCACGGTAATAAATAAAGGATAGAAAAAGGTGAGACAAGCCCACCCTTTTCTATGTTATCTTTCTTCGCCTTCTTCTTGTTCAGCTGTGAATGTCCAGTTAAGTTCTAAAGAATCGCCTTGGAAGATGTTTTGATCTTGACCGTTGTCTTTGAATTCAATTTTCACACTCAAATAATCTGTTCCTCCTGCTGGGATACCATCTTGCTCATAATCCCACCATAAGAAATCTTCCAATTCTACAGCTAAATCATCTGGTGTCATTGTTGAAAGCTCAGATAAAGATTTTTCGTAAATGACTGTATATTCGTCATTATCAAGCCAGCCTTCAGGATGCCCTTCATTTTTCAGGAATTTGACTACATAATGATCTCCTAAATCTTCACCGCCATTATTGTTATCAACGTCTGTCACACTGTAGGAAGTATCTAACAGGACACTTGCAATATCTAAGGATCCAGTGTTTTGTAATTCGAAGGAGCGAAGCATATAATCTCCTGGTTTTAAATTATCTACATCAAAGATTACCTGTGGATCCAATGTCAGATCCAATGTACCTGCTGCGAACGTATTAGCGGAAACTTCTGTATCGTTAAAATATGCATATGTACCTCCGCCTACCAATGCTAAACCTAGTGCAGCTGTAACAACGCCCATACCTAATTTCTTTTTAATTGTCATCTTTTCTCCTCCTTGTTTTGTTCTTTATTAAGAACACAATTTGTATTTTACCTCTAAATATCAATTATTCAAAGTACAAAAAAGGGTCAAAACGGACCGATTCGATCGTTTTAAAGAACATTCTCTCTTGATTTCGTAGTATTTCATTGTTTTTCGTTTATTTTTAAATGTATATTCTTTAAAGCGAACGATGCGTTTATGAATTGTATAAGCAAAACGATATCTCTAGGCTTGAAGGGTATTAAAATTTTTTACCTGATGTACTGGGAGTGTGTGTTACTCTGAAACGGAAGGATTATTTTCAAGTTATCTAAGGGAATTATGAACTATCGATGATGTTTTACAAAGTTGTAACAGGCAGAGTTATCAGTTAAATTATGTAAAAGAAAGGTGATTTCATGGATAAAGAAAAACGTGATCAATGTAGAGAAGAGATTGCTAATCATATTATATTTTCTAATCAGGTATTGGAATTGTTGGATATCAGCAGATCAAGATTAAATCAGTATGTAAATGCAGGAAAAATTATACCGATTGTTGCAGCTGGGAGAAATACAGTGTATTTACGAGAAGATATTGAAGCGTTTAAGCGTGATCATCTTGATAAGTTGGATAAAGATTTACGATACAGAAATAAATAAGATACGGTGTTTCCTGTTTAGAATGATAGAGGGGGATTTTAAAGTGGAATTATTTTTGAATATAAACAGAGAAAGCGATTCATGAAAAAATGCTATTGCTTTACATGAACAATTTAGTTATTTCATTTCCTTATGATGTAGTTTCATAAAAGAAGAGCTCATTCGATCAAAGCGGGCTGCGAAAAGTGGAGGAATGAACGAAAGCGAGTGTCATTCGATCAAAGCGAGCTGTAAAAAGTGGAGAAATGAACGAAAGCGAGTGTCATTCGACCAAAGCGAGCTGCGAAAAGTGGAGAAATGAACGAAAGCGAGTGTCATTCGACCAAAGCGAGCTGTAAAAGTGTGGAAATGAACGAAAGCGAGTGTCATTCGATCAAAGCGGGCTATGAAAAACAAAAGAATTGAAAATCGCAATTGCTACTGAATAGATACCATCACTAAGCAGCTTTGAACCCATGTAGCACAAAACAATGCCATAAATAAGATAATCATTCCCCATCCCAAGAGATCCCCTCAATCCACAAGTCAAAAAAACAAGACACAAGGAAAACCCTCGTGCCCCATTCATAACCTCTATTAAGCAGACTTGCTACTCATCCGCTGTCCCAAGCGTCATTCCGCCATCCACGACAATCTCAGAGCCTGTGCAATAAGAGCTCTCATCGGAGGCGAGGAAGGCTACTACTTTAGCAATTTCAACTGGTTGTCCGATACGTCGCAGTGGAACGGTATTGTAATACTCGGGAACACTTTCATCTTGGCTGACCATGTCGGTTTTAATACCACCTGGATGGACCATGTTGACGCGAATTCCCGTTGGACCAAGTTCAATAGCTGCGGCTTTGGACATTGCAACGACTGATGATTTTGTTGCAGCATAAGCTGAGGAATGGCTGATCGGAGCAAATGCAGAAACCGATACGTTGTTAATGATTGAGCCTTTTTGCTGCTTTTCCATTTGTGGAATAACAGCTTGCATGCCCATGAACACACCAAGCTGGTTCACATTAATCAACTGTTGATAATCATCGACCGTTGTCTCTCTGAAGGTTTTGCGTTTGAGAGCTCCGGCATTATTGACTAATGCATCCAGCCGATCGAATGTATGGATAATCTTCTCAACTGCTGCGTTCCAGTCTGCTTCGTTGGTCACATCCAACTGAACCGGGAAAGCATGATCTTCTCCTATTAGCTTTGCTACTTCGTTCGCTGCATCATAATTTCGAGCACCAACCACTACCATAGCTCCTAAGCTGGCAAGGTGCTGCGCAATAGCCTTTCCCTGTCCGCGATTAGCACCGGTGACAAGAATGACTTGATTGTTTAGATTTGGCATACGTGCACTCCTTCTTCTATTCATACTTATATCTGAAACCTTAAGGAATAAACTCCATACCTGTTAGAATCATATTTATTAACCGTCTGTACGACTCCCACTTTAAGCATCGAGTTCACAAAGAAGCTAAGTGGGAGTAAACAGACGCTAACACCCTGATAAGTTTCGCTAATGATCAATGGGTGTAAAAACCCCCACTGATCAAAGTCTCACATTATTGTACCACGTCAGTTCCTGATGGGAAAAAGAGACGCTTTGGAGCTGTGTGTCCCTCTATTAGTATTCCTGTTTTTTTGAAAAAAATGAAACGGTTTGTTGCAACATAGTAAAGCAATTGTTTGATTGATTTAACAAATCGTTTTATTATTTTTGTAAGCGCTTAAAAATAATCTCTAGGGAGGGGGACTTATTGCGCGTGTTGACAGACTAAATCTTAACTTGGGGGATCAAATGAAATTCCCAATCCGAATCCAATCGTTCACCTTCAAAACAAAAATGTTTCTTGCCTTCGCCAGCGCGTTCATCATTGTGATTATCATCATCGGAACCGCCATTTTTCTATTTAATGTGGATAATATGAAGAAAAATACGCATTCCCTTTCCAATATCCTGTCTACGCAATTCAGCAAAACCATCGACTTATATTTTGAAGATATCGACCGGGTATCGTTAGCTATTTTTACTGACCCTTATGTCCAGGACATGCTGGAACATTACGATACAGAGGAGGTCACCAACGATATCGATAATCGAAAAGATCTGTATCCGAAGATTTTTAATCAAATTTATCCGAATGAAGATATTGAGGGGGTGACGATTTATACGACTGATAAGACAGCTTTTACCTATCAGGAAGGGAGCGGGATGGAGCTGCAATATCGGGAAGCTGATCCGCAATGGATGGCGCAATTAGATGGGCTGAAAAAGGATGCGTTTTTGCTTTTGCCGACCAGGCAAGTAACAATTTCAAAAGAAGAGAAACAAGTGGTTTCCTTCGTACGACATATCTACGGCATACCGAGAAGAAATAAAATTGGCTCGCTGAAGATCGATATTAATGTAAATGTATTTGATAAGTTATTAGAGTTGGATAAGCTCGAAGAATTGGAAGAATACTTGCACGTATTTGTCTTAACAGACGAGAATCAGGTCATTTATGATCAGGAAAGGGAAGCAATTGGAGACACGCTGCATATAAATCTTCCCAATGCAACCAATGATTTAGCGCAAAATTGGACATTAACTTGGAATGACAGATCCTATCTGTCTGCCAGTAACAGCTCGGCTTTTACCGGATGGCAAAGTCTGTTGCTGGTTGATAATCATTTTATTATTTCGGAACGAAACCAAATCCTGCTTTTTATGGTGGGAAGCGGTCTGATCACGATATTGATCATTGCGATTATCTCGTATTCTTTATCATACAGTCTGTCAAAACCGCTGATCCTTTTGCGCAAAAAGATGGAAAGAGTGGAGAGTGGGGATTTAGCGGACAGGATGGATCTGACGAACAATGAAGAGCTGAATGTCTTAATAAGGGTGTACAACAGTATGCTCGACAGTATTAACAAGTTAATTACGGAAGTCTATCAATCAAGCATTGCGGAGAAGAATGCCAAGATTTCCGCTCTGCAATCGCAAATTAATCCGCATTTTCTTTATAACACGCTAAATGTCATGAAGTCTTCCAGCCGGGTCAAAGGGGTTGAGGAAGTAGCTGTTCTGGCGGAGTCATTAGCCGATCTGTTTAAATATACGGCGGTGGGCCTTAACAGAAAAGTAATGGTGGCAGAAGAAATTGAACATATCCACAATTATATGCGGATTCAGCAATATCGCTTTGTCGGCAGATTTGATAAGGAGATTTCGGTCAGTGAGGAAGCGAAACATGCACGGATTCCGAAGCTGCTGGTTCAGCCCATTGTCGAAAATGCTGTGATTCATGGTTTGAAGCATACGAAGAAGAACGGTATTATCAGGGTCCGCATTGATAAAGAGGCAGAATTCTTGCATATCGAAGTTACGGATAATGGGCAGGGAATGGACGCAGAGACATTAACTACTCTTAGTGAGCGAATACGGAACAATAAGGTGGATAGTGATGAGACAAGTGTTGGATTGATCAATGTCGCTCAGCGGATTCGCTTGTTGTACGGATATCGCTACCGGTTGGAGATGGAGTCAGAGAAAGACCGAGGGACACGGATGGTGATGAAGATTCCATTTGAAGAAGGGAGCTCGTACACGTAAAAAGGGGGAGACAGATGAATATTTTGATTGTGGAAGATGAGTATTGGGCACTGGAGGAATTAAAAGCATTACTCGCGAACTATCAACAGGAGCATCAGCTGTTCTTCTTTGATGATGGGGAAGAGGCATATGCGCATGTGCTCCAGCATGAGCCGGATCTGGTGATTACTGACATTACGATGCCGGTGATGGACGGTATCGAATTAATCAGAAGCGTGAAGCGGCTTTATCCTGTAACGGAATGCGTGTTATTAACAGTGCATGATAGCTTTGATTATGCGAAGCAGGCGATTGATCTGAACGTATCGTATTATTTATTAAAGCCGGTAAAACGAGATACGCTCAATGATATGATGAGCCGTCTGCTTGGTAAAATAGCAGACAGAAAAAAGCACGCCTCCGATGAACAATTATGGTTCATCAATCAGCTGATCGTAAACCCGTCCACAGTTAATAAAGAGCTGTTTGTCAACGAAACATTATACGTTACATACATCGTGCTTGGAAATTGGCATGCACCCATCGAGGATGACGACATCATCATGCAGGAGCTTGAGAAAATCAACCAGCAAACGAAAGGGTGGCTGCTATCGTTGGATAAGCAGCGGATTCTTTTTCTAACTAAAAAAGAAGTGATCACGAAAACACTCTTTCAACAGTGGAGTGAAGTCAGGCAGGTTCACCTTGCTACCGTGAAAAAAGGGGAAGATCAGCGCTTAGGCGATGTCTATCAACAGGTGCATCAGCTGATGGATCAGCATAAATGGTTTGGCAGATCGTCCTTTATCACCGATCAATCGCAAGCAAGTCAAGTCACACTCCATTCGTTGTGGGATGAGGTGCGTGTGTTGGAGAAGTCATTGAGAAACGGGGAATACACCTCTGTTGACACACAGCTATCGATTCTGACAGAGCAAATTCACTATTTGCAGCCGACACAGAAGGTATTAAGACAATTTTTGTTAGATATGTATTACGCGATCTGGTTTAAATTAGAACAATCGACGAGTAAAGTCATTAAGATTCCGCAGATGGACAGTCATTTCGCAGCATTAGACCGTTTGTTAACAATCAAGGAGCTGAGAGGCTGGTTACAGAAGTTGCTCGCCTTCATCATGCAATCATTAGATGATGAAGAACTGGCGCCTAGACAATTAATACCGAAAGTGAAGGAATTTATTGAGACTCATTATGCAGACAACATTACGTTTCAGCAGTTTGCCGATGATCATCATGTTAGTTTGAGCTATCTTTCCAGAGAATTCAAGCTGCAGACGTCGATGAATTTCTCTGACTATCTGACAAATTATCGCATCGAAAAAGCGAAGGAACTATTTGAAAATGGGTTTACTAAAACAGTGGAAGTAGGGATCTTAGTCGGCTATCAGGACCCGAAACATTTTCGCTCGGTCTTTAAGAAAGCGACAAATTATTCACCGAAGCAATATAAGGACCTACAGCAAAAGACAAGAAGGGAGTAAAATTTTCCCCTCTTTTTTGTTAAAATTATAGGTTTTTTCATTAGGATGTCTACCACTATACTTAACCTAATTCCTTTTCACAGGGGGTGAACATTCGCACGTATTTCTCATGATAGGCAGAGGGGGCAGATGGATGTTAAATGTAGCGGTTGTCGGCGTGAATAATATTGGCAGTCTACATTGTCAGGCATATTTGGAGAATCCGGATACAGCGCTAGTAGCCGTCTGTGATCTTGTGGAAGAGCGGGCTCAAGCAGCAGCCACTAACTATCAGACAAGGGCATATACAAATCTGGACGACTTATTGGAAAAAGAAGTGGTTGATATCGTCAGCGTGGCAACGGCAGGTGTTGAGAATGGCAGTCATCATTATGCACCTGTGATGACTGCGATGAAGGCTGGTAAAGATGTCTTAGTGGAGAAACCGATCTCCAACAGCTTGGAGGAAGCGCGAGAAATGGTAAGGGTTGCGCTCGAGAAGAAGGTGCGGCTAGGATGCAACTTGAATCATCGTTTTGTTCCGGCAGCGGCAAAGGGAAAAGCGCTGATAGCGGAGGATAAATTAGGCTCTCTTCTGTATTTGAATATGAAATTAACGATACAGAATCCGAAAGATATGACGGAATGGTTTCATATGAGAGCGCTGCATCCGCATTCGATCGATGTGATGCGCTATTTTGCAGGGGATGTCCGGCGGGTACAGTCTTTTATGACGCGAGCACCTAAGCGCCAGAGCTGGTCGACGGTATCGGTTAACATGGAATTTCAATCAGGTGCAGTAGGGCATTTGACGGGAAGCTACGATATGTCACGACATCATCCGATCGAATATTGCGAAGTAGCGGGAACGAGCGGACGATTTGAAATTGACAATGTTTATGAGCATTTTCGTTATTATCCGCATCATCAGCAAGAGATGACAACGATGAGAAATTCGATTATGACCGGTGTCGATACGTTTCATGCTACGTTACGCAATCGAATTGATCAGTTTATAATCGATGTAAAAGCAGGTACACACCCGATCAAATTGTCTGCTTCTGGATTCGATGCGTTAGCTGCACAGGAAGTGATTGAAGCAGCTATTGCCTCACATCAAGCAAACGGAAAAGTGATCGAGGTTCCTCAGATCCATGATTATTTGCCGATACGTAACGTTTCTCATTAGAGGAATCATTTTTTATCTGTAAATGACAACGCTTTCAAATAAAGATTAATGAAGGAGGAGAGTTTCATGATAAAGCGACAGCGTCATTGGGTCTTATTTTTACTTGTAACGTTTATTGCGATGGTGTTATTAGCAGCGTGTGGTGGAGGGGATTCAGAAGAAACGTCAGGTGGTACAAATAGTGAGGATACTGGCAGTGATACGTCAGGTGAAGCAGTAGAATTATCAATGCTCGTATCGGAAACAGCAATGGATGATCCGGGCTTTGTGGCGGTGCTGGATGCCATCGAGAAAGACTTAAATATCAAGACGAATGTTGAAGTCAGACCTGGTGGACCAGAAGGGGAGAATGTCGTCAAAACACGACTTGCTACCGGTGATATGGCAGATCTTCTGTTGTTTAATTCTGGTTCCTTGTTAATGGCCTTAAATCCATCTCAATATTTTGTCGATTTAGGTGAAGAGCCGTTTATGGATAACGTCATGGACAGTTACAAAGAGGTCGTTTCGTCGGATGATCAAGTATTCGGTATCCCGGCGAAATCGAGTCAGGTTGGCGCCTGGTTGTATAACAAAAAAGTTTATCAGGAATTAGGTCTTGAAGTGCCGCGGACCTGGGATGAGCTGATGGCGAACAATGAGAAAATCAAAGAAGCTGGCAAAACAGCGGTGATTACCACGTATGGAGAGGCATGGACATCACAGCTTCCGATTCTGGCTGACTTCTACAATGTGCAAGCTGAGGTAGCGAACTTCGCCGACGATTATACGAATGGCGAGGCTAAATTTGCCAATACGCCAGAAGCGCAACGAGGCTTTGAGCGGATTCAGGAAATCTACGAAAATGGCTACCAGAATGAAGATTATACGGTGGCCACTTATGATCAAGGGATGCAGATGATTGCGGAAGGTACAGGTGCCCATTATCCGATGCTAACGCAAGTATTACCGATCATTGAAGAGAACTATCCTGATTTAGTTGATGATATCGGCGTCTTCCCACAGCCATCGGATGATGCTTCGACAAATGGTCTGACGACGTGGATGCCCGATGCGATTATGATTAATAAAGAAGCAGAGAATGTCGATGCCGCGAAAAAATGGCTGGACTATTTTATTTCGGATAAAGGGATTGCCGCTTATGAATCAAAGGCAAAAAGTATCGGACCTTACGTGTTGAAGGATGTTGAATTACCGGAGGATTCCTATGCTGCAGTAGAAGAGATGCAAGTCTATTTTGAGGAAGGCAATATTGCACCTGCCCTTGAATTCGTATCACCAATTAAAGGACCGAACTTACCACAAATTTGTACGTCAGTAGGAAGTGGCACGATGACCGCTGCAGAGGCGGCTGCCATGTATGATGACGATGTCGAAAAACAAGCCAAACAGCTAGGTCTGGATTGGGATTAGTGTAGCAGGATCAGGCAACGGGAAAAGCAGGCAATTCGAACTGCTTTTCCCGTTGCGCAAATAAATCTTATCGCGAAGGAGTTGACATCGAATGAACAAGAATATGAATAACATGTACCCGTATTTTTTCCTGATTCCAGCTATCCTCATCTATGGCACATTCTTCTTGGTACCGACGGCTCTATCGTTTTTTTACAGTTTCACCTGGTGGACGCTCACAGATTGGGAGTTTATCGGGTTTGATAATTTTATTCAGTTTTTTCAGGAGCCATCACTGAGAATTGGTTTTCGCAATACGTTGGTTTTTGCGTTTACGACAATGGGTGGTAAGGTGATTCTCGGTCTGGCGCTGGCGGTGTTTCTGACGTCGAAAATAAGAAATAAAGATTTGCTGCGATCGATTGTATTTTTTCCGGCATTATTGAGTACGATTGCGGTCGGCTATACATTCAGTTCGATGATGCACCCGACAAAAGGGGTGATCAACACGATTCTTTCTTTTATTGGCATAACCGGACCGAACTGGCTTGGAAATCCGGATATTGCGCTATTGTCGGTTGCGATGACGGATATTTGGAAAGGGGTCGGTATCGCAACGGTTATTTTCATTGCCGGGTTAATGGCGATTCCTACCCATTATTACGAAGCACTAAAGATTGATGGCGGCAGTGCTTTGCAAGCGTTTTGGCATATTACCTTGCCGTTATCAAGACCTGCGATGAATACCGTTATTATTCTCGCCTTAATCGGCGGTCTCCGTACATTTGACCTGGTATGGGCGATGACAGGCGGTGGACCTGGCTTTAGTACAGACCTTCTTGCATCGATTGTGTATAAACAGTATGCTGCAGGCTTCTTCGGGCTGTCGACTGCCGGGAACGTCTTATTATTCTTATTCGTGGCACTGGTTGCTTTTCCGATCTTTAAATTTATTAATCGAAAAGAGGTGGACTTATGAGAGCCAATGCGATTAGTACCTTAAACGAACAGCAGCAACAAGAGGAAATGATCCAGGCAAGGAAAAGAAGCAGCCGGCGTATGCTTGTCCTTGAAACGCTTGGTGTCCTTGTGGCATTAACCTTCTTTGGGATTCCATTTTATTTTGTCTTGATTAACTCGTTTAAAGATCGTGCAGGTGCTTCTTTGCTGAATCTTTCTTTTCCGGAGAATTTTCAGTTTCTTAACAATTACAAAGAAGTACTAACCTTAAACGATGGTGTCGTGCTGCGAGCATTTATGAACAGTACGATTATCACGGTACTTTCTTTAACAACGATCATCATTATTTGTTCGATGGCGGCCTTTGTGATTGCAAGGCGCTCCGGCTTAGCCAAAAAATTAAATTATGTGATCCTGATCGGTCTCATGATTCCACCTTCTATCGTGCCGACGATCTGGTTGCTGCAAGGGATGGGACTATTTAAAACGTTTCCCGGGATTATTTCCTTAGAAGCAGGACTTCATTTTTCCTTTGCCTGTTTGTTGTATACTGCTTTCGTCGGGACGATCCCGAAAGAGCTGGATGAAGCGGCATTAATGGATGGCTGCGGTCCGTTCAATTTGTTTTTTCGTGTGATATTTCCCTTATTGAAGCCGGTTACCTCGACGGTTATCGTATTGTCCTCGATTCAAATTTATAATGATTTTGAGAATATGCTGTATTTCTTTCCGGGCGCGGATAATGCCACGGTACAGCTGACGTTATACAATTTTACCGGGATTTATGGAACGGAGTATCATTTGCTTTTTGCCGATGTGTTATTAATATCGATACCGCCGTTAATCCTGTTTATTTTCTTTAACAAAAAAATAGTCGATGGGATGACGGCAGGTGCGGTCAAAGGGTAACAGCGGAATGTCCTGATTGACCATGTGCCCGACGGCATTCGCTATGATCGAGAGGTCCGGACGTTGTATGATACATGTAAGCGATTTAATAAAATTCGAGGAGGACTATTCATGAGACTAGGTGTGAACAGTGTGTTGTTTGGTGGGCATGATTTACAGTCAGCGGTTAAGCAGATCGAATTTTGCGGGTATGAAGGGATCGAACTGGCATCGATTGCAGGGATGGCAGAACACCTGTCAGATACGGCCAGCGATCAGGCGATACAAGACATTCGCAGCATGGTCGATCAAGCAGGGTTAGAGCTTTATTGTGTGGAAGCGGCGACGAACATATTAGAAGCAGACAATCGTGAGCGGACGAAGCGCGTTTTCGAACGGGCGGCGAAACTCGGGATCCCAATGGTGACAACAGGGAGTGCAGGTGAGTCAGACAATGAGGAAAAAATGGAAGCATCCTTGAAGGCGGTCGAAGAACTGTCCCAGGCAGCGCATGATGTTGGCATTCAATTTGCCTTGAAAATCCATTATGGTCAAAGTATTTATAACACCGAGACGGCTTTACGATTAATGAAGGAAGTACAGCATCCGGCACTAGGGCTCAATTTCGATGCGACACATGTCGGCAGAGTCGGAGATGATCCTGTCCAAGCGATCGGGGAGTTGAAAGACTATATTATTCATTCCCATATTCGCGACACGAAGATCGAGCAGTTACAGATTGCTGCACCCGAATTTCAGACAGCAGGGAGAGGGACGGTACCATTAGAGGCGGTTGTCCATAAAATGGTCGAGATTAATTACCAGGGCGCTACGGTGTTAGAAATTATCGGTGCAAATGATTATTCACTGGAACAGGTAACAGCAATTGCTGCCGAGAGCCGAGGGTATTTAAAGCGATTGTTTGAAGAAGCCAAAGCGAAAGCAGTTATATAAGAGGGGGATGGTAATATGCAAAAAGTAGCAGTGGTTGGACTAGGCAATATTGGCAAAACGCATTGTAAATATTATAACGAAAATCCGAATGTCGAACTGGTTGCGGTTTGTGATCTTTTGGAAGAGACTGTTCATGCTGTGGCTCACCTTTATGGCGCCAACGCTTATCTTGATATGGCAACCATGCTGGCCGAAGAAGAGATTGACGTGGTCAGTATTGCAACAGCTGGGGAAGAAAATGGCGGTGATCATTACGAGCCTGCTGTGCTGGCAATAGAAGCGGGTAAGAACACACTGGTAGAGAAGCCGATTTCCAATGATATCGTCAAAGCACGAAAAATGGTCAAACTGGCAAAAGAGAAGAACGTGCGCTTAGTCAGTAATTTGAATCACCGTTTTGTCCCGCCTGCCTATAAAGGGAAGGAGCTAATCGAAAAGGGTGAATTAGGTACTTTACTTTTTCTCAATATGAAGCTGACGATCCAAAATCCTGCAGAAACAAGTCCATGGTTCCATCTGCGAGCGTTACACCCGCACTCGGTTGATGTGATGCGCTATTTCGCTGGAGATGTCAAGCGTGTTCAGGCATTTATGACCAAGGCACCTGGCAGAGAAATCTGGTCGACGGCTTCTATTAATATCGAGTTCACCTCAGGAGCAGTGGGCCATTTAACCGGCAGCTATGACATGGCAGTGCGTCATCCGATTGAATATTGTGAAGTGGCAGGAAACAAAGGACGTTTTGTGATTGATAATGTGTATGAGCATTTCACTTTTTACCCGCATGACCGTGACGAACTGCTAACTATGCGCAATTCGATTATGACAGGAGTCGGAAGCTTTCAGGAAACCTTCAAAAATCGACTGGACCATTTTATCCAGCAGATTGAAGACGGGGTTCCGCCTGCGGACATGGAAGCATCAGGTATGCATGCTCTAGCAGGTCAGGAGGTCATTGAAGCGGCTATCAGGTCGCAACTGGAAAATGGTGCAGTGATTGACATACCAGCTGTCGAGTAAAGAGGGAAAGGGTGGAACGGATTGAAGTTAAAAGTGAGTCAATTTATTAAAGAAAACGACTTCCCTTTTTGTATCAATCATAAAGTCCATACAGATCGCAACGCCCCGCCATTACATGCACATGATTTTATTGAACTGGTGTATGTTATGGAGGGCAAGGGGGATCACGTCTGTGATGGGGAGAGCTATCCATTAACAGCTGGGGATGTCTTCATTATTAATCCAGGCGAACAACATACCTATATCATCGATCAAAAGGATAAATTAGAAATTGTTAACTGCCTGTTCATGCCTTATTTATTTGATGCGATATGGCTGAAGGGGCTGGGAATAACAGAATCGATGGATTATTTCTATGTTCATCCTTTTCTCGATAAGGAAGAGCGCTTCCATCATTGTATAAATTTAAGAGGCAATGAAGCTGATCAGATTTACCGTATGTTCGAAAAAATGTGCTATGAATACGAAGGCTGTCAGCACGGCTATGAATCTATTATTCGGCTGAAGCTGGTCCAGTTACTCATCGAGTTATCAAGAATTTATCTTCGTGTAACGGATGGGCAGTCCAAAGTCGATATCAAACAGCAGGAGCGAAAGACATTTATCCACCGCATTAGTGGTTATCTTGAAAGACACGCGGATCAGAAATTGACGTTAACTGCATTATCGGAGCTATTCGGCATTAGTTCACGGCATTTGAATCGAATTTTTAAAGAAGAGACAGGAAGAACCGTTGTCGAATATATTCATGAAATCAGGATGAATCGCGCGAAGAAATTGCTGGTTGAAACATCGGAAAAAATCATCATAATTGCGATGGAGGTAGGCTATGATGATCCAGCTTTTTTCACCCGTTTGTTTACGAGAAAAGTAGGATGTTCCCCAGGGAGATACAGGGAACAGCGTGCGTTAACCAAGACGAATCTGAAGGAGGAGAATATATGAAACAACCCAATGTGATTCTTTTTGGAATTGATAGTTTACGAAGAGACTTTATGAGCAGTTACGGTTACGAGAAGCAGACGACTCCCCACATGGATAAAGTAGCAGATGCAGGCGTGCTGTTCGAAAATCACTTCAGCCCGAGCATCCCGACCACGCCGGGCTATGCATCGATGCTAACCGGCCTCGATTGTTTCGGGACGGATACTGTAGCCTTACGACATGAGGGGGATATTCAAGGACAGACACTGGCAGAATTACTTGGGGAGAAGGGTTACCATACGACGTGTGTCGGCTTTTCAAACAATCCGTCCGCGAGAGGGTTTCAAAACTATTTAGACTATGAAGCATGGCTGCCCGATGAAACAGGCCGTTGTCCAAAAGCGCAAAATTTAAATGAAGTGGCGATTCCAGAATTACGCCGCTTGCATGAAACCGATCAGCCGTTTTTCTTGTTTATGCGCCATATGGATCCGCACTCTCCTTATTTACCACCGAAACCTTTTGAACGAATTTTCTATGACCGTGATGAGAAGGATCCTGCCAATACATCGATGGAGCCGGTGTACAACTTTAAGCCGCATGCTGACTTTTTTAAATCATGGATTCCAGAAGGTGTCACCGATCAGCAGTATGTCACCGCTCAGTATGAAGGCGCGATTGCGTATATGGATGCGTGTATCCAGAATATCATCACGACGGTAAAAGAATTGGGGATTGAGGAAGAGACGGTGATCATTCTGACTTCTGATCATGGGGAAACTTTATATGAACATGATTGCTATTTCGATCACCACGGAATGTATGATAACTGCCTAGTTGTACCGCTGATCATCAAATATCCAGGCAAATTGCCAGAGGGGAAACGGGTCAAGGATGCGACGTTGGTTAAAGATATTATGCCGACGATCTTAGAGTTAATCGGGGTGAAATCAGATACAGCTTTCGACGGCCAAAGCCTGCTGCCGATGGTCGACGGTTCTGAGTTTGCCAGGGTCTCCGAATTTTATATTACCGAATGTACATGGATGCGCAAACACGGCTGGCGCACCCCGGAATGGAAATTAATCCAGGCATTGGAGCCCGATTTCCATGATAAGCCGGAAATCGAATTGTACAACTTGGTGGAAGACCCTGAAGAGAATCACAATCTCGCCGCCCAGGAGCCGCAAATCGTCAAGATCCTGCAAGGCAGAATGCACGACTACATCACCAAAAGAGAAGCCCAGACAGGCAGGGATAATCCGATGTACACCAACACCAATTATCACGGACTAGGCACAGGACCATTTCAGTCATCACAAGAAGCGTATGACAAACTGTATTTAGGTTCGATTCATAAGGCACGCGCACTGCAGGCGAAGGATTAAGCGTGAGGACCTGTAGGACAGTTCCGCTTGGGGCGGGGGTGTCCGATTGAGGTGTGGTGTGTGCGGTTGATTCGATTAATGTGTGCTGTGAAAGCGGGGATGTGAACGAAAGTGGTGCTTATTTGATTAAAGTGAGACTCAACCGGACGAAAGAGGAGCAATTGTTCATTAGAAGCTCTTAAACGGACAAAAGAGAGAGGAAAAGCAGAGCGGTTGTCCGATAGAAGCTTTCAAACGGACAAAAGAGAGAAGAAAAGCGGAGCGATTGTCCGATAGAAGGTCTTAAACGGACAAAAGAGAGAGGAAAAGCGGAGCGATTGTCCGATAGAAGGTCTTAAACGGACAAAAGAGAGAAGAAAAGCGGAGCGAATGGCCGTTAGAAGCTCTTAAACGGACAAAAGAGAGAAGAAAAGAGGAGCAATTGTCCGATAGAAGCTCTTAAACGGACAAAGGAGAGAGGAAAAGCGGAGCAATTGTCCAATAGAAGCTCTTAAAGGGACGAAAGAGAGAGGAAAAGCGGAGCGATTCTCCGATAGAAGCTCTTAACCGGACAAAAGAGTGAGGAAAAGCAGAGCGAATGTCCGATAGAAGCTCTTAAACGGACAAAGGAGAGAGGAAAAGCAGAGCGATTGTCCGATAGAAGGTCCCAACCGGACAAAAGAGAGAAGAAAAGCAGAGCGAATGTCCAATAGAAATACTCTCTTATCGCTTTAGAATGATGATTTCAAAAATAGACTGCGGGGTGTATGTGAATGGGTGGCATTTTACGAATACCGGAGTGGATTCTGAAGTTTGCGTATTTAACCGTTTTATGGGTGATTTTTTCGATGGCTGGCTTGATCGCATTCGGCGTGTTTCCTGCTACCGCCGCGCTTATGGCAATCCAGCGTCAATGGCTGAAAAAAGATGCGGATGTATCTGTACTCACAAGTTTCATCCATTATTATAAGAAGAATTTTGTGAGAGGTAATTTGGTAGGCTATTTCTGGGGGATCATTGCCTTCACTTTGTATGTCTATTTTCAACTAATCCAGCTGTTAGATGGGCTGTTATATACATTCGCTTTTTATGGATTAACAGTTATTGCGTTGCTATCTCTATTAACGGCAGCATATTCATTTGCTGTTCTCGTTCATTTTGAGCTTCGCTTATTCCATGTTATCAAAAATGCTTTCCTTATTATGATCGTTTCTCCTTTAACTAGTGTGATGATGGTTAGTGGATGTGTTATTCTATTTTTCGTGTTCAGGCATCATCCCGGATTGTTTGTTATCTTTGGGCCAAGTTTGTTCACTTTTCTCATATTGTTCTCGTCTTATCTGGCATTCCATCATTTAGAGAAAAAGCAGGAGCGGCAATTTATACACACGATAAAAAATGTAAGAAGCGAATAAATTCCTCATTTATTCGCTTTTTTAGTTTTCATTAATGTATCTATTTTTTCTTTGGAAGGGTTCTTTCTCCAGTCGTT
Organism: Gracilibacillus salinarum; assembly: GCF_022919575.1. Taxonomy (NCBI): domain Bacteria; kingdom Bacillati; phylum Bacillota; class Bacilli; order Caryophanales; family Bacillaceae; genus Gracilibacillus; species Gracilibacillus salinarum. The sequence goes on along the minus strand of NZ_CP095071.1, from coordinate 1,838,972 downwards.
CCACGTTAAGCCTACGGTATGAAGTATTCGCTCAATCCGCTTTTTAAAAGGTAAGCCTTCCACTTCCAATTGGGTGATCATCGGATCTTTTTCGCCTGCCAGCATGTCTTGTATCCATTGATCTAACGTTTCTTCGAATTCCCCGGCAAGATCGGCTTGAGCGTCTGCCAGATTATTCGTCTCAAGTGGATCATTTTCGATATCATATAACTCCTTGGGCGGTCTGGTGAACAAGCCACTGTCGTAATTTTTAATGAATTTATATTTTTCTGTCCGGATGCCTCTCGCTGCTTGCCAGGCGCATTCACTAAGATAGACCGTATCTGTTGTGCCATTTTCCTCGCCTCTAATCGAAGGCCATAAACCTTTTCCATCGATGGTGCGATCATGATCGATGTTAAGGGCGTCCATAATGGTAGGAAAAAGATCGACCTGTTGCACCATTCCTTTTATCCGTTGCTCTTCGGGAATGTAACCTGGCCATCTCATGATAAGAGGTACCTGCACGGTCGTATCATAGAGCCCGCAATGGTCCCAATAGATATCGTGCTCGGTCAAGCTTTCTCCGTGATCGCCAAAAATGATCAGGAAAGTCTCTTCTTTTATTCCTAAATGCTCTAAGTGTTCATCTAATTCTTGCAATCTCTGATCCAAATAGCGAACTTCCGCATCATACAATGCATTGACATATTCCGTATCGGTCACCGGTCCGATTAAATCAAAATGATGTTGTTTGAAAAAAGGATACGCCAGATGATTATAGGCAGCTTCCATACTTTGATTCCCGGGATCATACGGGTCATTGTTCTGATCATAAAATAATTCGATGTTTTCCTTTGGCGGTAAATAAGGAGTATGCGGATCCCAATAATGAAGAAAAAGGAAAAAATCCTCGTCTTTATGGTCGGTTAACCAGTCTTTCGCATATCCGTTAACGGTTTTGCCATCTATCCAACGCTCATCGCCGACGCTGTTGATATAGTAGCGATAGCCGCGGGCGAACCATTCCTTCAATTGATAGAGATTATCCACCGCTGCTGTGGTCAATCCTGATGAACGGAGGATAGTTGGTAGCCATGCGGTTGATTTCGGTAAATTAGTCAAATGGGAGCCATGAGAAACGATGCCATTTTTTATCCCTGTTTTGCCTGTGAATATGGCTGTATGCGCTGATTCTGTTGGAATATCAGCTGCAAAAGCATTCTCAAAAAGCACACCATCCCTCGCTATTTTGTCCAGATAAGGGCTCGTCGGTTTAGGATAGCCGTAACAGCCTAATCGATTGGCGCGTAATGAGTCTAAAGAAATCATGATTATTTTCATCGATATCCTCCTATCTAAAGGGAACAATCTGTTTAGTATTAGCTTAGAATATTCTTGGGGAATTATCTATGAGGATGGGGACAGGGAGATAGCTGATGTGGACATTTTGTTTAAAAAAATGGGCATCGCTCCCCCCACAAACAATTACTTAGACAACCGAACTAATTTACGATAGCATTTAAAGAGTATCCGAAATCACATAAAGAGCTGAAAAAAGCCAAAATACAGCTATTGCGTGACGCGAGCGATGGCAGTGCGATGCTGTCGAGCATGAGCACACGCAATGAAGAAAAAAGGAGCATTCCAATATGAATAAACAATTAGAAACGTTAACGAACTGGTTACATAAGGAAGACATTGACGTTCTATTTATCAATTCGCCCGAAAATGTCTATTATGTATCAAACTTCCATACAGATCCGCATGAACGGTTGATGGGGGTATTCGTATTTAAAGAGGCTGAGCCATTATTTATTCTGCCTGGCATGGAAGTGAATCAATTAAAAGATGCAGGCTGGCAGTACGAAATCATCGGTTACGCAGACCATGAAAATCCTTGGGACAAGATTCAGGCAGCTTTCGCATCAAGAAATCAGACTGATGCGAAGAAAGTATCCTTTGAAGAGGAGGTTCTTACTTATAGTCGCGCCAGCGCTTTTCTTAACCTTTTTGCAGGAGCGGAAGTTATTTCTGCAGAAGCCCAATTAAATGGGATGCGGGTTGTCAAAGACGATAGTGAAATAGCGATTATTAAGCGTGCAGCCGAAATGGCTGATTACGGCGTTCAAGTTGGCGTAGATGCGCTCCAGGAAGGTATCACCGAGATGGAGGTATTAGCCAAGATTGAGTATGAGCTAAAGAAAAAAGGCATTCGGGAAATGTCCTTCTCGACGATGGTGTTGTTCGGTGAAAAGGGTGGAGACCCGCACGGCAACCCGGGAGATCGCCAACTGCAACCAGGGGATATGGTGTTATTTGATTTAGGTGTAGTGCTTGATGGTTATTGCTCCGACATTACCAGAACGGTTGCTTATCAATCAGTAACGGACAAACAGAAAGAAATCTATGAAACGGTATTAAAAGCTGAAATGGCAGCATTGGAGGCAAGTAAGCCAGGTACTCGTATTGGTGACCTTGATACTACTGCAAGAAACATTATTACCGATGCAGGCTATGGCGACTATTTTCCACACCGGTTGGGTCATGGTTTAGGAATCAATGTCCATGAGTTTCCGTCCATGAGCCATTTGAATGATGGTGTTCTGCAAGAAGGAATGGTGTATACGATCGAGCCGGGAATTTATCTGCCGAACATCGGCGGGGTGCGAATTGAAGATGATGTACTCGTTACAAAAGATGGCTGCGAAGCACTTACGAAGTTTCCGAAAGAATTACAGATTATTGAATGAGGAAGGGAAGAGGCACAAGGTTGATCTTGTGTCTCTTTTTCTGTTGATTATGAGTGAGTTGTCTGAATTGTAGAGAACCAGTCGAAAAAAAACACGAAGAAGCGCTCAACTGTCTGATAGAGCCCCTCGGTCAAAAACAACCAAAAGAGCTGAGGCAACTGTCCGAAAGAATTGGCAACCTTCAGCATCTGCAGAACCTTCGTCATTCTTCATAAAAAACACCTGCCACAGCTCTAACACAGTATCTAAGTTTACCTGCCTATTCTTTCCTTATTGTCCTTCAGTGCCAATCTCAGGAATGTTTACTTCGGTAATACTATTCCAATTATTTGATGTATTGCCATGGCCGATAATTCGGACAAACCGGGCATTTTTTTGCTCAAATTTAAATGATTCCATTTGAGTTGTGGAAGCACTGCTGCTTCCACTGTATACTTCTTCCCAGCTCTTACCATCTGAAGATACTTCTATATCAATGTAGGTGGCACGCTCTGCACCATTCATAAAAGCTATTTGCACTTCATTGACAGCTATACGATCACGAAGTTCATATTGGATCCATTGTTCACCTTCAGCTGACCACCTTGTATGCAAATCACCATCAATCGTGTTTTCTTTACTATTTTCTGGCTGGGGTTCGTCACTGGCTGTCACATCAATTATAGTTTTGAGGACAGTCTGGATTGGAATGTTAACCACCATATCTCTATAAGTAGCAGATAACGAGGTAGTTCCCGTCTTTTCCCTTGTTTCCAGTATGCCTTTGTCGATGAAAACAAACTGTTCATCTGGTAATTCCCAAGAGATTTCATCAGCAGAGACTGCAGCCTGATCGCCTCCTTGATAGGTTACCAGACCGCTAAGATCGGAGAGAGGGAGGCTGGCACCGATGCCAAGTTCGATTTTTTCTCTATCCAGAACGAATGATTCTGCATAAAACTGGCCTGCTGTGACATTTTTAATCTCTACTTTCTCATTCGAATTCGCAGATAATAATAGATAACGCAGCTCCTGTTTATTCATCACATTATTTCCATTTGAAAAACTTGATTTATGGAATTCGTTAAGCGGTATGATCACGTGCTTCCAATTCTCAGTGGTATTTGCTATGGCAATACTCCATTCTTCTTCATCCTGTTTCTCGAATAAAGTCAGCTTCATGCTGTCCCATGCTGGAAATGAATCTTTTTTTTCTTTGATATCAAATGCGATATAATCCTTGTTTTTAAGGGATTTTGGTTTGAGTTTTACAGGTTTCTTATTAGTGGTCTCGATCGGTTTTTTTTGCTTGATGAGGGAAGTTACTGTATCCTGATTAATGATATCTTCCTCCATATCTGGTAAATCCTTCTTTTCCAGCAGAGCTAGCCACCACTTATCAGCCGGTCCTACGTTCATTATGGATAAAGGCTCCAGGTTCAGACTTTTGTCTTTTTTTGACTTATACAGTTTATCTTCGCTGTTGTAAACCATCTTTAATTTCCTGGATATAAGTCCTGTGTCAATGTTTCCTGTGGAGGCATCGTTTCCGGTTAACTCCGCTGTATTGTTTTGATAGGAAATATTTTCTCCGGTCACTTCATAGATGGCATCACCTTGCTCAAGTACTATTTTATTATTTGTAATCTGGCTATTTATTGGTTCAAAGTATTGATAATTAGAAGTAGGATTAAAGCTGTAGCCATCTCCGATCACAATTCCTTGCGAGTCAGGATACATAATAACATTGTCTGATATGGTTGCGTTCTCGACAGGAATATAATTGTAACGACGGCCAACCTCCGCTTCTGAGTCATAGCGACCGGCAAGGATACGGATACCTTGTCCGACACCATACATATAGTTCTCCTTAATTGTTTGATTTCTATCTGTTACCCGAATACCATATTTAGTGTTAAAGAAAATATTATGTGAGACCTTATTGTTGGAGCCGAATCGTAAAGTGAAACCAGAGTCAGAGTTTTTAAATGTATTGTACGTATACTCATTATGGGCTGTCTTACTGCTTATTATTTCAGCACCATCTCCTGTAATATTTTCGAATAAGTTATGGTCTACGGTGGTATAGACTTTTACTTGTTCGGTACCATAACCCTGCCCGATCTGGATGGCTTCCAATCCGTTCGTTTCCCCCGGGTACAACTCACTTACATCTGGAATATCTGTAAAGTAGTTATGATCAATTCGGTTATATTGATTTTCCATGTTGTTATTGTCATTTACCCGTACAGCAATGCCCATAGATACATTACGCTTAAAGGTATTATGGTGGATTCGATTGCTTTGAGATTTGTCCTGGATTCGAATAATACCTCCGAACGGATCGCTTGGGCCAGATGCATGAAAGACATTATCTGTAACTTGACTGTGAGAGAGACCGCTTAAGCCTATAAGGTATTGCTGGCCGATTGGATTTGCTTGATCAAAGTGGAAACCCTGAAACTTCAGATGCTCACCGGTGAGTGTGATATTGGTGTTACCTGTAAATATAACGCCTCCTGGTGTTTCCGGTCGGATAATGACAGGAGCCCCATCTGTTCCTTCTCCGACTAAAGTAGACTGAAAATCTTCATATCTTCCATTCGGTATGATGATCTCTTCTCCTGGATTTGCTTCAGATACTAGGTGTGGAAGGTTATTTTCAAGTTCCATTACTTCAGGATCCTTTTCATCTCCATTTTCCGCTGAGTAGACATGGATATAATCAACGTGGATCGTAATTGGCCGGTCTTCTTTCATACTATTTTTGGCATCTGCGCGTATTTCTGTAACAGGATCATCTGCGCTAAATTTTTCTTTTCCAGAGCTGGCACTCATTTCATTGATAACGAATTCTCCTTCGTACCATTTATCAAGCTCAATGTCCCTCTCCAGCGTAATAAAAGTCTGCCTGTCTTTATCTCCTTTCATTCTCATTGCGATGTAGTCGACTGCTGCATCAGCATGGCCGGTAACTTTTATTCTGTATTTGACTTTGGTATTTGCAGAATCGAGCTGAAATAAGGAAGGATTATTTTTAGCAGAAATCATCACTCTGGCAAATTGATATTCGGCAGGGTTCGGAATAGTTGTACTGGCAATCCCGTCCTTTATCACGGCCTCATGATTCAGCTCAATGTTCTCGTTTGCACCGTCAAATTCTAAATGGAGAATATCGCCCTCTTCGGTAAGCGCTTCCAATTGATAAGGCATGAAAATAATGTAAAAAAGAACAACAAGAACCCATGTACTTACATTTCGTTTTTTCAATTGCTTCCATCCTTTCTGATTTTAATCGTGTGACACCTTACTCACTTTATTTTAAAAAGAAAAATGCTTCCATGCCTATAGATAATAGTCATATCTTTTTATCCATTCCTCACTTTTTTACGTTTTTTACCCTAAGTAAACGCTGGATCATTGCTTCACCTAAAAATATCACAATAAAAAAATCCTATGCAGCACATCGCCTTTTACATATAATGTGGGTCAAAGTATAGGAGGTGATGAAGAGTTGGGCCTGTTACGCGACAATCAGCTTCAATTACTGTGGACCGCCAGAATTGACTATACCGCAAATTCGGCAGTTAGCTTACATCAACATACAGACTGTTACCAATTGTTGGTAGTGCTAACGGGGAATGGTCATATTTTTACGAATGGAAAAAGGCAGCATGTTAACAGAGACAGTGTTTATCTTTTTAAAATTGGAGATTCGCATCGGTTTTACTTCACAGATGCCTGTAAAACAATCGATTTTAAGTTTAAGATATTGGATCGTGAACTGGAAAAAGAAATTTCAAAAGAGCAAGTGAAAGAAGATTGCCCTGTAGCAGAATTAGAAGAATTTAAAAAATGGCATCACCTTGCTCGCCATATAGCAGAGGACTCAGATGCATTAGCCTGGAACAGAATCGATTCCGGATTTAAAAGTACATTCATATCTCTTGTGGAAAAATCGAAAAACAGAAAGCGTTCGGCTATAAGTACTGCAAAAGATCAAGGCATCATTACTTGCCCTGGAAAAGCGTCTAAACATCCGATTGTGCAGTATGTTGAAGCTAATTACGCTGCAAAGATCACGTTAAACCTGCTTGCTGAAATGTATAATTATAATCCAAAATATATTATTAAAATCTTTCAAAATGAAGTGGGAATGCCGCCTATTCAGTACTTACAGGAGGTCCGATTGTATTACGCGCGTTATTACTTAGAATTCACCTCGCTCACTGTCACTGAAATTGCAGAGAGTATAGGATGGACCTCTCCTTATTTTTCCAAACTTTTTAAAAATGTTGAAGGAAGGTCTCCACGGGAATACCGTACTTTTTTTGTTCAATATGTTGGCAAGGACATCAATATGTCAAAAGAATTTAATAATAAATGGAGAATTTCCATGCCAAAAAGCTAGTGAAGCTGAATTTAGATTAAGTTTATGTGAAATACGACCATTCTCTTTTGGTTCATACCATAATACGATAAACATACAAGAATGAAGGGGGTTGACCTGAATGGTAAAGAAAATGACGATACCGCCAATGGAGTTAGTTGATCGAGATGGCGAGGATACACAGTTATGTGCAGTAATGGATGAGGTGAACGATATAACAGTTAAGAGAGCCAAAATCCCTGATCCGACAGCTGACAGTGTCAGAGTAAAAGTCAAATGGGTCGGAATTTGTGGCAGTGATCTTGAGGTATTCCGGGGAGCAAGGGAACCTGAATTTATTAGTTATCCTACAAGGCTTGGCCATGAAGTGGCAGGTATTATCGATAAAGTTGGAGAAAATGTAGTGGGATTAAAAGAGGGAGATCAGGTGACGCTTCGATATGTATGGGGGGCTTTCGCGGAATATATCTGCTGCAGTCCATTTTCTATAAAAGTATTACCAGCAGATTTCCCTCTGATGGAAGGTTCATTAATCGAAGTTCTGCCGGGAATACTGCATGCTGCGGAAATAGCAGAAATCTCGCCCAATAAAAATGTCCTTATTACAGGGCAAGGGGTAAGCGGTCTTGTACTTACGCAAATTATTCATCTCTTCAGCCCGCGAAATTTAGTAGTAACTGATTTATTTGAAGAAAAATTGGAACTGGCAAAAAAGTACGGTGCCACCCATACGTATAAAATACCGAATGATCATACAAGTACAATGAGTGTAGTTGGTAATGATTTTCCAGAAGGTTTTGATGTAGTCATTCCATGTCTGCTTGAGGGAGAAGGAATGGTGGATGCGATCGATGCCGCTGCTCAAAATGGGAGAATAGTAATGTATGGCTGTATTGGAACATGTCATGAGCCGGTAGACTTTTTTAAGATACACAAAAAAAGATTGGATATCTTTTCAACAGAACCGAAAAGGGATATTGACAATCGCAGGTATTTTGACGAAGGGTTACGTTTAGTCTTGGATGGCTTAGTAAATACAAAAGAAATGATTACCCACGTCATTCCATTGAAGCGCATTAAGGATGCTTTTGATCTTCGGAATCAGCATAGTGGTGATACATTACATGTCATGATTGATTGTGAAAATCACAGGTAGAACGAGACGTTGAAAAACAGAGACCTAAAAAAAACACAAGAGGAGCAAAATAAAACCATAGTACGGATTTCACAGATGAAGTAGTGTAAAAGAATAGAGCGAAAGCGATGTCAATATCGGCGCTTATCACTTTAGCATGGAAGGAGAAGGGCATAGTGAAAAATATCCGGATTGGAATTATCGGTGTAGGAACGATGGGAACTAGGCATATGAATTATTTACAGGATGGTTTAATCAATGGAGCGACAGTGACGGCATTATATGAAACTACTAAAGAACGTGCAGAGTGGCTTAAGGAACATGTAAGCAGTGAAATAGAGGTATTTACTGATGAGGACGCTTTTTTTCGTTCTGGAATGGCAGATGCTGTAATTATAGCAACACCTCACTATGACCATTCTAAATTGGCGATAAAGGCATTTGAACATGGTCTGCACGTATTATGTGAGAAACCTGCTGGTGTATATACAAAACAGGTAAGAGAAATGAATGATGCTGCACAAGCTAGCGGGAAGGTATTTTCGATGATGTACAATCAGCGAACAAACCCTCTGTATCAAAAACTAAGAGAATTAATTATGGATGGGGAGTTAGGGGAAATACGCAGAATAAATTGGATTATTACAACATGGTACAGGTCGCAAAGCTATTATGATTCGGGTGGTTGGAGAGCGACATGGGCTGGTGAGGGCGGAGGTGTTCTGATTAATCAATGTCCCCATCAGCTAGATTTGTGGCAATGGATGACTGGTATGATGCCGGAACGCATACGTGCATTTTGCTACTTTGGCAAGCACAGAGAGATTGAGGTGGAGGATGAAGTTACTGCCTTTACCGAATATGAAAATGGAGCGACCGGTGTGTTTATCACGACAACCGGAGAAGCTCCTGGAACGAACCGGTTAGAGATTGCGGGGGATCGGGGTAAGGTAATTGTGGAAAACGGCAAATTACATTTTTGGCGGTTACGTGTCCCTGAACCTGAATTTAATCGGACCTATCAGGGTGGTTTTGGATCACCGGAGTGCTGGAAAGTAGACATTCCTGTAAAAGGAGAAGAAACCGCACATCCGGGCATCACACAAAATTTTGTTGATGCTATTCGGAAAGGCACTGCATTACTTGCTCCAGGAGAGGAAGGAATAAAGGGGCTGACATTATCCAATGCCATGCAATTATCCACATGGTTAGATGATTGGGTATCATTACCGATAAATGAAGACCTTTATTATCAGCATCTCCAGGAAAAAATGAAAAACTCATCCGTTAAGAAAGAAAACAAGAGTATTGCGTTGAAAGTGGAAGGAAGTTATTAGCATCAATATCGGACATCAAACGATTAATGACCGATTTGCCACGGTGCTAATCGATAATGAGCAGTGTGGCAAACCCCGCTGCTCATTATCGCACTTTACAGAGTGAAATAAATGAGAAAAGGTGGTAGATGATGAAGTTTTCCGTTTTTACAGTGATGACACCAGATATGACACCAGCACAATTAGTTGATAATTTAAAAGAAATTGGATATGACGGTGTGGAATGGCGTTTTAAGCTAACACCTGAAGAAATGAAAAAAGAACAGCCAGGTTTTTGGAGAAACAATTTAAGTACTATCTCTCCTGAGGCGACAGATGAGGAACTAGACAATTGGTTAGCTCTTACCGATGACAGAGGTTTAGAGGTAACGAGTATCACACCCTATTTAAATTGTGGAGAATTAAAAGAAACGGAGAAAGTTTTACAAGTTGCCAAAAAATTAGGTGCTTCTTCTATTCGATTAGGGGTTGCGAAATATGATCGAACCGAAAATTATAATGATTTGTTCCAAAAACAGTTAGCCTATCTTAAGGAAGCGGAACAGATGTGTAAGCAGTATAACGTGAAAGGCCTAATAGAGACACATCATCAAACAATTGCGCCTAGTGCAGGACTTGCTCATCGAATAGTGGAAAATTTTGACCCGGATCATGTAGGTGTATTATATGATCCTGCTAATATGATAAAAGAAGGATATGAAAATTTCAGAATGGGAATGGAATTATTGGGTCCATACTTAGCACATGTACATGTCAAAAATACGAAATGGGAAATAGTGAGCAAGGAAGAAGATGGTACTTACAACTGGCAACCGAGCTGGGCAATAGTTGAAAAAGGAGTAGTAGATTGGAGACAGGTCATTTCTGATCTGAAAGCTGTTGATTATGATGGAAATATAGGAATGGAAGACTTTAGTGGTGAATTAAACACAAAGGCGGCATTAGAACACAATATTAAATGGATCAAACGATTATGGAAGAAAAGTTAAAGGTGTACGCCCCTTTAACTTTTCTTATACGACAGAAAAGCAAAAAATGAATTCCTATAATATGGATTATGTCAACTTACTAGCATCCATTTTGAAATGTAGTTAGAGTTATGATGTCGCTCCGGCCAACCATTCGCGTCCATAATCCATCTTATAGGTAGTTGTTTGCTATTTGTGTTAGTTAGTTAGGATCGGGTGGGCTTTCGTGGTTTTTCTAATATATAACATTTTGATAACAGGGAGGGATATGCTTGCTTAAGGGTCTTTATATCATGAATGAAAGGTCATTTGATCTTGTTTATCCAGCAGATGTAAGAAATGAAATTGAAGAGATAGTCGATATTTATGCACCACCTCTGACGAGTCAATCATTAAGGGAAGACCTTTCCATTCTGCAAGAAGCAGAATGTCTCTTTACCGGATGGGGAGCTCCTGAATTAACTAGAGACCTGCTTGAAAAGGCACCGAATTTAAAAGTGATTTTTTATGCTGCAGGTTCTATTAAAAAAATCGCAACAGATGCATTTTGGAAAAGTGATGTGAAAATTACGACAGCCGCAGAGGCAAATGCTATTCCGGTGCAGGAGTTTACCCTGTCTCAGGTTCTTTTTTGTCTGAAAAATGGGTGGCAATATGTAAAAGATATCAGAATAAATAAAGCATATCCTGAAAAACCTTACTCATTCTCAGGGGCATATAACAGTACGGCAGGTATTATTTCATTAAGCAAAATAGGCAGAGGAGTTTGCGAATTATTAAAACCATTCGAGATTAACCTGTTAGCCTATGATCCATTTGTCAGTGAACAAGAAGCAGAACTGTTAGGCGTCAGTCTCTGTAGTTTAGACGATCTGTTTTCAAAGTCTGATGTGGTATCCTTACATGCTCCGCTTTTAGAAGAAACAAGAGAACTGATTAAAAGGGAACATTTTAAATTAATGAAACCAAACGCGGCTTTTATTAATACTGCCAGAGGCGCAATCGTGAAGGAAGCGGAGATGATCGAAGTTCTGCAGGAGCGTAAAGATATTACAGCTGTCCTTGATGTTACATTTCCTGAACCTCCTCCGTTAAATTCGGTATTATATACAATGCCAAACGTTGTGCTAACACCACACCTAGCAGGCAGTCAGGGAGAGGAATGTGGCAGAATGGGCAATTATATGCTTGAGGAGTTAAAAAAATATGTGAAAGGTGAAAAGCTTCAGTGGCAAGTGAATTATCAAGCGTTTATCAAACAAGCTTAATAAGTAAGTTCCGAAAATAATCTGCACTCGGGAGGGATTAAATTTGTTAAAGTCTGATCAGAAAAGTAATAACGTGTGGTCACCATCTTACATGAATTGGATTATGACAAAGGCAAACAAATCGATAAACAAAAGGCCAGTTCACATCACAGATTCGATTGCTGATAAAAGTATGGGGAACAAGCATGATTACTATTCCAATGCGGACTACTGGTGGCCTAATCAAGATACGGAGAATGGGTTGCCTTATGTTAAACGTGATGGGGAATCCAATCCTCAAGTATTCTCTGATCACCGGAAGATACTAAGAAGTATGAGAACGCATGTAGCAAACTTAACTGCGGGATATCTGGTTAGCGGCGAGGAAAAATATGCAGAAAAGGCGGTCCTATTTCTTAAAGAATTCTTTTTAGATGAAGAAACAAAAATGAATGCCCATCTTGAATATGCGCAAGCCATTCCAGGTATTTGTGAAGGGAGAGGCATCGGGATAATTGACACACTACATTTAATCGATGTGCCACAAGCTATTCAATCACTGCAACAAAGTGCAGCTATGTCACCTCGTATTAGAGAAGGACTAAAAGAGTGGTTCAGCGATTATCTGCACTGGATGAATACACATCCAAACGGAATAGAAGAAAAGAACGCAAAAAACAATCACAGTGTATGCTGGTATGTACAGGTGGCGAGTTTTGCCATTTTTACAGAAAATCAGAAAATGTTGGGCTATTGCCGGCAACAATATAAAACGGTTCTTTTACCTGACCAAATGGCGCAAGACGGCAGTTTTCCACACGAGCTGGCACGAACTAAGCCATACAGTTATTCTATCTTTGTATTGGATAACATGGTAACCTTATGTCATATTTTATCAACACCAGATCAAAATTTATGGGAGTACCAATTAAAGGATGGCAGAGGGATAAAAAGAGGGATAGAGTTTTTGTATCCTTTTCTTAAAGATAAAAAAGCATGGCCATATTCAAAAGATATTAAACATTTTGCTAGTTGGCCAACTAGAATTCCCTTTTTATTATTTGCTGGAGTAGCTTTCAATGAAAAGAAATACCTTGATCTGTGGAATAAATTGGAATTGGAATCATCAAATCTTGAAGTGAGAAGGAATATTGCGATCAGGCAGCCAGTATTATGGTTTTGATTATCTTTTAGAATAATGTCCCCCTATTCTCTAGATCTTTTTGGTAAAATATAATGTAAGCGATTACTTAAAAGGGAGGCAAGGTAATGAATATTTTAGTTGTAGAAGATGAACCAATGATTTTAAAAGGAATATCTTTCCTGTTAAAGGACTATGAATATCCAGATAACGAGCAACCTACTATCTTTATGGCTAATAATGGTGTGAAAGCCATTGAGTATCTTCAATCTAACTCCTTCGATTTTATATTTACAGATATAAAAATGCCAGAAATGAATGGATTTGAATTAATTAGTAAATGGTCGCAGAAGAAGACGATTTCTCAATGGGTAGTTATTTCCGGTTTTAATGATTTTGAATACACGAGGCAGGCTATTCAATATGGTGTGAAAGACTATCTTCTTAAGCCAGTGACAAGAAAGAAAATGAATGAGACTATTGAGCGCTTATTGACTAACCGTGAAAATACAGAGAATTCTTTCATAAGTATCATGGAAACCCAATATATCCTTGAAAAGTTAGGGGGATTTATTTGGAACCTGGACGTAAAAGCAATGAAGGGATTTTTTTCCCAATGGGTGTGCAAGTTGCCTGAACACACGATTAATTTAAAGATATATCACAATTTTCTCAAAGAAGTATTAGAGATACTTGTCAGTCGTTTGAAATCGAAAGGAATAAAAGATTTAACTAACGATGAACTATGGGTAAAGGGCAGAACTAAGGAGGAGCTGGAGAGAAGTTTCATCGAAAGTTGTCTATTTATTATCGACAAGATTAGAATGAAAAGGAAAGGGAATGTTATTGATCCTATTGATGCAGCAAAAGAATTTATCGAACAGAACCTGGAGGAACGTCTCAATTTATCCGATGTCGCAGATAAACTCGGTTTTAACCCTACTTATTTCAGTCAGTTATTTAAAAAAGAAACGGGCGAAAGCTTTGTTGAATTTAGAAGAAAGATTCGTATGGAGAAAGCAAAAGAATTACTAGAGATGGATGCTATGCGTATAATTGATATTTCGAATGAGATTGGGTACAGTGATTTACCACACTTTACAAAAAGTTTTAAAAAATATACCGGTTATACGCCTTCAGAGTATAAACAGCGTTTAGGTATTTCCTGTACATGAAGCGTTTCAATGAAATGAACTTATTTCAGAGGCTTTTTCTTTTTTTTATAATCGTTATCTTATTTCCATTACTTTTTATGTCTAGCATTATATATATGCAGTCATCTAACTCGATTCAAAACCAGGTAGAGCAATATCTAAATCAGAATATTTCTGTCACTAATATGCAAGTGGATCGTTTTTTAAAAGATTATGAACTTATTACATTACCAATGGTGACAGACGAAAATGTAAAACGATATTTAGACCTGAATTCGAATCAGGCATTCGACAGGTATGAAATATACACAGAAATAACGAATAAGATGAGGGAGATTCAGAAGCAGAATCCTGCCATTGATATACTCTATATCATTACGGATAGCGGACATTCCGTCCTATCCGAGAATCGGTACTATGCACCGACTATTCCTTTTCCTACTGATCAGGTATATGATTATCTTAAGAAGGAAGCACCTGATTCGGGTAAGGTCGTTATCACTCCCAGAAAAAATATTGATGGCGAGTTAGTGATTACTTATACACGGAAGATCAGAGATAAAAATTTTCAGCCAAGAGGAATTCTTGGGGTGGACATTTCCTTTCAGACAATCATGGAGTATTGGTCTGTTACTGATATGAAAGAAGGAAGTAAATTGATGATTGTTGATGATGAAGGAAAGTTGATTTATCATCCTGATTCCTCATTGTTTGGCACTTATATTAATGAGGAAGTGCAATTACAATTAAATAAAAAAGAAAAAGGATCTTTTTTCAGTTCTTCAGCAGACAATGAGATGTTTTATTATTATCATACTTCTGATTATACCAATTGGAAAACGGTCATTACGATTCCAAAGTCTGAATTATTCAGGCCAATTTCCAATATACGGACAACTACTATTGTAACTGGAACGCTTGCTGTTTTAATCGCATTAATACTGGGTTATAACTTCACAAGAAGAATAGTTCGTCCCATTCGTATATTACAGAAGCATTTAAAAAAGATGGAAAAAGGGATTTGGACAAAGGTTCCTATAATGAATGGAACAGATGAAATGATCGGTCTGGTAAACAGCTATAACCAAATGATTGATGAACTGAAAAAGTTAATCGATAAAGTGTACTATACGGAATTAAATAATCAGAAGACACAACTGAAAATACAACAGAGAGAATTAGAGTGGCAAAAAAACGAGTTACATGCTTTGCAAGCTCAAATAAATCCACATTTCTTATATAATACTTTAGAAACGATAAATGCTTATGCGGTGATAAAAGGTGCAGATGAAATATCTGAAATGGCAGACAGTCTGGCTTATATGTTCAGATATTCGGTGAAGAATTTAGAAGTAGTGACAATAGTGGAAGAATTGGAACATGTAAGAAATTACTTAACGATTCATGAACACCGGATGCAAGAAAATATCGCTCTGGATATAAAAATAGATCCCGATCAATTATTAAAGGATGCTGTTAAACTCAGTCTCCAACCGCTGGTGGAAAATGCAATCGGTCATGGTTTTAATAAAGGGCTGGCTAATGGAAAGATTACAATTGATGCAAAAGAAAAAGATGATTTATTCTATATCATGGTTGAAGATAACGGAACAGGGATAAAGAAATCTCGTTTGGAGGAGCTGGAGTTACAACTTAAAAATAATCCTACCCACATCGATACGGATGGAATAGGTTTACAGAACGTTCATCGCAGGATTCAGCTTATCTTTGGAGAAGAATATGGCATACAAATAGAGAGTAAAGAGGACTGCGGAACGAAAATTATTATAGTAATTCCGAATACAAAAAAAACTTGAGGGAAAGTAAAAATATCTCTCAAGGTTTTTTTGCTTGTCTACATCATTCTGTTCTATACGTTGTAGCACTTCCTAGAGAGTAGGAAAGGTGTGAAGACTCTACATACGTCAGCTCCTGCTGAAGTTCCACTTTGTCTGTGCCTGTGTCGCAGGTTCTCTTTGGAGTGAGTTTCCTCGGTACTAGGCAGCAAAGAAGTTGTGCAAGCTGCAGCCTAGCTGAAGCAGTGCTATACAGTTCCACTTAACATCATTCCTATTTTTTGAGGCTTCTTTTACAGAAAAACTAAAGAAAACACAAACCGAGTAAAACAAAACCATAGTAGCCGTTCTTTAAATTAAGTAGGATAAAGTTATACATTATAGAAACGGAGGGGATATGTTCAGAGTGCATCCATTTTTACAAAAGAACAACCTTAAATGCAAGCGTTTTCTTTTGGTCGCGGCGCTAACCGTCCGTAATACCCCCACTTCAAGATTCGAGTGATACATAAGAAGCTAAGTGGGGGATAAACGGACGCTAACTTCCTGATAAGTTTCGCTAGCAATCAGTGGGGGTCAACCCCCCACTGATTGAAGTCTCACTTTATAAAAGTATCCAGAAAAAAAGGAGGGAGATTTCATGAGCAAAGTGTTAGCAAATGAATCTTCAGCAAAATTAAATGTTAAGTCAAAACAAAGAACAGTCTGGTCTCATATAAAAAAGTTTAAGGCACTGTATGTAATGTCATTACCGGGTATCTTTTATTTTATTATTTTTAAGTATGTACCTATGTTGGGTTCCATTATAGCGTTTAAAGATTATAATATTTTTCTCGGTTTCTTAGGAAGTACATGGGTTGGATTTGAGCATTTTATTACCATGTTTAATAATCCTGATATTTTCCAGATTATAAAAAATACGTTTATTATAAGCTTTTATGATATTTTGTTTAATTTTCCAGCACCAATCATTTTAGCATTGCTATTAAACGAAATAAGAGTCGTGTATTTCAAAAGAGTTATTCAGACCATTGTATATATGCCACACTTTCTGTCATGGGTTATCATAAGCGGTTTATTTATTACGATACTTTCACCTTCAACAGGGATAGTAAACACGTTAATTGAAGCACTAGGTTTCGATTCGGTTTATTTCTTTGGCAGTGAAGCCTTTACCAGACCGATTCTCATCACCTCAGGTATGTGGCAAAGCATTGGCTGGGGAACCATTATATATTTAGCCGCACTTTCGGGTATCAATCCGGAATTATATGAAGCAGCAAAGGTAGATGGAGCAAATAGATGGCAACAAACGGTAAGTATTACATTACCTTCACTTTTACCGACAATTACTATCTTATTTTTGTTACAAATAGGTCAATTTATGGACTTTGGATTTGAAAGAATCTACACATTTCTTAACCCTTTAAATTCAGGTACCGGACATATTATAGATACCTATGTATATGAGATCGGTCTCCTTAATGCTCAATACAGTCTTACCACCGCAATGGGGTTATTTAAGTCGCTTATTGGTTTATTTCTTATTATGATAGCCAATTTCTTAAGTAAAAAAGCGACAGGAAATAGTTTATACTAGGGAGGAATGAAAGATGAACAGCAAACTCAGTACGGGAAGCAAAATCTTTAATATATTTAATTATACTTTTGTCACGTTAATTTCCTTAACCATGATATTACCTTTCGTCCATATCTTAGCGAAGTCGTTCAGTTCGGGCAGTGCGATTGCAGAGGGTGATGTGTTTTTTTGGCCTGTTGAATGGGATTTGACAAACTATGCTTATGTATTTCAGGATGCCTCGATTTGGAGAGCGTTTGGTATTTCGGTTTTGATTACGGTAGTTGGTACAGGTATCAACCTAATTGCAACTGCCTCACTGGCTTATCCATTATCCAGAGCAGAATATAAAGGAAGGAAATTAGTGCTGCTTGGTGTTTTATTCACTATGATTTTTTCAGCGCCACTTATTCCAACATATTTGGTAATTAAAGAGTTAGGGATGATTAACACGTTATGGGCTTTAATGATTCCAAATGCTATTTCGGCGTTTAACTTTTTGGTAATGAGATCATTTTTTGTTCAGATTCCCCCTTCTTTAATTGACGCAGCCAGAATAGACGGATGTTCTGAAATGGGAATACTGATGAAAATTGTACTTCCTTTTTCTAAACCCGTCATGGCTACCATGACAATATTTTATGGGGTCTACCATTGGAACAGTTATCAGACTGCTTTGTATTTCTTAAACGATCCGAGCTTATATCCTTTGCAAGTAAAATTAAGACAGCTCATTCAAACCGATGATTTAAATATTGATGTGGAAACAACGATGTCCGCAGCTTTTATGAATTCTACTGAAGGTATACAAATGGCTACTATTATTATAGCAACCATTCCCATTTTAATTATATATCCATTGCTGCAAAAACATTTTGTCAAAGGCGTAATGATTGGTTCTATAAAAGAGTAGAAGTCTTGTCATTAGTTAAAGAAAATAATAAATATTCACAAACCGACCTAAAGAAAACACTACGTATTTGAAAGCGCTTCATTTTATAATGATATTGTTCAAATACAAAGGAGGTCTATTTATGAAAGAAAAGAAGTTTTTTAACAGGTCGTTATTTTTGCTTTTTGTTGGTTTCTTAGTGATTATTGTGATGGGATGCCAATCATCTGAGAGTACTAACCCGGAATCTGGTGAAAATGACCCTGAAACAGATTCGTCTGAACCAACAGATATTTCTATTTCTATGAGAACGTTGGCCTTTACCCATGTAGAAAATCATCCGAATATTAATGAGGATGAGTATGTGAATAAGTTAGAAGAAATGACGAATGTGGATTTAGATATCACACTGGTACCTCATAATGAGTTTGAACAGAAAATGGATTTAATGTTTGCATCAGGCGATATCCCGGATGTTGTTTCTACCTCAGGTGCATATGGCGGAGGTTCGACCTTGAGAGATGCGGTGAGAGCAGGTGTTTTCCTTCCGCTTGGGGATTTACTTAAAGAACATGCACCAAATTTAATGGAACAGGTTCCCGAATCGGTTTGGGAATCGGTAACATTTGAAGATGGGAAAATTTATGCAATCCCTGAATTCTTAGGGAACCCGTCAAGAAGAGCGACCATTGTCCGTGCAGATTTACTGGAAGAAGCAGGCATTCCAGTTCCAAAAACACCTGAAGAAGCATGGACAGTAGAAGAAACACTGGATGTACTTCGAAAGTTTAAAGAAATGGGTGTGAAAGAGCCATATATTGGACGTGCTGAATTTAAATATGCGGACACATTCTTTGGCTCTTATGATGTGTTTCCGTATGAATCGCAATTAGAAGTTGTAGATGGGAAGATACAACCCAAGTTCTTTGACGTGGAAAACATGACGAAAGCCCTTACTACTTATAAAACGATGTACGAGGAAGGTCTTATTCACAGTGAATTTTTAACACATGAATATAATGACTACAAAAATGCTGGTCTATCTGGTAACGGTGGCATGTGGACGATGAACGCTAATGAATTACTTCAATGGGAAGCACAAATTAAAGAAAGTGTACCTGAAGCAGATATAGAAATTATTCCATCTCCTCGAGGTCCGGATGGCAGCGGTGGACACTATCTGTATGGCGATGTTCAACGATCATTTATGATTAATAAGGATGCAGAAGATAAGGTAGTCGAAATTATTAAATTCTTAGATTGGATGTTAACGGAAGAAGCAGAAACATACTTCTCTTATGGTATAGAAGGTGAAGACTATACATTGGATGGAGACCAGGTAAATTATAATCAGCCATCAACAAATGAAGAAATAAACATTGAAAGATATCGTACTGGTTGGTTATGGATGGTGAAAGATACCACATATTATGCTAATCTGCTTGAGCTTTCAGAAGAAGGTAAAGATTTAATGAACACCTATGATACCATCTTGGCAGAGGAAGGCCGTGACGGTATAAGGTTCAACACTGCAATAGAGGCTTTAGATAGCACACCACAACTTCAGGCTTCGTCTGATAAACCTGCACCATTTTTATTAGAAAAAATGGCGAAAATTGTTACAGGCGAAGAATCGGTGGATACTTGGGCACAGGTAATCGAGGATTGGAAGCAACGTGGTGGTGATAAGTATTTAGAAGAGATACAAGAACGTTATGACAGCGGGGAATTCTTAGAATCTAGGAGATAAGCTAATTTTAAAAAAGGTGAAGACGCTTGAGGTGTCTTTACCTTTTTTGTATTTTGGGTGTTTTCTAAGGATTGTATGGATTTATAAAAATTTCTTATTCATATGCTTTATAGTCACTATAGTACATAATTGTTACATCAGCTACTTTATTTGTCTGATTTTCATTACAAATTGGTAGTAATTGTTCGTTCTTGATTCTCATAAGCGGCTTCTTCTGTGAAATTGTAAGAACCGGTCAAAAGTGTGTTGTGATAATAACAGCCATTTTTAGGTGCATTCTCTGATCTGAATTTATTTTAATCTATATTCCTTTCAGCATTTGTCCAATGGGTGATGATTTGGACAGTTACTTCTCATACTTTCGCATTGATCACAGCAGGGGGAGATATCTAAAACTTACTAAGCGTGATAACATTTTTTAATGAGATGTCGTGATTCCGATAATTCTTGTCTTTTTACATTACATATTCTTTCTCGCATTTTGAAATCAGATTATTAAATCTACTGTCGGTCAGAGGCGTGTCAGGTTTGTTGTTTTATGTGGAACAGAAGATCGATTACTATACTTTTGAATTTCTTTTCTTTGTTTTTTTCATTACTTTTAATAGATATCCTCCCTTAAACTTTCGTGGCTCATAAGAAATGATAAAGGCATTCGGCTCATATATATCTATTAGGTTTGTTACAAATTTTTCTGCATTTCTTTTCGTTAAAATCTGGAGTTGATAACGGATACTATCTTTTCCCATCCCATCAAATACGGTTACGCCGAACCCATTGTTCCGAAGCGCGGAAATAAGTTCCTGATTCCTATTCGGTAAGTTAACAGTAAGGGTTGTATAGCCTAAAGCCAACTTATTTTCAATGTAATTCCCTAAAAAGATTCCTGCTGAAAAACCAAGGGCATAAACAAGCATCTCTGGAATACTTTGCTCACCACTTAGAACAATGATAATCCGAATATATTAATTAACGCTTCTATAAACCCAAAAACAGCAGCTAATACGCTCATGTTTTTAACAACAAAAATAATACGAAGCGATAATGTAGGCACATAGATTATTTGTAATAAGAAAATTAAAAGGATGCTGGACATAAGTAAATCCTTTCTGAAAAAATAATTCGAATTTATATTTTCCGAAAATGAGAAATTAATGCGTAGCAGTCCGTATTGGTACCTATCAAGATGATTTCTTTATTGCAGGAAATCAAAAACAAATAAATGAATTATTTAATAAATTTGAGGAGTATTAAAGAAATTATTCATAAATAAGGAATTACAATTTCACAATAGGCCAATAAAGTCAGCTGATTTGTTTACTTTGATGTGACTCGGGAAAACATCTTATAAAGATAAGGAGGGAAAAAATGGTTTTCAAATACAAAAAGGTTGCTTTTCTGATGATTCTGTTTGCAGGCCTTGTCCTGGCCGCCTGTCAGGAGCAGGAGCAACAGACGGAAGACAACCCTGGAACAGATGAGACTGCTTCTTCTGAGGACGATAAGGCAACGAATTCTGATGCTGCTGCAGAAGCAGAAGAACAAACGGATTCTAATAATGCTAGCCAACAAGCAGATACGAGTAATGAACCAAATACAGCCAATAATGATCAGCAAGACGATGGAATGGAACCGGTAGAAGAAGCTGATTACCCCTCTGAACAGGAAGCACTGGATGTATTAGACACTTATCAGGAAGTTGAGCAAACCAATACAGATCTGGGCCATGGGATGAAAGGATTTACGGAAGGTGCAGCCGGTCATCAATACGTCTCCTGGAATGAAGGGAATTGGTACATCCGAGTGGACTTCCCGTCAGATCCGGCGAATGCAATCGAAAATTATGAAAACGGTGAAGCATTGGCCAAGGAAGTAGTTAATTATTTGGAGGAACATTATCTACCGGCACCAGATCGTCGCGGAACAATTGTGATCAATGGATTTAGTCAGCATCCAGAGACTACTATAAAATGGCAAGAGGGAAGCACGGTTTATACGATTAATGAGGAGACGGTGGAACCATTGGATGCTTTGGAGTTAGCGGTGAATAATGGGTGAGACAGTTTACTAGGAAAGAGTCAATCAACTGACCTTCCGTCGTTATCTACAACATCAGCAGCCCTTCATTCTTAACACCTAACAGACCAGCTGGTAAAGCTAATAAATAGGAAAAGATCATTGATTTTCGATGGTCTTTTTTTGTCGCTTATATGGAATATTATGCTAAAGTGAATGTATAGTGAAAGAATCTATGAAATAGAAAGGTAGCGATTATAATGCATGTACCTATTACCAATCGTATAAACGCAATTCATGAAAAAGTAAAATTTTCTGGAAGCATGCTTGTTAAGAGAAATAATGAAATAGTAACCGAATTAAGTTATGGATATTCTAATCGGTCTGAGCAAATCGAAAATACTAGAAATACAAGATATGGTATTGCATCGGGATGCAAACTTTTTACAGCCATAGCAATCTGTCAGCTTGTGGAAGTTGGAAAGCTCTCTTATGAAACAAAATTGGAAGACTGTCTTAATGAATATTTCCCGAATTTTGATAAAGAAATAACTGTTCATCATCTGTTAACACATACGGCAGGAATTCCTGATTATTTTGATGAAGAAGTAATGGACGATTTTGAGGAGTTGTGGGTGAAGCACCCCATGTATCTTATGAGAAATGTAATAGATTTCTTACCACTTTTCCAAAACCAGCCTATGAAATTAAAAGTAGGAGAAAGCTTTCATTATAATAATGCAGGCTATATTTTACTTGGCTTAATTTTGGAGCAAGTTAGCCAGGTTACATTCTCTGAATATGTGGAAGAAAATATTTTTAAGAAAGCGGGAATGAGTTGCTCAGGTTATTTCGAATTCGATTCTCTTCCATTACATACAGCACTAGGGTATATCGACCTTCCAGATGGTAAGTGGAAAACAAATATTTACTCATTACCTGTAAAAGGTGGATCAGATGGTGGAGCATATGTCACCGTAAACGATATGGTAAGCTTATGGGAGGCTCTCTTCGACAACAGACTACTTAACGAAAAACATACTAAAAAGCTACTAACACCATATGTACGAACCGATGATGAAAATGGCTATTATGGTTATGGTGTATGGATTGAAAAGAAGGAAGAGGAAATTATTAAATTTCATATTATGGGATACGACCCAGGAGTTAGTTTTCATTCAGCATTTTATCCTACCACATGTATCAAAACAGTAATATGTTCTAACAAATCTCATGGAGCATATCAAATTATGAAAGAAATAGAAGAAGGGATCTCAGACATATTATAATAATAGAATTCTTACGATCCCTCCATGAAAAGCAGTCCGTGCATTTCTTCAGTGCCTAAACACCAAACTGCTTCAAATGATGGTCAAGATGCTTAAAGATTCCTTTCCCCCACTGTTCAGGAGTTAGTTTCCCGAAAAATGGATGAGGATGACTTGTGCATTTTTCTGGACCATTTTGTTGGAATGTCAGTATTTTCTGTTTAAGTCTTTCCCTTTCTCTTTCAAAATGCTTGTCATCTGCAATTAATAGGCTTGGAATGGTAGACATATTTACTGGCAACGGCTTGTCGTTAAAAAAGATCGGTTTTGCCATTCTTCCTACTACTATACCCAACAAACCTCTTGGAGGAGAAGTATTTCCTATAGCGATATCTTGGAAGGCAGAGCAGTGAGCTAACATTTGGGCGACATTCATTTTCCCCCATTTTGGTCGGGAATGTTCACTTAATCGATCTATCCGTTTTATGATCGTCTCTGTATGAGATCGATCAAAAATAGTATACATGAGCATGCTCCTTTGTTCTTATTACTATAATAGTTCGACGTTAATGAGGATTATCCTTTTTGAATCATTCCCCTCCAAAAATGGTTATTTATGTTAACATATAAATGAGTTTGCGACGTATATTTGCAAAGGGCATAAAAAAGTTGGAGTTGATGGAATGGGAGTATGGATTCGGCGCCTTATCATAATCGTTTGTATAATTGTACTTATACCCAATATTGTTTCTTTTTTTTCAGGGATGACGAATGGGCTGCCAGAGAATATTGAAAATAAAGTGAATAACGGAGATGCGGTTCTTATCGATTTAGATAAAAAGGTAAACTTGGAAGGTGATGATATTTTATTCAAGCATCTTGTATTAGCACCAGAGGAAACCTCCTTAATTTTAGAAGTGCATAAGGAAGAAAATGGCTGGTCATTTCCGGAATCTGCACTTGAATTAAAAGATGATAAAGGTAATAGTTATCCAGTAACAAGCAGCTCATCTTCAGGTGAAACATGGGGGCAGTATACGGTTGTTCACTATGAACCTCTAGCAGCAAATGTAGAGACAATAGAAATAAAGTTCGAATGGTTTGATCGAATGTTTCAAACTTAATTTTCAATAGACCAGGGGGGAGCACAATGAATCGAACAGTAATACAAGCGATAATAGAATGGACCATTGCCTGTCTGTTAATCTTTTTTGTGATTATAGAATCCCTTATATTACATATTACGAGCTTTCCCCAGAAGCGGCCTTTGAAAAATCGGAACGGACTATTTACTATGGTCCATCACAAGTATTAGAAAAAGTAGATTTAGAGGATGTCCAGATTTTTCTGTCTACCTATAAAAACTGGTTTTCAGCTACTTTAATTAATAAACATGCCGGCATTTTCTGGGGACCAGGAAGCGGTGCTGGTGGGGAAGAGATAAAAGAGGATCAAGATATTAACTATTCCTGGGGTGGTACCTTGATTAATGAAGATTACAGGTTGATGCAATATTATGGTATTGTGACCAACCCGGAAATAAGCAGAGTAGAACTGGATGTGTCAATAGCGGATAGTAGAGGAAAAGGCGTACCTGGAGAAGATATTGAAACGTTAACGTATCAATTAAAAGATCATCGCATGTTCTTATTTCATTGGAACGACATGGAAGATGACTATAAAGCAAGAACATTACGAGGATTGAATAATGATGGGGAAGTTATTTATGAGGATAACTTCATGTAAATCACTAGGAGGGAATAGGATGAAACAGCTTTTTATAAAACAAAAAGTGTTCAGTTTAAGCGAAAAATTCACAGTGAAAGATGAGCAGGAGAATGATGTATATGATGTGGAGGGAAGCTTCATGAAAGTGCCAAAGACTTTCTCCATACTGAATACAGCGAGAGATCAAATCGCATGCATTACGAAAAAGCCGTTCAGCTTTTTGCCAAAATTTTTGGTGGAGGTAAACGGTCAGGAGGTATTAACGATCAAAAAGGAATTTTCCTCCTTAAAAGCGCGATATACAATTGATGCAGCAGGGATTGAAGTACATGGTAATTGGTGGGATATGGATTTTCAAGTGCTGCAGCATGGGGAAACGGTAGCTGAAGTTGGCAAAGAGTGGTTCTCGTGGGGAGACAGCTACAAGGTTCAAGTAATAAAGGAAGAAATGGAGAGCGTTATTATTGCCCTCGTTGTTGCGATTGATTGTGTGAAAGCTGACCAGGCAGCAACATCCTCGGCGACGACGGTTTAAAGATGAAAAAGGGGGGGGTACCAATTGAATAATCTATACAATGACTTAGTTAAGATACTTATAACTTTAATATTAGTATTCGGTATCCATAAGATAGGTGAAATGGATTTACCTTTGCTATCAGATATCCCATTCATCGGTATTTATATTCAATATCTTTTTAATATTTTAATGGATATTTTATTTTTGATAGTTGTTATTCTATTTATAAAAGTAGCTTATCAGTCTATTGAGGAATTATGGTTTCAAAAGAATATAGATGCCGACAGAATGGAAGCTGAGCAAGAAGATGAGGGGTTGATCAAATAAAGAGGAACGTAATATCAAACTGTAATGAGAGTAAGGAGAAGTTGAAATGAGCGTAAAGCGAAAAAGCGTCAGTCTGGTACTGGTGGGAATTGGTGTAGCTATTATCTTTTTTTCGATGAATTGGTTTTATCCCTACTCGCCTTTCAGTATCAACAAAAGTTATGCTTATAAACCTGACGAAATCTTATTCAATGGGAAGAGCTATGAAGAAGTTTTAAGTGAATTTAAAGCAACCTATGAAAAAGATTCAGCTAATAATGATGTAAATCTGACAATAGACAGTACCGAGTATGTCCTGCCTATATTTGAACGAATGGTTAATTAGTAAGGACGCTGTGTCCTTTGATGCAGGGGATTTAGAGGGGATGCTTTCTGAGGTAAAGCAAGTAAGGGGAGCATTACTAGACCTTGTTGTTCAAGGAGATTATGAAGGAGAGCAAAGAGGATACTTAGTGAACGTAATTAGAAATCTATTATCATTAGAAGACAGTATCGTTGAAATGGAACATCAAAACTATTTGTCCAGAAGCGAGCTTGACAAGAGATTTGATCAGCTTCATCGTGCATTTATACATAATTTTGATTGGTTTGTTACTTTTTATGAGCGGACGACTGGTGATGGTTTTGAGTGAAAGAAGCTTGGCAAAATTTTAAAATGGTGGTGTATCATGAAGCTAAGACTGGAGCTATTCGTAAAAAATATAGAAGAAACCGTTCATTTCTATCAAAGGGTTCTTGGTTTTACAGCACCTTCTGGTATAAATGAAAAGTATACTCCAATTACAAACGGAAATGTCGTAATCGGACTTGCGAAGTTGGAGAAGCTTGAACAGTCACATCCATTAAAAACAGAAGGTAACCAGCCAAATGGTAAAGGTGTTGAAATTGTCCTGGAAGTTAAGGATCTGGAAGGAACATATGAAAGAGTGTTATCAACAGATTATAAGATAGAAACTCCATTAAAAGAAAGGCCGTGGGGATTATCTGATTTTAGGCTGATTGATCCAGATGGGTATTATATTAGGGTTTCCTCGTAAAAATAATACGGAAGAATTTTATCACAGCGTAATATCCCAACTGATTGAAGTCTCACTTTATAAAATAAAAATGTACAATAATAAAATCAGATGTTGTTTTATCCAAAAGAAAATGTAATAATAAGGTAATATTAAATGGAAAAGGCATGGAAGAGAAGAGTAAATTAATGTTCATCCTTATACAGAGAGCTTCGGCAGCTGAAAAGAAGCAAGGATTCGTTAATTGAACATGGTCTCTGAGCTGCATAGCTGAACTTTTTTGAAGTTAGGTTATGACGAGATTTGGCACTCGTTATAAATGTCAGGGTATAAGAGCATGTAATGTTCCGTACTTATCGAGGCTGATCATGTGAGTGATTAGTAAATAAAAGGTGGTAACACGAGTATAACCTCGTCCTTTGACAAGCGTTTTTGTCTTAGGGCGAGGTTTTTTTTGTAGATTAAAAGGAGGTAGTGATATGAACGTATTCATTGGAGGGGCTTGGCCCTATGCAAATGGTTCCATGCATTTAGGGCATATTGCCAGTTTATTATCAGGAGATATTTTAGCACGATATTACAGAGCAAAGGGGGATAATGTCCTTTATGTCTCAGGAAGCGACTGTAATGGAACTCCTATTACAATCAGAGCAAAGCAGGAAGGTGTGACTCCAAGGGAAATTGCTGATAAATACCATGAGGAATTTAGTGAATGCTTTGAGAAGCTTGGTTTCACCTATGATTGTTATACGCGTACCGACTCTGCACATCATCATAAAACTGTTCAGGAAATCTTTTTGAAATTAGTAGAAAACGAAAAAATTTATCAGAAAGCGGTGGAACAGGCATATTGTACAACGTGTGACCAGTTTTTACCTGATCGATTTGTGGAGGGGCTTTGTCCGAATTGTGTAAAGGATGCAAGAGGGGATCAGTGTGATCATTGCTCCAAAATCTTAGAACCATTAGACCTTCGTGATAAGAAATGTAAACTATGCGGCGATGTTCCAACTACAAGAAATACTGAACACTTCTACTTTAAATTAAGTACATTTCAAGAACCGTTACAACAGTATGCTGATAACGCTAGGAGTAATGGTTTGTGGCGTGACAATGCAAACCAATTAACGGCAAGATATTTGAAAGAAGGATTGCATGACCGTGCTGTATCACGTGATTTGCCAATCGGCGTTTCGGTACCAGTACATGGTTATGAAGATAAAAAATTTTATGTGTGGATTGAAGCTGTATCAGGCTATTATTCAGTCAGTAGAAAATGGGCGAAAGAACATAAAAGAGATGATTCCGTTTTCTGGAGTAAAGATACAATCTCATATTATATACACGGGAAGGATAATATTCCATTTCATTCGATTATTTGGCCATCGATTTTGTTAGGGGTAAAGCTTGAAGCTTTGCCTACTCATATTGTTTCCAATGAGTATCTAACAGTTGAAAAGAAGAAGCTGTCTACAAGCAAAAATTGGGCAGTATGGGTACCGGATCTGCTTGAGAAATATCATCCAGATTCCATACGCTATTTCTTAACAATAAACGCTCCTGAGAATAGAGATTCCGATTTTTCGTGGAGAGAGTTTGTCTACAGTCATAACAGCGAACTATTAGGTGCATATGGTAACTTCATCAATAGAACGTTAAAATTTATTGAAAAATCTTTTGATGGAAGAATTCCATACGCTAAAGTGGATGCGTCTATCAAGGACGAAATTAAGAATTTGTATACTGAGATAGGTAAGCTGATCGAAGAAACGCACTTCAAACAAGCATTGGATATTTTATTTGAATATATCCGGCATGCCAATAAGTATTTTGATCATCAACAGCCATGGGTTCAGGTGAAAGATTCTCCTGAAGAATGTAATAATACATTAGCCACTTGTGTATATATCATTGCAAATATGGCTCAGTTATTAAGTCCATTTCTTCCATTTTCAAGTAGTGAAATAAAAGAGAGCTTAAACATATCGGAATTTCAATGGAAACCAATTGAAAGATATGATTCCAAATTAAAACATGTGAAACCACTATTCGAAAGGGTTGATGTAGCAACAATTGAGGTAGAGGTTGAAAAATTAAAAGCCCAGTCTTTTTTATAGTGTAGGAAAATTTTAGCAATGAAGAAGTTCGACGTTGTGAAAAAGTATGTACCAAGTATAAGAAACTTACTAACAGACGAGGCGAATGCGGAGTTTTCTAATAAACGGCTTGGGGATAGTGTTATTTTGGTAAATCTTGAGCTAACTTTTCGTAAAAGAGTTAGCTCTTTCTATCTGATTTGGAAAAAAGAGAGATGAATTTCTATATTTCAAACTATCTATTGGAATATTATGTTAAAATAAACATATGTACATCTTAGATTGAACCAGCGTTAAAAACAAAAAGAGTGCAAGGAGGTGTTTAATATGAAAAATGTAATCATAGCTCTTATCACTTTATTTGTTCTTTTGTTCATCCCCCCTTATTTTGGCATAAATACGTCATCCATCATACCTAATGTAATAGAATGGGCTACAAAATTTATTCTTCCGTGGATCATGCTGTATTTTTTAATCAAATACGTAAATCGTTTAGAAAAAAATTAATGATACGTCATGCGTGGGATTTCTGGATTTGAGGAGGTGTAATTTTATGCCATTAGAACAGGAAGTAATCGGCTTGTTAATTGCTGGTTTTTCAATTGTGATGGGAATCGCTCTTATCGTTACATTGTTCCTTTGGATAAAAAATAAGCATAATAGCTTCGGATACATATGGACATTGTTACACTTCTTTTCATTGATTATTTCCGTATATTTTGCACTGCAGGCTATTGGTTTTGACTACAATCATCCCATGGCATCCGAAGAGATTTCCTTTCGAATCGGTATAGCCGGCGTTGCCTGGGCTGTTAGTATGTTTTGTTTGATTATTGCATTGATTGGTTTTTCGAGAAATAGAAAATAACCAGCTTTGCTATTTTTTACAGGGAGGGGGAAGTGCGGTGTTAAATCGAGCCATTGATCAATTTGGATTACGAGTGCGAACAATGAATGAAGTTGAGGACTCTCATAGTTCAAGTTCAACCGTATATAAATGTAATTTGTATACTGGTGAAAATGTTTATTTGAAAATTCCTTTTACAACTTTAAAGTTTCAACGCGAGCTAGAAGCCTATAAAATCTTAAAAGGAAGCGTTTCAACCCCTGATATGCTAGATTATTGGACAGGTGATGAGGAGTGTACGGGTGTTTTTTTATTATCTGAATTAAAGGGAGAGCCATTAACTTCTAAATCTACACCATCAATAGCGTACCAGATTGGAGTTCTTCATGCTGAAATGCATGCTATTCAACCTCCTCCCGAGCAAAAATTAACGGGTATTAAAAATGAATTTTGGCAATGGTCCAGTTTCATCGAACAGCAATTCTTGAATTTTGCTGAAGATGTAAGGGGCGTTATAGATGAACAATTATATAAGAGAGCCATTGATAAATTTGAAGTGATGAAACAACAACTACCTTCACCGGATGGACCAAGTTTCATCCACATGGATTTTCGACCAGCCAATATAATTGTTGATCATGACAATGTTTCAGGAGTAATAGATTTTGAGAGCGTAAGATTTGGTTCAACAGAAATTGATTTTACTAAACTGTATCGCGATTATTTAAGTTATGATGATCGCTTATATCACGCATACCAAGAAGGCTACACCAGTGTTAGACCATTGATTAATCTTGAAAATGTCCTTCCTTTTTATCGATTTACCGATGCCTTCAATAGCATCGGCTGGTGTAAACGTAGAGGAATTGAAAAAAATGCTTTGTTTTTGGCAGAAAATATGGAGAGGTTAAAAAAATACTTACAATAGTTCAGGTGATTAAATGATCAACTATTTAGGAACCCCAATCATAGAAACAAATCGTTTAATACTTAGAAGATTAGCACTTACAGATGTGCAAAGTGTGTTTGACCACTGGCTTTCAGACGAACGGGTAGCCGACAATCGGATCAACGCAGCACATAAAAAAGTATCGGAGACCATGGAGAGAATGGAAAAGATAGTCGGCCAATACGGAAATAAAGATTTTTGTTACTGGGGAATTATGTTGAAAGACAGCCGTGAACTTATCGGCGAAATCGATCTCTATCAGTTTGATAATGCCACTGAAAACTGTGAGGTAAGCTATTCAATAGGACCCAAGTGGTGGAATCAGGGATATGGAACGGAAGCACTCAAAGCTGTGGTGGAATTTGGTTTTTGCCATATGAATATCCACAAAATATCTGCAGCACATAATATAGACAACCCTGCTTCTGGAAAAATGATGAGCAATGCTGGTATGGAGAGAGAAGGAGTAATCAGACATATGATCCGCAATGCCAAGAGCCAGTATAAGGACTGTGCAATCTGTGGCATTCTCCAGGAAGACTATCTTAAAAAGAATAACAATGCCCAGAGCAGCATTCTTCATTTGAATGGATAGATTGTAAAAACTAGGAGTGAATAAACTGAAACTATTAAAATCCAAAATCTTCTGGCTGTCTGTATTCTTGATTGGTAGTCTTATCTTTTTTATTAATTATGGATCACCTTGGAGTTTATATAAATATAACAAAGCGTTCGAGAATTATTTAGAGGATACCCACCAGCAAGATTTTGAAATCGATAGTATGTCATATGATCTCATGCATGGTACTTATTCCGCAGAAGCATTCGAAGTGAATCATCCAGCCATGTTATTTTATCACGGCGCTAACCGTCCGTAATCCCCCCATATTAAGGTTCAAGAGATAAAACAAGAAGCTAAGTGGGGGGAACGGACGATAACTTCCTGATAAGTTTCGCTAGCAATCAGTGGGACAAATCCCCCACTGATTGAAGTCTCACTTTATGTAGGGCAAGATATTCAAAACAAAGAGATTACGGATGGATACGAGTTTGAAACGTTTAACTTAAAAGCAACAGAAGATATAACAAAAATCGTACAGAAATACTTACCTGAAAATACGAAAGTCAATGTGGAAGTAATCTCAGCTGAAAGCAAAGAATTAGAAGTGAATATTTGGGCAGACGAGAATGTGGACACCAGCCTGGAAGAATCAATAAGAAAAGAAATTGAGAGTAGTGAATATACGGCTGATCAGCTTTTTTTTGACTAGTAATTTTAGTAGAAGTGGCCATAAAACTGCTGAAAGTGGCCATAAAATGAATAAAAGTGGCCATAAAACATCGAAAAGTGGCCATAAAATGTGGCCTTATGTTACTTATGTATGCAGCTTACTTAAAGACAATAGATAACAATAATCAGTGAGGGATACAATGAATGTTCGTAAAGTAAAAAAGAGGTATTTTGTTTTTAGTATTCTTTTATTCCTGATACTAATCTGGTTTTCCTATGATATATACATAAAACACAGTATGGAGAGCGATGTGATTGACTATTTAGAAAGTAATGGTTATCAGGATGAGGAAATTGAGAAAATAAGTGTATCAAGATCTAAGCCTGGAATAACAGCAAGCGTCATATTTGAAGATGAAAAGGATAAAATTTATTTATATAATTATGAAGACGGAGAGATCGTACAAAGTGGGTATGGTGTATTAAATAATGATTGAGAATTTCGCTAGGCAAGATGATAAAGTGGCCATAAAAGTTATAACATCTCACTTCATTGGAAAGATCATGAGAAGTTTATCGCTGATTGGAGCAGAAAATGAAAAAGGCAATCAAGTTTATCTTTAGCATTAGTTTTATATTATATTTATTTGTATTTTTTAAACAGGGGGAGTGGTGACTGGTATAGCGATCTTTCGTTGTTAGAAAAGTTAAGGTTCAATTCCAATTTCGTTCCATTCAAAACAATGAGTACATATATTCGAGCTATGTTTGATGGGAGTATGAATGCTAATATTCCAATAGAAAACCTGTTTGGCAATTTACTTCTATTTTTACCTATGGGCATTTATGTACCATTTTTCATAGAAAAACTAAATAAATGGCGAGTATTCACTGTTTTAATGAGTATCATTTTACTCATTATTGAAACAGTACAATTAGTTACATTAAGAGGCAGTTTTGATATTGATGATTTTATCCTGAACATGATCGGTGCCTTAATTGGTTTTGGCGTTTGGAGGACGAAAATAGTGCAACGGATACTTCGATGAAAAAGGAGTGCAATATCATATGGTTATACCAATCTTTCGTATTTTTGATATGGAGAAAGTTCACTCGTTCTATATCAATTATTTAGGCTTTAAAAAGGACTGGGAACATCAGTATTCGGAAAATATGCCAGTGTATATTCAGGTTTCCTTAAACGATGCAGTTATACATTTATCTGAACATTATGGTGATGCTTCTCCTGGAGGTGCTATTCGGATTAAAATAAAGGATTTAAAAAGTTTTCATTCTTTATTAGTAGAAAAGCAATACCCGTACTCTAATCCTGCTATAGAAAAAACACCCTGGGGTACTAGTGAATTAACAGTTATCGATCCTTTCTCAAACAGAATTATATTTTATGAGGAATTGGAGTAGTTTTAGAACGGACTTAGAAGTTTCTTGTGATAGGTATTTTTGCAAAAGTGGCCATTAAATGAATAAAAGTGGCCATAAAACGTCAAAAAGTGGCCATTAAAGTAGCCGAAGTGGCCATAAAACATCGAAAAGTGGCCATAAAAAAGTTGATTATATGTTGAACTGACAATACATAACCAAGCTAGAAGAAAAAATTCTTCTAGCTCATTTTTTTGAAACTTTTGCACCCCCTGGTTGCTCTAACAGATGAAAGGAGGGAACAACTTGAAAGATTTATCTATAATAAAAAAAGCAATAAGCGGGAATGAAGAAGCATTTGAAACACTCGTCAAAAAAGAGAGTGAAAAGCTCTACAAAACTGCATTTCTTTATGTCCGAAACAAAGAGGATGCATTGGATGTACTTCAGGAAACAATATACAAGGCTTTTATATCCATTGATCAAGTTAAGCAGCCGCAGTTTTTTTATACCTGGCTGACAAAGATTCTGATCCGAACGGCTTATGATGTCATAAACAAACGAAAGAAAGTCGTTTTTGATGAGGAACTTATCCGTAATATTTCTGACGATAGTTATGTGGACGCAGAAGAGAAGATGGATATGTTAAACGCCATTTCCGCTTTAAGTAAACATTATCAAACTGTCATTATCTTATTTTACTATCATGGTTTTACGATTGATGAGATTGCGGAAACGATGGGGAAACCCGCGAACACTATTAAAACCTATTTACGTCGGGCAAAAATGGAATTGAAAAAAAGTATTGGGGGGATGAATTACCATGGGCAAAGAGCGTTTACATAAAGAAATCGATGAGATAGAAGTTCCCAAGAGCGAAATATTTCAGGCAATAGAGCGAGGCATGGAGAAAGGCCGTAAAGAAAAAGTACCGAAAAGAAGATCCAAGGTCAAGCTTGTAAGTGCAGCAGCATCGATTGCGGCAATCGCATTCTTGGCAGCAGGTTTCGTTTTTGCACCTATTTCATATGCCCTGTCTTCTATTCCTCTGTTAGGCTCTGTTTATGACAAGGTTGGCATGCAAATCGGTGAGGAGTTACTGGAAAGTGATTTAGTAACGCAGCTTGATCAGAAAGCGACGAGTAAGGGAGTAGATATCACGATAACAAGTGCTTATTATGATGGCAATGTCATTGGTATTACCTTTAATGCGAAAGGTGACAAACTTTCATTGGATCGTGTTGGAGGGGAAGGTCCAGAAGCAGGCTATCGCTTTCATCTTTTTGACGGAAAAGATCAAAATCAGTTGTCTGCTACCATGTCAAGCTTAAAAGAAACAGAAGATGGATACATTGCTTCGATTGAATTTTATAATGATCATGGTTATGTACTCGAAAAAGATACGTTGCCATTAACTTTTACGAATATGGCAAGTGTTAATGGCCGTTGGAAGTTTGATGTGCCGGTTGAGAAAATTCCATCAGAAACGATTTATTCGGAAGCTACGACTGAGCTTGAAGGTTCAGGATACTCACTTCAAATGGAGTCTGTTGTGAAAGGCAAGGCGACGACGATATTAAATTACCAGACGACAATGCCTTTGGATGGGGAAATGGATTATATAAACATTAAAGTGGTGGATAGTGAAGGAAATCGCTTATCACCGTTTAACCCAAATGTTGTATCAACAGAGACAAGTGAATCTTTTATTCTAGAAGATAACCAAGACTTAATTGATAGCAAGATCAGTGACGATGCCAAGTATCTAATCATTCAACCGGAAATAGAAAAATCAGAAGAAGATACTGTGTATTCTATGAACCAATCGCCTCCTTTTACCATAGAAAGCAGCAGGTTTGACTATTCGATAAAGGTAAATAGCATACAGCAAGAGGGGGAACAGTTAATATTGGATTATCACATACAGAATGTAGAAACTGGTTCGCTTCGAGCAGATATTATTCAAGGCTTTGCCAACTTTATCATGATGATTAAATCTGACAATGTTCAAAGGGATGAAACGGGAGAATTGGATATGATGAACATGCTGGAATACAGGATTCGAAGTGATCAAGCAACGTTACAAGAAGGTGACAGTCTGCATTTTCAATCCATTTTTGAATGGAAAGATCAAGATACGTTTGATTATAGAGATTATTCCATTTTAGTACCATTTGGAACATTAAGTGCAAATGAAGAGCCGATTAAAATGGATGCTATTAAAGTGGAATTAAAATAATGTATGGAGTAGGTGTTGGATGTTTGATTCCAATGCCTATTCTATTTATTTTGTATGGAATATCTGTCATATGATGACTTCTTCTCATATTTAGATTAATAAATTTAACTCAGGTTCAGCGTGAGTAATAATTTGATCGTATTATTATGCTCAACCGGACAACATTAATTGTGGGAAAAGAGTGAATGTCCGATAGAATCCCCCAATCGGCCAAAAGGGAAGAATAGGAGCGTCGAGTTGTGCGATAGAAGTGCCCAATCGGCCAAAAGGGAAGAATAGGAGCGTCGAGTTGTGCAATAGAAGTGCCCAATCGGCCAAAAGGGAAGAATAGGAGCGTCGAGTTGTGCGATAGAAGTGCCCAATTGGCCAAAAGGAAAGAATAGGAGCGTCGAGTTGTCCGGTAGAAGCCCCCAATCGGCCAAAAAAGAAGAGAAGGAGCGTCGAGTTGTCCGATAGAAGCCCCCAATCGGCCAAAAGGGAAGAGTAGGAGTATCGAGTTGTCCGATAGATGACCTTCCCAGCAGTCATCATCCGTCACACCTACGTCATCCCCCCATATAACTCATTAGAAGCGGACGTATTTTTTAAAACTTCTTAAATTTATTTCTGTTTTCCTGTAAACTATTCAAAAGAAACCGACTCTATATAATAGGCGATATTCTATCCGAGGGGAGATGTTATGGATTCACAGCTTTTGTTGCAAATATATAATAAACAGGCAAAAATGATCTATTACTATTTGAAAAAGAACGGATGCAGTCATGAAGATGCGGAGGATATTGTGCAGGAGAGTTATATGAAATATATAGCGTACAGCAGCGGCGTTGCTTCAGATAAAGCACTATCCTATATTTTTTCCATTGCAATGAATGAGTTCAAAAGAATGTTAAAGAAAAAAGGAAAAGAACAGGTGATGTCGATCAATGATGATCGCTTTTGGAATAATTTTGCAAATGACGATGATATTGAATCGAGCGTATTACATATCGAATTGAGTGCTGAAATCTTTCTAACCTTAAAGGAGATACAGGAAATCTATCAACAGCTTTTGCTATTAAAATATGAACTGGAGCTAAGTTATAAAGAAATTTGATTACTATTAGGGATGAAGGAAGAGACAATCAGGACATACTTATTTCGGGCAAGAAAAGCATTCAAAGAGAAGTGGGGGAATCTTCATGAGCGATGATATTTTTGATGAAAAGAAGGTAAAAAGAGCGATAAGAAAAGGGAAAAGGAAGACAATCATTACGATTGTTGCCGTGTCTATCCTGGTGTTTGTTGTGCTGAGTATAGGCAATTTTGCTATTTCAGCCTATTTTAGTCAAAAGGCATATAAAGAGCGGGATGCATATATCAGACTCACTACACCTAATGGCTATATCAGTGAAACTGTTGATTCTACAGGCATTCTTGGAGGATCAAGCAATTATAAGGTTTCCAAGGATATGAAAAGAAAAGCAGTTGTGATGGAACAGGATCAGTATTCCTTTGGGCTGATTCCAT
The DNA here is from genome assembly GCF_022919575.1 of Gracilibacillus salinarum. Taxonomy (NCBI): domain Bacteria; kingdom Bacillati; phylum Bacillota; class Bacilli; order Caryophanales; family Bacillaceae; genus Gracilibacillus; species Gracilibacillus salinarum. The sequence goes on along the minus strand of NZ_CP095071.1, from coordinate 1,801,752 downwards.
CTGTTTTGCTTTCAAGAGGTGCAGGTGGAAGCATCGGAGTAACTGGTGAAGAATGGCAGTTTACCTATAAAGATAATGGCTGGAGAAATATGATGTTTTTCCACCCCGATGTCACGTACGAAAAATATAATAACGATGAAGGGCTTATTGAAAGTATGTCAGGGGATAATATCTATGAAGTTGCTCTTTCTTTTGATAAACCATACAAGCAACGTGACTTACCTGTTGAGCAGCTTCCGGAAATGACATGGTTTTGGATCAACACATACACCGACAGTCAATTAGAAACATATAGAAAAGAAGCAGATGAGTACGATTGGTCTGCGGCATTTATAAGAGAAAATGATGCTCTAGGTTTTTCGATTAATTCCACTTATTATGCCAATACTGATTTGGAATATGATTACAATAACTTTCTTCAATTACTGCAAACCAGTTATGCAAGCGAACACCATCAAGCATATAGCCATTTGAAGGACCAGGATATAGAAGATGCCGAAATCTTAGGTGTAGTTGTGTATGGAACGAAGGAGCAAATCTTAGACATGATCAACGAGCCTTTTGTTCAGGCAGCTTCCTTAGGAGGCGTCGTGGACAACTATTAATGTTTCAAATCCACCTATTTATGGGTATTATATGATAAACTTAGGAATATATAGGAGTTAAGTATGTAAACGAAATTATCTTAATGGAAAGGAGCGATTCCAGCGTGGAAGTTATCCAAGCAATTGCGCCTCTCGTCATCGTCGCAGTGATTGTGTTATTTGTCCTCCATAGACTTCGGCATAAATATGACCAAGGTAAATTGGGGAAGAAAAAAACTAAACGTGCTCAGGTGGTATTAGACACTATGATACCGATGGGAATGCTGGCTGGTTGTGCAATTGGTGTGCTGGCAGGGATTTATTTGCCGTATTCACTGCTGCTTACTATCAGTTTAGGATCGGGAATCGGCTATTTATTTGGTTATATTGGTTATGAAATATATAGTCAGCAGGAAAGTATATAAGTTTTTTGAAAACGCATACCCGAACTGGTGAAGCAGTGATGTTGAGAAATGAAGGTGGTTAAATATGCACATTGTTGCATGGCTGATTGTAGCGTGTGAGATCGGATTTTGGATCTTTATTATCGCGGGATTGGTAACGAGATATCTGTTTAACAAGGAAAAAGCGGGTCTCTTTTTACTGGCGATGACGCCGATTGTCGATCTTGTTTTGCTTGTTGTGACGAGTATTGACGTCTATCGTGGAGCAGAAATAACCGGTGCGCACAGCAT